>JBBIHQ010000014.1:44629-62439 GCA_037446975.1 Opitutia bacterium
CGCCACCCTGCCCGACGTTGGCCGCAGGGCGCCGGGCACGACTTGTCCGGTTGACTATTGGGAAGACCTGCCAATCGGTAGGGGAATGAACAAGACAAAGCTGGGCTCGCATGGTGCCGTCGTTTCCCGACTGGGACTCGGCTGCATGGGCATGAGTGAATTTTACGGCGAGCGGAACGACGCCGAGTCCGCCGCAACGATCCTGCGGGCGCTGGATCTGGGCATAAACTTCCTCGACACCGCCGATACCTACGGGATCGGCGACAACGAGGAACTGATCGGCAAGACGATCCGTGGACGGCGAAACGAGATCTTCCTGGCGACCAAATTCGCCAACGTCCGGACGAAGGAGAATCCGGGACACTGGGCGGTCAGCGGCCGGCCGGAATATGTGAAGGCGGCGTGCGAGGCTTCCCTCAGGCGCCTCGGCGTCGACCATATCGACCTGTATTACCAGCACCGGGTGGATCCCGAAACTCCGATCGAGGATACGGTGGGCGCGATGGCGGAATTGGTGAAGGCTGGCAAGGTCAAGTACCTGGGGTTGTCCGAAGCGGCTCCGGCAACGATCCGGCGCGCCCATAAAGTGCATCCGATCACGGCGCTGCAGACCGAATATTCGCTGTGGGAGCGGCACGTCGAAAAGGAAATCCTGCCGACCTTGCGCGAACTCGGCATCGGTTTTGTCCCCTACAGCCCGCTGGGGCGGGGCTTCCTCACCGGCACGATCACGAAGCCGGCCGATCTGGGCGCCACGGACTCGCGGACCCAGCGTTTTCCCCGGTTTGCCGCCGACGCTTTTGAGCGGAACCTGGTGCTCGTGGAACGGGTGCGGCTGATTGCAGCGCGCAAGGGCGTCAAGCCCGGGCAACTGGCGCTCGCCTGGGTGCTGGCAAAAGGCGACGACCTGGTGCCAATTCCCGGAACCAAGCGAAGGACTTATCTCGAGGAAAATGCCGCGGCCGCGACAGTCAGGTTGACCCAGGCGGAAGTGGCGGAACTGGAGGCAGCGGTACCACCGGGTGAGGTCGCGGGGGAACGCTATGCGACCGCAAACCTGAAATACATCGACCGCTGAGCTGACCCGGGGCATGGCGGGCCGCCGGTCCGGCTGATGCAGTGCCTTGCCGCCTACCTGCCCAAAGCCCGGTGGTAGATGCGCCACTCAAAGGCCCCCAGCGTAACCTGCGCCAGATCCGGGGCCGTTTCCGCCACGGGTTTTCCCGCCAAGGCGAGATCGAACTCCCCACCGTGCGCCACCGTGATTCCGCCGGTTTGGGGCCGGTTGGAGAAATTGACCACCACCACAAATTCTTCGTGGGCATCGCGACGGAGGTAGGTGACCAGATTCTGCGGAGCGGAATTTTCCAGCCATACGACTTCTTTGGACCGGAACGCCGGATGCCGCAGGCGCAATCCGATCAGTTGGCGATAGGTGTCCCGGAACTGGTCACGCTGTTTGGGATGCCAGAAGATGGTCAATTTCTCGAAGAGCGCCGGATCGCCCGACTCCGTGGTATCGCCCACCTCCATGCCATTGTAGACCAAGGGAACGCCATCCAAGGTGAACATCATCGCACTTGCGGCCAGGGCCGCCTTCCAGCCAAAGCGGCTGACGGCCCGGGGCTCGTCGTGATTGTCGGTGAAACGCAGGTGGAGCGAACCCGCCGGAAACTTGCCCTGTTCCTCCTGCTGCCAGACCCGCGGGATTTCACTCGCCGGGGCCCCCTCCATCAGCACCCGGTTAACGGCACCCAGCATCGGCCACGCATAATCCACGTCAAAAGCCTTTGTCATCAATTCCGGTTTGCTCGCTTCTGCGAGGAAGAGAAACCCGGGTCTGATCTTCTCCAGCCGGACCCGCGCCTCCTCCCAAAAGCTCGTCGGCACTTCCGACGCCACGTCACAACGGAAGCCATCCAGGTCAAACTCGCGCAGCCAGTATTCCAGCATCGCGAGCATGTAGCGGCGCGTCTCGGGATTCTCGTAGTTCAGTCCGGCGACATCCGTCCAGTCCGGATTGGGCGGAATGACATGACCGGCGGCATCGCGCTTGTAGAACGCCGGGTGGTCGAGCATCACGCTGTCCCACGCCGTGTGGTTGGCCACGATGTCGATGATCACCTTCAGCCCCCGCTGGTGGGCGGCGATCACCAGGCGGCGCAAATCCTTCTTGGTGCCATAGTCCGGATTAACGGCATAGTAGTCCTTCACCGCATACGGGCTGCCCACCGTGCCCTTCGCCTTGAGCCGGCCCACCGGATGAATCGGCATGAGCCAGACCACGCTGACGCCGAGCTGTTTCAACTCGTCCAGCCGCGCCGTGACCCCGGCGAAGTTCCCGGCCGGGGAAAACTGCCGCGGGAAAATCTCGTAGACCACCGCATCCCGGATCCAGGCCGGCACCGGACGCGCCGTCGCCGGCATGGTCTCGGCGGCGCCTCCCCGCGAGGCGAGGATCAACGGGAGGATCGCGGCAAGCACAACGCGACGAACGAGGCGAAAGGAAATCATGGGAATCGGAATAGGTATGAAACGCTCCGGCCTGCCTCAGCAAACGACCGGCGGGCTCTGATTGCCAACCGGGAATATCCGCACAAATCTTGGGACGGTTGGAATAAACCGCGGATTCACCGGTTCTTTCGCGGAAAGCCGGAGGCGGGCGGAAACGCGTGCCGCCGCGACCGCGGCGGGTCACGAATGTTGCCGGGCCATCACCGGCGCCGCGAACTCCTTGTGTCTGTTGCTGAATTAGTGCTCGGCCCTTGTCGCCGCCGGCTTCCAGCGGTCTTTAGGCAGGTCGGAAAGGTTGATCACCTGCGGATCGTCGTAAATCCGCCGCAACGCGTCGGGTGTCATTTTCATCGGACCGAGCTCCTTGCTCCACGACGAGAAATAGGACCAAGTCACTCCCACCCGCCGGGCCGCCGCCACGTCGGGCACGCCGCCAAATTCGCTCAGCGCGATGAGCTTGCGGCCGCCGAAACGGGCCTGCATGTCGTCCCAAGACGCGCTGAGCGGGTCGCGGACATCCGTCGGGTATTCATCGACGCCGATGATGTCCACCACATCGTCGCCGGGATACCACGCGGGATCAGCCGTGCCGGTGTAGATCCAGATCAGATTGTGCAGACCATGCACGCGGGTCATCCGGTCGTGAAGAATGCGCCAGAGCTTGATGAACGGCTGGGGGCCCTTGGCTCCCCACCAAAACCAACCGCCTTCGGCCTCGTGCAGGGGGCGCCACAGGACCGGAATTCCCCAGTCCGCCAGTTTGCCGAGTTCGGCGGAAACCATGTCGATGTCCGTCATCAGCATCCGGTAGTCGTTTCCCTCGGGGTGCGCCAATGCCGCCTCGAGGTTGAACGTGGTCGCATTCGTATAGAATCCCCGGTACCAGCGCGCGTCCAGTTTCGTCCCATCGGGCCGAACGATCACCTTGTCGATCAGCCCCGTGGGCGAGCGCCAGTGCCAGCAGTACGTGACGATATGCCCCTGCCTTGCCCGCTGGATCATTTGCTCGGTTTCGCCCGGAACCACCCCGGCATGCCGGATCGCCGCCGTGGTGAGGTCGAGCATATCCCCCGCAATGATCGCCGGAAGCTTTCCCGTCACCTTCAGCACGTAATCGACATCCGGGCCCTCAATGGCGCCGGAAAGGGTGCGCACACCATATTGGTCGGCCAGGTACGACATGAGCGCCCGCGCCGCCGGCGTACCCTGCGGATCGCTCAAGGCTGCTGGTGGGCGGGCCAGCGCCGGCAAAGCAGCGACCGGAGTGAGGTCGACGCGGTCGATCTCGTAACCTTTCCAACCTCCGTGGATCGCCAGCACGTTCTCGCCGTCGCGCAGCTCAATCTTGCCCATGCGCTGTTCCAGAAAAGCACCTTTTGAATCGGAGAATTTCCCTGAAAGAGTGAGACCGTTCACCTCGTACAAAAACCCCTTCACCGGGGCCCGGTACCGAAACGCAATGTCATAGAGCCCGGCGGGCGCGGTGAAAGTGAGCGTCAGCCGGTCCGGTTCCTCCGTGAATCCGGTGACATATCCCGCGCCGGAGAATCCCTTCGCCTTGCTGGATATCACCACGCCACCAGAGCGTTGACCCGTCTCGGCCTCGAGGCGGATCACCGCACGTTGGTCGGCCGGCGGACCGGAGGTCGCTCCCGCCAGCGGCGGGAGCCCAAGGCTCCAAGCCATGGCGAGGCTCGGGAGAGCCCATTGAAGCCGCCGGGAACGAAACCGCTGCAATACGTCCGCCATTGCAGCCATCAAAACAGCTGCTCTGAACACGACCAGTCAAATTCCCGTCACATTAATGGGATCAGTACACCAAAACATCGGCGTAAAAAAGAATCGTTGGGGAGACGGGAACTGGAGAAATTTGACATCATACCGAACCTCGAAATTTGCCCGACCGTCCTGCGCGAAAACCTACTTCACAATCAGCAGCAGGACGCCATGAGGTGAAACCCGACCGGACAAACCATCGGCGGACGGATCCAAATCGCGATGCTCCCAGACATCCCGCAGAGTCTTCGGTTTGCCCGACTGGCCGAGTTCGGTCCAGGTAAACTTCACGGTCTTATCCGCCTCGGTGCGATTAAACACACCGACGGCCTGGGTGCCGTCATGCAGCGGCTTGGCCCAGATTTCGATGCCATCGCGGTCAGATAGCCGTTCGCCTTGCTTGCCCAGGACATCCTGATCGATGGCGATGACTTCGCGGTTGGTCAAAATTCCAAGGGTCCCGGGTGACATGGTACGCAGGTCATTTCCCGCCATCAGGGGGGCCGCCAGCATGCACCAGAGACTGAAGTGAGTCTTGTATTCCGTCGTCGTCATCCCCCCGTTGCCGATCTCCAGCATGTCGGGATCGTTCCAATGGCCGGGGCCGGCATAGGGCGCCAGCCGGCTTTGCCTGAATCCGATTTCGGACATTGATTTCCAGTTGTCCTGGATGTCGCCCGTGGTCCGCCAGAGATTCGCGCCCACTTTCGTGCCCCAGGTCCAGACGTCGGCGGTGCCGTATTCGCACAGGCTGTAGGCGATCGGGCGGCCGCACTGCGCCAGCGCCAGGCCCATTTTCTGGTAGGCGGCCTGGAGGTCGGCGTCCGGGTAGACCCGGGCGGCGCTGCACCAATCGTACTTCAGGTAGTCGATGCCCCACTCCGCGAATTTCCTGGCATCCTGTTCCTCGTGGCCGTAACTGCCCTCGTAGCCGCCGCACGTGCGCGGCCCGGGCGATGAATAAATCCCCAGCTTCAAACCGCGGCCGTGGACATAGTCCGCGAGCGCCTTCATATCAGGGAATTTGCCATTGGGTGTGATGTTGCCCCGGGCGTCGCGCCCGTCCTCCCAGCAATCGTCGATGTTGACATAGACGTACCCTGCGGCGGCCATGCCGTTTTTCACCATCGCATCCGCGGTCTCGCGCACAATCTGGTCGTCGATCCGGTCACCGAAATGATTCCAGCTGTTCCATCCCATGGGCGGGGTCAGGGCCAGTCCGTTCGCCGGTACCGCCTGCAGTCCGGCCAACGGGATGACCGCGGGAGGATCGGCCTCCGTCTCTGCCACACGGATCGCCGTAGCTTCCTCCCTGCTGGTACCTCCGTAAATGATCGTGACCCGCAGCTTGTCCCCCTCGAGGCGCATCCGGTACTCCGTGCCCCAATCAACGCTAAACGTGGCCTCGGTTCCCTCCACGTGCGGTTTCCGCAGGGGGAGATCGACTGCGCCGTTGATCACCACCTTGCCGTCCAACTCACTCCCTTTTTGATGGAGGATCAGGAATGTATGCAGCGTGACGCCGCCGCGCCTGGCCATGTCTATTCTCCAGGCACCATCCAGAGCCGCACCTTGGGCGGTGCCCAGCAGGAGTCCCAGAATTGTAGCAACGAATATGTTTTTCATCATGGTATTCAGGCAGACATTGGCGGTAAATCCTCTCCGGCTCTCCTGATGTGCAACAGGTCATGAGGCGCGGTGCAGGGTAAGGTACCTTTCTAGGCGCTTTGGCCGTGCTGTCTAGTCCGTAAGGCGTCAAGAAAACAGGAAGCTGGTGCGGCATGCCGCTTTGAACAGACTGCGGCACCCCGTGCAAACTGGGTCCATAAGTTCCCCCAACTCCCACCACGCTCTCAGAGATCGGCCAAATCGCCATCACGGTCGGCGACATTGCCAAAGCCACGGTGTTTTACCGCGATGTACTCGGACTGAAATTTTTGTTTCCCGCCGCAGGCCCCGTGCGGATCATGCTGACAACGCCGCAGGGCGCGGGCGAAGTCGGAAAAATTCAATCCTCTATTTCAAGGTGGATGACATCAAGGCGGCGCACGCGGCAATTGTCGCGCGCGGGGCAAAGAATGAAGCCGATCCGAGGATGATCGCCCGGATGCCCGATCACGAATTATTGATTTTGGCGGTGCGCGACCCCGAGGACAACATCGTCGAGCTGATGAGCGAAATCCCGGGAAAATAACAGCCGGAATTCTCCGCCCTCCCGACGCAACGGCCCGTTCCGCTTCGCCCGGGTGGAGCGGTTACCGGCCCCACGCAGAACTCATTTCCGCAACCCCGCGCAGAACTTTGCCAACCGGGCCACGCCCTTGGCGATGATCTCGTCGGACGTCGCGTAGCTGAGGCGGAGATAACCCTCGGCACCGAAAGCCGAACCGGGAACCGCGGCGACCTTTTCCTGCTCGAGCAGCTTCGCACAGAATTCCACATCCTTCAGTCCGAAGCTCGAGATATTGGGGAATAGATAGAACGCGCCGCTGGCGAGCAAACACGAGACCCCGGGAATCCTGTTCAATTCGGCGTGGAGGAATTGGCGGCGGCGGTCAAACGCCGTCAGCATCGCTTTGACCGAGGCGGCGGTCTTCTCCTTCTCTTTCAACGCGGCCAGAGCGCCATACTGGGCGAAGGTGGTGACGTTGGATGTCTGCTGGCTTTGAATCTCGGCGATCGCCTTGGCTATCGGCAGCGGCGCAACCAGGGTGCCAATCCGCCAACCCGTCATCGAATAGGTCTTGGAGAAGCCGGCGACCACGATGGTGTGCGCCTCGGCCTCGCCCGACAGTGTGGCGACGCAGGTCGGACTTGCCCCGTCATACATCAGATGTTCATACATCTCGTCCGAAAGAATGTAGAGGTTGTGCCGCACCGCGATGGCCACGAGCGCCACCAACTCAGCATGCGAATAGACCGCACCCGTGGGATTCGACGGCGAGTTGAGAATGAGAAGCCGGGTCCTGGGCGTGATGGCTGCCTCCAGCTTGGCCGGCGTGAGCTTGAATCCGGTCTGGTCGTCGCACAGGACGAATTTCGGTGTCGCGCCCGCCAGCTTGACCATCTCGGGATAACTGACCCAATACGGCGCCGGGACGATGACCTCGTCACCGGGCGAGCACACCGCGAGCACGCCGAGGTAACAGGAGAACTTGCCACCGGGGCTGACCACCACCTGGCCCGGCACAACCTTGAGGCCGTATTCCTCCCCGTAGCGCATCGCGATGGCTGCGCGCAGCTCCTCAATGCCGGGCGTGGGCGAATACTTGGTTTTGCCGGCCCGGAGGGCGGCAATGCACGCCTCCTTGATGTGTTCGGGCGTGTCGAAGTCCGGCTCGCCGGCCGCAAATCCGCAGACATCCTCGCCCGCGGCCTTCATCGCCTTCGCCTTGGCATCGATGGCCAAGGTGGGTGAAGGCGAGATGTTTCGGGCCCAGACGGACAATGGATGCGGTGTGCTCATGCAAACTCAGGACTAAAGGCCCGCCATATTTGAACGCAAGCCCGCGGCGCGGCTCCAGCCCGCAGGCTTGTCATAAGAAAATCCCGTTTTCAGGAGCGGCGGGCCGGGCGGCACCCCGGCCGAAAGTTCACCGGCTGATCGGAATCGCTGCCTTATCCGACCCTGGCCTTGCCCGCGGGCCGCCGTCTTCTCGCGCGGCGACCCGGGCGGCTTGTCCTTTTTCCCGCAACCTTCGGCACCGTCTCAAGCCGCGGCAGGTACGCCTCGACGGCCGCACGGACCAGCTGGCCGATGCTCGTGTGCTTGCTGCGCGAAAGTTTCTTGAGATTCTGGCAGATCCTCGCCGGCAGCCGCACGGAGATCTGCAGTTGTGCCGGGTGTACAACCACCACGTTGCCGAAATCGTACTCGGCAATCGCCGTGCGGATGATTTCGCTGACCGAACCGGCCCGGCCTTCCCGCACCGGCTCGCTCAACCGGTCGAGGAATTCGACCTCCATCTGGATGGGAAACGGCCTGGAGGACCTGCTGCGCACCGGCTCAGAAATGCTGGATCTTTCCCGACGCCGGCGGGGGCAACTCCCCGGCCAGCTGGTCGGGCGCAAAGACTCCGGCCGGCAATTCCAAGTCCAGCGCGGCGGCCGTCACCGTGAAGCGCGTTTTGTCGCGTGTCTGGTTGTTGCGCAGATCGATGGACTTCACGATCCACTTTTCCCCGATCTTCTTCAGGTCGAGGATCGTGATTGTCTTCTCCGCGACCCCCTTGGCGCCGAGCAGTTCCGCCTGCACCAACGCCTGGAATTGGGTGTCAATCAACACCCGCACGCCGGTCAATTCAGGCCGGGCGACCGCCAGTTCGCGGGGCGGGTACAGCAGGAAACTGTGCGCCGGCCGGCCGCGAATCCGGGCGAGGCCCTCGTAAACGAAATCCTTCCAATAAAGAAACGGCATCTGCAGGTCAAAAAGCGTGAGGTCGGTGCCTGCGACCGGTTGCAGGGTATCGCCGGCAGCCAATTCACGAACCGGCTGACCGCGTTCCGTGGTCCAAATGGCCGGTTGCGGGCCGCCTTGGATCAGCCACCGTTGCCCGCCAATGGCGAGGCGGGTGATCGGACCCTGCTCGTTTCGAGCACCGAACAGTTCGCCCGCCAGCATTCGCTCGTCACCCCGGCGGGGCATGACCCGCAACTCAAATGCCAGCCAGTAATTGCCCGCGATACCGGCCCGCTGGAAGTCTCCGAGGACCCGGGCGCCTTCCGTCTGATCAGCCTTGCCTCCGGCCACGAAGTCCGGCGGCGGACGGTCTGGCTGCGCCTGGGCGGACAGAGCCAGCGACAGGCCCGCCACCGGCAAAAATAACAAAGCCCGGAGCGAGGCCGGGCTTGGGAGGTTAAGGCTTCTTGGGCTCACCCGGCTGCGTCGTTGCGGGCTGCGTGACCGGTGGAGCCGTCGGGATCGCCGGAGCCGCCACGCTGGGCAGCTTGGTTTCAACCGCGTCCTGGTGCTTGGTCTGATAGATATTCGCCAGATAGAGCACGAAGCTGAGGACAAAGAAAATTATGGCCGCGTTGATAGTCGCCTTGGTCAGGACGCTGCTCGTCTCGGCGCCAAACGTGGACTCCATGCTGCCGCCACCCATCGCCGCTCCCATGCCGCCATCCGACTTGGCGCGCTGCATCAACACCACCAGCACGAGGAACAGGGAAGTGAGGACCAGGACAAAAGTTAAAACACCGATAAGAAGGCTCATAAAGGTGCAGAAGCAACTTAGTCAGGCCGGCTTTGTCAACCAAAGTTCTGGCGCGGTGCCGACCGCCAGCCTGATGCCTCCAACCTGTGGAAGGCTAGAGGGTTGGCGAAACTGGCCATCAAGGACCGGCTACTTTCTTGCCCAACGCCCGGCTTCATCCTGCACCCAGACCCCCGGCCGGCTGTTCGCGGCGATTTGCTTGGCCCGGGCGCGACCGACGGAATCGGGGCTGGCGCCGGTTTCCCTCGCGATGATGGCGTAGACCGCCTCGCGGTCCCGGTTTTCATCCGCAACCAATGACCCGGCGTTGGCGGCGTTACCGCGCACCTCGACGAAGCCGCGGTTGTTTTCCCCGATGGCTTCCGCGGCCTTGAGTTTATCGAGGGCCGGAAGGCGTTGTTCCATCCGATGCCGGATATCGGAGGCGTTTTCGGCCAAGGCCGGGACGGTCAGGAGGCAGAGGGCGGCGAATAGTGTGAATAGGCGGGCGTTCATGGTTTGGTCTCCTCGTGGGCAATGGTGGTCGATTTCTTGTCCAGGTCACCGAAGAAATCATCAAGGGCCTTCTCCACCTTGACGTTCACGTCCACCGTGATGTGGATTGGCTTTACCTCAATCGGGGCGGTCTTGATGTTGACGCAACTGCCGAGCAAAATGGGCAGCCCGGCAGCGAAGATCGGCATGCGATATTTCATGGTGGTGGTGTCTTGACCGGCATTGTCGTCGAATGGTTCGGAAAAATCCTCCTGATCGACAAAAATAACAAGTGTTCATGGTCGGGAGAAGTGCAATTCAGATTCCCGCCGGCGCCGCTCAGGTTCACCCCGGCCGGCGCGGCCCAAAGCCCCGGACGCGCAATTGGGGTTCACTTGCCCGGGCCAAAGCTGATCCGCGAGTCCATGCCCATGTTGAGCAGCTTTTCCAGCGGCCCGTTGACGTTGAGGTCGAGGATCACCGGAGCCTTGACCTCGGGATCGACCGGTTCGCCTTCCAGGTGCAACTGTGCCGACCGGTTCGCGGGTGCATTGGGCGGCCGGATATCCAGCCGCAATTCGCCGATCTTTAGCTTGAGCAGCCCCGACTCCACCTTCTTCAGCACGGCATAGCTCGGGCTGTTCGGTGACAAGCTGCCCGTCAGGAGGCCGGTGGCATTGAGCTGGATCTCGGCATAAACACCCGGCTTCAACGCCAGCCAACCCGTACCCAAGTGCAGTCCGTCACTGTCGATCCGGACCGGCAACCGGCCATTCACGCGCCCGGAGGCTTTGGCCGGCAGATCCTTGGTCAAGGCCATGACTTGTTCCACGCTGATGCCGTCCGCCAGCAAGACCGCCTCCAATTTGTTCCGGCTGATCGAGTAGCTGAACGGCTCCACCGACACACGGCCGCCCAAGGTCTTGAGCGAGGCGCGCGTGACCTTCAATTCGTCCGGATTTTCAAATGCGGCTTCGGCCTCAAGATCCGTCATCGACAACTGACCGGCGCGCAATTCGCGCACCCGCAAAATACCGGGATTGGTCACGCATTTGGCAAAATCAACGAACGTCATGTCCGCTTCCACGCCTTCCGCCACGATGGCCTTCTGGTCGTTTTGGTAGCGGCCGTCGCGCAGGCGGACCGTCCCGCCCGCCTTCCAAACCGAGTCCGTGAAACTGCCCTCGGCCGTGGCGGAGAGCTTGCCTTCCACTTCGGTTGGTCCACCGGGTAGCACAATGACGCGTTCCGCGAATCGCTGCCATTGTTTCAGATCCAGGGACGCCTCCGGTACCCGGAAAACCAAGTCTTTCCGGACCAGATCATAAGTTCCGTCGGCCTTCACACTCAAACCCGGTCCGTCCGCCTGCAGTTGACCGGTCCATTTGCCCCCGGGCAGCTGTTTCGCCTCGAGGCCAAGCTTGAGCGCCTGATCCGGCAGCGCGGACGCCTTGATGATCAACTGGCCATCGATCGAGATTTCCTCGGCCGGAATGTTGACCGGCTGGGTGACCGCCAGACCTTTTCGATTGTCGGGAGTGCCCCGAAGATTCCTCCCGATGTCGTCCACACTCAACGGCAGCCGGGCTTGCTCCACCCGCACCGTGCCGAGCGAGGGGATCCACCAATGGTCGCGGGCGATGCTCACCCGATTCGCCGCGAACTCCTGGGTTTTGATCTGAAACCCAAGGTGCTCCACGACGACCCGCCAGGGCGAGGCCTGGGCGACTGCGAACTTGATCCCCGTGGCATCAGCCCGGCGCAAGAGGTAGCCGACCGCCATCCCGGTCAGCGACAGTCGGGCCAGGAACGCCACTCCAAACGCCGCGATCACCAGCAAGGTAATTGCCCAGAGCACTCTCCCCTTGTTCAACGCCAGGGTCATCCGGGTGAATGACCGTTCCCGCTGGGATATGTTGCGTGCATCGGATAACCCGGCGGATAGATGCGATGGCGTGGTTCCTTACAGCTTGAGCCCCATCTTCTCGAGCACGCGGGAGAGATCCTCGTTGCCCTGATACTCGATGATGATGCGGCCCTTTCGCGGCGAATGTTTCAAAGTGCTGCGTGCTCCCAGATGCGAGGTCAGTCGTTTCTCTATATCGGACAGGGCCGTCGCCGTGCCCACCGGCATCTTGCGCCGTTTTCCTGCGCCCCCCGTCTTGTGCTTCAACAGCTCCTCCAGCCCCCGGACGCTCAACCCCTGTTCCAAGGCGCGCCGGGCAAGCAGCAGGCGCTCGGGTGAACTCTCCACGCCGAGCAGCACCTTGGCGTGGCCCACGCTCAGCAGGTTCTTGCCCAAATAGCCCTGGATCTCGGCTTCGAGCGACAGCAAACGGAGCGAATTGGCGACCGAGGCGCGGCCCCGGCCGACGCGCTGCGCGGCGGCCTCCTGGGTCAGATCGAAGTCGCGGATGAGGCTGGCGTAGCCATGGGCCTCGTCGATCGCATTCAGCCCTTCCCGCTGCAGATTCTCAATCAGCGCGAGCGAGGCGGACGACGCATCGCTGGAGGCCATCACGCGCGCCGGGATCGATTTGAGTTTGAGCTGCTGAAAGGCGCGCCAGCGGCGCTCGCCGGCGATCAGCTGGAACTTGTCCCCGGCGGGCCGGACCACGATTGGCTGCAACAGCCCTTCGGCCCGAATGCTTTCGACGAGCTCCGTCAGTTGCTCCGGGTCGATCTCCCGACGGGGCTGATACGGGTTCGTTTCGATCAGGTGCACGGCGATCTCACGATAACCCGCCAGGCCGCCGGTCTCGCCGGGAGCGGTGGCCCCGGTCTTGGGCGCCGGCTCGACCGGCATCGCCGTCGGTTTGGGCGGTGTGCCGCCGCTGGTGATGAGAGCGCCAAGTCCGCGGCCCAGTCGTGATTTCGGGGTAGCCATGATTATTTTCCCTGGGGGATGAAAAGGGTCTGGCCGACCCGGATCCTCGCGTCATCGGAAATCTTGTTCGCATTCCGGATATCCTGCAGCTTGGCGCCGGTTTTCTTGGCGATCCCGGAAAGCGTGTCGCCGGACTGGACCGTGTAGTTGATCCCTTCCTTGGGAAAGTCCTCGGAAAAACTCGTCCGGACCACCGGGCGGGTGGCCTCGTTCTTGGCCACGGCGTCAATGGCCGCCTGGGTTTGTTTCGCCAGGCGCTCCATCTGGCTGCTGACCTGATTGAGCGTTTCGCGTTTCTGCTCGGCGAGCGCGTTCTGCATCGTGCGGTTGATCTCGGCGACGGCCTTGTTCAGTTGTTCGAGCGTGACGAAACTCTGGCTGGCCTTGGTCTGCAGCGCACTGTTGTCGCGGTTGAGTTGTTCGATGGTCAGGGACATCTCCCCCACCCGTTGCGTCAGCAGGCGCAAATCCTCGCGCAAATTGGCCAGTTCGAGCCGGCTGGAGTCGGGAACGGGTTGGGCCCAGACGATCGAGGTCAGCGCGGCCAGCAAGCCGCCGAAGCGCAGTAAGGTGACTCTCATGGTGACCATCGTGAGAAGTTACCGCGCAAAAACAAGCCCTAGACCTTGGGCCGCGGAAACGGCTCGCGCGCCACCAAGGGCGGCATGGGCCGCGAATCCAGCCTGGTGCCCGGGGCGACGGGGAAACCGCGGAGGAACTCCGCCGCCGGCATCATCCTGCCTCCAGGTCGCTGGAGCAGGCGCAGACGCAATGTCCCCTGCCCGGTGCCCACGAGCAGACCTTCTGGGTCAGTACCAATTACGACGCCCGGCTCGGCCGGATTTAGTTCGGTCAAACTGCTCACATCCGCCAAGCCCAGTTTCACCGGTTGACCTTTGATTTCCACAGCGCAACCCGGCCACGGCATCAGGCCATTGATCCGGCCGGAGAGCAGTTTGGCCGGAGCTTGAAAATCCAGCACGCCATCGGCTTTCTCCAGCCGCCGGCAATAAGTCGCTTCCGACTCATTCTGCAATGTGTAATCTTGCGCATCGGCGGCAATCCTGGGCAGGCAGTGGGCCAGCAGAGGGACACAGGCCTCGGAGAGCTTCTCCTCCACTTCGCTCACCGTGTCCAGTGCGCCAATCTTGACGCGCTCCACCCCAATGATCGGCCCGGCATCCAGCCTGAGCACCATGCGCATCAAACTGACGCCCGTCTCGGACTCTCCACCGCAGATGGCCGTCTGGATGGGTGAAGCTCCCCGAAAGGCCGGCAGCACGGAGGTGTGCAGATTGAAGGTGCCGAGCCGCGGAGTATCAATCACGTCCTGACTCAAAAGGTGCCCGTAGGCCATGACAAGAGTCAGGTCCGGTTTCAGATCCGCGAGTTGCTCCCGTTCCCGTGGCCCGATTCTAGCCGGCTGAAGCAAAGGCAAACCCCGCACTATCGCCCAATACTTTATTTCGTTGGGCTGGATCAACTGACCACGGCCGGCGGCGCGGTCCGGCTGAGTGAAGACCCCGACAACTTCGGCCAAATGCCGGCCCTGACCCGCCAGCCAAAGCAGCGCAGGCATCGCTATTGAATCCGAACCCATGAAGACAATTCTAAGCATAGTTTGCGTCGCTTATCCTGGACCGGCCGGGCAAAGTCAATCTGTGCTGGTGGCATAAAGGTCCGGATTTGTTGCAACGCTCAGCACCGAACCGCGGTGGACATCTGCCATGACACATCAATGATGCCATATTGGCCGCAAGCTTTCAGTCGTCGAACACCGGTTCGTCCGCGACGGTTCGTTCGGCGTTGCGTAGATTCCTTCGCGTGCCCTTGGCGGCGATCCGGTCCGCCGCCGACTGGTTCTTCTTGCCGATCAGGTCGAAGTGGATCGGGCAGCCGTCCAGACCAAATTCCTTTACCAGGCCCGCCTCAAGGTACCGCCGGTAGGATTCCGTCAGGCTGCGTTCCTGGTTGCAGAAAATCTTCATGCGGAACGGCCGGGTGCCCGTCTGCGTCGCGTAATAGATGCGGAAGCGGATATTATAGGTGGACGGTGGCGGCGTGTGCTCGGCCAACTCGATGATGGCGGCGTTCAGCTTGGCCGTCGGTATCCTGGTATCGAGGCGCCGGTCGAGGGCGCGGGCCGACCGGAGCATGCGCGTGATCTCGTGGCCGGTCAGGGCCGAGACGAACATCACCGGGGCGCCCGGCGTGAAGAATAGTTTCTCGAACAGGGCCTTCTCGAAGTGCTCCCGGTATTCGCGCTCGGTCTTGTATTTGGCCATCTCGTGCTTGTTGAAGGCCTCGTGCACCAGGTCCCATTTGTTGACCACGATGACAATCGGCTTGGCCGCCTTGATGATCTCGCCGGCGATGGCCTGGTCCTGCTGGGTCACTCCGTCCATCGCATCGAGCACCATGAACACCACATCGGCGTTGTGGATCGCCTCGAGCGAACGCAACCGGGAAAAATACTCGACCGAGGACGAAAGCTTGGTGGCGGCGCGGATGCCGGCCGTATCGATCAGGCGAAACGGCCACGGCTTGCCCTCGCGGCTCGCGTAGGTGAAGTCCAGTTCCACGGCGTCGCGCGTCGTGCCCGGCTGGTCGCTGACAATCAGCCGGTCGCTCTTGAGCAGCCGGTTGCTGAGGGAGGACTTGCCGACGTTCGGCCGGCCGACGAAGCAGATGCCGAGGCGCTCCTTTTCGAGTTCGGACTCCTCCGGCACCGGCCCGAGCTTCGCGAGAATCGCGTCCCGCAATTCCGCCTCGCCGTTGCCGTGCTCGGCCGAGATGCAAAACGGCGCACCGAAACCAAACCGGTAGAACTGGTCCAGCGTCGCGACCTTTTCCTCTCCTTGGTCGGCCTTGTTGGCCACCAGCAGCACCGGCTTCCTGCTTTTGCGCAGGCGCTGCGCAATGCGCTCATCCAGGCCGGTCACTCCTTCCCGGGCATCGACGATGAACAGGATGACGGTCGCCGTCTCGATCGCGAATTGCACCTGGTCTTCCGAAGCCTTCGTGATCTGCGCCGGTGTGTCGCTGCCGGTCAACCCCAGGCCCCCCGTGTCGAGCAAGGTGTAACTGCCGTCCCTGACCTCGGCGTTGACCACGTCGCGGGTGACGCCCGGCATGTCGTGGACGATGGACACGCGCTTGCGCACCAGCCGGTTGAAGAGGCGGCTCTTGCCCACATTGGGGCGACCGACGATGGCGACAGTGCGGGACATGGCAGTAAGCTCTAACCGATAAGCTTTAAGCCTGACTAGCCAGCAAGAAGATTCGGGGCCTGGCCGGTCGCCCGCGCGGGCTGGCCGCCGTGGTAGGAGCTTGCCTGCCGGCAAAGCATGGTTCTTCTTGAGCGTTTATCGCCTGCAAACCGGCTCGCACCAACAGCTCCCATGTTCGAAAGCCTAACCGAAAAACTGACCGGCGCCCTGCGCAATCTCCGCGGTGTCGGCCAACTGTCCGAGGCCAACATGGCGGACGCCCTCAAGGAGGTGCGCGCCGCCCTGCTCGCCGCCGATGTCCACTTCAAGGTTGCCCGCGAATTCATCGAGCGCGTCCAGCAGCAATGCACCGGCCAGGCGGTGCTGAAGAGCGTCACGCCCGGCCAGCAGGTCGTCAAAATCATCCACGACGAGCTGGTCAAGCTCCTCGGCGAAGGTGCGACCGAACTGGCCCAAAAGCGTCCGCTCAAGGTGCTGATGGTCGGTCTGCACGGTTCGGGCAAGACGACCTCCACCGCCAAACTCGGCAAGCTCCTCAAGAAAAAAGGCGCCCGGCCGCTCGTCGTCGCGTGCGACGTCTACCGTCCCGCCGCCATCGATCAGCTCGAGATTCTCGCCAAACAGGAGGAACTGGGGTTTTATGGCGACCGCGAATCCAAGGACGTGACCGCCATCGGCGCCCAGGGACTGGACACCGCGCTCCAGCAAAACGCCGACGTCATTCTCTTCGACACCGCCGGCCGGTTGCAGATCGACCATGAGTTGATCGAGGAAGTGAAGCGCCTCAGCGCCAAGGTGCAGCCGGATGAGATTCTGCTGGTTGCCGACGGCGCGCTGGGTCAGGAAGCGGTCAATGTCGCCAAGGCCTTCCACGACGCGCTCAGCCTCACCGGCCTCATCCTGACCAAGCTCGACGGTGATGCCCGCGGCGGCGCGGCGCTGTCGATCAAGGCCGTCACCGGCGTGCCGATCAAGTTCATCGGCGTCGGCGAAAAGACGGCGGACTTTGAGATTTTCTATCCCGAGCGGCTCGCCTCGCGCATCCTCGGCATGGGCGACGTCGTCTCGCTGGTCGAAAAGGCGCAGGAGCACATCGACGAGAAGGAGGCCGAGCGCATGGCGGAGAAGATGCGCAAGGCGGACTTCACCCTCGAGGATTTCCTCGCGCAGATGCAGCAGGTGAAGAAGATGGGCTCGATGCAGTCCATCATGGGCATGATGCCCGGCATGAGCGGGGTGCAACTGCCCGACGATTCGGAAAAGCAGATGAAGCGCACCGAGGCCATCATCCAGTCGATGACGATTCAGGAGCGGCGCAAGCCGGGCCTGCTCAACGGCAGCCGCCGGATGCGCATCGCCGCCGGCGCGGGCGTCAAGGTGCTCGAGGTCAACCAGCTCATCAAGCAGTTCGAGCAGATGCAGAAGCTGATGAAAATGATGAAAGGTGGTAACCAGAAGAAGCTGATGCGCCAGATGGAGCAGATGAAGGGCCGTGGCGGCCTGCCGGGATTTTGAGCCGGACGCCCGTCCTGTCCCACCAACCCCGCCCTCGGTCGGGGCGACCAACGCACGCGTTCTCCCCAGTCAGGGCCCGGTCCCTATCTGGATGTCCACAAAGATGCGACGATGGTCAGGCGCAGGCCTGGCCCGGAGCGCAGCGAAGGGTGAGGAGGAGCGGGTGCCCGCGTCCGCGGGCAGACCAACGAGCAACGT
>JBBIHQ010000015.1:0-26053 GCA_037446975.1 Opitutia bacterium
TGGCAGTAATTTGTGAATAAATTAACGCAAAAATGGTGCGTGTTTTCTTGACTGTATGGTGGGGAATGGGGAGAAATGGGGCGTTCTGGGGAAGTAAGGCACCCGAACGCATCCATGGCGCAATCAGGAACAACCGTTTACTCCGGCCGTTTTGAGCACACGCTCGACGACAAGAATCGTCTGACGATTCCGTCGCTGTGGCGTTGGGTGCATACGGACACGGAAACGTTCCTCGCGATTCCGCACCCAGACGGTTACATCGCCGTGCTGCCGCCGGCCCGGGTGGAGAGACTTCTGGCGCAGATTTCGGAAATGAAACTGTCGGACCGCGATGCCCAGGCGGTGAAGGCCAAGATCTTTTCCGAGGCGCTCTCGTTTACCTTCGACAAACAGGGCCGGTTCGGGGTCAGCGCGGACCTCCTGCACCATGCGGCCATCACCAAGGACGCGGTGCTCAGCGGCATGGGCGACACGTTCAACATCCTCAGCCCGTCCCGCTGGTCCGAAATGCAGCGCACCACGGCCGGCGAGAACTTCGGCGACATGATGCGCCGCATCGGACTCTAAACATGAAAACCACGCCCATCCGCCCGCAGCAACTGCCCAAGCTTTCCACGGTGTTTTGCGCGAACCGGCGCTCCCTTCTCCGGGAACCGATTGCAATTGGTCTGCCTTGGAAGAAATTCCATGCCCGCGCCCGCTCTTGAAATCCTTCCGCGCACCATGACCCCGGGGCACAGACCCGTCATGTTGCACGAGGTGCTCGAATACCTCGCGCCGCAGGCGGGCCAGCGCCACCTTGATTGCACCTTTGGCGGGGGCGGTCACTCCCGCGCCATCCTGGAATCCGGCGCGCAGGTCACCGCGCTTGACCGGGATCCGGCGGCCCAGCCGAGGGCGGAGCGGCTTCGCGCCGACTTTCCCGCCTCCTTTCACTTCGCCGACCTGAATTTCGGCGACCTCGCCTCGCTCCCGGAGAGCGGATTTGACGGCATTCTTTTCGATCTCGGCGTCTCGTCCTACCAACTCGACGACGCCGGCCGTGGTTTTGCCTTTCGCCAGGATGCCGCGGCTGACATGCGCATGGATCCCCGCCAAGGGCAGGCGGCCGGCGCATGGCTGGAGACCGCCAGCCACGATTCGCTGGTCCGGGCGGTCCGCGATTTTGGTGAGGAGAAAAACTGGCGCCGGGTGGTGGCCGCCATCGAGGGCGCCCGCGGCTCAGGCCGGCTGGCCCGGACCGGCTCCCTGGCGGAACTCATCGCGGACGCCATTCCGGCGGCCGTCAAACGGGAAAGCCGCATCCATCCGGCCACGCGGGCCTTTCAAGGCATCCGGATCGCCGTGAACGACGAGATTGGCGCCATCGAACGCGCCCTGCCGGTTGCTTTCACCAAGCTCGCCGCGGGCGGCGTGCTGGCGGTGATCAGCTTTCATTCCCTCGAGGACCGGCCGGTGAAGCACTTTTTCCGCGAAAGGTGCGGTCAGCCGGTTGACGCCAACGACGCCACGCCGCAGCAGCTCCGTGCCAAGCACGCCGAGCCGCTCACACGCAAGCCGGTCACGCCGTCCGAGTCGGAAATTTCCGCCAATCCCCGCAGCCGTTCCGCCAAATTGCGCGCATTGCGCAAACTCTGATCCCCCGATGAAACCGCCTCCCGCCCATGCGTTCGTCAGCCAGCTTATCGCGCTGACCCTGATCCTCCTCATCTTTTCCGGTTCGCTCGGTCTTGGTGCGGTGTGGGTGCGCCAGGAGATCTCGGCGACGGCCAACCGCAGCCATACATTGGAAGTGAAGCTCGCCGACGTGGAGCGGCGGCTCGACGAGGTGAACGCCGAGGTGGCGTCGTCGCTGAATCCCGAGGCGTTGCTCCAGCAAAACCAGGTCATGCGGCTGGGTCTCGTTTCCCCTTCCGAAACCCAGGTGGTTCGCGTCAACGAATCGCCGGAGTTGCGCCTGGCCGCCAAGCACAATCGCGAGATCTTTGCCCTGGCGACGGCTTCCACCGACTCGCGCGACAATCCCCTGTCGTTTCGCGTCGTAACCGCGTCGCTCCGCTGAGCCATGTCAAAAGGCTTCGCCTCCAACCGCCTGACGCTGCTCGCCGTCGGTGTCATCGCCTGCTTCATGAGCGTGGGCGTGCGCCTGGTGTTCCTGCACGTGGTGGACCGGGACGAATTGCTGCGGTTTGTCGAAAAGGCCCGCCGCCAGATCACGGTCGAGCACGCCCGGCGCGGCACCATTCTTGACGCCCACGGCAACCTGCTGGCGACGAGCCGTTCCGAGATCACGGTCGCCGTGGACCCGTGGGCGCTCGACGAATATCTTGAGTCGGACACCAACGAGTCCCGGCGGGCCCGCAAACGCCGCGAGGAACTGGCCAAACACGGCGAGCTGGCCTCATTGCTCGGGCTGCCGGTGGCCGAGGTGGAGAAGGCGTTTCAACCGGTCAAGCGGCCGATCAAGACGGCGGACGACACGCATGACGGCAAGGTTGACGGGCTCACCAAGGACCGCTGGGTCAAGTTGCGCGAGGGGGTCGACGAACCCACCTTCGACCGGATCGAGGCGCTCAACATCCGGGGGGTGACGCATGAGCGCGTCTACCGCCGGGTTTATCCCAGCGGCGGGCTGGCGGCCCATGTCATCGGCTACCTCAACAAGGAGGGAACTCCCGTGACCGGGGCCGAGCACAATTTTGATCTCTATCTCCGGGGCCAGGACGGCTGGATCGAGTCGGAGAAGGACGGCACCCGCCGCGAGCTGGCGCAGTTCCGTTCCCGCGACGTGCCGGTGCAGGACGGCGACGATGTCGTGCTGACCATCGACTCGGTGGTCCAGCACATCATCGAGGACGAGCTGAAAGCCATTGCGGCGAAATACAATCCGCACTTCGCCACCATCATTGCGAGCGACCCGATGACAGGCGCCATCCTCGGTCTGGCCAACTACCCGAGTTACGATCTCAACGAATACAACAAGGCGCCGCTTGATGCGCAGCGCAACTGTGCCATCACCGACCTGATCGAGCCCGGCTCCACCTTCAAGATCGTGGCGGTCGGCGCCGCGCTGAATGAAGGCCTGGTGACCCCGTTCTCCACCTTCGACTGCGGGATCACGACCATCGACTACAAGGGTCGCACCCTCAAGCTGCCGAAGGAAGACGAGCCTTATGGCGTGCTGAACGTCGCCGGGATTGTCAGTCATTCCAGCAATCGCGGCGCGGCCCAGCTCGCCATGCTCCTCGGCGAGCAGCGCTTTTACGACTACGCCCGCAAGTATGGTTTTGGCCAGACCACGGCCTTTCAACTCGGCGGCGAAGTGCGCGGCATTCTGGAGCCGCCGGACAAATGGGACAGCCTCACCATCACGCGCATGCCGATGGGCCATTCGATCGCGGCCACACCGTTGCAGATTCACTTTGCCATGAGCGCGGTTGCCAACGGGGGCGTCCTGTTGCGCCCGCAAATCATCAAGGAGATCCGGGACAACGAGGGGAACGTCGTGCGCAGTTTCGCGCCCGAGCGACGCGGGCAGGTGCTCAGGCCCAGCACCGCGGCCTTGTTGGCGCAGTTGCTGACCGGGGTGGTGGGGCCGGAGGGCACGGCCAAGGGCTTTGACATCCCCGGCTTCGAGATCGCCGGCAAGACCGGAACGACGCAGAAGGTCGTTGACGGCAAATACAGCAGCAGCCACCACGTCGCCTCCTTTGTCGGTTTCTTCCCCGCCAGCCGGCCCGAGGTCGTCCTCTCGGTGATCGTGGACGACGCGAAGGTGACCACCGGCGATCACATCGCCTGGGGCCGTTTGGTCTCAGCGCCGGCGTTCCACCACATCGCGGAACAACTCATCCAGTATCTTGACATCAAGCCCGTGGTGCCCGCCGCGCACAGTTTCCTGGCGATGCAAGGGGGTGTCCAGTGATCGGATACCTCACGACCAACCATCCGCTCGTCGCCGCCTTTCGCTCCCAGCCGCTCCACCGCAACCGCGCTCCGACCCGCCTGACCCGGCGAATTTTCAAAATGGCCCCGAAGCTTTCCGATTATTTCCAAGACGGCGACATTCTCGCGAGCAAGGGCGACCTTGCCCGCCCCATTTCCGGTCTGGCCATGGACAGCCGCCGGGTGATGGCAGGCAACCTGTTCTTTGCGTTGCCCGGGCGCCGCGCCGACGGCAACTCGTTCATCGACGAGGCCATCAACCGGGGAGCGGTCGCGATCGTGGCGGAGAAGATCCCCTCCGGCACCGCGGCCCGGGTCACTTACATCCAGGTGGCCAATGCCCGCCGCTCGCTCGCGCTGGTCTCCCGCCGGTTCTACAATTTTCCGGACAAGTCGCTCGAGCTAATCGGGGTCACCGGCACGAACGGCAAAACCACCGTCACCAACCTGATCAAGCATCTGCTTTCAACCGGCACCCAGCGCGTGGGGTTGATCGGCACGGTCAATTATGATCTGGGCGCCCGGGTCGTGCCGTCCTATCGCACGACCCCCGAGTCGCTCGAGCTGTTCGGCATGCTCGCCCAGATGCGCGACGCCGGCTGCCGGCAGGCGGCGATGGAAGTCAGCTCCCACGGCATCGACCAGCATCGCGTGCTCGGCATGCAGTTCGGGGTGGCGGTCTTCACCAATCTGACCCGCGACCATCTCGATTACCACAAGACGATGGAGTCGTATTTCGAGGTGAAGTCGCGGCTGTTCAACGGCACCGCGGGCCTGGCGCCCGGAGTGGCCGTGATCAATGTTGACGATGCCTATGGCCGCCAGCTGGCCGGCGAGACGGCAAAACAGGTGAGGCTCATCACGTTCGGGGAGTCGCCCGACGCCACGGTCCGCGCGGAGAATGTCCGGCTGAATTTCAAGAACACGGAATTTCGGCTCGCCTGGCCGGAGGGCGCCATGGAAATCGAAAGCCCGTTCATCGGCCGCTACAACGTGAGCAACCTGCTGGCGGCGTTCGCCGCGTGTTATGCGCTGGGGCGGGACCCGCAGGTCATCGCCGCGCGACTGAAAACCTTCGCCGGTGTGCCCGGCCGCATGGAGCGCATCGAGGAAGGCCAGGCCTACAACGTGCTGGTGGATTATGCGCACACCGACGACGCCCTCCGCAACGCGCTGGGCATGTTGCGGGCCATCACGCCCGGCCGGTTGTTTGTCGTCTTCGGCTGCGGCGGCAATCGCGACCGCACCAAACGCCCGCTCATGACCGCCGCCGTGCAGGAGTTCGCGGACTCGGCCTGGGCCACGGCGGACAATCCCCGCACGGAATCGCTGACCCAGATCTTTGCCGACATGCGCACCGGTGTCACCACGCCGGACAAGCTGACGTTTGTCGAGGACCGCCGCCGGGCCATCAGCCTCGCGCTTGACGCCGCCCGCGAAGGCGACTGCCTGCTCGTGGCCGGCAAGGGTCACGAAAGCTACCAGGAATTCGCCGATACGATCGTGCCGTTCGATGACCGCCAGGTGGTGCGCGAGCTGATCGCCATCAAGAAGATCAAGGCGCTCTGAACCCTTTGCCATGCCAACCTTCGCCCCAGAAAAAACGGCCGCCTGGACGGGAGGTCGCTGGACCCGCTTGCCGGCTGGCGCGATAAGGGGTTACACGCAGGACACCCGGCAGCTTGAGGCGGGGCAGGTTTTCGTCGCGTTGAAGACTGAAAAACGTGACGGCCACGACTATCTCGGCGAAGCCCAGAAACGCGGCGCGACTGCCGCCCTGGTCGGCCGCGAAAACCCTGGGGTCGGGCTGCCCCAACTTGTCGTGGCGGATCCGCTGGCCGCTTTTCAGCGCATTGCGCGCGAACATCGCCGGGAATTTCACGGCACCGTGGTCGGCGTGACCGGCAGTGCCGGCAAGACCTCGACCAAGGATCTGCTCGGGCTGCTGCTCGGCGGTTCTGCGACCGTCCTGTCGACCCAGGCCAACCTGAACAATCATCTCGGCGTGCCGCTGACGCTGACCAGGCTTGAGCCGGCGATCCACCTGGCCGCGGTGATCGAGGCGGGTATCGGCGGTCCGGGAGAGATGGCGCCACTGGTTGAAATGATCGAACCGGACCACGCTGTGGTAACCCTGGTCGCACCAGCTCATCTGGAGAAACTTGCCACCCTCGAAAAGGTGGCGGCTGAAAAAGCCCTGCTGCCCGCCGGGGTGAGGTCCGGCGGGCTGCAGGTCTTCCCTTCCTCGTGCCGGGCCTACGAGCCGTTTCGCCGTCTCGGCAATCCGCTCGTCCTGGTGCCGGAAAACGAAGATGCAGCAAAGAATCCGGGCCGTTCGCTGCGGTTCGGCGTTCGGCACCAACCCGACCGGACGGAGGTTGTTCTTGGGACCGAACGCTGCTTCACCATGCGCCGGGTCTCGAGCGGCATGGCCCAAAATGCCTCGCTGGCGCTCGCCTTGGCGTCCGAGCTGGGGGTGGGGGATGCCGTCCTGCGGTCGCGGCTGGCAGACTGGCAGCCGTCAAAATGGCGCGGCGAATTCCAGGTGTCCGGCGAAGCGAAGGTCTACGCGGATTTCTACAATGCCAATCCCGCCTCGATGTCCGACGCCATCGAGGTGTTTCACCGCCTCGCCCCGGCAAACGAGCCGCGCCTTTACGTCCTGGGTTCGATGGAGGAATTGGGCGCCGGGACCGCTGACTACCACCGGCAGCTGGGGCGGACCCTGCGGCTGCGCCGCGAAGATTTTCTCTTCGCCATCGGCGGTCAGGCAGACGCGCTGCGGGAAGGCCTCATCGCGAACGGTAATGCACCGTCGCAGATCGAGATCATCGCTGACCTGCGGCCGGTGCGCGAACGCCTCGCCGGCTTCAAGGGGGCGGTCTTCCTGAAGGCCAGCCGCCGTTACCAGCTTGAAACCGTGTTGGATCCGGCGCTGGCCGGTGCAGCCCACTGAACATGAACGCAACCAGCCGCCATCTTCCAAGGCCGGTCGCTCCGGACGAAGCGACGAATCCGCTCCGGCGTCAGGTTTCGATTCGAACCCGACCCGGTGGTCGGAGGCGGGGGGCAGCCCCCTGGGAGGCCCTGCGCCATGCTTAGTTACCTTTCAGAATATGCGCGGGTGTTTGGTCCGCTGCGCCTGCTGCATTCCATCACGGTGCGCACCGTGGGCGCGGCGGCAACGGCGCTGATCATCGGCTTCATCATCGGGCCGTGGCTCATCCGGCGCTTTCGGGTCCTCAAGTTCGGCCATGGCTACATCGACGAACGCACCGGCATGCTCGGCGCCACCTATTTTGACAAACAGCACACCCCCACCATGGGCGGGCTCATCATTTTCATCTCGGTGTTCATCAGTGCCATCCTCTGGGCGACGCCGAATGTGTGGGTGGTTGTGGCGCTCTTCGTCTACACGGCGCTTACCGTGCCGGGCTGGCGCGACGACTATTTGAAGGTCGTCCACAAGAACAAAAACGGCATCAAATCCTGGGAAAAGATCGCCTGGCAGTCGTTCACCACCGTCGCCGCCCTCGGCATCTTGCTCTGGCATCCGCAAAGTTCGGTGAAGATCCACGAGTTGTGGGTGCCGTTCCTCAAGACGGCCCTCATTACCTCAATGCCGTGGTGGCTGCTGCTGGTGCTCATCTACCTCTGGATCGTCGGATTCAGCAATGCCATCAATCTGACCGATGGGCTCGACGGGCTGGCGGTCGGTTGCACCATCACGGTCGCGCTGGTGTTTGGCATCATGGCCTATCTGGCGGACCACGTCTTCCTGTCGGAGTACCTGCTGCTCAGCCACGTGCCCGGCACGGGTGAACTGACGGTGATCTGCGGGGCGCTGATCGGCGCCTGCATGGCGTTCCTCTGGTTCAACTCGCATCCGGCCGAGGTGTTCATGGGCGACACCGGCTCGCTCGCACTCGGCGGGCTCATCGGCGTGATGGCCTTCATGATCCATCAGCCGCTGACCCTGGTGATCGTCGGCGGCGTGTTCGTGATGGAGGCACTGTCCGTCATTCTCCAGGTCGGGTGGTTCAAGGTCACCCGGCACCGCACCGGCACGGGCCGGCGCCTGTTCCTGATGGCCCCGATCCATCACCACTTCCAGAAGCGGGGCTGGCCCGAAACCAAGGTCGTGATCCGCTTCTGGGTGTTGTCGCTGGGCTGCGCCCTCGCCGGCCTGGCCACCCTCAAGCTCCGGTGAAAAATAAGAACAATGACGATGGGAAACCGCCGTATCGGGAAGGTGCATCCCGACGCCGTTCATCCTCTTGAATTCCAGAAATCAAGATCCCGCCTAACTCCCAACGCTCATGCCCATCGACTTCAGTTTTGATTCCACGCCGAATTTCCGCGACCTCACCCAGACCGGACTCGTGCTGCTGCGGCAGCCGGTCGTCCGTTCCCTGGCCAAGCTTCGCCGCCTCCGCCGAGGCCAGCCGGTGCCCGAGGGGCCGGTGTTGCGCACGGCCAAACTTTTCGTAGGAGCCCGCTGACAGGTTCTTTATACCAACAATCGGAACCTTATCTTTTTGCTGTCAGCGGGCACCTACTATTCTTTCATGCTCCCGACCCCACCAGATGACATTGCGGTGTTGCTGCAGCGCCCGGTCGCCGTTTTCGGCGGGGGCGTGAGCGGCCGGGGCGTTCTTTCCTTGCTGGCGGCGATTGGCGGCGTGGGCCGCATTTATGACGAAACGGCGCCCGACGCGGAAAACCGGTTCACCGCCGAGCAAGCGCAGCTTCACGGGCTCGTCGTCTTCAGTCCGGGCTTCAATCCGACCCACCCCTGGCTCGCGACGGCGCGCGAAGCAGGCTGCGCGTGCGTGAGCGAGCTGGACTTTGCGTCGCTGTTCTGGCGCGGCAAACTCATCGCGGTCACCGGCACGAACGGCAAAACCACGCTGACCGAGTTCCTGACGCACGCTTTGATTCAGACCGGTCATTCGGCGCGTAGCACCGGCAATATCGGGTATTCGCTCAGCCGGTTTGTCGTCGAACAGGCCGGCCGGGTGGAATTTGCCGTTTGCGAGGTCAGCTCGTTTCAGGCGGAAACGCTGCAGCGCCTGCGCCCGACCGCCTCGCTCTGGACCAATTTTGCCGAGGATCATCTCGAACGGCATCCCAACCTGGCCGCATATTTCGCGGCCAAGTGGCGGCTGGTGGAGTGCAGTGATCCCGCGGCCGTTTATCTCGGCACCTCGGTCCAGCGATTTGCCGCGGAATCGGGCCACCCGCTGCCGGCGGCCGCGTGCGTAGCGACCGAAGGACAGAAGGCCGATGTCCGGCTGGCCGGCACGATCTTTGCGTCCTATCCGCAATTGGAGAACTTTCTGCTGGCGGCCGCGTGGTGGCGCCACAGCGGGCTGCCGATGGACAAACTCTTTTCGGCCGCGCGGAGCTTCCAGCTCGGGCCGCACCGTCTGGCCCGGGTGGGGGAAAGTCGCGGCGTGACCTTTTGGAACGATTCGAAAGCCACCAATTTCCATGCCGTCGAGGCGGCGCTGGCGACCTTCCCGGCACCGGTTTTCTGGATCGGCGGCGGGAAAGCCAAGGGAGGCGATCTCGCTGGCTTTGTGCGCCGGATCTCCGCCAAAATAAAACACGCCTTTCTGATTGGCGAGACCCAGGCCTTGCTGGCGGGATTTTGCCGGGAGCTGCGGGTGCCGATCACGCCGTGCGGCAGTCTGGACGAGGCCGTCCGTTCCGCCTTCGCGGGGGCCAAGGCGGGCGATCACGTTTTGCTGAGCCCCGGCTTTGCCAGTTTCGACATGTTCCGGGGCTACGACGACCGCGGACGCCAGTTTGAAACCATTGTGGAAAAGCTGTGAATAACCTGTATTTTTAGATAGCAAACCTCCAACCCTGCCACTCATATTCCCGCCATGAAAATCCTCCAGATCTTCGGAGCTGTTGTCGCAGTGCATCTGCTCGCGTTTATCTTCATCTTTGCCAGTCCCGGGTGCCAGTCCGGCCCGCGCAACATCCCGACTCCGGATGCGACTTTGCCGCCGGGCACGAATGCTCCTTCCTCCGCCTTTGATTCCGGGGTCAGCAGCCCGCAACCCGTCGACCTCGCCACTCCGGTGGTCACCTTTAGTTCCGCTGTTTCATCCGGGCATGCGGTGCCGACGCGCCCGGGCTCGCCGGCCGCGGTCGCAGTGACGCCGGCCAAGGCATCTGAGGAAGTAGCTCCTGTTTCCACCTATACGGTCGGCCGGGGCGACAGTCTTTGGAGCATCGCCAAGAAGAATCATCTGACGGTGTCCGAACTGGCCAAGGCCAACAGCCTGGGCACCGGGGCCACATTGCAGCCGGGTAAAAAGCTCATCATTCCCGGCAAAGTCGGCGCTCCTGCTGCGTCGAAGGAATTCGCGACCGCGCAGCCGGCGGGCAAGGGCTACGAAAAGGCAGCGGCAGCTCCGGCGCGCATGAACGGCGAAGCCGTCAGGCACACGGTCCAGCCGGGTGAAAGCCTCGGGGTGATCGCCCGCAAATATCAGGTAAGCACCGGCGAGTTGGCGGCGGCGAACAATATCACCGACCCGTCCAAGGTCCGCGCCGGCCAACAGCTCGTCATTCCCGGTTTCAAGGCCGTCGGCGCGAAATCCTCGTCCGCGGCGGCCAAGCCGGCGGCGGGAACATCCCCCGCGGCGGCCACCCCGGCCCCGGCGGCCGCAGCCCCTCATTTTGAAATCACGGCGCCGCCACCCGGCCAGGATCTCGATTCCGGTTTGAAGGATGCCAGTACGGAAGTGCCGACCATCAAGGTTGAGACGCCCCCGGCGGATCAGCCGGAAAAGAAGTAAACCATCGGCACCACGGTGAGTTCGCCGAGCACCACAGCTTCCCGCCGACCTCTCACGATCACTCCCGCGAGCGTCATCATCGTCTGCGTGGCGGCGCTCGTTTGCATCGGCTTGGTGGTGCTGTTCAGCGCGAGTTCGCCGATCAAGGGCGGGCCGTACGCCTATCTCTACAAGCAGTTCATTTTCCTGGCGCTGGCGATTGGGGCCGGTTGGGTCGTGGCGGTGGCCGATCTCGAACAATTGCGCCGGGTGGCTTGGATCGCCGCGGCCGTGGCCCTGGTGGGGCTGGTCATCGTGCTCGTTCCCCACCTCGGCATAACCGTGAAGGGCAGCCGGCGCTGGTTGGGTATTGGCAGCGTCCGTTTGCAGGTTTCGGAATTTGCCAAGCTCGCCATGGTCTTCTCGCTGGCCCATTATCTGGCCGTCAACCAAAGCCGGCTGCCTGATTTCTGGCGCGGCTTTGTCCTGCCCATGGCGTGGATCGGATTGTTCACCATTCTGATTCTGGCGGAGCCTGATTTCGGCACGGCCTTCCTGACCGGCGCCATCGGCATGATCTTGCTCTATCTGGCCGGCGCACGGCTCAAGTTCCTCCTGCCTTCCCTCGGCCTCGCGTTGCTGGCGTTCGGCCTGCTCATCCTGCACAACCCGGTGCGGCTCCGGCGCATCACGTCGTTCATGGATGTGGAGGCCAATCGCGGCGACGGTGCCTACCAGCTCTGGCAGGCCATCCTCGGATTCGCCGCCGGCGGGGTCGATGGCGTCGGGCTCGGCAACGGCCGTCAGCAAAATTCGTTTCTGCCCGAGGCCCACACTGATTTTATTTTTGCGATCATGGGCGAGGAGATGGGGCTGATCGTCACGCTGTTGGTGGTGGCGCTGTTCGTGACCATCTTTGTCGCCGGCCTCATGCATGTGCGCCGGGCGCCGAATCTCTTCCAATTCCTGTTGGTGACCGGATGCCTGCTGCTGATCTGCCTGCAGGCGATCATCAATCTCGGGGTCGTGACCGGCATGCTGCCGACCAAGGGCATGTCGCTGCCGTTCATCAGCGCGGGCGGTTCCAACCTGCTGCTGATGGGTTTGCTCATCGGCGTCATCGTCAACACCCAGCGCACATGGGAACGACCGAAACCTCTCGTCCGCCGGCGCGCGCTCACGGAGGTGGTGGCATGAAGAAGTTCATCATTGCCTGCGGTGGCACCGGCGGCCACCTCGCTCCCGGCATTGCCCTGGCCCAGGCGCTCCTGAAACACGGGCACGCCGCCACGCTGTTCATCAGCCACAAGCAGGTCGACACGCGTTTGGTGGAGCAATATCCGAATCTCGCCGTGGCACGGGTGACGAGCGCCCCATTCGGCGCACGGCCCGACGTGCTGGCCCGCTTCCTGGCCAGACAGGCCCGGGGTTTCCTCTTCAGCTGGCGCTATCTCAAGCAACACCGCCCGGACGCCATCATCGGTTTCGGCGGTTTCACCAATGTCGGGGTGGTCGTCGCCGGGCGGGCGCTCGGCATTCCCGTGGCGTTGCACGAGGCCAATCGGATTCCCGGTCGCGCGGTGCGCCGGCTCTCCGGGATGGCCGCGCGGCTCTATCTGCCGCCGGGGGTGCGCCTGCCGGGCATTCGCGGCGTGATCGTCCGCCACACCGGTCTGCCGGTGCGGAACGAGATCACGCGGCTTTCGCGGGACCAGGCTTGCGCGCGGCTCGGGGCCGATCCCGCGCAAAAGCTGCTCGTCGTCATTGGCGGCAGTCAAGGCGCGGGCAACCTGAACCAGTGGGCTCGGGAAAACCTTTCGGCTTTCGCCCTGGAGGGCATCCAGGTTTATTGCGTCACCGGTCTGGGCAAAGGCGCTGCCGGAGTGCAGGAGTTGCGGGACCGGAAAGGCCGGATCGTGCGCGCGTGGTTCGAACCGTTCTCTGCTCAGGTCGGTGTGTTGTTGTCCGCCGCCGACCTGGTGGTCAGCCGCGCCGGGGCGGGCACGATCGCCGAACTGGTGCGCTGCGAAACGCCCGCCGTGCTTGTTCCTTATCCTCATGCGGCCGACAACCACCAATGGGCGAACGCCGCCTATTTCGAGCAGCAGGGCGGAGGCGTGGTCGTCGGGGAAGCGGCGCTGGCCGGTCTCCGCCAGGAAGTGCTGGATGTCATCTTCAACGACTGGCTGCTGAACGTTTTTCGCGGCAACCTGCATCGCATGTCACAGGAGAACTGCATCGACAACATCGTGCTCGATCTCGAGGAGCTTGCTTCCGGCGCGCCTCCGACCCGGCACCTGCGGCATACGCCCGCGGCCTTGCCGTCATGAACGTGCGTCCCAATGTTTTCGGCCAGGAAGTGATCCGCGTGCATCTGCTCGGCGCCGGGGGCATGGGCGTGGCGCCGCTCGGACTTTATCTGGCCCAACTCGGATTCCACGTGAGCGCGGAAGACGACCATTGGATTCCCGCCGTGCGCGAACTGCTGGAACGGGCCGGCCTGGCCATCACGGCGGCCGGCAGCCTGCCGGATGAGGCGCAACTGGCCGTGTTTTCCTCGGCGGTCCCGCCAACGCATCCGTCCCGACGGCAGGCGTCGACCCGGGGCCTGCCTCAGGTGCGCCGCGGAGAAATGCTCGCCGAAGTGGTCAGGGGGAAAAAGCTCGCGGCGATCGTCGGCTCGCACGGCAAAACCACCACGACGGCGATGCTGATCACGGCCTTGCAGCGCGCCGGATTTCCCTGCGACTGGGTTCTTGGCGGGCTGTTTCAGAACGACTTTCTGGCGCCGGCGGCAGCGGCTGGCAACGAGTGGGTGGTGGCGGAAGTGGATGAAAGCGACGGCACCATCGATCATTTTGCGCCGGAGGTGACCGTGGCGGTGAATCTCGATTGGGACCATCCGGACCATTACGCGAGACTTGCGGACCTCGAGGCCACGTTCGCCGCGCTCCTGGCGCGCACCAAGTCCGCCGTGTTCATCAGCGACGCCTGCACCCTGTCCGCCCGCATCGCCTCCCGGGCCGGCTCGTCGGCCCGCGTCTACACCTTCGGCCGGACCGGGGATTTTATGGGGCGTCTTTCCGGAGAAGGCGCGGGTGGCCTGACGCTGGCCCTCGATGGGAAATTTGTCGTCAAACAGGCAACGGTCCGCGCCCAAGGCGAGTTCAACGCCACCAACGCCACCGCGGCGCTCGCGGCGGCGCAGCACATGGGGGCGAGAATCGACGGCGGGTCGCTCGCGGCCTTTGCCGGCGTGCGCCGCCGGCAGACCCTGCTGCACGCATCGGCGATAAGAATTTACGAGGATTACGCGCATCATCCGACGGAAATTCGCGCCCTGCTGGCCAGCCTGCGGCACGGCGTAACCAAGGGTGGCCGGCTTGTCGTGGTCTTCCAGCCACACCGCTTTACCCGCACCGCCCAATTCAAAGTGGAGTTTGCGGCGGCGCTGGCTGCGGCGGACAGTCTGTTCCTCCTGGACGTGTATGCAGCCGGCGAGGCTCCAGTGGCCGGGGGCACCAGCGCCGACATCTATGCCGAGCTGAAGAAGTCGGGCGCGGACCATCATGTCACCTACCTGCCCGGCGATGATGCCGGATTGCTGAGCGCATTGCTGGCTGTGGTGAAACCGGGCGACACCCTGGCGTTCGTCGGAGCGGGCGACATTGAGCAAACGGCGCGACGATTTGTGGCGAAATTGCAGGCGGTGAAGAAACGCGCGACGACCTGGAATGAATTTGTCGCGGCGGTGCGGATGCGGTTGGGCGCCGGGAGCAAGCTCAGCGAACAGGAACTGCTCGGTCCGAAAACCACGATGCGCGTGGGCGGGCCGGCCCGGGTTTACGCCGAGCCGGGCGGTTCCGGGGATTTGCGCCAGCTGCTGCTCGAAGCCAATCGACGAAACCTGCCCGTGTTCTTGCTGGGGCGCGGCTCGAATCTCATCATTCCGGACGAAGGCGTGGATGGACTGGTCATCAATCTCGCCCACGAGAGCTGGCAGAAGTTCGAGATTCAATCCGATGGTCGGATCTGGGCCGGCGCCGGCCTGCGGCTGAAGAACCTGTGTGGTCTCGCCACCAAAGCCGGTTTGAGGGGCTTTGAATTTCTCGAAGGCATTCCCGGCTCGGTTGGCGGCGCGCTCCGCATGAATGCCGGTGCGATGGGCGGCTGGATGTTCGACGTGGTCGAGGAAGTCCACCTGATGACCCTGCAGGGCGAACTCCGGGTGATGAAGAGGGCGGAAATGCACGTGGACTACCGGCATTGCGACGAGCTGCGGGCGGCGATCGCCCTCGGGGCGTTCTTGCGGCCGGCGGCCAGCGCGGCGGCGACCGACATCCGGCGGCAGATCGATGTCTACCAGAAAAAACGCGTGGAAACCCAGCCGCGCGAACCAAGCGCGGGCTGCATCTTCAAGAATCCGCCGGGTACCTCCGCCGGCCGGCTCATTGACGAGGCGGGCTTGAAAGGCGAGCGGGTGGGGGATGCCGAGGTGTCGCCGGTGCATGCCAACTTTATCATCAACCGCGGTCATGCAACCAGTGCCGACATCATCGGCCTCGTGCGCAAGATTCGCGCCCGGGTGAAGGGCGCCCGCGGGATCGATCTCGAGCCCGAGGTGTTGCTGTACGGCCGGGAATGGAGGGACGTGTTGTGAGTGATCCGGTGATCGCAGTCCTGGCTGGGGGCACTTCCGCGGAGCGCGAAGTATCGCTCGGTTCCGGCAAGGCCGTGGCCTTGGCGATGGCCTATTCTTTTCCCACGCAGGTCTTCACGGTGGAGACCGATGCGCTGCCGCCGGGACTTGATCCTTCGCGGCACATCATCTGTTCCACCTTGCATGGGATCTTTGGCGAGGACGGCGGCATGCAGCGGCTGTTCGACACGGCGGGTCTGCACTATGCCGGTTGCGATGCGAAGGGCAGTGACCTCTGTTTCGACAAATGGCGCACGCGCCAGACGGTCTCAGCCATCGGAGTCCAAGTGCCCCTAGGAAGGTATTTTGCCGCGGCGGGCAAACCGGCCGCTGGGGCCCTGGCGGCCGACCTGGGCGAGCAGGTGGTGTTGAAACCCAATCGGCAGGGAAGCAGCGTCGGGCTGCAGATTGTCAACTCCCGGGTGGGCCTGGAGATCGCGCTCGGCGGTTTGCGCCAGGGCGACTGGGTGGCGGAGAAGCGCATTGTCGGCCGGGAGCTGACGGTCGGCTTGCTGCGGGGCCGGGCGATGGGCGTGGTCGAGATCGCGCCCAAATCGGGTATCTTCGATTACACCAGCAAATACACCAAGGGATTGACGGAATATTTCGCCCCGGCCCGGATCGCGGAAGAGACGGCGGCCGAAGTCAGACAGGCGGCGGAGAAGGCTTTCGCGGCGTGCGGTTGTCGCGATTATGCCCGCATCGACTTCATGCTTTCGAACGAGGGCGAGATCTATCTGCTCGAGATCAACACCCTGCCCGGGATGAAGGAGACGAGCCTCCTGCCGATGAGCGCGCGCTGCATGGGCCTGGACTTTGTCGCGCTTTGCCGCGAGCTGGTCGCTCCGGCGGTCGAACGCTTCCGGCTGGCACCGGCCTGGAATAAATGAGTGCCGTGGATGAGGCCTCCGCTTTGCCGCCGGGTCGCTCCTGGCGGAACATCCGTCAGGAAGTACAGCCGCAGGCGATGTCTCGCAAAGGTCGGCGCCGGCAGCGGCTCGCGTGGGCGAAACTGGTTGTCTTGGTCGCCTTCATCGTGATCACGGCCGGCAGTATTTATGAGGTGGTCCATACCTGGGAAACGGACCGGGCGGCGCTGGCTTCCGCGGTGCACAGCGACCCGGTGCGCGACGTCGTCCTCATCACCGATGGCGTGCTGACCCAAAAATGGGCGGCCGGAGTGCTCGATCTACCGAAGGCCGCCAGCCTGATGGCCCTCGATCTCCCGGCGCTGCGCGACAAAATCCGGGCCAAAGCCCAGGTGCGCATGGCCGTGCTGACACGAAATTTTCCCGATACGTTGGTGGTCACCCTCCAGGAGCGAACGCCGGTGGCCCGGGTGCAGGTCAGTGACGGCGTCGGACCGGCCAAGCTGCTGCTCGTGGCGCGGGACGGGGTTGTCTACGACGGCTTCAACTACGACCAGAAGTTGCTCGCCTCCCTGCCGTGGTTAGACGGTATCCGCCTTGTGCGGACCCACGGCGGCTACGAGCCCATTGCGGGAATGAGCGATGTGGCCAGCCTGTTGTCCACGGCGCAGCTGCAAGCTCCGCACCTCTACCGCAGCTGGCTCATCGTCTCGCTGGCCCGGCTGGCCGAACGCGACGAGATTGTGGTCAAGGCGCAGGATATCCCGGAAATTGTTTTCAGCCGGAAACGCGATTTCTTCAAACAGATCGCCCAGCTCGACTACGTGGTCGACCAGGTGCGGATGTTGCCCGAACCGGCCCTGCAATCGGTCAATCTCGTGCTCGATGGCCAGGTACCGGTAAAACTGCAGAACACGCCGGAAGAACTGGCGAAGATGACGGCAACCAATTTCTCCATTCAACCACCGCAACGGAAAGGGAAACGTGATCTCTAACAGCAGCAAAATCATCGGAGCCGTCGAAATCGGCACCGGAAAAATTGCCGTGCTCGTGGGCGAAATCGCCCGCGGACGCAGCCTTAACATCATCGGCGTGGGGGTGGCTCCCTCGCGCGGGGTCATGAAGGGCGAGGTCGTCGACTACAAGGCGGCCTGCGAGGCGACCCACCACGCGCTGGAGATGGCCGAGAAGCGTGCCGGCACGCGGCTGGAGGAGGTGTGGCTCGCCCAGACCGGCGGCCATCTCGAGGGATTCTACAACGAGGCGTCGGTCAACGTGAAGTCCGCCGACAACACCGTGACCGGGCTCGACATCGCCACGGTCTGCGGGCTGGCCAAGGAGAAAGAGCTGCCGGCCGGGCGCACGCGCATCCACGAGATTCGCCGGCCTTTCCGCCTCGACGGGCGGGTGGTGTCGGACGCCGAACATCTTTCGGGTCTCCGGCTCGAAGTCGGGTACTGGATCGTTCACGGCCATGAAGGCAAGGTCAGTGACAATATCCATGTAGTTGGCGGCTATCATCTGGAAGTAAGGGAATTGGTGCTGGCCAGCCTGGCCAGCGGTTCGCTGCTGACCACGGCCGACGAACGCCTGCACGGGGTGCTGGTGATCAACCTGGGCAAAGGCATCACCGATTATGTGCTCTACCGCGACGGCCATGTGCTGGTCACCGGTACGCTGCCCGTGGGCGGCGACCACCTGACAAACGATCTGAGCATCGGATTGCGCGTCACGACGGCCCAAGCCGAGTTGCTCAAGCTGCGTCACGCGCGGGGCACGGTGCAAACCCGCGACAAGGCCGAAAAGGTCTGGTTGAACGGCGATGCCTCGTTCGGCGACCGCCAGCTGCCGAAGGCGGCCATTGAAGCCATCTCCGCCGCCCGCACCCAGGAATTGCTGGAGGTGTTGAAGCAAAAACTCGGACCCGCTTTTGCGGCCGAACACTGTGGCGCGGGCCTCATTCTGACGGGCGGCGCCTCGAAATTGCCCGGCATCGAGGAGGCGGCGACCCGCGTTTTCGGATTGCCAGCCCGACGCGGTGAAGCCCCCGCGTGGGTGAAGGACGAGTTAAAGGACCCGATGTTTGCCACCGTGTTGGGAGTCTTCCAGTTCGGCCTGCGCACCGCGCAGGAGCACGCGCTGCCCACCCGCAGAAAGCCCGGTCTGCTGAGCAACCTCACCAAAATCTTCACTACTTCCTGAACCATGGACCAGACTCCCAATGAACTGCCGCTCGAGGCGCTGACCGACCGCGATGTCGGCATCAAGCTGGTCGGCGTCGGCGGCGGCGGCTCGAATGCCGTCGATCGCCTGAAAATGGAGAATCTTGACCGCCTGCAATTGGCGGTCATCAACACCGATTTCAAGGCACTCAGCACCTCGCCGGTGCAGGACAAGATCCTCATCGGCACCTCGCTGACTCGCGGACTCAGTGCCGGCGGCGATCCGGAACTCGGCCGCAAGGCCGCGGAAGCCGATGCGGACAAGATCGCCGAGATCGTGCGGGATACCGACCTCATCTTCCTGGTCGCAGGTCTCGGCGGAGGAACGGGTTCGGGTGCCGCCCCGTTGGTGGCGGAGCTTGCAGCGGAAGCCGGGGCCGTGGTCATCGCCTTTGTGACGCTGCCATTCAGCTTCGAGGGGGGCCGGCGCCGGAAGCAGGCCGAGGAGGCACTGGCTGAACTGCGCCGCGTGTGCGATGCGGTCATCCCGCTGTCGAACGACATGCTGCTCCAGGAGGGCACCGAGCAGACGAGCGTGCTCGACTCCTTTGCCCGGGCCGACGAGTGGATTGGCCGCGGGGTCAAATCGATCTGGGCGATGCTTTCGCGCACCGGCCTGATCAACGTTGACTTTACCGCCTTGCGGCAGGTCTTTCAGCAGCGCGGTGGCAAGACCCTCTTCGGGCTCGGCGTGGGCGAAGGGGAGAATCCCGCGCAGGCCGCCCTTGAGGACCTGAAACAATGTCCGCTGCTCCACACGCCGGAATATGCCCGCAAGGCCGACCGGATGTTGGTGAACATTACGGGCGGCGCGGATCTCAGTCTGGCCAAGGTCAACGAACTGATGACCGCGATCACCGAGGAATTTGGCCGCGAGGCCCATGTCGTCATGGGTGCCGCCATCGACGAGGGTTTGCGGGGCAAGGTGGAGATATGCGTCATCGGCACAACCGATCTGGGCGGGCGCAATTTTGTCCGCCGCGCCGGCCCACCGGCCACGCGAAAAGCACCCGACAGGTCAGGCGGCGCCACCGCGACTTCGTCCGCGCCGGAGAACAACACAAACGTCAAGACCACGGTCACATCCGATGCCGACGGCGGCTCAACGACGGTGCACACCAACAAGCCCAAACAGGAGGAGTTCGGTTTTAATGGCGAGCCGGTGGAGAATCGCGGCTCGTTCGACAAGTCGGATCGCAATCTTTTTGAGGGGCAGGATCTCGATGTTCCCACCTATCTCCGCAAAGGCATCAAGATCACCGTCTGAGTTACCCCTTTGACATATCGCGCGGATTACGCGTGGTTGGCCTTATGTTCATCGACGAAACCACAATCAAGGCCCGGGCGGGTGACGGCGGGCGCGGCTGCGTGAGCTTTCGCCGGGAAAAATACGAGCCGTGGGGCGGCCCGAACGGCGGCGATGGCGGTAAGGGCGGCGATGTCATCCTGCGCGGCGACGACGACCAGAACAATCTGATTGATTTCAAGTACAAACCACACTGGAGCGGCGAGCGCGGCGAACACGGGTTGGGCAAGGACTGCAACGGCCGCGAGGGCCGGTCTGCCGTCCTGCGCGTGCCGTTGGGAACAGTGGCCGTCAAGGTCGAGACCGGCGAGGTCGTCACCGAGATATTAGCGGACCATCAGGAATTTGTTTTGTGCAAAGGGGGCAAGGGTGGATTCGGCAACACGCGATTCAAGACCTCGGTCAACCGGGCGCCGCGCAAGAACGGCCCGGGCGAACCCGGCGAATCAGGGGTCTTCCGGCTGGAGTTGAAAAGTATCGCGGACGTCGGCCTGGTGGGCTTCCCCAACGCGGGCAAATCGTCGCTGACGAATATCATTACCAATGCACGGCCCAAGACGGCGCCCTATCCCTTCACAACCCTGCATCCCCAGATCGGCGTGATCGAGTACCCGGCGGAATACGACCGGCTGGTCATGGCTGACGTGCCTGGTCTGGTTGCCGGGGCGAGCAGCGGAAAGGGGCTGGGGCACCGATTTTTGCGGCACATCGAACGTTGCAAACTTTTGCTTATCATCCTTGATATGGCGGGTACCGACACGCGGGATCCGCGAGACGATTACAGGCAGCTGTTGAAAGAACTTGAACTTTACGACCCGACCCTGCTTGCCAAACCCCGGCTGGTGGCGGCCAACAAGATGGACGAGGAAGCGGCGCTGATAAACCTCAGGAAATTTCAAAAACGATTTGCCAAAGTCGAACTGGTCCCGATTTCCTGCCTGACGGAAGAGGGCGTTCCGAAGCTCAGAAAAGAATTGTTAAAACGGGTGCGGAAGATGCGCGCGAAGGAAAATAAATCGCCAACCAGTCGAGTCTGACTAACTTACCCCTCCCCATGTCGGAACACCGGCCACTGTTAATGCGTTCCAACCGCCTGTTGGGTTCGGCACTGATCGAGCACAGCCTCGTGAAGTTCGAGGATCTTGAGGCGGCGAACGAACGCTTGCTGGAAATTGCCGCGACCGGGGATATCCGCCGAAGCTCCGTCTTGAACATTCTGGCCTACGAGACGAAAGTGTTGCGCGAGGAGGATTTGCTCCATCACGTGGTCGATGATCACGGGGTGGGCGTAATTGATCTGCGGGGATACGAGGTGCCCGAAGAGGTGAAACGCGATCTTGATCTCGGCGCCTGCTGGGCAACCTGGAGCGTCCCGTTCGACAAGGAGGAGGATTTTCACTTTGTGGCCACCGCCTATTATCTCAGTCCGGCGGTGCGGGCCCATTGGGAGAAGACGCTGGGCGGCCAGATCATCTGGCAGGCGACGACAATGGACATCATCGCGGATTTTCTTGATCGCGTGCAAGCTGAGCGAAACGAGGCCGCCAAACGAGGCGGTGCAGTCAAAGCCGGCACCCGTGCCCCCTTTACCGGAACCGGCGCCATCTCCACCGGCGCCACAGTTGCGCCGATGGGCCCAAGCGGCGGAAGCAAAGCGCCGTTTCCCGCCAGCAGCAGCACGCCACCCATGCCGGCGGACGGGGTGAAGCCGGCGATGCCCACCTAAGCCATGCCTCTCGGCCGCACGCAAACGCAGATCATCGACAAGCTCGAGGAGATGGGGAAACTCACCGCCGAGCACAAGGCCGTGCTGTTGGCACGCCCCGACGAGCCGACTGGCGACCAGCTTGATCAGATCCTCCAAGCGGACCATCGAATCACGATGTTCCAACTGCTCCTGGCCAAGTGCCGCGCGCTGGGTCTGGCGCCTTTCAATGTGGCGCGTTACCGGGTCCACTCCAGCACCTTCGAGAAAATCGACCTGGAATTCTGCCAGAAGAACATGATCCTGCCGGTCGGGCAGGTCGGGGATTTTCTGTTGGTGGCCTTTGCCAATCCCTTTGAGACGACGGTAGCGACCAAGATTCAGGACAAGACCGGCCAGCGGGTCATCCGGTTGCTTGGCCGCGAGGCGGATATCAGGGAAAAACTTAAAAAGGACCAGATTCACGATGAGGTCCAGTTCTCCGACGTGGTGGACCAACTTGGCGCCCAATTCGACGAAACTGAGGCCGACATCAAGGACGAGGATCTGGAAAACGAGGAGTCAGCCCCGATCATTCAGCTGGCCAATCGGATCATAGAGGACGCCTATTTCGCAGGCACCTCCGACATCCATATCGAGCCATGGGAAAAGGAGATCGTGGTCCGGTATCGCATCGACGGTCTGACCCAGGAAAAGCTGCGGTTGCCGGCCCGCGTGGCTGGCGCGCTGGTCGCGCGCATCAAGATCATGTGCAACCTCGACATCGCGGAACGCCGCCTGCCGCAGGACGGACGCATAGTTTTCAAGCAGTATAACAAGAAAAACATTGACATCGACCTGCGCGTCTCGACTGCGCCGCTCAACCACGGCGAAGGCGTGGTGATGCGTATTCTCGACAAGCAGAAGTCCACCCTGCCCCTGACCGCGCTGGGCTTTTCTGACGCCAATCTTGCCAAATACCGCGAGTGCATCCGCCAACCCTATGGCATGATCTTGCACTGTGGACCGACCGGTTCCGGCAAGTCGATGACCCTTTACTCGGCGCTCAACGAAATCAACACGTCCGATGTCGTCATTCGCACTGCTGAGGATCCCATCGAGTACACGCTCCCGGGAATCAACCAGATGCAGATGCACCGCCAGATCGGCCTCACATTTGCCGCGGCCTTGCGCTCATTTCTCCGGCAGGATCCCGACATCATCCTCGTGGGCGAAATTCGCGACAAGGAGACGGCGAATATCGCGGTCGAGGCGGCGTTGACCGGCCACATGCTCATCAGCACCCTGCACACCAACGATGCGCCGAGCACGGTCGCCCGGTTGACTGATATGGGCATCGAGCCGTTCATGATTTCCTCGTCACTGGTTTGTGTTTGCTCGCAGCGCCTCGTCCGGCGTGTCTGCAAGGTCTGCCGGGTCGCTTACGAACCGGAAGGTCGCGAGAAGGAAGTGCTGCAGCGGGCCATCGGCTGGCACGGGCAAATCTACAAGGCCAGTTCAACCGGCTGCCCGAAATGCAACAATACCGGCTACAAGGGTCGGGTTGGCATCCACGAGTTGCTGGTCAACAACGAGGAACTGGTTGAGGCGATCAACAAGGAAGCGGAAACGGCTGAGTTGAAGCGCATTTGCATGAAGAGCGGGATGAAGACTCTGCACCAGGACAGCATGCTCAAGGTCAAGGAAGGGCTCAGCACCATGGCCGAAGCGCTAAGCATTGTGGCGCAGGACATGGAATTGCGCGGGGCGCAGAAGTAGGCAGGGAATCTCCGCGGAACGTTCAACTGGCTTTCCGCGGACGATCTAGAAGGGCGGGGTGACGGTCAACTCGCCCGGGTTGAGCTCGAAAGCAGCTTTGCTTTTGTCGGCGTTTGGCGGCGTAATCCGGTGGAGAAATGACCAATTACTGGCCTGAGTTCCTGTCGGTGGCATTGGCGCACGCCTTGGCTGTCGCCAGCCCCGGCCCGGATTTTGCCCTTGTCCTCAAGCAAAGCCTGGCGCACGGCCGACGCACGGCGGTCTGGAGCAGCATTGGCATCGGCTGCGGGATTTCGATCCACATTATCTATAGCCTCCTTGGGTTGGGATACCTCCTGAAGGATTCGCCGACGGCCCTGCTCGTGGTCAAATATCTCGGCGCATCGTATCTGGCTTACGTCGGTGTGCAGGCGCTCCGGGCCCGTCCGCGCACCGGGGACCTTGCTCTTGGAACGAACGGGCCTGCCCCTACGGACGGGGCCGCCTGGACCACCGGATTTCTGGTCAACGTGCTCAATCCCAAGGCGGCCTTGTTCTTTATCTCACTTTTTCCCCTCGCCGTCAGCGTCACCACCCCGAAGCTTATCCAGGCCGGTTACGGCCTTTGGATGGCTTTGGCAACGATGGCATGGTTCTGCTTTGTATCGGTGGCCTTTACCAAGGCAGATGTGCGAAACCGGTTTCTACGTCACGGACATTGGATCGATCGCGCCCTTGGGGTGGTGTTCCTCGCCTTTGCGGCGAGCCTGGCCCTGACGTCGCTACGCTGATCCGGCTCTGCGCCCCTGCGAGGCAGGCTTGCTTCTGCTCATGTCTCGGGAAGATCGCGACCGGACTGAGCACCACGAAGCGTGGTGCGAAACCGGCGATTGCGGCAGCTATGTAACGGATGACTTCCGAAGATACCACTTCAGAGTCTGCCCGCGCAGCCGATATACGGAGCAAGTCAGCTAGAGTCGGCCAAGCTGTGCCCTGGTTGGCGCCAGATGGCCAACATTCTCCTAGTCGATCCCGCCGATATCGCGAGGAAAGCCCTTCACGGCATCCTGGCCCGGGGGAATCATCGACTGGCCAGCGTGGGCACGGCAGCCGAGGCGTGGGACTTCCTTCGACGCGCCGTTAAGGTGGATCTCGCCTTGGTGGAGCTTAAGCTCGAAGGCGGGGATGGTGGACTAGCTTTCATCGAGCGTCTGGGCCACGACCCCTTTCTGAAGTTGCTTCCCGTGGTGGTTTACACGGCGGCGGGCAGTCGCGAGGCCGTGCGTCGCGCATTGGAACTCAAGGTCAAGAATTTCTTCGTCAAACCCTACCAGGCCGACAGCATTTTTTCTGAAATCGCCAAAGAACTCACCAATCCATGGCGCAACCGGCACTTCGAAGAGGAAAAGTCCTTTTGCGCCATGATGGGCCTGACGCCGGTTGAACTCCGCAAGCTGTTGGATGATCTGCGCAGGGCGGTTCAGGTGTCTGCGCCGATCCTGCGGGAATCGGGTCAAAAGCAGGCCCTCGACGGAGTGATGGGACGATTGGACGATCTAACCTCCACCGCCGAGGCGGCCGGTGCTTGGGGCCTGGTGGAATGTCTCGCGGAGCTGCGCGATCTGGCGGGAAGATTACTCTGGCCGGAATTTACCAGCGCCGTTGACGGCCTCGATTTTGCCGGCCGGCTTATCTTCTACCAGCTCAACCCCGGGCTCGTGCCCGAGGAGTTTCTCTCCCGCGACGAGGCCAGCGCGAATGCGGAGGCGAAGGCGCGGGCCCTCTGGTTCGACGCGCCGGCAGAGGATCGCTGTCCGGTCGTTGCCTGGCCTCAGCTTGAGCGACAGCTCGATTCCCTCGCGGGTTGCCCCGTCATCGATACTGTCGCCGCTGCTTTCCAGATGGCAGCCACCGGCCAGCCGTCGAGCCTCGTGCCGCTCATGGATCAAGCGGAGAATGATCCCGGCTTGGCCGCCCAGTTGATCATTGCGGCGAATCGGGTGCGTCGTCAGGAGGAGAATGATACGGAAATGGTCGAAAATCCCCGGCTCAGTGTCGGCCTGCTGGGGGAAGTCCGCCTCAGCTCCCTCGCGCGCGGATTGGTGACGGTGGACGAACGGCGCATGAACCTGCCGCCCTGCACCTGGCCGCATTATTGGATGTTTCAAATCGGCGTGGCTCATATGGCCCGGTATACCTGCCGGTATCTGGAGTTTCACAATCTGGAGGTTCGGGCTCATACCGCGGGATTGCTGCATGACCTGGGGCAGTTGCTTCTGCTTCATCTGTATCCGCACGGGTTTGCTGCCGTGCTCAACTACGCTCGCCAGAATTCGTTGCCGCTGGCCATGGCCGAAAAGAAATTCCTTGGTTGTACCACCCAGGAAATGGCGGTGCATTTTGCCACGAAGCACGGTCTGCCTGACTGCTACTGCCAGGTCATGCGCTGGCTTACGGATCCAGCGCAAGCCGGGGACGATGCTGAGCTGGCCGCCATAGTGTCACTCGCCCGCGATCTTTGCCTGCAAAATCACGTGGGCTTCATCGGGGATACGCCCAGAAAATACGACCAGCTTCTTGGCGACACCTCGGTTTGGCGGATCTTGAGCAAGAGTCTTTTCCCCAGCTTCGACCTGAAGAAATTCGAACTGGAGGCCCATGCTGAATGCAGGGCATTGCGGCAGGAACTGCACGGCCGCCTCAGCCCAGCCCACACCTGATCAGCCGGGAGACTGGGAGCGCCGGAATAAGAATACTTCCGAGACGACCTCGGTGG
>JBBIHQ010000015.1:26153-60622 GCA_037446975.1 Opitutia bacterium
GTCTTCACCCGGCCGGTGAGCTTCTGGCCGGACCAGGGCGAGTTTATCGATTTGCTGAATGCCTTATATGTGTCGTAGAGCCAGGTCTCGGTCGGGTCAAAGATGCAGACATCCGCGGCGGCGCCCGGAGCAAGTGTGCCCGCCGGGAGTTTGAGGATGTTGGCTGCGCGGCGGGTCATCAGGTCGATGACCTGCGGCAGCTTGAATCTGTTCTGGTGCACGAGCACGTCGAGGCAGACGGGCAGGGCGGTTTCAAGGCCGATGATGCCATTGGGAGCGTAATCAAATTCGCGGTCCTTTTCCTCCGGGGCGTGCGGGGCATGATCGGTGCCGATACAGTCAAGCGTGCCATCCCGCAAGCCGGCGATGATGGCTTTCCGGTCCGCCGCGGTGCGCAGCGGCGGGTTCATCTTCAGGTTGGTATCGTAGGTGCCGAGTGCCTCCTCGGTCAAAGCGATGTGGTGCGGCGTCGCCTCAGCCGTGATGTTGATGCCGTCCCTCTTCGCCCGGCGAACAAGCTCAACCGACATCGCCGAGCTGATGTGCTGCAGGTGGATATGGGCGCCGGTGTAGTGGGCGAGGATTATGTCGCGCGCGACTATGATGTCCTCGGCGGCATGCGGCCAGCCTTGCAGGCCAAGGCGGGTGGAGACCGTGCCCTCGTTCATGACGGCCTTCTTGGTCATGGATTCGTCCTGACAATGGTCGAGAACGGGCAGGTCGAACATCTTGGCGTATTCGACGGCCCGGCGCATGATCTCGTTGCTTTCAACGCAGAGGCCGTCGTCCGTAATGGCGACGACCCCGGCCTTCTTCAACGAGCCGTGCGGCGCGAGCTGCTGGCCCTTCATGCCGACGGTGATGCAGCCGGTGGGATAGACATGCACCGGAACCGAGCGCGCGGCGTTGTTGATCAACTCAACGGTGCCAGTGTTGTCGGCCGGCGGGGACGTGTTGGGCATGCAGACGACCGACGTGAAGCCGCCGGCGGCGGCAGCCATCGAGCCGGTAAGAATGGTTTCCTTGTGGGTCTGGCCGGGTTCGCGGAAATGCACGTGAATATCCACGAGGCCCGGGCAGACGACGAGGCCGGCCGCGTCAATCACCGTGGCCTGCTTCTTCTGCGCCGTACTGAGGTTTTTGGCGAACTTGCCGTCGACTATGAAGATATCGCCCTTGCCGTCCCGCTTGGCGGCGGGATCAATGACTCGGCCGTTCGTGATGATCAGGAAACTCATGATAAATCGGCCGCGAAATACGGTAGGATCATTGCCTGCGGATTGCGGGGCCGAAGCCGGCTGAGGGGAATCCGACCTTTCGTCGCGATCTGCGTCATCGCTGGTTCAAACTGGTTTTTGGGGCCCATTGATTGAAGAGGTTATTCGACCGGGGCGAGAACATGCTCGGGCTGGCCGCCAGCGCAGAGATAGAGCGCGGCCATCCGCACGGCGATGCCGTTGGTGACCTGCTGAAGGATCACGCTGCGCGGCGAGTCGGCAAGGTCACTGTCGATCTCGACGCCGCGGTTGATCGGACCGGGGTGCATGATAATGGCGTCGGGCTTGATCCACTCGGCGCGGGTGTAGTTGAGGCCGAACATGCTCGTGTACTCACCGAGCGACGGGAAATGGCTGGAAGCCTGCCGCTCATGCTGGATGCGGAGCAACATGACGACATCGGCATCGGCGAGCGCGGAACGGAGGTTGTGGGAAACCTTCACTCCGAGCGACTCGAACCAGTGCGGCACGAGCGTTGACGGCCCGACAATGGTGACGTCGGCACCGAGTTTCGTCAGAGCGTGGATGTTGGAGCGGGCGACACGGCTGAACAGGATGTCACCAAGAATGACCACCTTCCGGCCTTTCAAATCGCCGAGCTTCTCGCGCATGGTGAAAACATCGAGCAAGGCCTGGGTGGGATGCTCATGGGCGCCGTCGCCGGCGTTGACGACAGGAATGCCGAGCACGCGACTGAGATAGAGCGGCGAGCCGCTGGCGGAGTGGCGCAGCACGATCATGTCGGCGTTCAACGCCTGGATGTTCTGGGCGGTGTCGCGGAGCGTCTCGCCCTTGGTGGTACTGGACGCGGCGGCATCAAACGAGACGACATCGGCGCTGAGAAGTTTGGCCGCCATCTCAAAGGACAGACGGGTCCGCGTGCTGGGCTCAAGGAAAAGGTTGACGATTGTCTTGCCCCGGAGGGCGGGGACCTTCTTGACCTTGCGATCGAGGATGCGGCGAAAGGCGCCGGCGGTGGCCAGCACCTGTTCGATTTCAGCGCGGCTGAGTTCCTCGATGGTCAGTAGGTGTTTACGATGCCAGGGCACGACGGGGAGGGTTTGGGGGAGGAATCAGCTGGCAGTGCCGAGGCGCGAGGTCTTTCGGTGAGCCGACACCGGTTCAACGCTGATGAAATCCTGGGGCGGCTGGCCGGCATCAAGCCGGACGGTCACCTTCTGGTTGTCGGCTGCGGTGACCTCCAGACCGCAGTAGTCGGCGGCGATGGGCAGTCGTCTGCCACCGCGGTCGACCAACACGGCGAGCTCGACCCCGGCGGGCCGGCCGTGGTCGAACAATTCCGCGAGAGCGGCTTTTACCGTCCGGCCCGAGTACAGCACATCGTCGATCAGGATGACCGTCGCTCCGTTGATGTCGTGCGGAATGACCGTGGGGGAAAATTCCTTGGGAATCGGATGCCGGCTGATGTCATCCCGATGAAACGAGATGTCGATGGTGCCAAGAATTGCCTTTGGCCCGGTCTTTTTTAAACGGTCGGCCAGCCTCCGGGCGAAGATGATGCCCCCGTTGGCGATGCCGAGAAGCAACAGTTGGGTTGTATGTGCGTGCCGGGTGGCGATGGCGGAAGCAACGCGGTCAATCGCTTGGTCGATTGTCTTCGCGTCATGCTTCGAGGTTGTGGCCACGAATCCATGGTTTTGAGCGGCGGTGCGCCGCACGTAAAGCGCAAAGGCAGGAATCGGCAGGATTATCGCCGGAAAGGGAAAAGAGCGGCTGGTTGAAGCGCGGGATTTCCTGCCGACCGATGAGTCGGTCCGCTAGAAATCAATCCGAGCCACCGGCGACGTCCGTGGTCCGACGGAAAACTGGCTCGGAAGAGCGGTGCCTCGCGCGATTGATCGACCGTTGCTTCGGGTGAGTCAACCGACCAGCTGCAGCCAGCGGTCCAGGCAGGTGCGGAGGTTTTCCACCCGGACAGGTTTGGCCAGAAAATCGTCCATGCCGGCCGCCAGGCAAGCTTCGCGGTCTTCCGGCCTGACATTGGCCGTCAGCGCCACGATGGGCAGGGCCCGGCCGGCCAGCGCCGATCGGGCGCGCCGGGTGGTCTCAAATCCATCGATTCCCGGCAGCTGGCAGTCCATGAAGATAAGATCCCAGCTGCCTCGCCCAAGTGCGTCGAGCGCGGCGTGGCCATCTCCGGCAATGGTGCATTTCACTCCCAGTCGCTCCAGCATCATGGAGATCACCTTCTGGTTTACCATGTCATCCTCCACCACGAGTATGCGGGCGGAGAATTTCGCTTGACCGCCACTCGGCGGAGGTGGCGGCGCGGCCGAAGGCGCCGCGGAATCGAGCGCGAAGGTAACATTGAAATGAAAAACCGAACCGCGTCCCCGCGTACTTTCGGCCCCAATGTTACCGCCCATCAGCCGGACGAGTTTCTTCGAAATGGCCAAGCCGAGACCCGTGCCGCCATAACGACGGCTCATCGAGCTGTCCGCTTGGGTAAACGGTTGGAAGATCTTGGCCAGCGTGTCCCCATCCATCCCTATGCCGGTATCGCGCACCCGGATCACCAGATTGAGGTGACTGTTCGCGGCAACGGTACCCTGCAGCGTGAGTTCAACCTCGCCCTGTTCGGTGAACTTGATGGCGTTGCCAACGAGGTTAAGCAGCACCTGACGCAGACGGGTGGGGTCACCCCGAACCCGGTTCCGGCTGGCGGCGTCCGCCTGCAGAACAAGCTCCAGTTTCTTTCCCTCAGACCGCGGACGCAGAAGAGAAATCACCTCCTCCGCCACGGCGGCCGGATGAAACGGGATGGACTCCAGATCGAGCGAACCGGCTTCGATCTTGGAAAGATCGAGGATGTTGTTGAGCACGCGCAGCAAGGCGTCGGCTGAACTGGCGGCGGTCTCCACCTGTTCGCGCTGGCTGGGATTGAGGGAAGTGCTTCTCAGCAGATCGAGCATGCCCATGACGCCGTTCATCGGCGTGCGTATCTCGTGACTCATGGTGGCGAGGAACTCGCTCTTAGCCTGGTTGGCCGACTCCGCCCGTTCCTTGGCGGTGCGCAATTCCTCCTCCATTTTTCGGCGGCGCTCGTTTTCGCCGGTCAGGTCCCGGTTGAGTTCTTCGGCATCCAGTTTCTTTTGCTGGAGTTCGCTGACCAACATGGCGTATTCAAAACCCAGGCGCAGCGAACGGTTGAGCGTCTGGTGGTAGCTGCGGGCCATGACGAGCAAGAATCCGGCGTAAAGCACCGCCAGCCCGCCCATGACGATCTGGACCGCTTCCGAACCGAGAAAGAGCCGGAAGATGAGCGGAAGGAGAACCGTCAGTTGAAAAGACCAGCAGGCGGGCAATACGGGAGATAGGGAGCGGGTGGCCCCGGCGGTCAGGCCGGCGAGGATCAGGATGAGCAGCGAACGGTCGAGTTCCCGGAGCAGCGGATAAAAAGCCCAGCCGGCATAGCCCCAAGCCAGACCGGTCAGCAGGGCTCCGGCCAGAAACAGGCTTTCCCAATGTCGCTGTGTAATGGTGCGATGGGTCTTGCGGTACCACAAGACACAGGCCAAGCGGCCCAGCGTTAGGCTCGCCATGATTCCAAGCCAGCACCCGGCGTGAAAAGCAAAATCTGAGCGGGCCACAAACCAAGCCAGTCCGGTCGCGCCGACCAAGGTGGCGACCAACCCGGCGGGCAAATCAGTGTAGCCTAACCGCACCAACTCGGCCCGCGCCTGGGCAGCGCTGTCCGGCTCTGGCGTTGAAATGGATGGCTCCATGAGGGAAGAGTATTCCAAGGCGGATTGGCGCGAGAAGCCCAATAACCACCCTAGGGGGGGTCGGAATTTTCCTTGCACCACCTGCGGCGACTTGCTCTTCATGCCTCTCCTCCGGACCCTTAGCTCAGTTGGTTAGAGCGTTTCCTTGACATGGAAAAGGTCACTGGTTCGAGTCCAGTAGGGTCCACCATCTGCAACCACGTCGCTGCAAAACGGTTAGGGGTGTATCGGCTGCGTCAGTCTTTTAGGCGCCCACAAGCCCGGCTTCTTTTCAGGCTGTCCGGGATGTTGCTTCGTTCTTCCCGCCCGGAATTCTGAAATGGAACCCCAGTTGCGTCGTTTGCGGGCGCCGATGCCCCCGGACGTGCCGCCAATGGCACAAGATTGCTCGATTGGTCACGACCCCGCCTGAAGCAAGGTTACACGCCGCCGTTGACGCAAAGACGGAGACGAGAATCTACGGGGTGCGATCGAGCAGGCACTTGACCTTGGCTCGAATGGTCTCGGCATACTCAGGCACATGGAGGGTGTCGCACTCGGTCCCGAGTATGAAAGGATGACCGCACCGCGCCATGCGGGACGCCAACCCGGCAGAAAGTTCCTTGACCTGGGTGGCGGGCATGAACTGGTCGGAGTAGAACATCTTTGAGGCAAGGTTGCCATAGAGCACGGTGTCGCGGGGGATCCGCTTGGCATCCTCCCACAGCTGGCGCGAACTGCCGAGACTGAGCAGGGAAGGATGCAGCGTGCAGAAACCATCGAGCATCACCTCCGCCAGCTCACCGCAGCAGTGAAAGATCAAATCCACGCCTCGGTCCGCCAGCAGGTCGGCGATCTGCCGGTTTGGCTCCAACACACAACGTTCGAAGATATTGCTGCCGGCGGCCAATTGAATCGGCGAAAAATAGACCTGGTTGGCCGCGGGTTCGGCGACGAAGACCGCCTGTGCTCCGGCCGCGATGGATTGCTCGACCTGGTGCCGCACGCACGCGAGGCTGATTTCGAGGCAGGCCTCCAGCAGCGCCACGTCAGGCTCCTCCTCAGCCGTGACCCCAGAGCCGGCCAAATAGACCGGCGTGATCGGATCCGCCATGAGCTTGGTGGTGAGCGAAAACGGTCCGATGCACATGCCGACGGGAAAAAGCTTGGTCCGGGTCCGGATATGACGCAACGCCCCGAGCGTCGCTGCAACCTGCCTGCCGGGCTCGGTGATCCCCACGAATCGGGCGTAGTCGCGGCGCTGCTTTGCGGTGGGCGCAATGGGGAAGTGGAATTTTTCCACCGCGTCTTCCGCCACCCCGAAATGATGCAGCAATTCCGTCTTTTCGAGCCGGAGGTCCATGAGAGGGAAAGCCAGTGGGGTGTGGTAGGCGGTTGCCGCCTCGGCCACCACCGCGCCGAGCCTTTCCCCATCGTGCATAATATCCCTGGCGTCGCGGTGCTGGTGCAAGACCAAGTCGGCCGCGATGGGAACGCGGTGGCCGCGGGCAGCTAGGTCGAGAAACAAGTCGCGGGGCACGGAACAGTTTGGGACGGTCAGTCTGTCCATCGCGGCCTTGGGCCGAAAGAGCGGACCTCAGCCCGGGCGTGTGTAGAAGCCCATAGGTTTGGAACATGTAGCCACCCTAATCGGCACAAGCATTCAACCTAGGCAGCGACCCTCGGGTTTCGCTGAAGCCCGTCGTGGGAAGGTGTTTTGGCCGTCAAAAGGGCGATCTTTTCAACCGGCGTGATGGACTCCGGCATCGGCGTTCGTAAGGGACGCTGACCTTCAGAACGCCAATTTCGCGGCCGTGCGTGCGCCGGCGCTCCGGGAGGCATCAAAATCGCGCGGCCTTCTTTCCCGCGCCCGTTGCTCCGCCGAGGGCTTGGTTTCATTGGCACTGCCTGGGGGCGGCTGGATTTCGCGTGCAATCAAAAGTCCCACGGCTAAACACCTGCCCGTATGCTGCAAAGTCTCCGCATCCGCAATCTGGCCCTGCTCGAGGAAGTCGAACTGGACTTCGAGACCGGATTTACGGCGGTGACGGGCGAAACCGGCGCAGGGAAAAGCATCCTGCTGGGCGCCCTGTCGCTGCTGGCCGGGGCGCGGGCCGACAAGACCATCATCCGGCAGGGCGCGGCTGCCACCGAGGTTGAGGCGGCGATGTTTTTCACAGATAGTCGCAAGCTCGACGCCGTGCTTGGCGCGCTCGATCTGCCGCCGTGCGATGACGGCGTGCTCATCCTCAAACGCAGCTTGCCCCGCGACAAGGCGCCAAGGATTTCGGTCAACGGCAGCCTGGCCACGCTCGCCGCCTTGCAGGAGCTCGGCGAATGCTGGATCGATTTCCATGGGCCGGGAGAGCCGCGCCGGCTGCTCAAGGAGGGTGGTCAGCGCGAGTTGCTCGACCTGTTTGCCAAGAATGAAGCGGCACTGGAAGAATACCGTCTGCACTACCTCGCCTGGCGGAAACTGGTGGACGAACGCGAGCGGTTGCTCGGCGCCGAGAAACTCTCCGCTGACCAGATGGATTATCTGAAAATGCAGCTCGCGAAGATGGACAGCCTGGAGCTTACGGCGGACGCCATCGCCACGCTCGAGCGGGATTTTCACCGGCAGCAAGGCGCGCAGGAAATCACGCAGCTTGCCGCCGGCCTGGTCCAGGGAATTAGCGGAGAAGACGGGCTGCTCGGCCGGCTGGCCGGTCTCTTGCGCGAGGCCCGCCAGCTGGAAGCGCTCGACGCCGCCAGCAAACCACTGGCGGCCAGGTTGCTCTCCTGCTCGGTCGAGCTGGCTGATTTGGAAAACGAATTTTCCGCGCTGGCGCAGTCGCTCAATGTCGACCCCGAGCGGGCGGACGCATTGCAGGCGAAGATGAACGCTTGGTACGAACTGAAAAGAAAACACGGCGCAAAGGTCGAAACGGTCATCGCAGCCCGGGACGGCATGCTCCGGCAGCTGGAGTTGCAGGGCGATGTCGAGGGCTCGTTGGCAAAGCTGGGAAAAGAAATCGCCGAGGCGGAGAAGACGGCGCGCAGCCTGGCTGGCAAACTGCGGCTCACGCGCGAAGAGGCGGCGCAGCAACTGGCCCGAACCGGGGCGAAGGAAATCGCCCAACTTGGGTTCAAGAAGGCGGATTTCCGGGTGAAGCTGGTACCGCTGGCCGACTTGGGGCCACCGGGCGACTGCAGCGTGGAGTATTTGTTCTCGCCCAATGTTGGCGAGCCGCCGCTGCCGCTGCACCGAATCGCATCGAGCGGTGAACTGGCGCGCGTGATGCTGGCACTGAAGGCCGTGCTGGCGGAGATTGATGACGTGCCGCTGCTAGTGTTCGACGAGGTTGATGCCAATGTGGGCGGCGAGATCGGCCGGGTGGTTGGGGAGAAGATGGCGGCCATCGCGGAAAAACACCAGGTGCTCTGCGTGACCCACCTGCCACAGGTGGCGGCGCAGGCGCAGAATCATTTTGTGGTGACGAAGGACCAGAGCAGTGACCGCACCAGCGTGGAAATCACCGCGATCCATGGCGAGCGCCAGGCGCGGGTCAGTGAGTTGGCGCGGATGCTCGGCGACCGCAGCGCGAAGAGCGCACTGGCCCATGCGGAGGAATTGCTGAAGAGGTAGCGCGGGGGATGGGCGCTCAGGTCCGCCGCCAACGCCGGATGCCCGCGAGCGTAAGGAGGCCAAGCGACAGGAGGACAAGGGGCGACGACTCGGGTATGGCGGTAAAGGCAAACTCTCCGCCAAGGATGTCGATGCTGAGCAACGCCGGAACGGTGACGGTCTGGAGCAAGACACCGGTCTTTGAAAACTGATAGAAAATTCCCGTATTCTGAGTACCCATCCAAAGTGTGCCGGTGGCCGGTTCGAGTGCCAGGCTGGTCAGAAGGCCGGAGGCTGGTGCCGCCGCGAAGCTGGATAGCTGCGTACCGCTCATGCTGAAATCGATTACCTGATTCGTGCTCCAGCCGGACACCCAGAGCGAGTTATTCGTCGGGTCGTAGGCGATGCCCAGATAGGCGCTGCCGCCCAGTCCGCCGAACAGCGCGACGGGGCTGCTGAAATCAAGGCCGGTCTGGTAGACCGCGCCACCGGCGAAATCCAGAAGGTAGTTGTGAACGCCATCAGTGGTTGAATCCCACGCGGAACCGATCGGAGAAGGCAGGGAGTAGGTGGGGCCGGTGGGAGTTCCACTCAAAGTGTATTCATAGCCATTGCCACTTCCCGGCGCACTGTTGGCCGTGCGGAAGGCGGAGGCGTACACCGCGATCGGATACTCATAGGCACCCGAGGTTGGGGCGGTTACCGTCGGAATAGTGGAAACGACGCTCCCACCTTGCACCACAAAGATCTTACCGACATTTCCCCCGGTAATAAAAAATGGGCTCATCTGCGCCCGCCCCGTGCCGGCAAGCAATACCGCAAGTCCAACCGCAAGAACGCCGGTTGACCGGATCCGAAGCGTGGCGAATTGGAGCATAAGGCTGAGACTGCAGCACATGCTGTGCTGGAAAGCCGACGAGTCAACCGGCGTAATTGGAAGCTCAGGCAAGCTCATTGGACCTCGCGGACGTTTTCGACTGGGTATACGAGTCCCGCGCATGCTGCGATCGGCCAACTCAATCGAGACATCCGCGGACGATATCCTTTCAAGTAATTTGGCGGTGGCCCGCACATCGGCTCGGGACGGAGTTACTTGCGACAGTCGAGGGCGGCGCCTGGGGAAAGAAATTATGGGGCACTCCTGTGTCATTGCCAAAACCCGGACGGCGGGCCTAGCTTGTGGCGTATGAGTCACCCTATCAGTCGGCGGAAGGCGCTAGGCCAGCTTGGCGTCGGTGCAGCTCTGTTGGCGGGGGCTGCGAGCCGCGGCCAACCGACCAATCAACCGATGCCGGCGCATTTGGGTCGGTTGAAACAATCGGTGTGCCGGTGGTGCTACAATAGGATTCCGCTGGAAGAATTATGCGCGGCCGTGGCCGGCATGGGTCTGGAATCGGTGGAGCTGCTGCAACCGGCGGATTTCGCGACCGTGCGCAGGCACGGGTTGATCTGTGCCATGGTGGGCAATCCGCAGGTTCGCTCAGGCGATGCCATGGTGGGCGGAATCGACAAGGCTTGGAACCGGCTGGAGTACCATGACGTGCTGGTGCCGGCCTACGAAGCCCATCTGAAGTCGACGGCTGATGCCGGTTACCCCAACCTTATTTGTTTTTCCGGCAATCGCGCCGGCATGCCGGATGAACAGGGGCTGGAGAACTGCGTGAGCGGCTTGCAGCGGATTCTGCCACTGGCGGAGAAACTCGGCGTCACCATCTGCATGGAGCTGCTCAACAGTTATGTGAACCACAAGGATTACATGTGCGACCACACCAAATGGGGCGTGGAACTATGCCGGCGCCTGCCCTCGGAGCGGTTCAAACTGCTCTACGACATTTATCACATGCAGATCATGGAGGGCAATGTGATCGCAACGATCCGCGAGCATCACCAGCATTTCGCCCACTACCATACCGGAGGCGTGCCCGGCCGGGCGGAAATTGACGAGACCCAGGAACTCAATTATCCGGCAATCATGCGGGCCATCGTCGCAACCGGGTTCAAGGGGTTTGTGGCGCAGGAGTTCGTGCCGGAGCGACCGGATGCTCTCGGTTCGCTGCGGCAGGGCGTGCAGATCTGCAACGTGTGAATTCCCGCCGGCGAGGCGCAATGAGTGATTGCCAGTCCGGGGCGGTCGGATAGGAACTTGAAACGATGAAACTAAACCCCAAACTCATCGTGCTGGGCTCGCTGCTGCTCAGTCCGTACCTAAATATCATGTCGGCTGCTCCGCTCCGTGTCCTGTATTTCACGAAATCCTCGGGTTACGAGCACAGCGTGGTCGCGCACGTCAACGGCAAACCCAGCTACTCGGAAAACATCCTGAGCGCGCTGGCGGCCAAGAACGACTTCGTCCTCACTTTCAGCAAGGACGGCAGCCTGTTTTCGCCCGAGTACCTCGCGAAGTTCGATGTCTTCGTGTTTTACACCAGCGGAGATTTGCTGAGCGTCGGAACGGACGGTCAGCCGGCGATGACGGCGGCGGGCAAACAGGCGTTGCTCGACGCGGTGGCGGGCGGCAAGGGTTTCGTGGCCTTGCACAGTGCAAGCGATACGTTTCACACGGGCGAGTGCGGAGGCGGGAACAATCCGATCACAGCCAAACGCTACAAAAACTACGGCGCTGGGGCCGACCCTTATCTGAAGATGCTGGGCGGCGAGTTCCTCAAGCACAACGCGCAGCAGGTCGCGAAGGCGCGCGTGATCGATCCGGCCTTTCCAGGCTGCGCAAAACTTGGAGACAAGCTGGAACTCATGGAGGAATGGTATTCGACCAAGGAATTCGCGGCCAACTTACACGCCTTGCTGGTGATGGATACTGCCGGCATGCAAGGTCCCGACTACGCGCGTCCCCCCTATCCGCTGGCTTGGGCTAGGACCGACGGCAAAGGCCGCGTATGGTTCAATGCGATGGGGCATCGCGAGGATGTATGGGACAATCCAAAATTCCAGGCCCTGCTGGTCGGTGGCATAGAATGGGCCGGCGGGCGGGTGACAGCCGACGTCACGCCCAACCGCCAGTCGGTTGCGCCTGGTGCCGATACCCTGCCGGCCTTCCAACCGTAAGCCCAGCTCTGCGCCCGGCGTAGTTGCCCGACGCGGCGACTCACGCCGACGCCGGCCGGACGCGAAAGCTCCGCCATTTTTCGAGCGGCAGGCCGGAAAGGGCGATGAGCGCCAACTGGCTGCTGACGAACGCGACGAGCCAATAGAACGCGGAGTCCATGAAGCCGTAAGAGTGCAGGCCGACTCCGAGCATGTTGACGCCAAACCAGCTCCAGCTGGTCACTACATTGCCGAAGATGGCGAGCGCCATGAGCCCGCGCTGCCTGACGAGCCCGCCCCAGCGGCAGTGCAGGATGACGGCGTTCCAGATAACAATTATAAGAGCACCGTTTTCCTTCGGGTCCCAACCCCAGAACCGACCCCAAGACTGGTCGGCCCAGATGCCGCCGAGCACCGTCCCCACGAGGCTGCAGAGCGTGGCGAAGCAGACGATGCCGTAGACCATCCGGGCGAGCGAGTCGGCGGTGGATTTCTCAAGTGACTTGGTCAGCACCCCGCGGAGCACATAGATGATCGCGAGAAAACCGGCCAGGAAAGTGGCCGCATAGCCGGTGGTCACGACCACGACATGGGTGGCGAGCCAGAGGTTGGTGTCGAGCACGGCGCGCATCATCTCGAGGGTGTCGCCACTGAGCGACAGATGGTGCGCGATCAGAAGCGTGGCAAAGCCGATCATCCCAGCGGCGACCGAACCGACGCCATTGCGGTAGATCTTTTCCAGAATCAGGCAAAGTCCCACCGAACCCCAGCCGACGAAGAGCGCCGACGAGTAGAGGTTGGTGACCGGTGGGCGGCCTTCCAGCCACATCCGGGTGGCGATTCCTGCGGTGGTGACGACAAAAGCAAGAAGGGTCAGGTAAAATGCGCTCCGCCCAAGCGTGTCAGGCCATTTCAACCACGAAAAGATGGCGAGGAAAAATGCCGCGGCGTAAAGCGTCATGCTCTTGTAGAACGGCTCCGCGGCGTTGAAGCGGGTCTCGATATCGCTTTTTTGGAGGGGAGTGGCAAACCGCCGCGCCAGCTGGTCGCGGTAAAGGTGCACCACCTCATTGAACTGCCCGGGTTGTTTTTCCCGCCAGGCGTGGCCGAGCAGGGCGTAGGCCATGACGTTCGGATTGACGCTGCCAGTGGCGAAGGTCTCGAGCAGCGCACTGCCGGTCTTCTTCCAAGCGGAAGGATTCGGATCATTGTCCGCCGGCGGAATAGCGAGCAGATAGCCCATGCTTTCCATCACCTCGTAGCGTTTGGCCATCTCGATCATGACCTTGAACGCCGTTTCATTGTACGGCTCGTTCTTTTGGCGCGCACGCACGGCTTCCACGCCGGCCGGCAGCGCCTGTTGAAATTTGCCGAGTTCGCTGACGAAGTCGGGACTGTCGGGCAACTGCAGGCTGTGCTTGAGCTGCTGGTAAAGCATGACGCGCTCGCGCAGCTGCACGACGGCCTTTTGGAACGGCGTGCGGAGTTGCGGTTCGACCGGCTCCGCGAGCTGCGCCTGACGGTCCAGTTCGGCGAGTTTCGGGGCGATCTGGTTGAAGGAAAATCGTGACCGGACCTTCGGTACAAAATCGGCGAAGGCCAGGGCACGCATCATGGCGCTGCTGTAGGAGATATTGATCTGTTTGTCGGTCAGACCCATGAGCGTGACCAACTCGGGCGACTCAGCGAGGCTGAGCCGGAACGTCGGGTAATTATCGGCCTTGGCGGGCGCGAAAAGCACATCCGCGAGCCACTCGGCTGGCGAGGCGACCAGTGGCTCTTTGCTTGCCGGATCACCGACGCGCTGACGGTTTTGCAGGACGAGCAGCGAAGTGCGGGCTACGGTGTCGAGCGGCTTGATCCGTCCGTTGACGAGCACCGGCAACCGGCCGAAGGCGGTCAGGTCGAACGAGCCGGCCGGCGTCGCCGGGATGAAAAGGTTGGAAGCGACGGAATACGCTCCGAGCAGCAGGACGATGAGAGGAAGATATTTTTTCATGCTGCGGCGGAGCGTTTGCGGAAGAAGCCGAAGAGGTGGATGCCGAACTGGATGACCAAGCCGAAACCCATCATCACGCAGGCAATATAGGGCATCACCCAGTTGGGATTCCGCACGACTTGGAGGATGGAATTGCGATCATTGTTCGGGTCAAATCCCGCCTGGTAAAAGGTAAGCCCGGCATAGCGCAGTGGATTGTTCATGTAGATGAGCACCTCGCGATCCTCGTGGTGGTCATCAGTCGTCAGGCGGATGCGGCTCGAAAAATTTTTCGGTATGTCGGTGCCGGCGTACACATCATGGCTGAATTTGAGCAACTGGACTGCGTACGGCTGGTAGTAGCGCTGCGGGCGCAGATCGATCTCCCAGGTGCGGCCCTGATAGGCGAAGGTCTGCGGCTGGCCGAGCACCGGCGAGACAAGCCAGGTGCCCAGCGTGCCTTCCGGCGCGATCATCTCGACCAACGCCGCCGGGGTGTTGCCCTCGCTGTCCTTAACGTTCAGGGCGAGCGGCATCACCGTGATGTTTGGGCCGATGCCGGCGGTGGCGCCCGGCGGTGCCAGTCCCGGCGTCTGGGTGCGCATCTGCATGCTGGCATTGGGATAATATTGGTGGATCCGGACCTGGAATGGCAGCTTGGGGTGCTGCACGATCCCGGCGTCGCCCAGCACCGCCTCGGGAATAGCCACGACATCGTTGAACTTCGGGTCGGTGATGTCCATTACCGCCAGTTCAAATTGCCGGTAGCTTTCCGAGTAGTGCTTGGTCTCACCCTCATTGAGCCGCATCAGGCTTTCCCGCGACATGAGTCCGGTGAACAGTTCGCCAAGCAGCAGGAGAATCAGGCCGGCGTGGGTGAGCAGGATGCCGGCCTTGCGCCACTCGAACCGGAAGCGATAGATGTGCGCGGCCAGCAGGTTGATCAAAAGCAGGCCGCCGATAAAGTAACCGCCCGGAAAGGCCGGCACCGATATTCCGGTGTGAGGAATCTCCTGCAAGACGAAGAAGGAATGGAAGAACTTCTGCTGCACCCCCCAGACTCCGAGCTCGACCTGGGCAAGCGTGGCCCAGAAAACCAAAATCATCGACAAGATCAGCAGCGCGACGGTCAGGCGGATTGAAACGAAGAAATCCCGGAACTGGCGGACAACAGCATGCATGGCTTAGCGGGGCTTGATGGTCTGGAGGAATTCGCGGAAGGCGGGTTTCTCCTTGGCGACAAGCTCTGCGGGTCCGAGCAACTTGAAAAACCAAGTCTGCCCGTTGTACGGAACGATGGCTCCGATCAACGTGGTGGATACCCCGCTGGCGGTGCCGGTGACGTCGACCAGTACGATCTTCAAGCCGTTGGCCTCAATATTCTGGGTATTGGCTTCGATTTGTCCGACCTCGATCGGTCCAAGTCCGACCTGACCGCGCCAGCGATTCACGTTGGCAAAAAGTCCGCCCGTATCGCCCGGAAACGCCAGGATCGACAGATCTCCGGCAGCACCGCCGTCGCCGGCGATGGCGTAGCTGCCCTTGCGCATTGAGCCGAGGGCCTTTGGGGTCCAGCTTGCCGGGGCTGTCCAGACCAACGCATCGCCCTCGGCGGTCGGGACGGAGCCAGTCATGGCGCCAGGCTCCGCAGGCGTCGAATCCGGACCGATGGCCGGATGACCAGGAGGCAGGTCGTTGGTGTTGGCCATGCCGGCCTGGGCCATGGGAGGCGTGGACACCGGGTCCTTGGGTGCCCGGTAGGCGGTAATTTCCCGGTCACGACAACCGGTCAGGTGGAGCACCGTTGCTGCCAGCATTATCGTGGTTATGCGAAGCATCATCTTGATTGTTTCTTGAATGCCGTCTGAGGCAAACTGCAACTTCAACCCGGTTTTCCGCCAAGTCCAAGGCAGCAAATGGCAAAAAATGCGCAGTGCGGGAATTTTGCTGCCAAAGCAAAAACACGGATTACTTAGCCATGATGCAAATTATCCCGCTGGGCGACACGGCCTTGCTGGTGGAATTGGGTGACACCATCGATGAGCCCACTCATCGACGGGTCCAGGCGGTCTGGCAGGCACTCGCAGCTCCGCCGTTGCCCGGGGTGATTGAGCTCGTTCCTGCGTACACCTCGGTAACTATCTTCTACGAGCCGCTCCAGGCGGTGAATGCCGGCGCGCCGGAATCGGGAATTGTTGAGTGGTTGGGTGCAATAGCGCGGGAGCGGATCAAGAATCCGCCAAAGATCGAAAAGAATAAGGGCCGCACGGTAGAGATCCCCGTTTGTTATGGGGGCGAGTTTGGTCCGGACATCAACTTGGTGGCCAGGCAGTCCAAGTTCTCAGCGGAGGAAGTCATCAAACGACACTGCAAAGCCGACTATACGGTCTACCTGATCGGTTTTGCCCCGGGTTTTCCCTACCTCGGTGGTTTGCCGAAGGAGCTGGCGACCCCACGCCATCCCAAGCCCCGGATGATGGTTCCGCCTGGTTCGGTGGGGATCGCCGGCATCCAAACGGGCATTTACCCGCTGGCTACGCCCGGTGGCTGGAACCTGATTGGCCGCACTCCGCTGCGTCTGTTTCGACCGGCAGAAGATCCGCCGGCGCTCCTGCACGCCGGAGATCGGGTGAAATTCCGCGCGGTTTCTCGGGAGGAGTTTGACCAGCTGGAGGTGCGATCTTGATCCGCGTGCTTAAGCCCGGCTTGTTGACCACGGTGCAGGACCTCGGCCGGCCCGGTTACCAGCAATACGGCGTCGTCGTGGGCGGAGCGCTCGACGCGTTCTCGGCCCGCGTGGCCAATTTGCTGGCGGGCAATGACGACAGCGCAGCCGTGTTGGAAATGGCGCAGACCGGCCCCGAGCTGTTTTTTGAGGATGATACTCTCATCGCCTGGTGCGGCGCGGATTTTGTTGCCCAAGTTGGCGGTCAACCCTTGCCGCGCGAACGCGCCGTACGAGTGGCGGCGGGCGAAACGATCAGTTTTGGACTGGCCCGCAGCGGCTTGCGAGCCTGGCTCGCGTTCGCCGGTGGAGTCGATGTGCCGCTGGTGCTGGGAAGTCGCAGCACCTATCGCCGGGCAGGCATCGGCGGAAACAAAGGCCGGTCGCTTGCCGCCGGGGATATTTTGAAGCTTGGAGAGAAGAGCGTGCGGTCGGCCACTTTGCTGGCGTCGCTGGCGACAACCCGCCAACGCGCATCCACCTGGAGTGTGCGGCCGAAGTTTCTTGGCCGGATTGCGCCTCCGGGGAGAGTCCGAGCGATGCGCGGACCCGAATGGCATTGGTTCACCCCGGAGGCTCAGCAGGCGTTCTTTTCTACTTCGTGGCGGGCAACGAAAGACGCGGACCGAATGGGAGTGAGACTGGACGGACCGGCGCTCGCATTGGTGCAACCACACGAAATGATATCGTCATGTGTAAACACCGGCGTGGTTCAGGTGCCGGCGGGTGGCCAGCCGATCGTTTTGCTGCCAAGCCGCCAATCCGTGGGCGGATATCCGCGGCTGGCGGCGGTGGCGGCGGTGGACATTGGCCATTGCAGCCAACTGCGACCGGGAGAGCATCTCCAGTTTCAGGAAATCACCCTCGCGGCGGCGCATGAACTTTACCTGGCTCGCGAACGTGACCTGAATCGTGCAAGATCCGGTCTGTCTCGGATGGCTGGCTGATTTTTTTTGATGATCCGCATCGATCTTAATTGCGATCTTGGAGAAGGCGCCGGCCAAGATACCGGGCTGATGCCGCTAGTCACCTCGGCCAACATCGCGTGTGGCATTCACGCGGGGGACGTGGAGACGATGCGCCAAGCCATCGAGTTTGCTCGGCGGAACAACGTCGCCATCGGCGCGCATCCCGGTTTGAACGACCGGTCGAATTTCGGTCGCCGTGAGCTTCCGGTATCGCCGGCTGAAGCGCGCCTGCTGGTGGTGACGCAGACGCGGCGGCTGCAAAGCATCGCACGACAGTGCGGCGCGCGAGTGGTCCACGTGAAGCCACACGGCGGACTCTATAACATGGCGGCCCGCGACGAAGCCTTGGCCGCGGCAGTGGCCAACGCCGTGCGTGAGGTCGATCCTGCCCTGGTGCTGTACGGGCTGGCCGGCAGCAAACTGCTTGAGGCCGGCAAGGCCTGCGGACTTGCGGTGGCAAGCGAAGTGTTTGGCGATCGCACCTATCAGGGCGACGGCTCCCTTACACCGCGGTCACAGCCGGACGCGCTCGTCGCTGATGAGGACGTTGCGGTGGCTCAAGTACTGCGGATGGTGCGCGTAGGAATGGTGAGGGCGACTGATGGCACTGATGTTCCCGTCCGAGCGGACACGGTATGTGTCCACGGTGACGGGTCAGACCCGGTTGCTTTCGCCCGCCGGCTGAGAGGCGAACTGACCAAGGCGGGCTTCGAACTCAAGGCGATCGGCTCATGATCAAGCTGATTGGACTCCTCATAGTCGCCGCTGGCTTCGCGCTGCGGTTCAATACGCTGCTTGTCGTTATGGCTGCGGGCATCGTCACGGGGCTCGCGGCTGGGATGTCTTTCAACGAGGTCTTGGGCCTGTTCGGAAAGTATTTCATTGAGAACCGTTATATGACCCTGACGGTGGTGCTTATGCTCCCCGTAGTGGGGCTGCTGGAACGTTATGGCCTGCGCGAGAGGGCGGAGACGATCGTCAGGCGCGTGCGCGCGGTCACGGCGGGGCGCGTGCTGATTGTCTACACGGCGGTGCGACAGGTCTCGATCGCGTTTGGTGTCAACATTGGAGGGCACGCCGCGATGGTGCGCCCGCTGGTCTCGCCGATGGCGGAGGGCGCAGCGCATGCGCGCCATGGGACGTTGCCAGAGAAGACGACCGAGGCAATCCGCGCCCATGCCGCGGCGGCGGAGAACATCGGGAATTTCTTCGGCGAAGACACGGTTTTCGCCGTGGGTGCGGTGCTGCTGATCCAGGGCACGCTGCGGGCGCAGGGCTATGAGGTCGGTCTTTGGTCGCTGTCCTTGTGGGGCATTCCCACAGCGCTGGTGGCCTTCTGCTGCCTGGTCTGGCGGGCCCGGGTACTCGATCGTCGCATTGCACGGGATGTGCCGGAGACCCGCGCCGACGGCGGCCAACGTCCCCCGGGACCGGCCTCCCGCCGTGTTCGGCTGGCGGTGACTGAGATAAAAAAGGAGCGCCGATGACCCTACTCGGTCTCGATGTCTTCTATGTGGTCGCAGGGGTATTCCTCCTGCTTGTGGCCGGAAACATCGCTTCCGATCCGACCCATCCAAAGCGCTGGGGCTCGGCGCTTTTCTGGGGATTGTTGGCAGTGACGTTTCTAGCCGGGAAGGTGCTGCCGCCGGTTGCGGTCGGCTACATGATGCTGGCCATGGTCGCACTGGCGGCGACGAAACGGCTGGGCTTTGCGGGCAAGGCGCAGGCATCGGGCGAAGAGCGTGCGCATTCGACGGACTTGCTGGAAAATCGGATATTCGCGCCGGCCCTGCTGATTCCCGTCACGGCGATGGTGGGAACCTGGGCGCTGGGCAGGCTGCATGTCTGGGGCGTGTCGTTGTTGGACCCGGCCAACACCACCGTAGCGGCCGTGTGTCTTGGTGCGGTAGGGGCAATCGGGCTGGCGGCGGGCCTGACCGGAGCGAGGCCCGCCACCCCGGTGGAGGAAGGAAGCCGGCTCGTGCAGACTATCGGCTGGGCGCTCATACTGCCGCAGTTCCTCGCGGCCCTCGGCGGCGTCTTCTCCAAGGCAGGCGTTGGGCCGGTGGTCGCGGAACTGGTGGCGCGAGCGCTTCCGACGCAGATTCCATTCGTGGCGGTGTTCGCTTATTGCACCGGAATGGCGCTGCTTACGATGTGCATGGGCAATGCCTTTGCCGCCTTCCCGGTGATCACGCTCGGCATCGGGCTGCCGTTCATCGTTCATCAGCATGCCGGGAATCCTGCGATCATGGCGGCGATTGGCATGCTCTCAGGCTATTGCGGGACGCTGATGACGCCCATGGCGGCCAATTTCAACATCGTGCCGGCCATGCTGCTTGAGTTGAAGGACAAGAATGCCGTGATCAAAGCCCAGATGCCCATCGGCCTGACGATCCTGGTGGCAAACATTCTGCTAATGTATTCTTGCGTCTACCGATTCTGAACATGAAACGTGAGAGGGAATATTTGCAGCGATGCGGGTGGTCCGAATGAAAAAAATATTGCTCACCGGGTTTGAACCATTTGGGGGCGAAAGCCTCAATCCTTCAGAGGAAATTTCGCGGCAGCTGCACGATACGGTGATTGCGCGTCACCTGGTCGTGGGCGGATTGTTGCCCTGCGTGTTCGGGGCCGCCATCAAGGAGTTGAAGCATCTCATCAGTGTGCATGAGCCCGTGCTGGTCGTGGCGGTCGGATTGGCCGGGGGCCGGGCGGAAATCACGCCAGAGCGTGTGGCGATCAATGTTGATGACGCCCGCATTGTGGACAACGCCGGGCAAAAGCCGGTTGACCGGCCGGTGGTGAGAGGCGGACCTGCAGCCTACTGGTCAACGCTGCCAATCAAGGCGATCGTTCGGGCGCTGCGGAAACGTGGCATACCGGCGACGGTGTCGCAATCCGCCGGCACATTCGTCTGCAATCACGTTTTTTACGGGTTGATGCACGAATTGCGCGGCCAGAAACAGGTCCGCGGCGGATTCATCCACGTGCCGTTTCTGCCTGAACAGACCACCGACAAGCCAAGCTTGCCTTTGGAAATAATGATCCAGGCGATTGGAATTGCGATCGAAGTATCAATCCTGCGGCAGCGGGATTTGCGGCTGGCGGGTGGCGCAACCAGCTAGATCAGACCGCTCGCCGGACACGCCAGCGGCGTACGACCACCAACGAGGTCATGGCGCCAAGGAGCAGTGCGCCGTAGGTGGACGGTTCGGGCAGCGGGGTAACCTGGTTGTCGTAACTCTGCCATTTGGTGTTGCTGGCGGAAAATCCGTTGAAAGCCACCTGGTTCATGGGACTGGTGCCCGTCGTATCGAAAACTGCGCCGGTCCAATTTGTGGCGTAAAAGAAGTCAGCGGCATTTGTCCAGTTGGCGATGGTCAGCGTGACACCGGTGTCGATGACCAAGTTGGTCGCGTTGAGAATAGAATTGCCGCCGGCAAAATCGATGACGCTATTGCCCGTGATGTGGATGGTGGCGGCGGTGAGGTTGAAGCCACTGAGTGCGAGCGTGCCGCCACTAAGGGTCAGCGAGCCGGCATAGCTGATCGCACTGTTAAAAGTCAGTACCCCGCTTCCGGTCTTCTCCAAGGTGCCGGCCCCCGTGATCGAACCGCCGAAAGTAGAGGAACCGTTGTTGGCCCCGACAATGAGATAGCCGCTGGTGCTTAGATCGACCAGGCCGGTGCCAGTCAGCATATCGATTGAAGTGTTGAAATTATTCAACGCAAGGCGGCCGTCGGAGTTGAGCGTTATCGCGGTAGCGGTTGAGGTCTGGTTGCTGGCCAGCAGAACCAGATTGGCGGAACTGGCGGCGCCAACGCCGTCGCCGACTGTGATGGTGCCAGTCCCGAGGGCGTTTACGCCCGCGCTCTTGCCGAGGGCGACGGTGCCGTCATTGATTGCGGTGGTACCTGTATAAGTGTTGGCCGTCGTACCGGATAGGGTGAGAATACCGGTTCCCTGTTTGACAAGCGATCCGCCCGCCAAAATCGAACTCACGGTCAAGTCACTCGCGAGGGTCGTGTCCCTCGCGACAGTGAAAGTGGTGGGCGCTGCGAGTGTGACCTGCCCGCCTGTGATCAGTGAGGTCTGGTGCGCGCTGTTTACATTCGAGGTGATGGTGCCCGCGGGGGTAATGATCGCGCCGCTCGATATAATGGTTTGTCCGCCATTCACTGTCAGAGTCCCCATCTCGGTGGATGAGCCGACATTGAGAGCACCGTCCGAGTTTATGGTGACAGCCGAAGTAGGTGAAAGCTGATTGGCGTAGCTGGTGGTGGCAATATTAACGTTTACGGATCCGGCGGTGCCGGCGCCTGTGCCGATGGTCAGCGCCCCGTTGATGCCGTATACGCCTGCACTAAATGGGCCAACGAGAAGATCGACCGAACCTGCGTTGACGGTGGTAGCCCCGGTATAATACGTATTGTAGCCGTAAAGGGTAAGTTTTCCCGTCCCATTCTTGGTCAGTCCTCCGGTGTCGCCGGACACACCGACATTCGAATTGATCCAAGTGTCACCGGGCCCATCAAAGGTAACGGTATTCGCACCTATCGCGAACAGACTTGCACCGGAAGAATTGCCCAAGGTGAGCAAATTGCCCGCGGCTGACGAAAAAATCGTCGCATTCGATGTGATTGCCACATCGCTGTTCCAAGTGTTGCTTCCGTTGAGGTTTTGCAGGGCTCCCGAACCCGTGCCGCTTCCGTTGAGCACCAAGGTCCCAGCATTGGTCGTCGTGATGTTATTGGCGAGTTGAAGGGTGGCGCCGCTCGCCACAGTGGTGCTAGCGGTATTCGACGCGTTGCCCAGAGCGTCCGAATTCTGGATGTTGACGACTCCGGAGTTAATCGTGGTGGCGCCGGTATAGGTGTTTGCCCCGGAAAGGGTGACGGTGCCGGTCCCCGTAGACACTGTGCCGTAAGTGATGTTTCCCGACCCGGCGATGATGCCGCCGTAGTTCAGGCTTTGCCCGGTTTCGGCCGTGAGGTTGCTGGTGGTGCTTGAGGTCAGGGCAATGCCGCGATTGCTGTTGAGTGTGAATCCTGCCGTTGCTTCGAGGGTGCCACCGGCAAGGGTGAGCTGACCAGCCGTCGCCGTTCCTGGTGCCACTCCGAGATTGTTGTCGGCTGATACCTGAAGAGTGCCGGCGTTGATGGTCGTGGCTCCAGTGAATGTGTTGGCACCGGAGAGAACCCAGGTACCCGTGCCGGACTTTGCAAGAGATGTGATATTGGTGACGGAGTTGTTAATGATGGCACCTTGGATCGTGTTTGCGGCTGCGCTGGAGCCAGTGAGCGTCAGCGTTTTGCTGCCGGCGCCAGTTGCGGTGAAGGCCGACGTGAAAACCAGCGGTCCGGTTCCCGAAGCATCGAGCGTCGCGCCACCGGTTGTTCCGGCGAGGTTGATCACCCGGTTGGTGGTGGAGCCGCTGCCGGTGTAGGCCAGGGTTGCACCTGTCGTTGTGGAACCAATCGCAACTGTGCCGTTGGCAACGGTGGTCGGGGCACCGAGAGAAGACGACGTACTTGTGTTGGCGAGTGTGTTGACACTAAGGGTTCCCGAGTTGATCGATGTCTTCCCTGAGAAGGTGTTCGTTCCAGATAACGCCCAAGTCCCGGTTCCGTTCATGGTCAGCGCGCCGGAGCCTGACAGATTGCCGGATATGAGACCTGCGGCACCGATACCGGCAAGAGTGAGGTTGCGAGTTCCCCCATTGATGTTGCCGGATATGGAAAGGCTGCCGTTGTTTGTGAAGGTTTGGTTGGCGCCAAGGGCGAGGGCGAGACTGATGGTTTTCAAACCACTTGTGCTGGAATTATTGATCCCTGAACTGCCGGTCGTCAGCGTGCTGGTGCCGGACAACGTGACGACGCTCGTGGCGGTGAAAGCGAGTCCGTTGACACTACGATTGCCAGTGGAGAGAGTCGGCTGGAAAGAAGCTACGTTGCCGAACGACGCAATATCAGTGGTCGTACTATTTGCTGGAGCGACTCCACCGACCCAGTTGGCGCCCGTGGCAAAAGCGGTTCCGACATCTTTCCAGACGATGACTGCAGCATGAGCCATCGATATCGTGCAAATACCGACAGCCAAACCCGTGGCACGCAGAAGTTTTATGCGATGCAAACGGGTTGCGGAGTTTATCGTTGGAATGTTCGTATTGAGGAAACCTGAAAGTCAGATCGTAAGCGCGATAACTATTCTTGGTAATCTAAACTTTGCCCTTAGGCCTACTTTCAAGTGGGATCAGATAATAGGTATTTCACCCTAAGATCAACGGGAAAATCAGCAATCCGTCGCTCGCAATGGAAATTTACCACTAATTGTTAAAACGGAACAGCGCAACGTCTCCATCCGCGAAGATATACTCCTTACCTTCAAGGCGATATTTGCCGGCCTCACGAGCCGCGGCTACGCTGCCTAGACGCGTAAGGTCTTCATAAGAAACGACCTCAGCCTTAATAAAACCCTTTTCGAAATCAGTGTGGATTACGCCAGCGGCTTGAGGAGCCTTCCAGCCTTTCTTGATCGTCCAAGCCCTGACCTCCTTTTCGCCGGCAGTAAAGTAGGTCATCAAGCCGAGCAGGGCATAGGTCCCTTTGATCAAGGCCGACACGCCAGAATCGTCCACCCCGAGATCCTTGAGAAACGCCTTCGCTTCCTCAGCCGGAAGGTCGATCAACTCGGATTCGATTTTCGCGCTGATCGGTACGTACGCGGCATCATGGTGGGTGCGGACATACTCTGCCACTTTCTGCACGAACGGATTCTGCTCCGCAGTCGCGAGGTCAGACTCGGCGACATTACAGGCAAAGAGCACAGGTTTTGCAGTGAGAAGTTGAAAGAGCTTCATCAAGGCGACCTCCTCGGGTGTGGCCGGCAACGTGTTGGCTGTTTTGCCGGAATTGAGGTGCGGTGAGAGTTTGTCGAGGAGTGCCAGTTCGATGAGGGCATCCTTGTCCCCGGATTTTGCTTTCTTCTGCGTCTTGTCCGCCCGTTTCGCCACGGCTTCCAGGTCGGCAAGGACCAATTCGGTAGTGATGACCTCGATGTCCCGTACCGGATCGACACCGCCCATGGTGTGAATCACGTCAGCATCCTCGAAGCATCGGACGACCTGGACGATGGCGTCAACTTCTCGAATGGTGGCAAGGAACTGGTTACCGAGACCCTCGCCTTTGCTGGCGCCGGCGACCAGGCCGGCGATATCGACGAACTCAATTGCCGCGGGTACGACGACGTTGGTCTTGGCGATGGCCTTGAGGACATAAGCGCGCTCGTCGGGTACGATTACGACGCCGACATTAGGGTCGATGGTGCAGAACGGGTAGTTAGCGGCCTCGGCCTTGCGGGAGCGGGTGAGGGCGTTGAAGAGGGTGGATTTACCCACATTGGGCAGTCCGACGATGCCGGCTTTAAGCATAAAATTGGTAGGGAAAGGGTCGAATGCAGCGACGGCACTGGGGGCTTGACAAGTGCAAAGTAGTTCCGACTCTACTGCCTCTTTTCCCATCCAGACATCCCTCTCACCAGAGTTACTCACTCACATCAAATGGCACTTAAAATCCGTCTTTCCCGCGTTGGCACCAAGAATGAACCGCATTATCGCGTGGTGGTGGCTGAGGAACGTTCCCGTCGCGATGGCGATGCGGTCGAGCAACTCGGCTCCTACAATCCCCGGGCCAAGGGCAACCCGCTGACCATCAAGCTTGATCGCGTGGATTACTGGGTCTCGAAAGGGGCCAAGCCGACATCCACGATGCATGCGATGATCAAACGGGCCCGCCGGGTTGCGCCAGTCGCGGTTGCCACGACCTGAGTTTCGCTCGGCTGACGTTGTCTGTCTGAGGTTCGGCTCGCGCCGGACCTTTTTTATTGGATAATCGCCCCATGCGCATCGATGTCCTGACGCTTTTTCCCACCATGCTCGACGGTTTCTTGACCGAAAGCATGCTCGGTCGAGCCCAGGTGGCGACGTTGCTGGACGTCAAAGTCCACAACTTGCGTGATTGGACGACTGACAAACACAATACGACCGACGACCGACCCTTTGGGGGCGGTGCTGGCATGGTGTTGAAATGCGAACCGGTGTTCGATGCCATTGAACAACTGCAAACCTCGGATTGCCGGCGAATCTATCTGACTCCCGACGGCACACCACTTTCGCCTTCAATTGCCTTGGAGCTTTCCCAGCTGCGGCACTTGGTGCTGTTGAGCGGCCATTACGAGGGCATCGACCAGCGCATTCGCGAGAAAGTCATCGATCAGGAGATCAGTATCGGCGATTATGTGCTTACCAACGGTACACTTGCGGCGGCGGTCGTCATCGACGCGCTGGCCCGTTTCATCCCCGGTGTGCTGGGCGAAGAAAAGTCGTTGACGACGGAAAGTTTCACCAGCAAGTTGCTCGACTTTCCTCAGTACACGCGTCCCGCCGTTTACCGCGGCATGTCCGTGCCGGAAGTCCTCCTTTCGGGCAACCACGGCGAAATTGAGAAGTGGCGGCACGCGCGGCAGGTGGAAAAAACCCAGCAGGTCCGACCCGATTTACTCAAATAACCAGCCATGAATCCTATCATCAAAGAAATCACCGCCGCTCAGGTGAAACATAATGTGGCGCCGTTCAAAGTCGGCGACGGCGTCCGCGTGCACACGAAGGTGCGCGAAGGGGATAAGGAGCGCGTGCAGATTTTCGCCGGCATCGTCATCGCCCACAAGGGCAGCGGCATTCACGAAACCTTCACGGTCCGGCGCATCAGTTACGGCGAGGGTGTTGAGCGGGTCTTCCCGGTCAATTCACCCAATGTCGAGAAGATTGAGGTCGAGAAGGACGCCGAACCCGGCAAAGCCAGACTTTATTATCTCCGCGACCGTACGGGCAAGGCCGCGATGGCCGTCAAGGAGAAGCGTTACGAAGCGCCGGTGAAGGCCTGAGGCTTCGATCCGGGCAATAAGTAAAGCGAGCCCCGGGGCTCGCTTTTTTTATAACATAAATTGGGCTTTGCACCGTGATGATCCGGCGGCGTAAATCGAAGGCGGCGTATCGCCTTCATTCATTTTGCCTATGAAACTCCAGACTGAGATCCTTGCCCAAGCGTCCGCTCAAGCTCGCGGCCTCGCGATCGACGCCGTGCACAAATGCTCCTCCGGCCACCTTGGCCTGCCGCTTGGCTGTGCCGAGATTGGCGCCGTGCTCTATGGCCATGCGCTCGTCCACAATCCCGATGAACCCCGCTGGCTGAATCGCGACCGCTTCGTCCTCTCCGGCGGGCACGGCTCGATGTTCCTCTACAGCTGGCTCCACTTGAGCGGTTACGACCTGCCGCTGGATGAAGTGAGGAATTTCCGTGTGTTACACAGCAAGACACCCGGTCACCCTGAATTTCACGAGACACCGGGCGTTGAAGCGACCACCGGCCCGCTGGGGCAGGGCATCGGCAACGCCGTCGGCTTCGCGATGTCCGGCCAGATGGCGGCGGCACGCTTCAACACGCCCGGAAATGAGATTTTCAACCACCACGTCATCTGTCTTGCCGGCGACGGCTGTATGCAGGAGGGCGTCGCCATGGAGGCCTGCGCCTTTGCCGGCCACCAGGGTCTCGACAATCTCATCCTCATCTATGACTCGAACGACGTCACGCTTGATGCGATGGCGGTCAAAACGCAGAGTGAGAACACCAGTGCGCGCTTCAAGGCGATCGAGTGGGAGGTGCAGACGCTCGCCGACGGTCACGATCTCGCGGCGATCCTCAAGGCGATCAACCGGGCGAAAAAGGCCCGGAGCGGGAAACCCCAGCTGATCATCGCCCGCACGCAGATCGCCCGGGGCATTCCCGAGGTGGCCGGCACTTCGAAGGGCCATGGGGAGGGCGGGGCGAAGTTCGCCGACGCCGCCCGCAAGGGACTCGGGCTGCCCGCCGACCAGCATTTTTACGTGAGCGACGCCGTGCGCGCCTACTTCGCCGACCACAAGAAACGGTTGAAACGCGGCTACAACAAATGGAAGAAGGTTTACGCCGCCTGGCGCGAGGCGAACCCCGACAAGGCTGCGCTGCTCGACTCGCACGAGGCCCGGCCGCACGCCGGTCATTTGCTCGAGAAGATTCCGCATTTCCCGGCCGACGCCAAGCTGGCCACCCGCGCCGCGGGCCAGACGGTGCTGCAGCCGGTGGCGGCGGAACTTCCTTTGCTCATTTCCGGCAGTGCCGATCTTCACGGCTCGACCCTTAACTACATCGCAGCCGACAAGGATTTCGACCGGACGAACCGCGCCGGCCGCAATCTGCGCTATGGCATCCGCGAGCATGGCATGGCCGCGATCAACAACGGCGTGGCCTACGACGGGATCTTCCGCCCCTCTTGCGCGACATTCCTCGTGTTTGCCGATTACTCGCGCCCGTCGATGCGCCTCGCCGCGCTGGCGAAACTTCCCGTCATCTATATCTACACCCACGATTCCGTCGGGGTGGGCGAGGACGGCCCGACCCACCAGCCGGTGGAAACGATCTCGGCGCTCCGGTTGATCCCCAACTTTGACGTGATCCGCCCGGCGGACCCCGAGGAGACCGCCGGCGCCTTTGCCGCTGCCCTCGAACGCACGGATGGTCCGACCCTCCTGGCTCTCACGCGTCAGGCCGTTCCGATGCTGAACGACATCCCGGCCAGCGTCCGCCGCGCCGGCGTGCTCAAGGGTGGTTATGTTGCTGTGCAGGAATCCGCTCCGCTGACGCACCTCCTACTGGCTTCCGGCTCGGAACTGCAGTGGGCGGTGGCGGCCGCGAAAACAATCGGACCCGGCGCACGCGTGGTGTCGATGCCGTCGTTTCTCCGGTTTGACCGGCAGCCGGCCGAGTATCGCGAATCGATTTTGCCTTTGTCGTGCCGCAAACGCGTAGCCATTGAGGCTGGTGTCACCGGCTTGTGGAGCAAGTACGTCGGCCTCGAAGGCAAGGTTGTCGGTATTGATCGCTTTGGACTCAGCGCGCCCGGCAATGTCGCAATGAAGGAGCTCGGAATCACTGCTGAGGCAGTAGTTGCGGCGGCTAAGTCGCTTTAGTCTAGTCCTGGTAAAAGGTTACGCAGCCAGCCTGATGGCTGGCTGTTATGTCTAGTAACGAACTCAGGTGTGCGGGAAGTTTACAAAAGACGGCTTGCAATAATCGTTAGGCGACTAACTGTAAGCCGCCTTACTCATGCCGCACCTGCTATTGAAAGACCTGCCGCGCTACGAATGCCTCTTGGAGGCGGCCAAGGAATTTCCGGAGTTGGACCCCTCGGCTGCCGAGGCGTTTTTGCATTTGCTCAGAACCAGTGATGAGGCGGCCAGCGTCACTGAACGCAACCTGACGAATCATAACATTTCCCAAGGTCGGTTTTGTGTCTTGATGTTGCTTTGGCGTAGCTGCCATCCGCGCGCCGCCATCTTGCTTGGCGCGGATAGCGACTGTCGCGGCCCGCGTACCCCCGCTGAGCTCGCCGATGCGGCCGGCGTCACGCGGGCTACGATGACCGGGCTGGTAGACACGTTGGAGCGCGATGGCTTTGTCACGCGTGAGCCCGACCCGGTTGACCGGCGCATGATGTCGGTGCGCCTGACGGACAAAGGCGACAAATTCCTCCAGGAATTTTTGCCCGGCCATTTCAAAGTGACAGCTTCGATCATGAGTACTCTGACCGAGGCGGAGCGCAAGACGCTCGTGAAACTTCTAGCCAAGGTCCAACAGCGGGTCGCGGTCCTTCATCCGCACCGCGAGCATGCCACACCCGCGTCCATCTGAGCCTTTCCCCTTCCTGCCAGCCACGGCCCATCCTTCTGAATCCAACTCCATATTCCCATGACATTACTTACCAAACGCATCATCGGCATGGTTCTCGGCGTGATCCTCGTGCTCGGCGCCATCGCGGCCTGGAAGATCATCACCGTCCGCGCCATCATCCAGAAAATGGCGGCGACCAAACCGGTTCCGATCGACGTCTCGTCGGTCAAGGCGCCCGAGTCAATCTGGCAGCGGCGTCTGCACGCGGTGGGCAGCTTTGCCGCGGTTCAGGGTGTGACGATCGCGAACGAACTCGACGGCCTGGTGGCCGGGATCAATTTTGAATCCGGCGCCTCGGTGAAGCAGGGTGATCTACTGGTGCAACTGGACGTGTCGGTTGAACAGGCCCAGCTGGCCAGTGCCACGGCGGCGGCCGACCTTGCGCGCATCAACTTCCAAAGGGCCCGTGAACTACGGGCGAAGGACAGCAGTTCCCAGTCGGACCTCGATGCCGCTGAGGCGCAGGCCCGGCAGACGGCCGCCAACGCAGACATCATCCGGGCGACGATTGCTAAGAAATCGATCCGGGCACCCTTTGCCGGCCGGCTGGGGATCCGACAGATCAGCATGGGGCAGTTTATCAAGGCCGGGACGGCGATTGTCCCGCTGCAGGCGCTGGACCCCCTTTATATTAATTTCTCCCTGCCACAGCAGGACCTCGCCGGTCTGATGGTCGGACAGACAGTGCAAGTGACCGTCGACACTTACCCGGGCGCGGAGTTCACCGGCACGATCAATGCGCTCAATTCCAAGGTCGACGATTCCAACCGCAACGTGCAGGTGCAGGCGGTGATCGCCAACGCGGACGAGCGGATCAAGCCGGGGATGTTCGGCGTTGTCGATGTCGTCCTTCCCCATGAGGACAAGTTTGTCACGCTGCCCCAGGCGGCGATCAGCTACAATCCTTACGGCGATTCGGTCTATATCGTGGAAGGCCGGGGTGCTTCCTCCGGTAGCGAGGCTGGACTGACCGTGCGCCAGCAATTTGTCCAACTGGGGGACCGGCGCGGTGACCAGGTGGCCGTGCTGAAAGGTGTCAAACCAGGCGACGAGGTGGTCACGGCCGGGCAGCTCAAGCTGCGCAACGGTGCGGCCGTGCAGATCAACAACGCGGTGGCTCCAGCAGACAGCCCGGCCCCAAAGCTGCCCAACACCTGAATCCCTCCAGACATGTATTTCACTGATATTTTCATCAAGCGGCCGGTGCTGGCGACGGTCGTCAGCCTGCTGATCCTGCTTATCGGGTGGCGTTCGTTCACGCTGCTCAACGTCCGGCAGTATCCGGTGAGCAACAGCGCAGTCGTGACGGTGTCCACGGTTTATACCGGCGCAAGCGCCGACCTGATTCAGGGCTTCATCACCTCGCCGCTGGAGAAGCAGATCGCCAGCGCCGACGGCATTGACTATCTCGAATCGAGCAGCGTGGCGAGTGTCAGCACGATCACCGCGCACCTGAAGCTCAATTACGATCCCAACGCGGCGCTCACCCAGATCACTTCGAAAGTGAACAAGGTGCGCAACCAGCTCCCGGCCGATGCGTTTGATCCGACGATCGACGTGCAGGTCGGCGAAACAACGGCGTCGATGTATCTGAGTTTCTTCAGCACGGAAATGGATTCCAACCAGATCACCGATTACCTGACCCGCGTCGTGCAACCGAAGCTGGCCTCGGTCGACGGTGTGCAAAGCGCGCAGATCCTCGGCGGGCGCACGTTTGCCATGCGCATCTGGCTCAAACCCGACAAACTGGCGGCGTACGGCATCAGCCCGCTGCAGGTGCGCCAGGCGCTGGCCGCGAACAATTCGCTCGCGGCGGTGGGCGCGACGAAGGGCTCAGACATCACCGTCAACCTCAATGCCGCCACCGATCTGCACACCGCCGACGAGTTCAAGCACCTGGTGATCCGCGAGCAGAACGGTGCCATCATCCGGCTGCAGGATGTGGCCGATGTCGTGCTTGGGGCCGAAAATTACGATTCGGTCGTGCATTATGGCGGACAGGACGCGACTTTCATCGGCATCAACGTGCTGCCGACGGCGAATGCGCTGACGGTGATCGCTGATGTGCGCAAAATCTATCCGGACATCGTGGCCCATTTGCCCGCCGGTTTGAATTCCAATATCCCGTACGACGCCACGGCTTACATTGACGGCGCAATCCACGAGGTCGTGACCACTCTGGCCGAGGCACTGGCGATTGTTATCGTGGTGATCTTCCTCTTCCTGGGTTCGCTGCGGTCAGTGGTCATTCCACTCGTGGCCATGCCGCTTTCGCTGGTCGGTGCGGCGTTTCTCATGCTGGTGATGGGTTTTACCATCAACCTCCTGACGTTGCTGGCCATGGTGCTGGCGATCGGCCTGGTGGTGGACGACGCCATTGTTGTGGTGGAGAACATCCACCGGCACATTGAAGAGGGCTTGTCGCCCATGGCCGCCAGCTTGCAGGGAGCGCGCGAGTTGGGGGGACCCGTCATAGCCATGACCATCACCCTGGCGGCGGTCTATGCCCCGATCGGGTTTCAGGGCGGGCTGACCGGCACGCTGTTCCGTGAATTCGCGTTCACCCTCGTGGGCGCGGTCATCATTTCCGGCGTCGTCGCGCTGACGCTCTCGCCGATGATGTGTTCCCGGTTGCTCCTGCACGACACCAGCAAGAAGGGATTTGCGCATTTTCTCGACACGACTTTTGAGAAATTGCAGGGGAAATATGAGCGCTACCTCGACAGCGCCATGCAGACCTGGCCGGTGCTGCTGGTCATTCCGGTGGTTTCGATGCTCCTGGTTTATCCGTTCTGGTCGATGACCAAGCACGAACTCGCCCCGGACGAGGACCAGGGCATCATCATCGCCCTCTCGACCGCCGCGCCCAACGCCAATGTCGATCAGACCTCTCGCTTTGCCGCGGAAAACGCCAAAATCATAAACAGCTATCCGGAGACGGCCAAGGTTTTCCAGATTGTCGGTTTCAGCGGGACCAATACGGCGATCAACGGGATGGTTTTCAAGCCGTGGGGCGACCCGGACAGGAAGCGCAGCACGCTCGAGTTGCTGCCGGAAATTTCCGCCAAGCTCAACGGCGTGGCGGGCTTCAAGACTTTCGCCTTCTTGCGTCCTCCGTTGCCGGGCGGCGGTTCGGGACCCCAGGTGCAGTTTGTCGTTCTTTCCACCGACACCCCACAGCGTATTGCCCAGGTGGCGGACGATCTCGTGGTGCGGGCGATGAAAAGCGGTCTCTTTTACTTTGCCGACACCGATCTGAAATTCGATCAGTCCCGCGGCGACATCCTGATCGACCGCAACAAGGCGGCGGACCTCGGCGTCAACATGCAGCAAGTGGCGGCGGACGTCGGCTCGCTGCTGGGTGGCGGTTATGTCAATTATTTCAACATCCAGGGCAACAGCTACAAGGTGATCCCCCAGGTGGTGCGCGATGGGCGCCTCAACCCCGGGCAGCTGGGAAATTACTACGTCAGCGGCGGCGGTGGCCAGCTGGTACCGTTGTCCACCTTTGCCTCGGTCAAATATTCAGTGCAGCCCCAGGCATTGAAGCACTTTCAGCAGCTCAATTCGGCTACCATTTCGGCCGTGCCACGGCAGGGTGTCTCGCTGGGGCAGGCGCTGGACTTCTTCAACGCCCAGGCCGCCACGGCGCTGCCGCAGGGATACACGGTCGACTACGGCGGTCAGTCCCGGCAGTATGTGCAGGAAGGCAGCTCGCTGCTGCTGGCGTTCGTCTTCGGCGCCATCATCATCTTTCTGGTGCTGGCCGCACAGTTTGAAAGTTTTCGGGATCCGTTCATCATCTTGCTGGGCAGCGTGCCCATGACGCTGGTCGGTGCCTTGGTTTTCCTTTTTCTCGGAGCGGCTTCGATCAATATCTATACCGAGGTCGGCTTTATCACCCTGGTTGGTTTGATTAGCAAACATGGCATCCTCATCGTGCAATTTGCCAACCGGTTGCAGGAGGAGGGCAAGAGCAAGCGTGAAGCCATCGATCATGCCGCGGGCGTGCGGCTGCGCCCGATCCTGATGACCACTGCGGCGATGGTGTTCGGCGTGGTGCCGTTGATTGCCGCCACGGGCGCCGGTGCCGCCAGTCGTTTCAACATGGGCATCGTGATCGCCACCGGCATGTCGGTCGGCACGATGTTCACCCTGTTTGTCGTGCCGGCGGTCTATATGCTGGTCGCGCGCGATCACGCCAAGGAACGCCTGGCCCAAGGCACGCTCACGCCCGAACCCGCCCTTGCAAAGTAAACTGCCTGCTTTTACCCATCCTCCTTTATGAAATTGGCTGCATCGCAATTCACGTTGGCCCTTCTCACCCTGGCGTTGGTTGCCGGCCCGCTGGGCGCCCAGCTCAACGACGGCAAGCCTGATCCGGATTTCGCCGTGCCCGCGGCGCTCGACCTGCCGTACGCGCTGGCGTTCGCACTCGATAACAACTTCGCCATTCGCCAGGCCAAGGAGCGTATCCGCCAGCAGGACGGCGTGCTGCTCCAAGTGCGGGCCCCCCAGATCCCGAATGTGAGTGCCTCCGGCACCTACGAGCGCGCCGACCAGGAAATCTCTTCGAACGGCAAGGACTCCAACTGGGCGATCGAGATCTTGGCCCAACAGACGCTGTTCGCCGGCGGCGGCGTGGTGTCAGGCGTCAACGCCCAGAAGCTGAACGTGGAGGCCGCGGTGCTGGATCTCCAGTCCGTCATCAACGACGCGTTGCTCGACGTTCGCACCCGGTTTTACACCGTGCTGGTCAACCGGGAGAGGATCAAAGTGCAGGAACAGAACGTCGAGCTCCTCCAGCGCCAGTTGCAGGATGTGAAGAACCGCTTCGATGTCGGCACCGTCTCGAATTTCGAGGTGTTGCGCGCGGAGGTAGCCCTTGCGAATGCCCAGACCCCGCTGATCACGGCCCGCAATGATCACCGGCTCGCCATCGAGGAACTCCGGCAGTCGCTCGGTTTTGTCACCCATACGGAGCCGAACATCACCAAGACCCCCGAGTTCCTGGGGACGCTGGAGTTCACGCCGACGAGCTTCGAACTGCGGTCGGCCCTGGCGGCGGCCCGCGAGAACCGGCCCGACCTCCTCCGCCTAACCAAGCTGGAAAGTGCCGCGGAGCAGGGCGTGTTTGTCAGCCGGGCAAGCTATTATCCCAGTCTTTCGGCTTTCGCTGCCTACGATATTCGGGACGGCAATGCTCTCTCCGGCCCGAATTCGCCGAGCAACCTGAAGGGTTTCACCGTGGGGCTCCAGGCGAAATGGAATATCTTCGACGGTCGCGCTACCGCCGGCCGGGTGGCCCAGGCTCGCTCGCTC
>JBBIHQ010000016.1:0-59153 GCA_037446975.1 Opitutia bacterium
CCCAGATCTATACCCACACCAGCGTGGCCCGATTGAAAGAAATCTATGCCAAGGCCCATCCCCGGGCGTAGTTGACTGCAATCATGTCGATCCAGAGACCATCGATGAGAATGGCGGTTCCGGCTTCGCCGACTTGGCCGGGCGCTTCGGCCGGCCAGCAGGCAGAATAAACTGGCGGTGAGCCTTCGAGATGACAGCTGAATGCTTCTCGCCTATTTGTTAAGCGGCAGCCGTACGGACGAGCTGTTGCCGGACTGGTCGTAGAGAACGATCTCAACCGACGTGGCGCCGGCCGCGCGGGCCTCGGGAATCTCAGCGATGAAACGTTCCTGCTTGCCATCGAGGATTCCATCCGCGGGATGCGTTACGACCTCGTGCTCGCCGTTGTTAAGCGTATATTCCGCCCCCTCGAGCAAGGAGAGCGCATCACGACCCTCAACCGAGACCAGCAGCTTGCCGTCGCTTCGTTGAACATTGGAGGCGATGATCGCCGGCGGAGTGCGATCGATCAGCAGGTTGTCGGTTTCAAACGTATAGGTCAGGCGCTGGCTGACCGGCCGGGGTGCCTGCTCGGAGACGATCAAGCGGGTCAGGTAGAGACACTCGGGGAACGCGCCCGTGTCAAATTGCAGATAGTTGTCGGCCGAGTCGATCGCCAGGTCGGTCCAGGTCTCGGATTTTTCAGGCCGGATGGAAAAGGTGTAGGCGAGGGTGTCGCCATCGGGATCGGCCACGGTCCAGTAGACGATCTGGGCGCCGGTCTGGGGCACGACCTGGCTGCCCATGAAGGAGCTCTTGCGCTTTTCGACGTTGTCATCCTTCAGGTCCCGCGCGCTGGGAAACAGTAGCTGCCCCAGTGTCGCCACGGCACTGGGTGGCGGTTCCGCGGCGGGTATCAGGCCGAGATTGGGCGAGAAGATCCGGAAATCGGCAAGGGTCGGGCGCCGGTTTTGCGGCAAATCGTACACGGTGGCCTTGTCGATCTGAAAGTCCGCCGGGTCCCCCGTGACCTTCAGCCGGAATTTCACATAGCGACCGCGCAGGCCGTCGGCGTAGAAGGCGTCGTCCCGCTCCTTGAGCATCGTCCAGGGCGACCAGCCCTCGAGCTCGTCGCTGCCGTTGTTTGTGCGCACCTCCAGCTGCAGCGCGGCAAGGTCGACGCCGCGCAGCCGGGTGAATCGAAAGTCTCCCAACTGCGAAGGCTGGCCCAGATCGAGCCGCTTGGTTTCAAGCTCGCGCGACGTGGCGGGGGCAAATGACATCAGCGCCAGGCCCGGCGCGTTGTTGCGCAGGAGGAGATAGCGCCCCTCGTCAAGCGGGGCGATGTCGTTCAGCTGCGCGGAGGCACTGCCGGCGAAGGTGAGCGAGCGGTGCGCCACCGGGTCGTAACCCAAGGCGTCACCTTGTTCGCCGGCGGTCATCAGCAGCCAATCATTATGGCGGGCGAGCCGGTAAAGCGCGATGTTTCCCCGGGAGACAACCGTTTCCGGAAAACCGTCGGCGGGAAAGCGCACGACACTGGAGCGGCCGAGGAATCCCGGTTTTGGCTCCTTGGCTTCCTCCTTGATCTCCTTTGACTCCTTGGCTTCCGCTGCACGGCTGATCCGGTTGGTCTCGGTCGTTGCGACAATGGCGGCGTAGAAGCTGCCGTCGTCCATCGGCAGGAGATCGACCACTTCCGCATCGCGATTCTCCTGAAGGATGAGCGGCGGACCACCGTCCGGGGCAAAGGCGTAGATGTTCCCCTTGGGGGACGACCCCGCGATGATCCGACCATCGGCCACGCGCACCAGTCGGCGGACGTTGTGGTCGCGAATTTCCCCGAAGAGGGTCACACCCTTGTCGGCGACCGCCTTGTCATCCGAGATCTTTCCCTCGATCAGACCGGCTTTGGCCAGTTTCTTCAGATCAAGCCGGTAGATTCTTCCCGGATTTCCGGTGGCGGCGAGCACCGAACCGTCAGGCAGGAGCAGGAAATCGAAGACCGAGTCCGCCGGCAAGGGCACCCGCGCCACTTTCTTTCCGTCTTTCACCAGATAGATCGCCGCGGTGGGCGAGGTTCCGACCAGCAGGCTGCCATCGACCAGCGGTTGCACGGCCAAAGCCTGGGTTTCCGCCACCTCCGCAACCTCGCGCGCGGCGTAGGAATTGTCCTTGGGGTTGAAAGTGACCTCCTGGACCTTGCCGGTCGGACCGGTGCCGACGAGAAACCGGTTCGGACCCGCCGGCTTCAGCACCCAAAGGATGTCGCCGAGCTTCGGGCCGTCCAGATCGGTGAAGACCGGCCCGGGCAACACCCGGCCGTCGGAGCGGGTGGCGAGACCCTTGAGGTTCCGGCTGGCCACGTCGCGACCAAAATCGATCTCGAGCTGTTTGGTGAGCGGGTCGGCGGCAAGGTTCACCGCCAAGAAAACAAAGAGCGCCAGAGTAGGAAAAGAGGGACGAGAATGCATGCGGTGAGTTCGAAGTATCATTCCGGGCGCGCGGAAGAATGACGTGAAAATAAGCGCGGCCGGTTCAATCCGTGATTTTGAGCGGTTTGCGAAGCTGGACGCCAAACAACCGGCCGGGGAGCAGTTGTTTCTCCCACAACGGCACGAGGACGTCATGGCGCTGGAAGCGAGCTTCGTCGGCGCCGCTGGCGATGCGGGCCAGAGATCCCGGCATGTCCTGGGTAGCCCGGAGCTCGTCGGTAAACATCCGGGTTTTTTCGACAATGGCGAGGTAGAGGCCGTCGGTCTTCCGGAAATCGCGCAACGCCGAGATGTATTCCTCAAAACTGCGCAACTGGGCCACTTGGACGGTGCGCGGATGGCCGGTAAGATCGTCGAGGCCCGGGCCCGTGGTCAGAACCACCTCAAGCTCCTTGCCGGCCCACTCGCGAGGGATGGCGAGGCCGACTGTTTCGCTTGCCGCCTCCCGCTGGTATCCCCGCCAGCCGACGGTGAGATTGACCTGCTCGCCCGGCGCCGCCTCGGCGCGGGAGACCAGAAGTTGCTCCACCACGCCCTGCGGCGTCTCGGCGGTGTCTTCGACGCTGAAACGGATATTATCGGGGAAGATCCGCTCGTAAGGATTGAAGAGCCAAAGCGAGAGATTGCCCACGAATTCACCGAGGCCCTGCTGAAAGCCCTGTGGTCCCGGATAAATCTGGCTCAGGACCAGCGGGGCGCTGCCGGGAAAATCCACGGTCGTGGTGACCTTGAATCCGCGCGCAAAACCCGACTCATTCGACCCCATCACGGCCTGGGCCAGCCCGGCGGCGGCGATGACGGGCAGAACCTGCTCATGGCGGACCACGTCGAAATGCAGCGACTTGCGGTTGGAGCGACCCGGGAAGTCAACCTCGACCGGCACCATCTGCGGTTTGCGACCGAGTTCACCGTAGATGCCGGAAAGGCGGTCCTGGCTGAAGGTGCCGATGATTCCGCCCGTATTGCTGACCTTGATCGAGTTGAACTGGCTGGGCAAGATGGCGACGACTTCGGCGGAAGCCATGGGCAGGTCGGTCGCGCCGAGGGAGAGCATCGGATGACCAAAGGCAAGGATCCGGTTGCCATCGACGTGGGAAACCGTGCCCGTGCCAGCCAAACTGATATCGCCGACCGCGAGGGCCACGGCGACGACGTCGCCGGGCCGGAGGGCCTTGGGATTTCCGGCGTCAGTTGCCAGTTGGGAAGGGTCGACAGAACCATCGCTGCCATCGCTTCCGCCGAGGGCGGTGACGTTCAGACCCAGGGCGGCAAACTCCGGCTCAACGGCTGCCGCCGCATTGGGTGACAGCCCGCCCAACGAAAACGCCGGAGTCATCGGACTGAACTGCATCGGCGTGGCTTCGTCGCTGCGGTTATCGCGGTTGCCCTTGACGGGAATCGGTGTGGGGGCAAGACCTTCCTTGCCCGGGGGCAGCGCGCTGACCTCCATCATGTCGCCGATCGGCGTGAAGCCCGCATAGCGCACGGTTTCGAAACGCTGGATTTGATAAGAGAGCACTCCGGCGAGCTTGCCGTCGATGTAGAGCGGACTCCCGCTCATGCCGGCCACCGCACCCATCAACTGCACGCGCGGATCGGTCAGCTCGCATAGTATCATGCTCTTGCCCGGACCGAGGGCGTTGCGCAGGACACCGGTCACCTGCACGGCAAACGGTTCGGGATCGCGGCCCTTGAAGACGGTCCAGACCTCACCCTTCATGCCAGCCTGCAATTCGTTGAGGGGAATTAGCGGTGCATTGGCCGGCTGCGCGAGGAGCAGGGGGTGGAACACAAAAAGGCAGAGGAGCGAAGCGAGGAAGCGCGCGCCAAAATCCCGGCTGTTTGGTGGCTTAAAGTCTATGGGCATTTCCAGAGTAACGGCTCGATGCAGCTGTTCTTAGAGTGACTTAATGGCAGCCGCGACGACTTCGCAAGCGCGGTCGATCACCGGCCCTTCGTGCGCGGTGCTGAGAAACCATGATTCGTAGGCACTGGGCGGCAGATACACCCCGCCGGCAAGGCACGCGTGGAAAAACCGCCCGAAGACCTTCGCGTCCGAGGCAAGCGCCGTCGGCATGTCCCGGACGGGTGTCGGAGTGAAGAACAGGCTGAACATCGAGCCAGCTTGGGGCGCTTGCAGCGGCAGCCCCTTGGCCTTGGCGGCGGCCAAGGCCGCCCCACAGATCTGCCGGCCAAGCGCATCGAGGCGAGGGTAGGGATTCAGTTCGCCGAGCATCTGGAGCGCAGCGATGCCGGCTGCCATCGCCAGCGGGTTGCCGCTCAGCGTCCCGGCCTGATAAACCGGTCCAAGCGGTGCAAGAAAGTCCATGATGTCCGCGCGACCGCCAAAGGCGCCGACGGGCAGGCCGCCGCCGATTATCTTGCCGAGGCAGGTAAGATCGGGGACGATCTTTTCGATTTCCTGGACGCCGCCCCGGGCCAGCCGGAAGCCGGTCATGACCTCGTCGAAGATCAGGAGTGCGCCATGCTGTGCAGTAACCCGGCGCAGCGATGTGAGGTAGCCGGCGTCGGGTTTGATGAAGCCGACATTGCCGCAGTAGGGTTCGACAATGACGCAGGCGATCCTGCCCGGATTGGCCGCGAAGGCGGCGTCCAATGCGGTGGCGTCATTGTACGGCAGAACGACGGTCTCCTGCGCAAAGGCCGCCGGCACGCCGGCGCTATCGGGATTTCCGTGGGTCAGTGCACCGGAGCCGGCCTTGATAAGAAGCGAATCGGAGTGCCCATGGTAACAGCCGGCGAACTTGATGATTTTGTCGCGCTTCGTGTAGCCGCGCGCCAACCGGATAGCGGACATAGTCGCCTCGGTGCCGCTGTTGCACATGCGGACCTTCTGGATCGACGGGAAGAACTTCACGATCAACCCGGCCATCTCGACCTCGTAGGGATTCGGCGTGCCGAAGGAGGTGCCGTTCTCGAGTGCAGCGGCAATGGCGGCCTTGATCCGCGGATGGTTGTGGCCGTGGATGGCCGGCCCCCAGGTGCAGACAAAGTCGATCAGCTCGCGACCATCGGCGGTGACGAGCGTCGCGCCACGCGCGGCCTTGGTGAAGAAGGGAGTGCCGCCGACCGAACGAAAGGCCCGGACGGGCGAGTTCACTCCGCCGGGGATGAGCTGGAGGGCGCGGGCGAATAGGGATTCAGAGGAAGTCATGTTGTTACTATTCCATTCGACCAAAAAGGTTATGTCCCATGGGCTCATCTCCTTCGAACGATCGCACTGAAGCCCCGAATATCGGCCACGAAGGCTCCGTTGCATAATGAACCGAGGTTGCCGCTACCACGGCCTTGGGCTCGCCACGGAGAGAGCAGACTTTGCAGGCGCCTCCCTTTGGCGAAGCAATGATCTCGTTCCCCTTCTTCTCAAAATCCGGGAAAGCAACGAATGTCATACGATACCGCATGCTTTTCAGTTCACGTATTTCTGGACGATCGGAATCCGGCGGCCGACGCCGAAGGCAAGGGGAGTTATCTTCAATCCGGGAGCGGCCTGCTTGCGTTTGTATTCGTTGATGTCGACTTTCCGGACGATGTCGTCGACGACCGCGGCGTCGAAGCCGCGCGCGACAAGATCGGCCCGCGACAGGCCTTCCTCGACGTAGGCCTTGAGAATGGCATCGAGCATCTCGTAGGGCGGCAGGCTGTCCTGATCGGTCTGGTTGGGCCGCAGCTCGGCGCTCGGCGCCTTGTCGATGCTGGAGCGCGGAATGATCTCTTTTTCGCGGTTGATCCAGCGCGCCAGGGCGTAGACCTGCATTTTGAACACATCGCTGATGACCGCGAGGCCGCCGCACATGTCGCCATAGAGCGTGCAGTAGCCGACGGCCAGTTCGCTCTTGTTGCCAGTGGTGAGCAGCAGGGCGCCAAATTTGTTCGAGATCGCCATGAGCAGCAAGCCGCGGGCGCGGGCCTGGATGTTCTCCTCGGCGATGTCGCGCGGCCGTCCGGCAAACACCGGAGTGAGCGTGCGCTCGGCCGCGGCAACCGTGTCGGCGATGGAAATGGTGTTGAACTCAATGCCAAGATTTCCGGCCAGCACGCGGGCATCATCCCTGCTATGTTGACTCGAAATCACCGAGGGCAGGCTGACGCCGATGACGTTTTCCGGACCGAGCGCCTCGGCGGCAATCACCGCCGTGAGGGCGGAGTCAATGCCGCCCGAAAGTCCCAGCAAGGCTTTCTTAAAGCCGGTCTTCCGGGCGTAGTCGCGAACCCCGAGGACCAGCGCGTCGTAAATGTCGGCCAGTTCCTCCTGTTCGTAGGTCGAGTGGATTAGCGCCGTGGCGGGTGACCCCAGATCAACCACTTGGAGATCATCGCGAAAGGCGGCGAACCCGGCCAGGAGCCGGCCGGCTGCGTCGCACACGATGCTGCGACCGTCGAACAGCAGTTCGTCGTTGCCGCCAATTGAATTGCAGTACGCGAGCGGGCAACCGAGTTTGCGGGCGGTGTCCGTGACCAGGCTTTGCCGGAGGTTCCCTTTGCCAAAATTCCAGGGGCTGGCCGTAAGATTGACCGTGAAGTCGCATCTTTGCGCGGCCAGCTGCGCGACGGGATCGACCCCGTTGTACAACCGCCGGGTTGATATCATCTCGTGGGTCCAGATGTCCTCACAGATCGTGACGCCGATGCGGCTTCCGTTGAATTCCACCACCGTGGGCTTGGGCGCCGGCTCAAAGTACCGGTCCTCGTCAAAAACATCGTAGGTCGGCAGCAGGCACTTGTGCGCGGAGGCAATAATCCGGCCCTGGTGGCAGAACGCGGCGGCATTGAAGGCCGAACGACCTGCTCCGGTGCGGTTGGGCTCGGTGTAGCCGATAAAGGCGGGGACGGAGCCAATCTGGCGGGCGAGTTCGCCCGTTGCCTTTTCGACATCGGCAACAAACCGCTTCTTAAAAAGCAGATCCCGGGGGGGATATCCACTCACCACCAGCTCGGGGAACAAGACGAGCTCCGCATTTTTGGCCACCAAAGCATGGTAGGCATCGAGGATGCGCCGGCTGTTGCCGGCGAGATCCCCGACGATCGTGTTAATCTGGGCCAGACCGATGCGCATGATGCTGCCGGCCAACTTGAAGGCATTGCCGCCGACTGCAACTACAAGCCGCAAATTCCGCTAGCCGCCGCGCCAAAATTCCTCCTACTGTGCCCGTCCATGATTCCTGCCCCCGGCCCCCGCCTGATACTTGCTTCCGCCTCGCCCCGGCGAAAGGAGCTGCTCGCGCGGCTTGGCCTGCCGTTCGAGGTCATCCATGCGGAAGTGACCGAACACGAGGCGCCTGACGCCGATCCGAGGGAGATGGTGCGTCACAACGCCGCGCTCAAGGCCGACTGGGTCGCCGCCCGCCATCCCGAAGCGACGGTAGTCGGGGCGGACACGACGGTGTTCATCGACCGGACGGTGCTCAACAAGCCTCGCGATCCGGCGGAAGCCCGCGCAATGCTAAGGCTGCTCAGCGGCCGCACCCACACGGTCTATACCGGGTTGGCGGTCCGCCGGTTCACTGACGGCCTGCGGCTGGAGCAGGGAGTGGCGAGTGAAGTGGCGTTCAAAGTCCTGGACGAGGCGGTGATCGAACTCTACCTGAGCAAGGTGCACACCATGGACAAGGCCGGAGGCTATGCGATTCAGGAGGAAAGCGGACTCATTGTGGCCGGTTACAAGGGGTCGTTGACAAATATTGTGGGCCTGCCGATGGAAGAAATGAAACAACTTTTGACTCAAGCGGGTCTGACGCGTTGATTTATACCAGTGGCGACCCAGACTTCAGAATACAATGAAACCCCGGTAGAGGTGCCGGAAAAGGATCCGGTCGATCGTTCGATCGCGATCGGCATTGTTTGCACGCTGCTTTTCCACGTGCTCCTCGTCTGGTTGTCGCCGCAGTTCTCCCTGACCAAATTTTCCGGCATTCATTCGGGCATCAATGTGGTCCATCCGAAGCAGGAGAAGACCTTCGACTTCGAGCTCACGCCCGACATGGCCGTGCCGAAGAAGAACCCCTTCCGTTTTGTCGAAACCAATCCTGACGCGCCGGAAAACACGCCGGACAAGACCCCCAATTTCAGCAACCGCAACCAGCAGTCCGCCCAGCCCGAACCGGCGAAGGAAAAGGACGCCGAAAATCGCCCGAGCGTCAAGGGTCAGGACGAAATCAAGAACGATACGGCCATTGTTACGGGTAACATGGCCAAGCCCCAACAAGGCTCGGCCGCGGCGCCCGAGGTGCTGAAGAACGACAAAGATCAGGCGCAAAAGGAACAAAAAGCCCGCGCCGAGCAGACACCGTTGTCCGGATTCGAAAAACGCGAAGGTCTGTCGGAAGACGGCATCGCTTCGAACATCTCGACGGCCAAGACGCCGGCCAACAAGGCGCAACAGCTGGTCGAGGGCAACCGCGACGCCAAGGATACGGAAGGCGGTCTGGTCGCGGTCAACCAGGTCTCCAAAGCGCAACCAAAGGCACGTCCGCGCCTGACCGCGCCCCGGACGACGATCCTCACCAATCGCAACGCGGGTGTCACCAATATTGGGGTGACGGCCAGCGACGCGTTCAGGAGTGAATATGGGGAATATCTCAATGAGTTGATCGAGATCGTGCAGACCCAATGGTATGGCATTCTGGAGCAAAGCAGCGTCGCGCCGCCGCGCGGCTCACACGTGGTCATCACGTTCAAGCTCAACTCCAAGGGCGAAACTGAAATTGTCAAAGTGGAGGATTCGGACAGCGGCAAGCAGGGGGTCTGGTACTGCCAAAGCGCGATCCAGGACCGCCAGCCCTATCGAAAATGGACTGACCAGATGATCGCCCTGCTTGGTGACGAGCAGACGATCACTTTCGCTTTCTATTACCAGTGAGTGTCCTGCCAGGCGACTTCTGGACCACACTTCCGCTTGGCGAAGGGGTACGGCTGCTGACCCGCGATCTCAACGGGCTCGGCGCATTTAACAAGCCGTATGGAATCCTCTCGCATCCCAATTCATCACAGGACGAACCACGCTCGCTTTTGACCTGCCGTTACGACAAGGAAGGGCAGTTTTTCTCGTGGAAGGCGGCGGACGGCGGAGACCGGCGGCTTTGGCTGCTCAACCGTCTGGATTCTGCCACCTCGGGTGTGATCCTGGCCGCCTCCAGCCAGAAGCTGGCGCTTGCCATTCGGGACCATTATGCGCGGAAACAGGTGAGAAAGGTCTATCAGGCGCTTGTCTTTGGCCAGCCGCGCAAAAGTCAGGAGACCTGGCAGGACCTGGTTGCGGTGAAGAAAGGGCACGGGCAAATCCGCGCCTCGGTGGTCGGAAATGTTCCGGCCGAGGCCAGATTCCAGTTGATCAAACATACCCAGAAGGCCTTCTCCACTTCGCTGATCCGCCTTGAGCCACGCACCGGCCGCAGCCACCAACTCCGGTTGCAGTGCGCCAAGCGTCTGCTGCCGATCGTCGGTGACCAGACCTATGGCAATTTCACGCTGAACCGTTCCTTTGCCAAGGTGACCAAGAGCAAGCGGTTGTTCCTGCATTCGCTGGAAACCAGCTTCACGTATGAGATTGCCGGACGCCCAACCGAGTTCAAGGCGGTGGCGCCGCTCCCCCCGGAATTCCTGGTGGAATATTGACCGGCCAAGGCATTTCCGGCGCGGTCGAATAATGACTTGAGGACTGAGGGGCGAAACGGACCTCGGGTCGACGTCACCTGGCTCAGCCGGATGGCGGCCGGTTGAGCGTCAGTTTCTTCGAAGACGCCAAGTCGGGTTTGGGCAGGGCCTGCCGCGAGGCCTCCAAAACCGGGTTGGATTTCTCCGGGGCCACGCCTTCCGGATAATGACCTTTCCGGGCGAAGTGGCGGGCCATCATCCCGGAGATCGAGTGGGTGGCCAGCAGGATGAGGCCGGCAGTGATCCAATAGGTCTTGTCGCGAGGACCTTCCGCCGGATTCCTTGAGGGCAGCAGCGGCAGAACGGCCAAGGCATACCACACCAACGCGGCGCCACAGATTTCCATTACGGCAAAAACGCGATGCCCCATGTACCAGTCGCCCAAGCCGGGAAACAAAAGGGAGCGCAGGCCGGCTTTCCGCGGGGATTTGAAACTGCCGTGGCAAACGGGACAGGCCGGTGGATAGCCCGGCACCGAGACAAAACAATGCGGGCAGAGATGTTCGATGCCGCGGTCGCGCTGAAAGGGGGCGTTGGTCCCCTGGACGATGCCGAGGAGAAACTTCGAAAGCAATTTGCGATCGGCCTTCGGGACATGCTGGAAATTGTAGGACATCCGATTGACCATCGTGACCCGGCACAGGCCGTTCCAGGTGGACTTGATGCTGGCGACCGCGGAATAGGGCATCTGTGAAATCAGGTCGCCCAGGCGCTTGCGCCGGTCGATCTGGACCAGCAATACGCGGTTGGAGGTGAAGACCAATGCCCGCATGTTCAGGTAGTAGGCCAGCCAACCGACAAAAAATTGTTCCCCCAAGCTCACCGTGGTGCCCGGGGTAAGAAAATAAACCTTCTCGCCCGGGAGCAGAATCTGGCGCAACCTTGGATCGAGCGCCTTGAGGAGTTTGAGGCGGTTTTGCGCCCGGCGGCGGTCCCAAAAGGTCACCGCCTTGAACAACATCGCGTAATCATAAGGAGCGGCTTCAACATCGCTGCCAAGCAACTCATCATACTTCCGGGCAGTCTGCAGAGTGATCATGTTAGCGCTTTAAGCGGATTGAGTCCAGCACGTTGGGCTAGACGCACGAAGAAAAATCGCGGTCGGAAATAAGGCGAGTCAAATGCGGCGCAAAACGCCGTTAATCAAAGCAGATTAAGCTGCGAGTCGTCGGAGGTCTGGACGCTGATCTTCTTCTTCGGCCGGGCCTGGGGCGCGGGCAACGAAACCGAGGCGTCGTCGGACTCCAACCTCTCCAGAATGGCCTTGGCGCGGTCAATGACGCTCAAGGGCAGGCCGGCCAGGCGGGCCACCTGGATGCCATAGCTCCGGTCGGCCGCGCCCGGGACGACGCGGCGAACGAAGACGATGTCATCGTTCCACTCTTTGACTGCGACCGAATAATTCCGCAGTCGTGCCAGATGTTTATCCAGCTGGGTCAGTTCCTGGTAATGGGTGGCAAAAAGTGTGCGTGGGCCGCGTTCCGGTGAACGGTGCAGATGTTCGACGACGGCCCAGGCGATACTGAGGCCATCGTAGGTCGAGGTGCCGCGGCCGATCTCGTCCAGGATAAGGAGCGAACGGTCAGTGGCATTGTTCAGGATGTTGGCGGTCTCGTTCATCTCGACCATGAACGTTGAGTTGCCGCGGGCCAGATCATCGCTGGCGCCGACGCGGGAGAAAATGCGGTCGACCAGGCCCATCCGGCACGACTTGGCCGGCACCCAGCAGCCGATTTGCGCCATGAGCGCGATAAGGGCCACCTGGCGGATGTAGGTGGATTTTCCGGCCATATTGGGGCCGGTGATCAGGACGATCTGGGCGTCCACCGTCGACAACGCGGTGTCGTTCGGCACGAATGTGTAGCTGCCGGCCAGCCCGAGCCGTTCCAGTTTCATCATCTGTTCGACGACCGGGTGGCGCCCGTCGGTGATCTCGAGTCCTTCGCCGGCGTCCAGCTTTGGCTGACAGTAATCCCACTCGCGGGCCAGCACCGCCCAGCCGGCAAGCACGTCGAGTTCGGCCAAGGCTTCAGCCGTGCCGGTCAAAGCCGGGGCCTCCGCCAGCACCGCATCAACCAAGCCGGCAAAGAGCTCCAACTCGCGGGCGAGCGATTTCTCGTCGGCAGAAAAGATTTCCTTCTCCTTCAACTTCAGCTCCTCGGTCACATAGCGCTCGCCACCGACCGTGGTCTGCCGGCGGATGTAGTCGGCAGGTACGTGGCCGAGGTTGGCCTTGGTGACCTCGATATAATAACCAAAAACAGACGTGAAGCGGACCTTGAGGCTCCGGATGCCGGTCCGCTCCTGTTCCTTGCGCTCGAGCTCGGCCAGCCAGGATTTGTTCCCGCTCGTCAGGCTCCGCAAGCGGTCGAGCTCGGCGTCGAAGCCGGTGCGGATGTAATTTCCGTCCTGCAAATCGTTGGGCAGGTCGTCCGCCAGACCCTTGGACAAAAGCTCCCTCAACGCCGGAAGGTCAGTGAGGCGTTGCCGCAGCCGGGCGATCTCGCCGCCGTGGCGTCCGACCAGGTGAACATCGAGCAGGTCGAGACAAGCCATGATGGCCGGCAGCTGGGCCAGCGTGTCCTTCAGGCCGCCAAGTTCACGCGGATTGCGCAACCGGTTCTGCAGCCGGCCGAGGATCCGTGAAATATCGCGCACTTTGTTGAGGAGTTCCCGCAATTGGGCGAGGTCGCTCGGCTCTGCGAGGAGCTCGCCCACCACGGTCTGCCGGCGGCTGATCTCGGGCAGGTCGAGGGTGGGCGCCGCCAGCCAGCGCTCGAGCAGCCGCGAGCCCGCGGCAGTGGTGCTGCGGTCGATGGCGCCAAGCAGGGACGCTTCGCGCGTACCGCGGGTGGATTGAAAGATCTCCAGGTTTCGCAACGTCGCCGGGTCGAGCAACAGGGTCCGGGTGCTGCGGTATTCCTGCAGACTGCGGAGGTTAGCCGGTTTTGCGCATAGATTTTCGGTGGCGTAATGGACGAGCGCGCCGGCCGCACCCAGCGCTGGATGCTTCAACGCGAGACCAAAGCCCTGCAGATTGAGCACGCCCAATGTCTCCATGACGATCTTTGCCCCGCTGGAAATCTCAAAATGATAACCCGGCAGTTCCGAACACAGGCGCGGTGCGCAAAACCGGTGCAAGGCATGGGCGGCGTGTTCATCGTGCGGCGCGGCCTGCCACCGGGCCAGATCGCCCTCGACCAGCACGAGCTCGGCCGGATCAAGCGCCGTCAGCATCGGCAGCAGATTCTCCGGATGGGGATCGGTGGCGAGGCGGAATTCCCCGGTGGTGAGATCGAGCCAGGCCGCGTGCAGCCCCGCTTTGCCGAGGCTGAGGGCGCAGAGATAATGGTTGCGGGTCGCGTCAAGCTGGCTGGCCGAAAGCGTGGTGCCGGGGGAAAGTATGCGGGTGAGCTGGCGCCGGACCAGCTTCCCGGCCTGGGCCGTCTCGGCCTGATCGCAGATCGCCACTTTTTTGCCGGCAGCGAGCAACTTGCGGACGTAGTTGTCGGCGGAGTGGTGCGGGATGCCGGCCATCGGGGATTCCTGCCGCTTGGTCAATGTGATGCCGAGCAATCGGGCGCCGATCTCCGCGTCTTCAAAGAACATCTCGTAGAAGTCGCCGAGGCGGAAGAGCAGCAGGGTGTTGGCCGGCAAGCCGCGCTTGACCTCGAAATACTGCTGCATCATCGGCGTGAGCTTTTCGGCCATGGGAAAGAGGAGGACATTCAGGAGTCTGATCCCGTCCAAATCAACACCTTGCTGCGGAACGCTTGAAAAACTGGCCAACGTGGCGCCAGCAGGGATGGCGGCTGGAGGCGGGCCGGGCCTCGGACCGGCTGGGCAGGCCGGGCGTGATGTTTGCCCCGCCACCCAGCTTTCCAGGCGGGCATCGAAACACCGTTTGCGTTCGGATGCTGATTCCGGAACAACTTGGGGCGAATTCCCCATGAATAGCATACCCTTTTTGAGCTCGAACTTCCGTCTGGCCTGCGTGCGCTCGCCCCGCCTATTCTGCTTCGCGACGACTGCCGCGGCCTTGGTTTCCGCGGTTCCCGCATCCGCCGAGAATTCGGGCACCCGGCGGGATGAAGCCTCGGTGGCTCGGACCGCGGATCCATACCCGGGCGTACCGTTCCATGATTCCGTTTACCATGGTGGCGCCCAAGTGATCCCCGGGCGGCTGCAGAACGAATATTACGACATGATGGATATTTCAGACGAGCGGAAAGCCGCCGGAGCCGAAGAAGGCATCACTTATCACGACACCGATAACAAGAACGACGGGAGCGGAGCATTGAATGGCAAAGGGAACTATCTGAAAGAATTTCGCATGTCGGAGAGCCCTGATATCTCCTATGTGAAGTTCAAAAACCCTGGAACTCCTGTCGATGACACGCCCTTTAATCTGGTTCAGCCGGATCCGGAGGCACTCTACCTCGGCTGGATTGCTCCGGGAGAGTGGGTCAAGTACACCGTCAACGTCCTAGCCGACGGCCAGTATTCCCTCACCACGATGTACACGTCGAAATTCGGCGGCCACATTTCCATCGATTGCGATGGCGTCGATGTCACCGGCGCGATCGCCATCCCGACCACCTTCAACGCCGCTGATCCCATCGAATGGCGTCAGGCGCATCACTGGAACAAGCTCAAAGATGCCGCCCGGTTGCGCCTCAAGAAGGGTCTCCATGTCCTGACCCTGCACTTTATTGATCAGCCGGTGATGAATTTTGATTACATGGATTTCAGCAAAGTGGAGTGACAGGCGAGTCAGGGACAACCTCTTGCACCGAATTGTCGGCCGGAGTTGTTCAGTCTGGTTCACCAGCGGTGATTGCCAAATCGGTCAAGTGACGGGAGTGAGAGTTATCGTTGACTGGGCGGGCAGGCGCACCGCCTTCACTTCATCGAGGCAAAATATTTCCGTCGTATCGGGGGTGGTGAGGCCAGATTCGACGCACCGGTGGAGGCGGCGATTGGCCTCCTGAATGGACGAGCCGTTATCAGGCAACCGCCAGGTGCCATAGACCAGAAGGAGGAGTTTCGGGCCGGTCGGAGAGATTTTACCGCGGGTGACCTTGCGAGTGGTTCTTGGGAGGAGATTTTGGCGTGGTTGAGCTGCACTCAGGATTGGCTGGCGTCGTAGGCCAGCAGCGCTTCCAGCAGGTAGTAGTCGCCCCAGATCAGGCTGGTGTTGGTCAGGCGATTATTCGCGTCGGGGTTATAGTTGCGGGCCTGATAGAGCAACGCACCGGCCCGGTCGGGCGAATCGGAAAAGTAAGGTGCGCGGGTCAAACTGCGCAGGGTGTCGATCCCGGCCTGGCGGAAACGGGTCTGGATCGCGGGATCATCGCTGAGGCGGCTGATCCGGAAAAAGGCGCAGCATGCGATCGCCGCCGCACTGGAGTCCTTGAACTCCAAACCGGCAAGCGTGCTGTTGAAATCCGACGGGGGAACATGATCAATCGGCAAATGGGCGATGTAGTAGTCGGCGGCCTTCAGCGACTGTTCGAGGTACCTTCTGTCCTTGGTCGCCTCATACATGGCGGCAAAGCCGTAAATGGCCCAAGCCTGGCCGCGGGACCAGCAACTGTCATCCGCTTTGCCTTGCGCGGTGTATTTGCGCAGCACGGCGCCGGTCAAGGGATTCAGGGCCACCACATGATAAGTGCTGCCGTCGGAGCGGAAAAAATCCTGCGCGGTGTGATCGGCGTGACTGATCGCGATCTTCCTCAAATCCTGGGCGGTGCCGTCTTGGGTGCTCCCTCCGTGGCTCGAGGCCCACATGAGCAATTCCAGATTCATCATGTTATCGATAATGACGGTAAATTCCCTCAGATCATCGATGGCGCCCCAGGAACGGATCAATCCCACTTCCGGACGATAGCGTTTGGCGAGCGATTTGGCGGCCTGAAGCACGACCGCTTTGTAGCGTGGCTCTCCGGTCAGCCGGTAGGCGTGACCGAAACTGTCCATGAGCATGAAACCAAGGTCGTGGTTGGAGGTGGTGAACTGTTCGGCGGTCAGGCCGGTGGTCCAGGTGTCGGCAAGCTGCCGCCACGTTGCTTGGTCCGGCCATTGCCGGCGCCGGCCAAATTCTTCAATGTACCACAAGGCACCCGGATAGAAACCACTCACCCAATCTTTGGCCGGCACCGTCGACCAATGGGCACCCTTCGCTTCGTTCGGATAGGCCGCCTTGTCAGGTTGACTGGCATCGTAGGCCGCGAGCTTTTTTGCGATCACCAGAACGCAGTGGTCGGTGGCGATGACGGCAGGTTCCGCGGCGTGGAGTGGGCAAGCAAATGTCGCCGTTAACGAGACAAGGAAGGCCCGGAATAGGTTCATGTTCATCGGAAAATCATGGGCGACAGCTGCCGGTGCGTTGATTCGCTTGGGTGGGGTGGATTCCGAACTGTCCTACTGGCTTCGGGCCTTCGCCAACGCCTGCGTCAGGCTCAGGCCGGCGTAGTCCTGGGCCTGAAAGAAACGCCCGCTTTGGCCGTCGTCGAGCAGCGCAGGCACGAGCGCGCCGGGCAGCACCGAGCTCGGATCGTTCGGCGCCTTGGAGCCGCCCAAATCGGTGCGCAGCCAGCCGGGATCGAGCAGATTCATCTGCACGCCCGTGCCGGCCAGCTTGGGCACGAAATCGCGCACAAATTTGTCTACCGCCGCCTTGGAGATCGAATAGGGGCACAACTCGGGTTGGTCGCGAATGCCTGAGGTCAGGTTGATGACGCGACCCCAATGGCGGGTTACCATCGGCGGCACCAACCGGTAGCAGATGCGGGCAAGGGCGATGACATTCACCTCGAAGCTCTCGCGGAAATCTTCCGCCGGCACATTCCACGGATTTTCCCGATACGGAGTCATGATGGCCGCGTTGTTATATACGATATCGATCTGACCGGCCTGGGTGAGGGCGGCGGCGAGCAGGGCATCGACTTGGGATTGAGCAGAGAGTTCGCCCGAAACCGTTGCCACCTTTACGCCGAGCGCCCTGATTTTGCCGGCAAGGGTTTCGGTGTGGGCCAACTCGCGGCTATGCAGGATGACATCGGAGCCCAGTTGGGCGAGGCCGACGCTCACATGAGCGCCCACCCCGCGGCTCGCGCCCGTGACAAGTGACCATTTGCCTTGGAGTGGATTCATTGGGGTTGGGTTTCGGGCTGGATTGGTAGTTGAGTTTTTTAGAGAATAGCGGCGGTGACGCCCGTGAACCTGAGCTCACGAGAAACGCTCTTCACCGCCCGTGCGAGGGGCGTGTGGAGTTACAGCCAAACCCACAAATGGGCACGTTCAGTAACATGAAAGAATCGTCGCACATCAAATCCTATCCTGATGAGCAGCTGACGGTCGCGGCATCATCGGCGTGAGCTTTTCGGCCATGGAAGCCGGAGGTCAGAGATCGGACCTCAGAGTTCAGCAAGGCAAAATCACGCGGAATGGGCTGGCTAATCCACTTGGATCTCTGGCATCTGACTGCGGATGGCCGTCTCGCTTCACCATGTCGACCTGGGCGGTGCCGGCAAACCGCCGATGATCGTGCTGCACGGGTTGCTCGGGTCGTCGCGCAACTGGCAGACGACCGGGCGCGTTTTGGCGCGGCATTTCCACGTGCACGCGCTTGACGCCCGGAACCACGGCAAATCGCCCCATGTTCCGGAGATGACCTACGAGGTGATGGCCGAGGATGTCATCGCCTGGATGGACGCGAGGCGCATGGCCACGGCAGACCTGGCCGGGCATAGCATGGGCGGCAAGACCGCCATGTTGCTGGCCTGTCGTCATCCCGGGCGCGTGGCACGATTGGTGGCGGTCGATATTGCGCCCAAGGATTATCACTGGGTGGCCCACCGGGCGGAGTTTGCAGCCATGAATGAACTCGAACTCGCCAGTTTGCAGTCGCGGCATGAGGCCGAAATGCGCTTTGCGGCGCTCGTGCCCAGCCTGGGAATGCGGAAATTTCTGACGACCAACCTGGAACGCGGGCCGGTTGCCGGCTGGCATTGGGCAATAAATCTTCCCGTTCTGACCCGGGCATTGCCGGCCATGGAGCGGGACAGCTTGCGGCCGGACGATCATTTTGCGGGACCGGCGCTGTTCATTGCCGGCGGCCGGTCGCAATACGTGCAAGCCGGCGACCAGGCCGGCATCCGGAGGCATTTCCCGGCGGCAACGCTCGAAATTATAGCCGACTCGGGTCACAATCCACATATGGACCGCCAAGAAGAGTTTGTGCGCTTGGTTCTGGGGCGCGCGGATGAATGACGCGCCATTCCCGCGGTCGTGCAACTCACGGCGATTTGCCGTCCCAGCCTATCGCTTGGCCCAAAGCCGCAGCGAGGTGAGCAGGAAATCCTCAACCGCGGCGGCTTCGTTGAGATTCAGGCGGAGCAAGCCGGCGTTGTGCTCCAGCTTGCCGATCGCGGCCGTGAGGGAACGTCGGATGGATTCGTCGCCAGCCGTCAACTGCTCTTCCGCAAAAGCGCGGGTCGCGTGTTCGATTTCGACAAACAGCTTCTGGCGGATCCCGTTGGCGATGCCGGTCTCGATCGCCACTTGCTCGTCATCGTCGAGATCCTCCGGCAGTTTTGCTTTCTGCGCCTTCCAAATGGTGTCAGTGGCCGCGGCAAGCACGGCGTTGAAACGGGTGACCAGGCCGTAGACACCCATCACTTGATCGGCGACGGCGCGTTTCTCGTTGATTCCGGCGGACAGCTGGCCGAGCCAGGCAGTGTAATCAGCCCGGGTTGACTTCCACCGTTCGCGGGTGGCTTCGTCGGCATCGGCCAGCGCCTCGCTGCCGCCGTCGGTAAAGCGGAAATGCAGGCAGCGGCTGCGAATTGTCGCCAACAGCGAGTAGGGACGGGTGGTGAGCAGCAGGATCGTCGTGCTGGGGGTGGGTTCCTCCAGCGTCTTGAGGAAGATGTTTGCCGCGGCGGTGTTCATCCGGTCCGCCTCATAAATCACGGCAACCTTGCGGACTGAAACGGAGGCGGAAATCTGGATCTCGCTGATCAGTTCCCGGGTGGGCTCGGCGCCGATTTGCCGCATCTTGCCTGCCGGACGCAGGGCATGGAAATCCGGGTGCTGCTTGGGCGGAAAATGCTGGCTGGGCTGTCGGGGGTCATTCAACAAGCGGTCGGCGATGGCGTGGGCGACCATGGCGAGAGTGCCGAGATTTTCGCCGTGGAGCAGCAGACTGTGGGCCAGACGGCGACGTTCCAGGGCGCGTTCGATGACGGTGACCGTAGGCGTGCCTTCAAGCGCGGACGGCCAGGGAAGATGGGCGGCGGACATGGCAGGGTTTGAGAAAGAGACGGTAGAAGGGCAGGCGGCCCACAGAACCCTAAGCGAGGCGCCGCTGCACCTCACTCCAGATCTTCTTGTCCAACGCAACCGGCGTCTGGGTTCCGTCGAGTACGACGACACGATCCGGCCATTGCCGGGCCAGCAGCAGATAGCCTTCGCGGACCTTGGTGTAGAAGGCGACGTTTTCCCTTTCCATCCGGTCCGGCAGATCGGACGCCCGCTGGCTGATGCGGGCCAGACTGATCTCGGTCGGCACATCGATGACGATGGTCAGGTCAGGCATGACATTGCCGACGGCGAAGCGGTTGATCTCGCTGACCGGCCCGGGAGCGAGGTTTCGCGCAATGCCTTGATAAACGGTGGAGGAGTCGAGATAGCGATCGCTGAGGACGACAGCGCCGCGTTGGAGGGCCGGGGCAATCACCTCGCGCACAAGCTGCGCGCGGGCGGCGGTGAAAAGCAGGAGTTCGGTCTCGGGACACATCTCGTCGCCCTTCGAGTTGTGCACGATAATATTCCTGATTTGCTCGCCGATCTCGGTCCCGCCCGGTTCGCGGGTCGCGACAACCTCGCGGCCGAGTTGCTGGAGGTGTTCGGCCAAGCGGACAATCTGGGTCGATTTGCCGCTGCCTTCGGAGCCTTCAAATGAGATCAACCGGCCGGTCGTTTTGGATTTGCTGGGCATGAAAAATCGGGTTGGCACACGGAACAAAAGATCATCCCGCCGCGCAAACAGATTCAGCCGGAACCATCGAGCCGGCAAATTGCCACGTGACCCGAAATTCAATTGATTGGTCGGCGCAAACGCGCCAACACTCCCCGCACATGTCCTGTCCCTTTCCTCCAGTTCTCGCGGCCTCAACCATGAATGTCTGGCAGACCTTCCTCGGGACCGACCAGGTCGGCCAGCTGGTCATCACCCTGCTGGCCATCTTCAGCATCTTTGCCTGGGCGGTGATGCTCGGAAAATATTCCGAGCTGAAGAAAATGCGTGAGCTGAATTTCCTCTTCGAGCACAAGCTCGGACAGGAAAAACACCTGCTGGATCTGCCGGAGAATTTGCGCAACCGGCGCGATATTCCCTATGCCGACCTGCTGGCGGACGCCATCGAATCCTACTGGCGCGCCGCTGCGATCGGCAAGGAAAAGGGCGACGAGACCGTGCGGTCCCGCCTCGAGCATTCGGAGAACGCAATCCAGCGCGCGCTGGCGCGGCAGACGTTGCGTTACGAATCGAGCATGATCATCCTCGCCTCCCTAGTATCGGGTGCGCCGTTCATGGGCCTGTTTGGCACCGTGTGGGGCGTCATGGAGGCGTTCAATGCGGTGGCCCAACAGCAATCGGCGAGCGTCCAGGCGTTGGCCCCGCATATCTCGGCCGCGTTGCTGACCACCATCGCCGGGCTGGTGGTGGCGATTCCGTCGCTCTTTGGCTACAACATCCTTCTCGGCAACGTGAAGAGAATGATCACCGAACTGGAGAATTACGCGAGCAGCCTGGCCGATCGCATTGAGCTGGAGGCGAACTAGAGCACGACCATGGCCAGAATATTCCGCAGGTCCCGACAACTGCATCCGGTGGCGGAGTTGAACATCACCAACATGGTCGACCTCGGCTTTACGCTGTTGATCATATTCATGATTGCCACGCCGTTGATCCAGCAGGAACAAACCATTCCGGTCAACCTTCCGGTTGAGGGCAAGAAGGCGCAGCAACCGCCGCCCGACACCGAATATCAGGCGCTCTCGATCGACCGGGCGGGCAATTTCTACTTCGGCCAAAAGCGGGTAAGTTTTTCCGAGCTTTCCAGCAATCTGGCGGCCCTGGCGGCCAGACCAAAGCAGCCGGTCATTCGGATCCGGGCCGACCTGGCGCTGCCCTGGCAGCAGGTCGTGCGCGTGATGGACGAGATCAAGAAATACAATTTGACCAGGATCACCTTCGATACCGAGGCCAAGTAAAACGATGCGGGCGAACTCCCCCAGTTCGATCTTGGTTTCAGTGGTGATACACGCGTTCGCTGCCGGGATGATTTTTCTTACGACGGTCTATGTGGCGCAACAATCAAAGCCGCCGGTGGTTTTCGAACTAGTGGCTGGTCCCCCGACGGCCCCAGACGAACTCGTCGCGCCCGCGTTAGGGAACAGCGCAGTCCCGGTGAAGCCGGACAAGGCCAGGGAGGAACCGCCTGCTACTGCGCCGGAATCCACCGTGCAAACGGCGGTCGAGCCACCGCCGGCACCTGAGACCGTCAGTCCGCCAAAGGCGAAACCCGATACATCCATCGCGAAGACGATGAAGAAAAGTGAGCGCATGTCGTACAAAGAATATCTGAAGAAGCATCCGACGCCGAAGCCATCGGCGACGCCTTCCAACCAACGGACGGCCAATGTTCCGCGGATCGACGCGCAAGGAATCGCCAGCGGCGTGCGGGGCGGCTCCACCGCAAACACTCGTGGAGGTGGCGGGGGGAAAGCGCTCACCCGCGAAGAACAGAGCGAGCTCAACACTTACATTTCATTTCTGCTGAGTGCGCTCAAGGAGGCGCACGAACCGCCGCCCGGCGTGAGTGACCAATTGGAAACCCGCGTGACATTCGATATTTCTGCCAGCGGGAGAATTTCCAATCCGCGGATCGCCCGTTCCTCCGGTAATCGCGATTTCGACGAATCGGTGCTGGAAGCATTCCGCAAGGCGCGCTCCATCGGGCCAACCCCTGATGGTCGCGGAGATACTTGGACCGTGACCTTCAGGATGAAGGAACCGGAATGATTCCAAGTACCGCCCGGCGTGGCTCGGGTTTCTTCGCCCGGCTGTCGGTGTTTTCCAAAGGCGAACATTCTTCAGGGAAGGACCTGCCCAATTTGCTCGCGACGGCCAGCGGAGCTCCGGGCGAAAAAGTCCTTGCGTTCCACTGCCAAAACTTACTTTTAGCCCCTTCGTTAGGTTGGATTTGGGCTCGTAGCTCAGTTGGCAGAGCGCCTCAATGGCATTGAGGAGGTCGTCAGTTCGATTCTGATCGGGTCCACCAATCTAGCAGCTGCGTCCAAAGCAGGGGGGTCTACACCAAAAGTTGGGGAGGGGGCGTAGTTGAGGTTGGAGGTTAGCCGCACTGGGCGATGATACTGCAGCGGGAGTTCGCAATTTCACCGCGGGATCTGCGATTGCAGGAGATCGAGTGGAGGCGATTATTATGCAGATGACCGCCCTCCATGCCTCATTCAGTTGTGATTATAGAGCCTACGCCAAGGCTTAATTACCGGAGTAACTTGGACATGAGGAACATATAGCAAATCGGTCCCTTTTGTCTTGTGCATCCCAAGCGGGCTGTACTAGTTTGCAAATCGTTCACAATATTGTGAGCACAACAAATACCATAAATACACTAAATAAAATGAATAAACGCTCCAACAAAGGTTTCACGCTCGTCGAAATCATGATCGTCGTGGTCATCATCGGCCTTCTCGCCGCGATGGCCATTCCCGCGTTCCAGAAAGTTCGCCAGTCTTCGCAGGATAAAGCGGTGTTAAATAACGCCCGCCAGCTCTCTGCGGCTTCTGACCAGTACTTCTTGGAAAACGGTGTCTCCACCGTGGTCTTGGCCAGCTTGGTTGGCGCGACCAATTACGTGAAGGCAGTCAACACGGTCGCCAACGAGCTCTATCCTGCTAATTATACGCAGGGTGTTACGATCACCATCGGCGGTGTCGCTGGTGCGCGTACGGTTACGTATTCGCCCTAAACGAAAACCGATCTGGTTTGGTTTTAATTGACTCGAGGCCGGCTCCGAAAGGGGCCGGCCTCAGCATTTTCGTGCTTCGGCAGCATGATATTCTCAGGGCAGGGTGAACGCGGCTTGCCCGCGAGTAATGCCAAAGCAGGGAGCAACATTTCGAGCTTCCGTTAGGACTGCAACGAACACCCGCACCCCGGCGAGGAGCTTCGATCTCCGAACCGGATGTTCAGGAGCCGTGGAGTGTCCGCTGGCCCGACGAGACAAACCGAGGAAGATGACCTACGGCTGGTAGGTAACGGTCCGCGAGCCCGCAACTCCCGAGATCGTAATGGTGACGGCTTGGGTGAAGAAGGCAGGGTAGGTTTCGCTGGCGACAGTATTAACGGCCTTCACATAATTGGTCGCGCCGACCAAGTTGGCAAAGGCAACGGTCGAAACACCATTTTCCATCATGTACTGATCGGAAGCAGCCGATAGCTGACGAGCGTTATTCAATACCGCCTTATCTTGGGACGCCAGACGAACCTTCTGGAACGCGGGAATAGCCATCGCGGCGAGAAGGCCGATGATGACCACGACTATCATGATTTCAACAAGCGTGAAACCTTTGGTGGATTGTGGATTCATTTTATGCAGGGTTTATCAACTTTTATGTATGATTCAGTCCACTGAGGACCAAAACAGATCAGGCCCATGAATCGCTATTGGTTATATGTTCCTGATCCGCAGGAGAAGAAATCGGAAATGACATAGATTTGCGAGAATATAGCTCCTTGCGTTTAGCGCACTGATACAGGCGCAATCAGGAATATTTGCCGCGCTTAATCTGTTAGCCAGATTGGATTTACGTGCTTCGTCACCTCAAGTCGGCTCAACTTTCAGGCGCCGGCATTTTTATTCACACAAACCAGACAGTTATTTCGGATCGTGATAAATTAGCGGAGGCGGTTCCTCGCCTGGCGATGCGGGCTCGAACCGAACCACGCGACGAGCTATCTCCACCCAGTAACGTTCTTCCTGGTCGCGGCGCAAGGTGTGTTTGTATTCAGCATCGCCCGCCCAGAAAATGAATAGAAACAAGATGCACGACAGTGGGCTCTTGAAATAAAATGCCGCAAGGCCGGCAAATACAACGGCAAGGACTTTGCCGACCATCACGGCCCAATAAGTGGCTCGCAAGTACGGCAACTTTATTGCCAGCAGGGCACGAAGAATGCGCCCTCCATCCATGGGGAAGACTGGCAAGAGGTTGAAGGTACCCATCACCAGGTTGGCCGCACAGAGCTGGGTCCCAAGGCTGGCGAGCGAATAGCTGGATTCATCCAGGTTATTTGAGAAGTCGTGCCAGACGAGCGGGAGCATGACGGCCGCCAGCGCAAAATTCACCGCCGGTCCCGCAATCGTAATCAGGAATTCCTGGGCCGGCTTTCGCGGAATGCGGTCAAATTGGGCCATGCCGCCGATCGGAAGCAGCAGGATGCGCGCGACATGCACCCCAAAGCGCCGGGCCGTGAGCGAATGACCCAATTCGTGGAGTATGACACACCCAAAAAAGAGTATGATCAGACCCAGACTCCAGGCCAACCCGGGCGCGCCGCCGGCAACCCAGCCGTCATAACCGTAATAGGCCAACAGCAACAGAAAGCTCGCGTGGACCGCAAGTTGGATGCCAAATACCCGAAACAAGTTAATTGACCACCCTAGCATGGCAGGTAAGTAGAACGAGCTTTGCGCAAAGCGCTAATTATTTCCAAACCGTGAGCCATGGCTGACAACGCCGCAGTTTCTACCATTTTGGTCGTCGATGACGATGCCGAAGTGAGGTACTCACTCAACCGGGTGCTGACTTCGCAGGGCTATGCCGTGCTCGAGGCTCCCAGCGGCGAGGAGGGCGTGGCGGCAGTCAAACGTCAGCCGCCTGATGTCGTACTGCTGGACAACCGGATGACAGGAATCAGCGGGCTGGAAACGCTGCAGCATATCCGGGCGGCCAATCCTAAACAGCTGGTTATACTCATGACCGCCTTTGGCACCGCCCAGACGGCGATTGAGGCGATGAAATTCGGGGCCTTCGACTACGTGGTAAAACCTTTCGATCCACCGAAGTTGATCGCGCTGGTCGAGAATGCACTGCGCACCCAGGCTGACATCCGCTCAGCGGGTGGAGTACAGCCGGTGATCAACTCCGACGAACACAAGGAGGGCATCGTGGGAGCGTCGGGCGCGATGCAGCAGGTGTTCAAGATCATCGGGCAGGTCGCCACCAGTGACGTGACGGTCATGATCACGGGCGAGAGTGGCACCGGCAAGGAGTTGGTCGCCCGAAGCATCCACCGGCACAGCCACCGCAGCGGCAAACCTTTTGTCGCGGTCAACTGCTCGGCCATTCCGGAAAATTTGATCGAGAGCGAACTTTTCGGACACGAACGCGGCGCCTTTACCGGGGCCACCGCACAAAGGCTGGGTAAGTTCGAAATCTGTGACGGCGGCACGATCTTTCTTGATGAAATCGGCGACATGACTCCCGCGACACAGACGAAAATTCTGCGGGTGCTCCAGGAAGGAGAAATACAACGAGTTGGCAGCTCGGAGACACTCAAAGTCAGCGTTCGCGTCATCGCCGCGACGAACAAAGATCTGGAGGCACTGGTGAAGGAAAAGGAGTTTCGCGAAGACCTTTACTACCGGTTGAACGTCGTTCGGCTCCGGCTGCCACCGTTAAGGGAAAGGGTGGAGGACGTGCCCCAAATCGTCGATTTCTTCATCCAGAATCTTGCCAAGGGCAAGAAGACCAAGGCGCGCAAGGTATCGCCCGAAGCGCTGGCGATCCTTTGTCGCCATAACTGGCCTGGCAACGTGCGCGAGTTGGAAAATATGATTTACCGCAGCGCGGTCATCGCCCAAGGCGACACAATCCTGCCCAAGGATCTACCCGACGAATTACGCAACGCAGCTGTGGCCGGCACAACCGGCGAATCACTGGACGAGCTTTACGACCGCTTGGGCAAGGCACTGCGTGCCCGGCACCCTGGCGATGAACTAAAAATCCTCTTGGAGGTGATGAGTTCGCGTTTGCCGGCAAAAGACGAGAAGCCTGTGTCATCCAGGAAGAAGACCAAAAAGTAGACCGAAGTCACCTGCGCGGGCGCGACCAACGGACGGCTGCGTCTTTTTAGCTCCAGTATGTCCGCCGGAAAGCGTTAATTTTGACCCAAATGGTCTTTGGCGGAGCTCAGTCGTCGAAACCCTTGGGCCGGGATTTGTGCCAGCGCCATGCCGTTTCGACAATCGGCTCAATCGTCTGAAACTTGGGCGTCCAATCCAGTTCCCGGCCGGCTTTGGACGCGTCGGCGTAGAGTGCGGGTGGGTCTCCGGCACGCCGAGGCGCAAAGCGGCATGGCACCTTCAGACCGGAAATCTTTTCGACCGCCTTTATCACGTCGAGAACGGAAGTCGGAGTGCCGGTGCCGAGGTTGTAGAACAACTGGGCACCCGGCTGGGCGAGCTTTTCAAAAACGGCAATGTGCGCGCGGCTGAGGTCGTCCACGTGCACGTAATCGCGGAGGCAGGTGCCGTCAGGCGTGGGGTAGTCGTGGCCAAATACCTGCAGCGGTTTGCCATGTCCCATGGCGGCCCAGATCGCGAGTGGAATAAGATGGGTTTCGGGATCGTGGTCTTCGCCGACCGCCGCGTTCTCGGCGGCGCCGGCGGCATTGAAGTAGCGGAAGGCGGCGAAGCTCAACCCATAGGCTCGGGCGAACGCCTTGAGCATGTTCTCCACGTCTAGCTTCGTCTGGCCGTAGGGATTGATCGGCGCCTGGGGCATGTCCTCGGTCATCGGCATTTTCTCCGGCACTCCGTAGGTCGCGCAAGTGGAAGAGAAGACGAATTTTTTTACTCCGTGCTTCAGCATCGCTTCAAGCAGGACGAGCGTTGCGGCGAAGTTGTTCTGGTAATACTTCAGAGGAGCGGTAACCGACTCGCCGACGTAGCAGTAGGCGGCGAAATGCATCACCACGTCGATTTGTTCCGCCGCGAAGATGCGGTCGAGTGCTTCCGCGTCCGCCAGGCTTGCCTCATGGAGGCGCACGCCCGCCGGTACGGCGGCGCGGTGGCCGTAGACGAAGTTGTCCAGCACGACGGGTTCGTGGCCGGCCGCCAGCAACTGCAGGACACAATGACTGCCGATGTAACCGGCTCCGCCGGCGACGAGTACTTTCATGGGCGAGACTTGTATTGCTTTTCAATTTACCATGGCTAGGCAAATCTGCTCCTTTCGAAAATCGCGCATGAAGCAGACCCGCATCGTCATTACCGGTACCGGACTCACCGCGCCCAACGGCAATTCGCTGGCGGAGTTCCGGCGGAACCTGCTCGCCGGCGTTTCGGGCATCACAACCGTCGAAGTGCGTTACATGGGCCGACATCCGGCGGGCATGTGCAGTTTTGATCCGCTTAAATACCAGAAAAAAAAGGACGTCCGCATCGGCACGCGGGTGGGCAGCATCAGCATCTACTGTGCCCGCGAGGCCCTCGCCGACAGCGGCGTGAACCTCGACGCCCGAGACAAGAGCCGGGTGGGAATTTATCTTGGCATCACCGAGCATGGCAACGTCGAGACCGAGAACGAGGTTTATAACATCTCGCTTTTCAAGTACGACACGAAGTTTTGGACCCATCACCACAACCCCCGCACCGTGGCCAACAACGCCGCAGGCGAGGTTTCGCTGAATCTTGGGATTACCGGGCCAGCCTATACCATCGGGGCTGCCTGTGCCGCCGGGAACATGGGGTTGATCCACGCCGCGCAAATGTTGCGGCTGGGCGAGGTCGACCTCGCGCTCGCCGGCGGGGTGAGCGAAAGCCCGCAGACTTTCGGCATTTTTGCCGGTTTCAAGAGCCAGAACGCGCTCGCCGCGCACGACGATCCCACCAAGGCCAGCCGGCCGTTCGACAAAGCACGAAATGGCATCGTGATCGCCGAAGGCGGCTGCATCTACACCTTGGAGCGTCTCGAGGATGCGCTGGCACGCGGCGCCAAGATATACGGCGAGATCGCGGGCTACTGCGTGAATTCGGACGCAACTGATTACGTGCTGCCCAATCCCGAGCGCCAGGCGGAATGCGTGCGCAAGGCCATCGCTCACGCCGGCATGACGGTAGAAAACATCGACTTAATCAACACCCATGCGACCTCGACGCCGCAAGGGGACATCCAGGAATGCGTGGCAATTGCGGAAGTCTTCAAAAGCCGCAGTTCTCCGCCCCATATCAACAACACCAAGAGCTTTATTGGCCACACGATGGGTGCGGCCGGCGCGCTTGAGTTGGCGGGGAATCTGCCCAGCTTCGACGATTTGGTAGTTCACCCGACCATAAACGTCGATGAGCTTGACCCGCAGTGCGATATACCGGGCCTGGTGTTCAATCGGTCGGCGACAGCAAAAAGGATCGACGCCATTTTGAACAATTCCTTTGGAATGTTGGGCATTAATTCTACATTGATTATCAAACGTTACCTAGCCTAACTACCCGCACACACCCATGACGAAAGACGATTGCAAGAAGCTGGTTATAGATATTATTTCCGACATCGCCCCGGATGAAGACTTAAGTGCCATCAAGCCTGAGGTTCGCCTGCGTGACCAGCTCGAGCTCGATTCGATGGATTTCCTCGATATCGTCATGGAACTGAGGAAACGCCACGGCATAGAAGTGCCGGAGGCTGATTATGGTCGGTTGGCGTCGCTCGAAAGCTGTGCCGACTACCTGGCACCGAAGTTCTCGACCAAAGCTTGAGCTGAGTTCGCTCTGGCGGCAGGGAGCTCGCCGGAACCCGTTGCATGAATGACTCCCATTATGATGTGGCGATCATCGGCGCCGGCATGTCCGGGCTCGCCGCCGGCATCAGGCTGGCTCACTTCGGGCGCAAGGTGTGCATATTCGAGCGACACAACGCGCCGGGGGGACTGAACGGTTTCTATAGCTTTTCCGGCCGCAAGTACGATGTCGGATTGCACGCGCTGACCAATTACGTGGCGGCCGGAGTAAAAGGCACGCCGCTCGGAAAATTGTTCAGGCAGCTGCGCATCGACCGGGAAGAATTCGCTCTCCATCCGCAGAAACAATCGCGCATTGCTTTCCTTGGTTGTTCATTGAAATTCACCAATGACTTCGCGGTGCTGGAAGGGGAGGTTGCCGCCAAGTTCCCGCGGCAAATTTCCGGCTGGCACAATCTGGTCGGGGCCGTACGCGCTTACGATGACGTCGCGCTCGACGCCCGACCGGTCTCGGCGCGCGAGGTGGTCGCTCGGCACCTGAGTGACCCGTTGCTCGTCGACATGATATTCTGTCCTCTGATGTATTACGGCAGCGCCCAGGAGCGGGATATGGACTTCGGTCAGTTTGTCATCATGTTCAAGGCGCTTTATCTCGAAGGCTTTGCCCGCCCGTTGGAAGGAGTGCGCGTCATCCTCCGCGTTCTGCTGGAGAAATATCGGCGGGCCGGGGGCGAACGTCGGATGAAGTGCGGCGTAGCCCGGATAGTTGAGCGTGGAGGCCGGGCGGCGCAGCTTGTCTTGGATTCTGGTGAAGAGATAACCGCCGATCACGTGATTTCCTCGATTGGATTTGCTGAAACCATGCAGCTGTGTGAGCCGCCACAAAGCAAAGCAGCGGAAGAAAACACCGGGGCGCTTTCGTATGCGGAGACCATCACGGTCTTCGATCGCGAGCCGGTGGAGTGGGGGTGGGGGGAGGACACGATCGTATTCTTCAACGACTCGGATCGTTTCGACTATTCGTGTCCGACGACCCCAGTCGATCTGCGGAGCGGCGTCATCTGCATTCCCAATAATTTTGTATACGGCGGCGATCGTCTCCCCGAGGGCATATTCCGCGTGACCTGTCTGGCGAACTACGCCATGTGGGCGCACCAGCCGGAGGAAGCCTACCAGGCAGACAAGGTGTGGTGGTTTGATGAGATCACTCGCAGCGCCCGGCGTTTTCTACCCATCGTGGACGATGCCGTGCTTGCCCGGTCGAAGCTCGCGACCGACATGTTCACCCCGCGCACGATCAAGAAATTCACGGGCCATCTGAACGGAGCGATTTACGGGGCGCCGCAAAAGGTTCGCAACGGGCGCACGCATCTGAGCAACCTGTATCTCTGCGGTACCGATCAGGGTTTTCTCGGCATCGTCGGCGCCATGTTGAGCGGGATCTCCATGGCCAACTACCATGTGCTGCAGGGAAGTTCTGCGGTGAAATAAGACCGCCCGAGCCGCGGCCGTTCGCGGCTGAACTTCCACGTTGCGCTTTGGGAGGCGGCAAACTTACTCGGAATACTGCATGGCTTACGACTGGTTAAAAGGAATATCCGACCACTATGACGTTGTGGTGATCGGCAGCGGGTTGGCCGGCCTGACCGGCGCCAACACCCTGGCCAAATGCGGGCACCGGGTGCTGCTGCTGGAGCATCATTACCAGCTGGGCGGACTCGCGACGTGGTTTACCCGCAAAGGCGGCCACATCTTCGACATTTCCCTGCACGGCTTTCCCATCGGCATGATCAAGTCGGTCCGCAAATACTGGAGCCAGGATATCGCCAACTCGATCGTGCAGTTGAAGGGAATCCGCTTCATCAACCCGCAGTTCAAGATCGACACCACCTTTGATCGCGAGGATTTCACGCGCCTGTTGATCCATCATTTCAAGGTGGCGGCGGAAACGGTAGAACGGTTTTTCACCGACTTGCGGGCGATGAATTTCTACGACAACAACCAGGAAACCACGGGGGAGATGTTCAACCGCTATTTCCCCGGCCGCGACGACGTGAAACGGTTGTTGATGGAGCCGATTGCCTACGCCAACGGCTCGACGCTCGACGATCCCGCCATCACCTTCGGCATCGTGTTCTCAAATTTCATGAGCAAGGGCGTCTATACCTTCCGGGGAGGATCCGACGTGCTGATCAAAAAAATGGGAGCGGAGTTGAAAAGGAACGGCGTCGAGGTGCGCAAGCACGTCGCGGTCGAGAAAGTGCTCACGGACGGGATCGCCGGCCGAAAATGTGTCGCCGGGGTTGTGGCCAACGGCCGCACGATCCGCTGTGACGCGGTGCTGTCGAATTCCAACATCAAGAACACCGTGCTGCAGATCGCCGGCGAGGAGAATTTCAGCCAGGAATTCGTCGCCGAGACCAAGGCCGTCCGGATCAACAGCAGCTCGTGCCAGGTCTATATCGGCATACGGAAGGGGGAATCCATTCCGCATATCGGTGACTTGGTTTTCACCTCGGATGCCCCGAGGTTCTCCAGCAGCGAATTGGTTGATCTGCATACCACGAGCCGCACCTTTTCGTTCTATTATCCCGACACCCGGCCCGGCTCGGATCGGTACACCGTGGTTTGTTCGCTCAATTCCACCTACGATGCCTGGAATGATCTCAGCGAGGTACAATACGCGGCAGAAAAGGCGCGACTGATCGAGGAGTCGATCACGAGCCTCGAGCGGCACATTCCGGATATCCGCGGCAAGATCGATTGGGCCGAGGCTGCCACACCCTGCACGATCGAATATTATACGCGCCATTGGGCCGGAACCTCCTTTGGCACAAAATTCGAGGGATTGAAGGTTTCCATGGACCTGCCCGGCCAGCTGCCCGGGCTCTATCACGCCGGTTCGGTCGGCATCATCATGTCGGGCTGGCTTGGTACGATCAACTATGGTGTGATTGTTTCCAATCAGATGGACAAATATCTCGCCCAAAGGAAACGCTCCGCGGCAACGATCAGTGCTGGCGCCCCAGCCATCTTCCCATGAACGAGGTCGCGGAACTTATCCCCCACCGACTGCCGTTCTTGTTCGTCGACACGATTGTCTCCCATGTTGGCGACACGTTGGTGGCAACCCGAACCTGGCGCCCGGAGGAGGCGTTCTATCAGGGCCATTATCCCGGCGCTCCGATAACCCCGGGTGTCCTGCTCTGCGAAGCGGTTTTCCAAACCGGCGCGTTGTTGATGGCCAAGTTGATGCGCGGAGGTGACGGACCGGACGGGGTGCCGTTGCTGACCAAGGTGACCGATGTGCGATTCCGGCAGCCTGTTTACCCGGGAGACACGACCACCATGGAAGTCCGCCGCACCGGGAGCTTGGGTGACTTTCATTTCTTGGAGGGGAGCATGAAGAACGGCGACAAACGGGTGATGAATGTGGAGTTCTCGGTTGCGTGGAAGAAGCCGGCGGGAGCGGCGGGTCATGGGTGATTATCTACAGCTGGCTGGCAAGAACGTCCTGGTGATGGGCGTGGCCAACAGGAAAAGCGTGGCTTGGCATATTGCGCGGGCGCTCGAGGAGCAGGGCGCGAAGGTCATTTATAGCGTACGATCTGAAGTCCGGCGAAAATCTCTGGAGGCGCTGCTGGCCGGCAGACCGGTCTTCTTGTGCGACGTCGAGGCTGAAGGCGCGGGCGAGCGTCTCGCCCGTGAAGTCGCGGGCGCGGGATTTCCCCCGTTGCAGGGCATCGTTCATTCCATCGCTTTCGCCAACTACAGCGAAGGCTTCAAGACGTTTCACGAGACCAAGCGGAAGGATTTTCTTCAGGCGAACGCCATCTCGGCTTTTTCGCTGGTGGAGGTGGCCAATGCATTCAAGCCGCACCTTGCCCGAAATGCCTCGATCGTAACGGTGGGAATCTCTTCACTGGCGGTGACCCCTGACAATTACGGTTATATGGGACCGATCAAGGCGGCGCTCGAGTCCTGCAGCCGGTTTCTCGCCAAATCCTTCAGTGCCGACAGCGAGGTTCGCTTCAACGTCATCGGGGCGGGTCCGCTTAAGACCAGCGCATCGGCGGGCATTCCCGGATATCTGGAAAGCTATCTGTATGCGGAAAAACTGACCTTCCGGAAACGCAACCTCGCGACGCAGGAGGTGGCCGACGCCGCGTTGTTCCTCCTTAGCGAGCGCAGCAGCGGCTTGAACGGGACGACGCTGGTCATCGACGCCGGGCTGGGGGCGAATTTCTTCGACAAGGAGATCATCCGGCTGGCAATGCGCCCGGAGAAATAGCCAGCCATGCGTTTTCGCCACGCCTGCATCGAGTCACTGGCCGCCGTGCTGCCTGAGGAGATTTGGAGCTCGGTCCAGATCGAAGAGCGGCTGCGTCCCCTTTACGAGCGGCTGAAATTGCCGTTCGGCCGACTGGAACTCATGACGGGGATCAGGGAACGGCGGATGTGGCCCGCAGGCACGCGGCCGTCGGATGCCAGCGCCGCCGCCGGCCGCGTGGTTCTGCAGCGATCGCGGATTAAGGCGGAGCAAGTTGAGGCGTTCATTCATTGCGCGGTCTCCCGGGATATGCTGGAGCCGGCGACGGCGTCTTTTGCGCATAACAAGATCGGGCTTGGACCGCACACCCAGATCTTTGACCTTTCGAACGCCTGTCTTGGATTTCTCAACGGCCTGGTCACGCTCGGAGCGATGATCGATGCCGGGCAGATTCGCTGCGGCTTGATCGTGGCAGGAGAGAACGGCCGGCCGCTGGTGGAACAGACGATACGGCACCTGTTGGAAGCGCCGCTCAGTCGGAACGAGATCAAACCATTCTTCGCCAATCTGACGATTGGCTCGGGCGCGGTGGCGGCCGTCATATGCCACGAGGACGTGCTGCCGGCCGGGCCAAAGCACCGCCTGCTGGCGGGCGCCTATCTGGCGGCCACCGAGTACAGCCAGCTATGCCAGGGCGACACGGCGGGCGAAGGTCTCCAGATGCAGACCGACTCCGAGCAACTGCTGCTTGCGGGAGTGGCAGTGGCCCGGAGCACGTGGCAGCTATTTGAAAAGGAAACGGGTTGGAGCCGCGACACGCCCAAGCGGTTTATCTGCCATCAAGTGGGCGGCACGCACCGCCGAAAACTCTATGAGGCGGTTGGGCTGGATTTGGAGAGGGATTTCTCGACCTTTGAGACTTTGGGCAACACCGGTTCCGCGGCATTGCCCACCGCGCTGGCCCTTGCGGTGGAGCAAGACGTCTTGCGTGCAGGGGACAATGTAGCGCTGCTCGGCATAGGCAGCGGGATAAACAGCCTGATGCTGGCGGTGGAATGGTGATGAGTGCAGACCTGCCAGGCTGGCTGACGAAAAACTATCCGTTCAATCCCAAACGGTTTGAGACCGGTAAGGGTGTCATGAGCTACCTCGACGAAGGCCAGGGGGACGAGGCCTTGGTCATGGTGCATGGCAACCCGACGTGGTCGTTCTTTTACCGGAACCTGGTTCTTGGGTTGAAGGACAGGATCCGCTGCATTGTGCCGGACCATCTGGGCTGCGGACTCTCCGATAAGCCGCAGGACTTCGACTACACACTGGGAGAGCACATAAAGAACCTCCGGGCGTTGCTTGACCGTTTAGAACTGAAGAGGATTCACCTGATCGTCCACGATTGGGGCGGGCCGATCGGGTTGGGCGCCGGCTTGGCAAAGGCGGACCAACTTGGCCGCGTGGTCATACTCAACACGGCGGCTTTTGCGGATTCGTTGATTCCGATGCGTATCAGGCTGTGTCGGGCGCCGGTCTTCGGGGAGTGGCTGGTTCGAAAGCTGAACGGCTTTGCCGGTCCGGCTACCTGGATGGCGGTGAAGACGGCGCTCCCGGCAGATGTGAGACGGGGTTATCTATATCCTTACGGCAATTGGGCCGCGCGGATTGCCGTCCACCGCTTCGTCCAGGACATCCCGGCGGGAAAGGAGAGTGCGAGCGATGGAGCTCTCGCGGAGGTGGAGCGGAAGTTGGTGTTGCTACGCGATCGGCCTGTGCGGATTCTTTGGGGCGGCGGAGATTTTTGCTTCAACCGGCATTACTATAATCGATGGAGGGTGCTGGTGCCGGGTGCGAATGCTGACTATTTTGAAGAGGCGGGCCACTATGTGCTCGAGGACGCAGGAGAGGAATGCCTGCGGGAGATCAGGGCGTTTTTAAATCTCGCCTAAGAGGCCGATATTCAGCCTGGTATATATTAGACATAATATCCCTTGTGCGTTATCTTGACGTAACTCACTCTGGCAGAGGCAGCCTATTTCGCCGGGCCCCAACGGCTGGTCAGCGGATAATAGATGAACAATGGCCGGCCCACGACGTCCTTGTCCGGAACGAATCCCCAGTAGCGACTGTCTTTGCTGCGCGGCGAATTGTCGCCCATCGCGAAATACGAATTGCCGGGCACGTTTACGACTTGTCCAAAGCCGAGGCTCCCGTCGGCCGTGTAACCCGGATAAAGTCCTTCCTTCCGGGAGTTTTTGCCGAATGCCGCCGCGCCTTCTATCGGCTGACCATTTCTAAACAGCTGACCATCCTTGCTCTCAATCGCGCGTGTGCCATCTGCCATCAACGACGCGGGTCTTCGGACCTCCAAACGGTCGCCAGGCACACCCACCAAGCGCTTGATATAATACTGTTGGATCTGCTCGCCTGACGAATCCGTCATCTCCGGGCTATGGATATTCTCCGTCCTGAAAACGAAGCCCGATCCGACCCTGGGCGGAAAGAAATTGTAGCTGAACCGGTCCACAAAAAGCAGATCACCCGTCAGGATGTCGAACGACAGAAATTTATCACCCCGCCGCACCTTTCGGCCGACCGGAACCCAGTAGACACGCGTTTCAATACTGCGATTCCCTTGGTGAACGACTGCGGTCGATTGTTCCAAGGGCTGAGCCCTGACCGCCGCTTCCTTGATCGCTGCCAACAAATTGGTTCTCGGACCACCAAAGAAAGCTTCATCTACCACTTCGTCAAAATTCCCGGATTGCGCCCATTCCGCCGGAACCGAGATCCGGACCAGCTCTCCTCCGACGGAAAAGGTATATTCCCTCAAGGTGGTGGGAAAAACCAAAAGGCTCCGGCCCGGTTTTTCCGTCCAAGCCGGGCGCAAGTCTCCGAATACTGGCATCAGCACTTCGCCGTCAGCCGGGGCCGTTAATGAGTAATTGGTCGCTCCCAGAGTCACTAACCGGGCTGCTTTGCCCAAAAGGCCGGGCTCTTGACCGGCGGGAAACACCTCCTGTGTCATGCCATAATAGGTTGGCCACATCGAATTCGTCGGGATCTTGAACGGCTGGAAGAAATACGCCCTGACGCCGAGAATCACAATCGCCGCACCAAGGAAGAATTCGATGTTCTCAACCAGCGACGAAACGGGATAAATCCGCCCGCCGGTGTCCCGAAGGACGGCCTCCAACGACTCGACGGCCGCCTTGATCCGGCTGGTTTCCGCACGTTCCTTCAACCGGAGCTTAACCTCTCCGGTGGCCGCCAGCAATTTCTTGGTTTGAACATCGCTCAGCTGGTCGCGGCGGAATTTGAAAACCCGATCGGCCACCTCCAGCCAGTTTCCGGCGTTTTGGCGCATCTTTTTCTGCTCGGAATAGAGAAAGCTGAACACGTGTCGGTCCTGGGTTTAGTGGTTGGTCTTCAAAACCTGGATGAAAGCATCAGGTGGGATCGATACTTTGCCAATTTGTTTCATCTTCTTTTTGCCCTCTTTCTGTTTGTCGAGCAGCTTGCGTTTGCGGGAAATGTCACCGCCATAGCATTTTGCCGTCACATCCTTGCGCATTTCCCGAACGTTGTCCCGGGCGATGATTTTGCCACCGATGGCCGCCTGCACGGCGATTTTGAACATTTGCGGCGGGATGATCTCCGCCAGCTTCTCGCACAAGGCCCGCCCCTGCCCCTCCGCCTTGCTGCGGTGCACGATGCTGGCAAAAGCATCCACGGGGTCGCCGTTGACCAAGATATCCATCCTGACGAGGTCGGAAGCGCGGTAATCCCCCAATTCGTAGTCCATGGAACCGTAGCCCCGGGTTATGCTCTTCAGCCGGTCGTTGAAATCGACCAGGATTTCGTTCAACGGCAAAGTGCAGTCCAGCATGACCCGTGAGCCATCCAACGTGGTGGTGTGGTCGCAGCTGCCGCGCTTGTCCATGACGAGACCCATGATGTCGCCCAAGAACTCGTTCGGAATGTGAATCGAGGCCTTGATGGTCGGCTCGCGGATCTCCAAAATTGAAGCCGGGTCCGGCAGATTGACGGGGTTGTCCACCTTCAGGAGATCGCCGGCGTGGATTTTCACTTCATAGACCACACTCGGGTAGGTCGAAATGATCTCCACATCGTATTCGCGCCGAATCCGCTCTTGAATCACCTCCATATGCAGCAGGCCGAGGAAACCGCAGCGAAAACCGAAGCCGAGGGCGACTGACGTCTCGTTCTGGTAAAGCAGGGCGGAATCGTTCAGCCGCAGCTTGCCCAGCGCGACCTTGAGCTTCTCGTAGTCGGATGACTCCAGCGGGTAGAGCCCGCAGTAAACCATCGGGTGAACCTCCTTGTAGCCGGGCAGCATTTCCGCCGCCGGCTTGTTCGCGTGGGTGACTGTGTCCCCAACCTTGATTTCATCCACGCTCTTGATGTTGCTGACGACGTAGCCGACGTCACCAGGTCCCAGTTCTCGGCACTTGAGCATGCCCGGATGAAACATGCCGACCTCCTTGATCTCGGAACGCTGGCCCGAACTCATCAGCATCATCATTTCCCCGGCCCGGAATGTACCGGAGAAAACCCGCACATGTGAAATGACCCCGCGATAGGCGTCGTACTTCGAATCGAACACGAGCATCCGGGTCGTCGGATAATCCGTCCAGCGTGGAGGCGGGATTCGGTTCACGATCGCCTCCAAAATCTCCTCAATGCCGATGCCCGACTTGCCACTCGCCAGGATCGCCTCCTCGGCGGGAATGGTCAAAATGTCCTCGAGCTGCTTCATGCACAGTTCAAGGTTGGCACTGGGCAGATCGATCTTGTTGATGATGGGAATGACCTTGAGTCCTTGGGTAAACGCCAGGTGGGCATTCGCCACGGTTTGGGCTTCCACACCTTGAGCGGCGTCGATAAGAAGCAGCGCTCCCTCGCACGCCGCAAGCGAGCGCGAAACCTCGTAGGAAAAATCCACGTGCCCCGGCGTGTCCATGAGGTTGAGCTTGTAGATCTGGCCGTCTTTGGCCGGATACGCCATTGTCACCGGGTGCATCTTAATCGTGATGCCCCGCTCCTTCTCCAGATCCATCGAGTCGAGGTGCTGGTCGGTCATCACCCGCTTGGTGATGGTGCTGGTGTATTCGAGCAGGCGGTCGGACAGCGTCGTCTTGCCGTGATCGACGTGGGCAATGATGCAAAAGTTGCGGGTGAGCGGCGCGTCTTTCACTTAGGCAGGCAGGTCGGAAAATTCAGCGAAGCTTTTCACATTCCAGCTTTTGTCGGTGCGGCGCGCCATGCCGGCGAGCACCGCGCCCGGACCGCACTCCCAGAATTCAGTCGCCCCGGCGGCCGCACAGTGGCGCATGCAGTCCTCCCACAAGACGGGCGATACGACCTGCTTGACCAAGGCTTCGCGAATCTGCGTTGGCTCCGAAACTGCCAGACCGGTCGTATTGCTGAAAACAGTGAATCTCGGGCGATCGAAGGCCACTCCGGCGAGGAACCCGGCAAACTCCGCCCGGGCATGTTCCATCAAGCGGCTGTGGTAGGCCCCCGCGACATTTAGCGTCATCACTTTTTTCATGCCACGCTCTTTCGCTGCGGCAACCGCCGCCTCTACCTTCGCCTTTTCGCCGGATACGATAATCTGGCCCGGAGCATTGAAATTAGCCGCTTCGATGTCGAATTCCCGGCAAAGCTCGTAAATTTTTGTCCGCTCTTCGCCGATCACCGCCGCCATGCCACCAATGGTCTTTTCACAGGCCAGTTGCATCAGCCGTCCGCGTTCGGCAACTATTCTCAGCCCGGCGGCAAAATCAAAGACCTCAGCCGCCGTCAGGGCCGTGATTTCACCCAGACTAAGCCCCATGGCAAATTCCACCTGGGGTAGTTTGGCTTTTTCCTTCAGCGCCGCCAAAATGGCGAGCCCGTGAACAAACAGCGCAGGTTGGCAGACTTTCGTCTGGGTGAGTTCGTTCTCTGGACCTTCAAAGCTGATTTTCCTTAAGTCCCAGCCTAACACACGGTTGGCCTCATCGTAGAGTTCTCTGGCCGCCGTTGAGCCAGCATAAACCGACTTGCCCATACCTATCTTCTGAGCGCCTTGTCCGGAGAAAATCAGAGCCAATGACATAGATGAAAGGGTCGGTTAAACCGGCCTGCCGACCAAAAACCAAGCCCTAAAATTTTTTCAACTGCGGGAAGTATTTTTCGTCATCCGAAACGGTCGAAAACTGTCGTTTTCTTTCATCCTGCGGCACCGGCGCCGGTGCTGGAGTTGCCAGGGAAGCCGGGACAGGTGCTGCGGCGATGGGACCAGCCACTTGCCGGCTGGAATCCATCGCCTGGTGTGTCGTGGACAGATCGAGGCCCTGCAAATAAGGATTCGATCGCATTGGTGACGGGCCGCCGGATCGCTGACTCAATTCGGGCCCGATCAAGTCCGGGCTGGTTAAAGCTGGCGCTACGGCGAAATCCCGCAGCCCGTTGTTTGTCTGATTGCCGCTGCCGGCTCCGCTGTTCTGCCTCTTGACAAATGCGTCGAAGAATCGGCCTCGTACCGGTGAGTCGGCCAGCCACTCCTGCAGAAAGGGCGTAAGCGGATCTTTGCGATCACCCGGAGAGTGATTTGCCTGGGCGCCGGAATTTGCTGTTCGCTGCTGCCTCTCGTAAAGGTGCAGCAAGTCGTTGGGTCCATTTTGTCCGGGCCGCAGCTGGATTCTTTCTTCATCCGAATTCTTGCTATAAACGTCCCTCTTCGACTCGTCCTCCCTTTTCAGGCGCGCCACGCCGTCCAGCAACCAGTTTTTTTGCGCAGCCATTTCTTGCGTGGAATCGGATTTTTGGGGCGCCGGCGGCTCGACGGGCATGGCCGGCGAGGCTGGAGTCCGCAATAGCGGCATCACATCCCGAACGTTTCCCGCCGGCGCGTCGATGCCCTGGTCCATCTGACCTTTTCGCAATGCCTTGAGCTCCTGCTTGGAATTCTCCAACGGGGCCGCCGGCTCTGCGGCCTGCAGTCCAAGCCCGGCAAGCAAGACAAAGCCACCGATGCCGGCCCGGATTCCCCTCATGTCTTGAAGAAAATCCCCTTTAGGTTCATCTCAAGCGCCGGCGGGTTCGGCGAAAAACGCAGGCCGTCCGCCTTGCTGATCTTGCCCTCTTTGATGAGCCGGTAGAGATCTTTGTTGAAGGACTTCGAGCCCGAGTCGCTGCTCGATTCCAGCAGCTGCTGGATCTTGTCGTTGTGCCCGTCGAGAATGAGGTTCCGCACGGTGGCATCGGCGATCAGAATTTCGTGGGCGGCATATCGCCCGCCGCCTTCGAGGGCCGGGATCAGTTTCTGGCAGATGAAGCCGCGCAGCGATCCGGCGATCTGCCGGCGGGCCTGGGCAATCTGCTCGGGAGGGAAAAATTCAAATAGCCGCGTCAGCGACTGTGCCACCGTGGCCGCGTGCATGGTGGAGAAGACCAAGTGGCCGGTCTCGGCTGCCGAGATGGCGGTCTCGAATGTCTCCTTGTCGCGCATTTCGCCGATCAGAATGATATCAGGATTCTGGCGCAGCACCGACTTGATCGCCAGCTCGAAACTCGGCACGTCCAGACCGATTTCCCTCTGTTGGAAGAGCGATTTGTCGTCGCTAAACGTATATTCAATCGGGTCCTCGATCGATACGATATGCTTGTCCATGTTCTGGTTCACCCAGCTGAGCATGGCGGCCATGGTGGAGCTCTTGCCCGAACCGGTGGCCCCGCATACCAGCAGAATGCCATCCTTCGCCTGCGACATCTTGATCAGGGTGTCGGCCTCGAGGTTCAACTCCTCGAACGTCGGCGGGCGGCTCTTGATGTGCCGGAAAACGATGCTGACCAGACCGCGCTGGTGAAAGGCGTTGACGCGAAACCGCCCGATATCGTCTGCTGAGTAGGCAAAGTCCACCTGGGCGTCCTGTTCCCATTTGTCCTTGAAAACCCGCGGCACCTGCTCGTCGACGAAGGCCTGCGCCTGATCGCAGGTTATCGGGTCCATCTCAACTGGCCGGAGCCGCCCGCTCAGGCGCAAATACCCGGGCTTTTCGGACTTGATGACAATGTCGCTGGCCCCGCTTTCGACGGCCAATTTGAGCAGATCATTAACTATTTCAGTGTGAAGTGAGATACTCATGGAATTTTGTGCGTGAACCGGCTTGAAAGCTGTGCTTTGCCTACAGTGTAATTTCTTCCCGTTCAAGGTAACTTTCCAATGAAACGCCGCCGCTCCTTCACAGGCACCTACACCGCTCTTGTCACACCATTTCGACGCGGGGCGGTCGCTTTCGATGAGCTGCGCCAGCTGGTCGAGATCCAGATTCGCGCCGGTATTGACGGCTTGGTTCCGGTCGGGACCACCGGGGAGTCGCCGACGGTCGATCATGAGGAACATCTGGCAATCATTCGGTGCGCGATAGAGGCGGCGCGAGGGCGCGTCCCGGTCATTGCCGGCACCGGATCCAATTCGACCAAAGAGGCGTGCGATATGACCCGGGCCGCGGACGAAGCCGGGGCCGATGGCATGTTGCTGGTCGCACCGTATTACAACCGGCCGACCCAGGAGGGCCTTTTTCAACATTTTTCGCGAATCGCCGGCGTCACGGACAAACCGCTCATGCTCTATTCGATTCCTGGGCGTTGCGGGGTGGAAATCAGCGTGGGCGTCATCGAACGGTTACGCGCAAAACATCCCCACGTGGCCCATATCAAGGAGGCTGGCGGGACGGTGGACCGGGTTGATCAAATAATTCAGGCCATGGGCGATTCCGTAACGGTCCTGAGCGGCGATGACAGCCTCACGGTGCCGTTCATGTCGGTCGGAGCCCAAGGCGTGGTGAGCGTCGTCTCGAATTATTTTCCGCGTGAGATCACCCGGATGACCCGGCATGCGCTGGACGGTGATTTCCGCAGGGCCGGAGCCATGCACCGCAAGCTCTACCCGCTCTTCAAGGCGTTTTTTATCGAATCGAATCCCGCGCCGGTCAAAGCCGCCATGGCCCAGGCCGGGATCATCGGTTCCGACGAAGTGCGCCTGCCGCTCAGCAGTTTGAGCGCTGCAAATCGCCAGGCGCTTTTCCGGGCCCTTGCAGCCTACCGGGGATAAACCGACATGCCGCTGCAAATCTTGCTGAATGGCGCTCGGGGCCGGATGGGGCAGACGATTGCCACAGTGGCGGCTGAAATGGATGCGCGGATATTCGCGGCCACAGACGTGGGGGACAATCCGTCGACCCACATCGCCGACTGCGATGTGGTCGTCGATTTCAGTTCACCCCAGGGCACCCGGTCGCTGATCGAATCGGCTGTGGCGCACCGCAAACCCATCGTCATCGGCACCACCGGACACGAGTCGGCGCAAAAGCTCGAACTTCTGCACTTGGCCGCGAAGGTGCCTTGTGTCTGGGCGGGAAATTTCTCCGTCGGGGTTAACCTGCTCTTTGCCCTGACCCGCCGTACCGCTGCTGTCCTGGGTGCGGATTACGACACTGAGGTCGTTGAGATGCACCACCGCTTCAAAAAGGATGCACCGAGCGGTACGGCCGCACGCCTGCTGGAAATCATTCTTGAGGAGCGCAAACTGGACAATTCGGCGTTACGTCATGGCCGTTCCGGTCTTGCCGGCGAACGAAAGCCAACCGAGGTCGGGATTCATTCACTTAGAGGCGGAGACGTGGTGGGCGACCACACGGTCGTTTTTGCGGCACTCGGCGAGCGAATTGAGCTGACCCATAAGGCCGGGGACAGAGCGATCTTCGCCCGTGGGGCTGTCCGGGCTGCGCATTGGGTGGTGAAACAGCAGCCCGGTGTCTACGACATGCAGGACGTGCTCGGATTGAAATGATCACCAGCATCTCCGGCATTCTCGTCTCAGCGACGCCGCTTAGTGCCATCGTGGAAACGGGTGGATTTGGCTACGAGGTCCACATTCCCGTCACGACGGCTGAGAGACTCCCGTTGCCTGGCCAGCCGACCAAGCTGCATACCCTTGCGGTTTATCGGGAGGATTCGCAGACCCTCTACGGATTCGCCACCGAGGAGGAGCGGGATTTTTTCCGGTTGTTGGTGGAGAAAGTAACCGGAGTCGGGCCGAAGATGGCGCTGAGCGTCCTGAGCAAACTGTCTTTGTCGACGTTGAAGGGAGCAATCGTGGCGGGAGACGTGGCCTTGTTGGCCAAATGTCCGGGCATCGGCAAGAAGACCGCCGAGCGACTAGTGATTGAGCTTCGCGACAAGCTGAATCCGGCGGAACTCGGCTTCCGGCCGGCGACGGTCGCGGACGCGCAGACCGGCCTGCCGGCCCCGGCCGAAAACAAGATCCGGGATGCGGTGATGGCTCTCGTTGCGCTGGGCTACAAGGCGGCGGATGCGGACAAGGCTGTTCGCCAAGCTTGGGTCGCGCACGGTCCGGCTGCTTCGACCGAGGCCTTGATCAAGAAGGCGCTCGGTTAAATCTTAACGCTGAAACTGGAAGGCGGTAAATTCAGCCTGCTGGGCCGGCGCCTGGCGGACACGAAAGATCCGTTGATTGTTCGCCGACGGGACCTGCGGAGACTCAAAAACCCCGTCATCAAAGAGTGACGGCAGGCGTCCTGGTTCGAGCTGGCCGTTGGCCAAGGCGCGTTGTTCTTCCCGGCGCAGCGCAGCCAGCAAAGCCGCATAATCTTCCGTTCCGGCGAGGCTTCCGTTGCGCAAACTGTCCACGCGCGTATTGCGCGAAAAGCTCACCTGCGACGCAACCGCGGCCGCTGGCTGGACGGCAACGACCGCCGCGGGCGATGCGGGGGCCGGCAACGCCGCCAGACCCGGACTTACCGAGCCAGGAAAATTCAGACGAACCAAGGCCAGAGCCAGGCAGGCCGCGGCGAGACCGCCTGCATAGTAGGTCCAGCGAACCCGTCTGCTCCGGTCGCGATTCCCGATCCGCGTGATACTGGCCCGGTCTACCGCGATATCCTGCTGCTGACCCGCGGCGTGATTTCGAAAACTTTCGTAGACGAGAGTGGTCGCCCGGTGCATCTGGCAGTATTGCCGATAGACAGCGCGGCGGCGTGGATGGGCCTGCATCTCCTCCTCGAGCTCGGTCGCCTCCGCAGTGGTAATCTGCCGGTCGATATAAAGGTTCACCAATTCTACGAAACGGTTGTCTTTCATGGCTCAAACTCCCCACCGAGTTTTTCGCGGAGGCTTTCGCGGGCGCGAGCGATCCGGCTTTTGACAGTGCCGACACTGATGCCGAGAATTTCGGCGATTTCCTCGTAAGCAAGATTCCGTACGTTGCGTAGAATCAAAATCTCGCGGTGTTTTTCGTTTAGCATCTCCATGCACTCGGCCACGCGGTTGACGAATTCCTGGGTGACCGTCGCGTCTTCCGGGGTTTCCTGCTCGGACGGAATCAATTCCGCCAGCGTCGTATCGTTTTCCCCGCTGACCGGAGCTTCGAACGAAACGGATTTGTCCCGTTTGCGCCGCCACCAATACCAATAGCGGTTGCGCGCAAGGTTGGTGGCAATCTGGTAAAGCCAGGTCGAGAACGCCGACTCGCCCCGGAAATTACTCAAGCCCCGGTGGGCGCGGATAAAGGCATCTTGCGTCACTTCCTCGGCGTCCTGCTGATTGCGCAACAGCTGGCTGGTCATCGCATAAATGCGGTCCCAATAACGGCTGACCAGCTGGTCAAACGCCGTCGCGTCGCCGCCTTTGAAGCGGTCAACCAGCAGTCGATCCAAGGCAACTTCCTGGGCTTTGGCTGTCATGTGCTCAGGGTCGTTCTGATCCGGAAATTTGAGTATTGTTCCCACAAAAGTCGTAAAGAGGGGCCAGTTTGGCCCATTCGGTGCTCGGTGGTCAATGCCGGCTTGCGCCAGTCGCCCCGGCTGAGGGTGCAAATAAATCTTGCGTTGCCGTCGAAGCAAAAAAATATCTCAAGGCCACGCGCTGGTTACGGGGTGATAGCTCAACGGTAGAGCAGTTGCCTTTTAAGCAATTGGTTCCGGGTTCGAATCCCGGTCGCCCCACCAGCTGGCGTCGCTCAGGCGAAAGCAGGTTTTTACCTAATCGAGGTTGAGTTTTTTACCGGACTGACAAGTGTGTCGGCTCTATTACCCACTAGGGCTATCGCCTCACCACCTTGACCAACACCCCGCCAGCCAAACGCATCGTAATCGTCGAGGACCAGACCGCTATTCGCGAAATGCTGGCCGAGATCCTGCGCTACGATTCCGCGTACAAGATTGTCGGTGAATGCGGTGATGGCCAGCAAGCGTGCCAGTTATGCCTGGACTTGAAACCGGATCTGCTGGTCTTGGACGCCCGGCTGCCCGGCTTGAGCGGCGTGGATATCCTCCGGCGGATCAGCAAGCAGCTAAAGAGTACTCGGGTCCTCATATTCTCGGGTTACGAGAGTCCGGCCTTGGTTCGTGAGATGTTGGAAGCAGGCGCCCATGGTTTTGTCGAAAAGACCGCCGGCCTCGGCGAGTTCAAGAAGGGCCTTGAGACGATCGCAAACGGCGGCACCTATTTCGGGCCCGGTGTCGCGGCGTTGCTCCGCAACGTGGTCGCCAACAACAGCCCTGCGGGCGGTGCAGATGCCCTGACCGACCGAGAACGGGAAATTCTCAAGCTCGTGGCGGAGAGCAATAGCACCAAGGAAATCGCGCAGAAGCTGGAAATCAGCGTCAAGACCGTTGATAACCACCGCACCAACCTGATGCGCAAACTGAACCTGCACGATGTGGCCAGCCTCACGCGTTACGCCCTGGAGATCGGGCTGATCGATCATCGCGCTCAGTCGTGGTAACCGCCTGCTGGCCGCAAGTTTCGTTCTTGCGCGCATCTGGCCTTTGACCAATAAACACGGCGACTCTCTCACTGAAAATCATGAAGAATATTTCCAAAACCCTCGGTTTGGCCCTGGTTGCCACCGCATTTCTTATCTCGGCGTGCGCCAAGAAGCCAGTCCGCAACATGCCGGACGCGACGCAGACGGGCCCAAGTAACACCGGGATAAACCCGGAGCAGGTTGCGGTCGCTCCGGACAGCAGCTTGCAGGTTCGGGATACCTCGGTCGGTACGCCCGCGGATGACAACAAGAGCGTGGTTGAACCGATTTATTATGCGCTTGATCGATTTGCCGTTGCCCCGGCTGAACGCCCCAAACTGCAGGCCGCAGTAAAATGGCTGGCCGACAATGCGGACAAGAATCTCGTTCTCGTCGGCCACTGTGACTGGCGTGGTACCGCGGAATATAATCTTGGGTTGGGTGACCGTCGCGCCAATGGCGTGAAGAAATACCTCGAATCGCTCGGCGTCGATCCGAAGCGGCTTGAGACCCTGTCGAAGGGCTCAACCGATGCCAAACAAAGCGGCGGCGAGTCTGAGTGGCAAAAAGATCGTCGGGTCGATTTTATTATCCTGAAAAAGCAGTAATCGCAGCTTCCAGCGCAGGGGAGCCGCGGAATATCCGCGGCTTTCTTTTTGTCCGGAAGAAACCAGGTTGGGACTGTCCCACTGCTTCGGGGCGGCTGCCGTCCCAGCGAATAGGGGTCAGTTTTTTGCCAGTTCTGCCAGGATTCGCTCCGACGCATCAATACCCTTTTGCATCACTCCCAGATGAAAACTCTCGTTGGGAGCGTGGAGATTGTCTTCCGGGAGGAACAGCCCCATCATCACGGCGTCGAGGCCCAATACTTTCTTCAGATCGGCGATCAGCCCAACGCTTCCTCCTTCGCGCAGATAGAGCGGCGGCTGGCCCCAAACTTCAGTAACCGCCTTGTCGGTGGCACGGAAGGCGCGGGCAAGCACCGGTGACTGGTCCCTCGGTGTATTGGAGCGGTCCGGCGGAATCGCCACATACGGCGTGGCATGATGCTGCTCTTGGATCGTGAGAGTGACGCCTTTTGGACAGCGTTCTCTGATTGTCTTGAAGATCAGATCCTTCACATTGTCTGGTGTTTGATTGGGGACCAGGCGACACGTGATCTTTGCGCTGGCTTTGGCCGGAATCACCGTCTTGGTCCCCTCCCCCTGATAGCCGCCGCTGAACCCGTTGAACTCCAACGTTGGGAAGAAGCGGATCGCTTCAAATGGCGAGTAACCAGGCGGTGTATGAAACTCCGTGATGCCGAGAAACTCTGCATAAGGTTTCTCCTGCAGTCCCAATTTCTTGAGCTCGTCGCGCTCCCACTGTTCCGGCGCTACCACGGCGCCATAAAAGCCCGGGATATTGACCCGGCCATCCGCCGTATGCAGCGAGGCACAAAGCTCGGCCAGGGCCTGCAGCGGATTCATGAGCACTCCGCCATGAAGACCGGAATGCAGGTCCGACCTGGGTCCGGTCAACTCGACCTCGAAGGCCACCATTCCGCGCAGGCCGACGGTAATGACCATTTGGTCCGGCGAAGGGATGCCCGTATCAGAGAGGTAAACGAAATCGCCGCGCAACTTTTCCTTGTTCTCCAGCAAAAACGCTTTGAAATTCTTGCTGCCGATCTCCTCTTCGCCCTCAACCACAAAGGTGATGCGGAGCGGCAGGCGCGGATTCTTTTCCAGCAAGCGAGCCACGGCCGCGATGTGCACCATCAACGGACCCTTGTTGTCCGCGGTACCCCGGCCATAAATCCGCCCGTCCTTGACGGTAGGCTCGAACGGGCGCGTCTTCCATTTCTCCAGCGGATCCGGCGGCTGGACGTCGTAATGCCCATAGATGATGACATGCGGCCACCGCGGATCACCCTCGCGCTTTGCGAGAATCACCGGATGCAGCGCGGTTGGCACCACCTCCACGATCAGGCCGATCTCTTTGAACAGGCCGGCCACAAACTGTTGCGCACCCGCCATGCCCGCCTTGAATTGAGGATCGGCGGATACGCTTGGTTGCCTGACGTATTCCTTGAGTTTTTCCAGGGGATCGAACATGGCGCCAACATGCCGCAATATTCGTGGCACGGCTAGTAAGAAGTGGAGCGTCCCGCCGCCAGGCTGCCCCCATTTGAAGGCTATTGCCGGCGGTTTGCTGGCGCTGCCGGATCAGTGTTTGAAATGACGGCTGCCGGTGAAAACCATCGCCATGCCGCGTGCGTCGGCCGCTCGGATGACTTCCTCGTCGCGAATGGCCCCCCCCGGCTGGATCGCGGCGGTCGCACCTGCATCGGCCGCCGCAATCAGTCCGTCGGCGAATGGAAACAATGCTTCGCTGGCCACCACCGAACCTTTCAGGTCCAGTTTGGCCTCGCCGGCCTTCCAGACGGCAATGCGCGAGCTGTCCACCCGGGCCATCTGCCCGGCTCCGATGCCCAGCGTTTGCTCACCACGGCAGTACACGATGGAGTTGGACTTCACATGTTTGCCCACCTTCCACCCGAACATCATTGCCGCCCACTCGTCCGCGGCCGGCTCGCGCTTGGTGACCACTCTGAATTCCTTGACGTTGCCGAGAGTGCGGTCCCGATCCTGCACCAACACTCCGCCGATTACCGAGCGAATCTCCTGCAGCGCGTCTGCACCGATCCCGTCCTTCGCGATCATCAGCCGGAGGTTCTTTTTCCGGGTGAATATTGCCAGCGCCTCTTCGCTGAAACGCGGCGCGATGATCACCTCGGTGAAGATCTCGGCAATGACATTGGCCAGCGCACCGTCCAGAGTCTGATTGACTACGATGATGCCGCCAAACGGAGCTTGCCGGTCCGTCGCGTAGGCGTTTTCCCACGCGGCAAGCAGCGAGTCTGCGCTGGCCACACCGCACGGATTGGTGTGTTTCAGGATCGCCACTGTCGGCCGTTCGAATTCACCGATCAGGTAGGTCGCCGACGTGATGTCCAAAATGTTGTTATAACTCAGCTCCTTGCCTTGCAGTTGTTGAAAATGGTCGTGAAACGTCCCGTAGAGCGCCGCTTTTTGGTGCGGATTTTCCCCGTAACGCAGGCTCTGCGCCTTCTTGAGGCTGAGTGAATAGATCGACGGGAATCCACTGAGCGCCTCGAGGTCCGGCTCAAGTTGCTGTCCCTCGAGGTAGCGGGCGATGGCCGCGTCGTAGCTCGCCGTTCGCTGGAAGACCTTGAGGGCGAGCTTGCGCCGCAATGCCGCCAATTCCTCCGGTTTGGCCATGGCGGCGAGCACCCCGGGGTAATCCGCGGGATCGCAAACCACGGTAACACTCCCGTGATTCTTTGCGGCGCTGCGCAGCATTGAGGGACCGCCGATGTCGATGTTTTCAATCGCTTCCTCGAACTCCACGTGCGGCTTCGCGACCGTCTGCTCAAACGGATAAAGGTTCACGACCACAAGGTCGATCAGGGCGATATCATTCTTCTCCGCCTGCGCCAGGTGGTCGGGCTTGTCCCGGCGGCAGAGCAGGCCGCCGTGGATCTTCGGATGGAGGGTCTTCACCCGCCCATCCATGATCTCAGGAAATCCCGTATGCTGGCTCACTTCGGTCACCGGCAGCCCGGCCTCCGCCAGCAGCTTTGCCGTGCCCCCGGTGGACAGCAGCCGGTACCCGAGCTGTCTGACCAGTGCCGTGGCGAATTCCACCAGTCCGCGTTTGTCACTGACGGAAAGTAACGCTAGCTTTTCCATAGATGACGTCTTTGTGCGGGCCGGGCTTTTTCACCGCAAGACGAAAGCTGATCCTTATGGCGCAGATTTTCGTGTCTTTCGCGGATTTCACGGTTACTACTCCGGCTGATTAATGACCACCCCTCTCGAATTGCCCGGCCTCAGTGTCGAACTCGACAAACTCGTTTATCGGCATGGTGGCGACAATCTGCCTCCGGACCGGCCTCATGCCTTCATCTACTACCTGACAATTCGCAACCGGTCGGACCGCACTGTCACACTGTTGGGCCGCAAATGGGTCGTCGAGCACGCTGATGGCACCCAGCTGGTGGTCGAAGGCGACAAGATTGTCGGTGAGACGCCCTGCCTCGCTCCGGGCGGGCATTTTTCCTACAACAGCTACCATGTGACCTCCTGCGATGCGCGCGCCCATGGCAGCTTCCACGGCCATGACGAAAGCGGGCGGCGGATTTTTGTGCGCATCCCGATGTTTGACATGCGGATTCCCCCGGCTGACTAAATCCACTTGATGAAGCTGATCGATCTTAACAGCGATGGCGGTATCGGCGCTAATTCGCTTTACCTCCAGCTAGGCGATTTTCATTTCGTCGTCGACAGCGGCCTTCACCCCAAAAAGGTCGGCCGGGTTGCCGCACCGAATCTCCGGCCGTTGCAGGGCGTGCAACTCGACCTCATCTTCGTCACCCACTGCCACCTTGACCACATCGGTTCCCTGCCGCTCCTGATGCGCGCCCAGCCGACCGCCCCGGTGCTCATGACGCTGCCCAGCCGGATGCTCATCGAGCGCATGCTGCACAATTCTGCGAATGTCATGATGCGGGAGCGCGAGGAGAAAGGCATCGCCGATTACCCGCTTTTCACCCACGAGGAAATTGACCGCGTCGCGCCGCGGCTGTTTCCGCACCCGTTCAACAATCCAAAGAAATTCTCCGGCGCCCGCGACGAGATCGAGTTCACGTTTCACTCCGCCGGCCATATCGCCGGCGCCGCCGGGCTGGAGGTCGTCCACAAGCACCGGCGGGTGTTCTTCACCGGCGATGTGCTCTTCAATGTCCAGCGCATCCTGGACGGAGCCAAATTTCCCACCGGTCGTTTCGACACCCTCGTTACCGAGACGACCCACGGTGCGACCGAAAAGCCGCCCGGCCACGAAAGATCCCGCGAAATGATCCGCCTGATCGAGACCATCAATGCCACGCTCCAGCGCGGCGGTTCCGTGCTCATTCCCGTCTTCGCCCTTGGCCGCATGCAGGAGATTCTCGCGATCCTGCATGACGCACGGAAATTCAACCGCTTGGCGGCGGCGCCGATTTTCGCTTCGGGTCTCGGGCTGGACCTCTGCGATTATCTTGACGACATCGCCAAGAAGACCGGCTTGGTGCATTTCACCCGCACGATCCTCAAGGAACTCAAGGTCAAGAAATCGCCGCGCGACCTTGTGCCCGGCAAGGAACCATCCACCCAGGGGATCTACGTCGTCAGCAGCGGCATGATGGTGGCGAATACCGCTTCGTACACGTTGGCCTCGTGCCTGGCCGGGAGCCCCAAGCACAGCATCTGTTTCGTCGGCTACTGCGACCCGGACACTCCTGGAGGCCAGTTGCTGGCCGCCAACAAAGGCGACCAGTTTCTCTTTGATGCCGTCAACGTGAAGACCCGCATCCGCGCCCACATCGAGCGCTTCGAATTCAGCGGCCATGCCACCCGTGAGGAATTGCTCGACTACGCGGAAAAGTGCAGGCCGCGCTCCATCGTCCTGACCCACGGCGATCCGCCGGCCCGCGCCTGGTTTGCCGAGCAGCTCGAGGAGAAATTGCCCAAGACGAAAGTTCTCGATCCAGTGCCCCTGCAGTCCTACCAGGTTTAGCGGCCGATCGCCTCGCGGAGCGCCTTAACCACCGCCTGATTGCCGACGATGTATTGGACCCGCTTGGCCTTGAGGCTGAATTCCCGCATGGGGAATGGCGGATTCTCCAGGTAGTGAATCGTTACACCGGCCTCCGCGCACAAGGCGCACGCAGCCGCGATGTCCCAAACCTTGTTGTTGTGGTCGATCACCCCATCGAGCAACCCGATCGCAACGTACGCCAGATGGAGGGTGCTGCTGCCGAGTCCGCGTATCTTGAAATTCTCCATGAGTCGTTCGCCGTCGACCGCGTGGTTCTTGTCCGCCGGCGTGTGGAATCCGATGAGACTGTCCCGGTCTGGGGCGCCGGCATTTGCATGCGCGACCTTCTCCCCGTCCCAGACGCCGCGCCCGGGACCGCCGTGGATGAGGACCTGCCGCGCCAGATCGTAGATGATACCGTAAAGCGGTTCGCCATCTTCCAGCAGCGCCAGTGAAATCGCGCAGCAAGTGATGCCATTGATGAAATTGTTGGTGCCGTCGATGGGATCGAGCACCCAGCAGAAACGCGAGGTGACCGGCACCGGTGTGTCGGTCGGAGCGAATTCCTCGCTGAAGAATTGGTCCAACGGGAACTGGGCTCCGATCGCCGCCTGGATATGCCGGGAGATTGCGAGGTCGACGGCGGTGACCTTGGTGCCGTCGTGCTTGATGTCGCCTTTGGCCCGGCCAAACTCGCGGTGCATGAGCCCGGTCTCGGCCAGCACGGCGGTTTGGCCCGCAGCCACGCGTCGTTCGATTTCCAGATTAACCACGGTCTACACGGATGGACAAGGATCAGAAAAGAGAAAGACTTATCTGCGCGGCAAGCGAGTGGCTGCAACTTTTCCGCCGGTGGTTCGTCAATGGTGCATGCGCTCGCTTTCGATTGTCTGCCTGATGCTGGGCCTGTTATGCCGCTCGACGGCCCAACCGGTCTACACCGGGAATCCCGGCCGATGGCCGGTCGGGACCTTCGAGGCAACCTGGCACGATGCCAGGCGGAACCGCGACGTTCCCGTAAAGATCTATTTCCCTTCGGGGCCGGATGCACCCGCCAGGAGTCCCGTTATCCTTTTTTCCCACGGTCTGGGAGGCTCACGCGAAGGATATGGCTACCTTGGAGAGCACTGGGCCAGTTGGGGCTACGTCAGCGTGCACGTGCAGCACCACGGCAGCGATGACGACGCATTGCGGACGGGCGGGCGTCCTTTGCGAAATTTCAAAAAGGCGGCAAGTGATCCCGATGCGGCGACCAACCGGCGCCTCGACATCAGCTTCGCCATCGACCGGCTGACCGAGCTTAACTCGGATCCGGCTTTTTCGCTGCATGGCCGGCTTGATCTGCAGAAAATTGGCGCGGCCGGGCACTCCTACGGCGCCTTTACCACCATGGCGATCGCTGGGGCGCGGATTCCCGTTTTCGGCCCCGAGCCAAAGTACCGCGACTCCCGGGTGAAGGCGGCCGTCGCCATGAGCACTCCAACCACATCCGGCAACGACACTGACGCGGCATTTGATGGCGTGAAGATTCCCGTCTTCCATCTGACGGGAACCAAGGACGAGTTGCCGGGTTGGCGCCGGAAGGGCGGCACCGAAGCAATCGTGGGTGACACGAAGGCGGCTGAGCGACTGCGCCCGTATCAGCACACGCGCCATGCCCCCGCTTATCTGTTGGTATTTGCCGGTGGCGACCACATGGTGTTTTCCGGTCGGCTGACCGCCACCCGCGCCACGGACCAGGAATTTCAGGCCCGGGTCCTCTCAAGCTCTACAGCTTTTTGGGACGCATGGCTCAAGGATGATGCTGGCGCAAAGGCGTGGCTTGAAAACGGCGGATTTTCGGCCGTCCTTGGAAAGTTCGGTACCTTCGAGCACAAGACGCCCTAATGCCTGCTGCCTGTCGTGCGCCGCAATTGGTGACCGTGACGGACGACGGATTTGGTCCCCTGCTGGTTCAGTTTGTCCAGCACTGCCGCCAACCGGCGCTTCTTCTCTTCCGCCTGCCCGAACATCTCCAGTTGGCTCGCCTTGTCCTCGACATTGGAGAACCGGATGCTGACCAGCCGCAGCGGCCGCTTTTTCGTCCATGCCGCGTTTAACAGCGGCTGAACCAGCGGGTAAAAGGGCGCCTCGAGATCACTCGCGTCAGCCAAACTGCGTCCACTGGAATTGTCCTCCATGCCGGGATAGCGCACTTTAACCGTCATCGTTTTCACCCGTTTGCCATCGTCCCGGATTTTGGGCATGAGCTCGTCAATCATCCGCTTGGCGATGCGCTCGATCTCGGCAAAATCGCCGATATTCTCCGCAAAGGTTTCCTGGGTGGAGTAGGATTTGGCATCCTCGGGTTCCACGTGCACCGGCCGGTCGTCCTCGCCCCGCGCCATTCGGAGGGTTTCCTGCCACGCCTTGCCAAACAGGCTTTTCAATGCGACCTCGCCGAGGGAAAACAGGTCGCCGACGAGCCTTATACCCGCCGCCTCGAGCCGCGCCTCGCTCTTCTTGCCGACACCGGGCAGCACACTCACCTTGAGCGGGGCGAGAAATGCCGCCTCCGTGCCCGGGGTCACGACCGTGAAGCCCCGGGGCTTGCGGGCCTTGCTCGCAATGGCGGCCACGAGTTTGTTGGCGGCGATGCCGAATGAAGTCGGAATCTGCAGCTCGTCCCAGATGCATTGCTGCAAGGCATGGACACGCCGCTCGATCTCCGCAACCGCCTTGAAACCGCACGGCGCGAGATCGAGGTAGCCCTCGTCGATCGAGTTTCGCTGGACCAGCGGCGTGAGTTGTTCGCAAAGATCAAACACCGCCCGGGACTTTTTGCTGTAGATGCCTGCGGTGTGCGGGAGCAGGATAAGGCCGGGGCAAACCTTGAGCGCTTGCGCCGTCGGCATGGGCGTATAGACGCCGCAGGCCCGGGCCTCGTAGCTCGCCGAGGAAATGATTCCCCGCTCGCGGCCGCCGACGGCGCACTTGGTCCCGCGCAGTTCCGGTTTCAGCGCGAGCTCGCACGACACGAAAAACGCATCGGCGTCGAGATGGACTATGAGCGGGAGAACGATGGACATCCTGCTCATTTGTAGGAGGCCGGCGCCCAGCGGTCCAATCACATTTGCGCTCCGCGCGGTCGATTGCCCGACCAGCCGTCTCTTCCCCCGGTTCCCGGGCCAGTCGGTTTCCTGGCCCTGGTGAACAGGCCGCTCAAATGCCGAACTTCGCCAACCGCAGCCGACTCTTGAAACTGTCTCCGGAATGTCGGGCCACCAAATCGGCGAGGGCCGCTGAATCAACGCTGGCCGATACCACCACGAGTTCCCGATCGTTGACCACGGCCACACAGATATCGACCGGATCATCGGGATCAAAATTCTGCGGCGTATAAATGAGCACGGTATCTTTGCCGTCGGCCACGCCTACCAGGCGGGTCCAGCCACGCCTAAGCATGGCCTCGTCCGATTCGGCGAACAGCCGTTGGCGCGACCAGTCGGCCGGACCCGGCTGGACTTCGTAAACGCCCACACTCGCGTGTCGCACGGCGGCAAGGGCAAGCCGGGCGTCCTCGATGTCCTTGTTGTGCACGAAGGCCAGTCCGGAGCGCACGGCCCCGATGGTTATCCGCCCGACGCTCAACTGCACCCTGGTGTGCCAGGTGCTGCCGGTCGCGGCCATGACCCGCTGGCGTAGTATCGCGGCATCACGATCCAGGGTGAGGAAGCTCACCGCGGTCACGGCCAGCACCAGAAAGGGCGCAAGACAAAGTCCGAGAACGAGGAAAACCCACCGCCAGATCTTGCAGCGTGGCACCGATGCGGACGGAGCAGGATTCATGGCAAGTGCTCGTTGGGTTGCGTGACCGCCGTCGATGGCTGGGTGAAAGCGGCTCAGGTGTCTTTTCCGGCCGCCTTGAGGTCCGCCTTCACGTGCAGGTGCTTCAGCGGCTCGATGTCAAGCTTGTCGGCGATTTTCGCCAGCTGATCGGCCCGGATGTTGCCGACGATGTTGACGAAGACCGCCTCGCCCATCTTGTCGATGACCGTCACCACCAGGCCATCGACGGAATCTTCACCGTGCTGCTTGACGTGGATGTTGACGTTGTCCCCCTCGTTCTTTTCGCGCACGGTGACGATCCGGGTCCAGCCCTGCGACTCGAGATTGCGGCGCACGACCTCGATCTTTTCAATATTCTCGCTGCGATTGGCCTCATCGAGCCCGACCACATTGACCCGGATGTGATGCAAATTGCCGATCAGTTCGGCGGTCTCAGGTTCGTGGCAGGCGGCAATCTTGGCGGCGAATTTGAGCATGCCTGGCGAGAGATTGACCTCGACAAATTCACCTTTTGCCGAAGGCATAAGTTTGCCGATATCGATATAACCCGCCTCGGACTCGATCGCCGGGCAGGCGCTGGTTGCGAGGAGGGAAATGGTTGAGACAAGGACGAGGGAGCGGAGGTATTTCATGACGGTGGCGGGTTGATTCAAGGTTGGGGCCGGACGGCCGGATGCCTCTAACACACCGTATACCCGTCAAAGTTGCATGATTTTCGTCCGGGCATAATTCGCCCGGGACCGACAAACGGTGGCCCGGCTATCCCTTTAGCGCCCGGCCGGTCAGCGAACGCGTCTCCGCGACCAAACCGGTCACCGGCCCGGCATAGACAATCTCACCGCCGTCGGGGCCCCCACCCGGTCCAAGGTCGATCACCCAATCTGCCAGGCGGATGACGTCCAAGTTGTGCTCGATGACCACCAGGGTATTGCCGGCATCGCGCAGTTTGAACAACAGGTCCATCAGCCGCTGAATGTCCGTCCAGTGCAGACCGGTGGTCGGTTCGTCGAGAATGTAGAGTGTGGTCCCCTGCTCACGCTTGCTGAGCTCCAGGGAGAGCTTGATGCGCTGGGCTTCACCACCGGAAAGGGTCGTGGCCGGCTGGCCGAGCTGCAAATACCCCAGCCCGACGGCGTCGAGCGTTGCCAGTTTCTCCATGATCCGCGGGATGGGGCGAAACAGCTCCATCGCTTCCCGCACGGTCAGGGCGAACACATCGGCGATGCTCCGGCCGTGGAACCGCACCTCGAGGGTTTCGCGGTTGAAACGCCTGCCGTCGCAACTTGGGCATGGCGCATAGGCGTCGGCCATGAATTGCATGTCGAGCCTGATCTGGCCGTCGCCCCGGCAGCGTTCGCAGCGGCCGCCGCGCACGTTGAAACTGAACCGGCTGGCTTTATAGCCGCGCACCTTGGCCAGCGGGAGTTTGGCAAACAGGTCGCGGAGCAGGTCGAGCAGGCCCACATAGCTCGCCGGATTGGACCGCGGGCTCCGGCCAATCGGCTCCTGGTCAACCACGACGGCTTTCTCGAAATGCTCAAGTCCCAGGAGACCGCGATGGGGTCCGGGCAGCGTCTTTGCCCCGTTCAGTTTTCTGGCGGCCGCCGCCGCCAGCGTGTCGTTCACCAGCGAGCTCTTGCCCGAGCCGGATACCCCCGTGACGCAGGTAAGCAGACCGACGGGAAAGCGTCCATCAACATCCCGAAGATTGTGCTCGGTCGCATTCTTGATCGTCAACCAACGTCCGTCAGGCTCCTTGTTCTTCGCGTCCTTGACGACGCCCAGCTTGCCCGCCAGCCAGGCGCCGGTGGGCGAAGCCGAAACCGGCAGGTTTGCACAAGCGGCCGGTGTCCCTTGAAATAAAATCCGGCCCCCTTCCCTGCCGGCGCCGGGACCGAGTTCGATGAGGTCGTCTGCGATGCGCATGGTATCGGCGTCGTGCTCAACCACGAGCACCGTGTTGCCGCGATCCCGCAACTCGCGGAGCGTGGAAAGCAGACGCAGGTTGTCGTGCGGGTGGAGACCGATGCTGGGTTCATCGAGCACATAGATGACGCCAACCAATCCCATGCCCAGCTGCGTTGCCAGCCTGACGCGTTGGGATTCGCCGCCGGACAGGGTTGCGTATTCGCGGTCCAAGGTGAGATATCCTAAACCGGTTTCGCTGAGAAAGTGCAGGCGCTGTCCCACGCCGCCCAACACCTCCTGCACCGCTTCGGTCACAGGCAGAACACGCGGCAGGCCACGCACGAACTCCACGGCATGGCGAATATCCAGGGCGGTGAAACTGGCAAAGCTCCTGCCCGCCAGCAGCACAGCCGCGCTGCGGGCGTTAAGGCGCAAGCCGTGGCACGACGGGCAATCGCCGCTGGCCATGAATGTCGCAAGACGAGCCCGAAAGCCGTCGCTGCGCGATTCGCGCCGGCTGGCGTCAAGCAGGGCGAGAATTCCGGGAAACGGCTTTAGCTCCGCCTTCTGGCTGCGGCGCAAATGAAAACTGAACAGCCGGTCGCCCGCGCCTTGGAGCAGGATCCGGCGTATCTCCGCGGGCAGGTCCTGCCACGGGCACTCCGCGTCGAACGGCAGTTGTTCGGCCAGTTGCTTGAGGATCGCGTTGTGGCGGATGATGAGATTTCGGCCGCCGATGCGCCAGGGTTTGATGGCGCCTTCCCGCACGGCTTTTTCCGGCCGGGGCACCACCAATTCTTCGCTGAACGTCAGCTTTCGCCCGAGCCCACCACACGCCTCGCACGCGCCTTCCTTGTGATTGAATGAGAAATGGCGTGGCGTCAGCGGTTCGAATACATCCCCGCAAATCGCACAGCTCAGGTTCTGGCTGAGTGGGATCTCGCGCCACGGCATCTCCGCGCCTCGTTGCACGAGAACCAGCGCCCGGTTCTGTCCTTCGCGGAAAGCCAGTTCGAGCGAGTCGGCCAGCCGGCTCCGTTGATCGGCCGCCAGCACGAGCCGGTCAACCACCAGTTCCACGACCAGCTCGGTGTTGCCGGTGGGAACCAGGCGCGGCTCGTCAAGGGATTTGATCTCGCCGGCAATGCGTATGCGTTGAAACCCGCGCTGGCGCAGCCGCGGAAGTTCATCGCGGAGCACGGCGGGCTTCGCGCTCATCCAGGGGGATAGGATGAGCGCCCGTTCCCCCGGCGCGTCGCGGAGCAGGTGGGCCACGCAGTCGTCCAGCGACCGTTTGGTCACTGCGCCACCGTCCTTCGGACACCGCTGCTCGCCGCAAAGCGCCCAGAGCAGCCGGGCGTAATCGGCGACCTCGGTGACGGTTGCCACCGTGCTCCGGGGCGAACTGCCGCCGGAGCGCTGTTCGATCGCCAGAACCGGGGACAGACCGTGGATGAAATCCACATCGGGCCGCTTGAGTTGCTCCAGTACTTGCCGCGCCTGGGCGGAGAGGCTTTCCATGTACTTGCGATAGCCCTCCGCATATATCGTGTCGAACGCGAGCGACGACTTGCCGGAGCCGCTCGGACCCGTCAGCACGACCAGCTTGCCCCGCGGAATTCGCAGCTCAAGGTCGCGAAGATTGTGCTCGCGGGCTCCCTTGATATGGATCTGTGACGCGGCGTCCATCCC
>JBBIHQ010000017.1:0-25001 GCA_037446975.1 Opitutia bacterium
AAAATGAAAAAGGCCTTCGAGAAATCCGTCGAGCTGGACCCCCGACACGTCTCAGGGCTGATCGGTCTCTCCCGCTATTACGCCGGCGCCCCGGAGATTGCCGGCGGCAGCAGTGCGAAGGCGCAGGACTTCGCCCGACGGGTGCAGCAGCTCGTCCCCTATCTCGGGGAAATCGAGCTGGGCAACATCGCGAACCACGACGAAAAATATGCCGAGGCCCTCACCCATTATGAGACCGCGTCCAATTTGAAGCCGGATCACGCCGGCCTGCAATTTCTCTGCGGCCGGACGCTCGTCAAGCTGGAGCGGAAGGACGAGGCCCGCGGCCGCTTCGAAGCTGCGCTCAAGCTTGATCCGAAGCTCGATTCCGCGGCCAAGGCCCTCGCGGCCCTTGACGCGCCCGGCGCGGGAAAAAGCTGAGACCGCATCACGATTGGCTTGTCTCCTCCGTTTGCCGGGCAGACCCTGTGGCCGGCTTTTTCATAACCATGAGCACCGACCACGCTGCCCGCCGCGCCCGGATCACGTCCGCCCTCGGCCTGAAAGATGAAATTCTTCTTGTCGGCGCCGGGCTGCCGGTGCCCAAGCCCGAGATCAGCGACCAGCAACTGCCGTTTGTCGCCCACCAGGAGTATTACTACCTGACCGGTGTCGCCGACGCACCCGGCGGGATCGCGGCCTTTGATCCCAAGAACGGCTGGACCCTGTTCGTGCCCGAGGTCACCGAGGCGGAGCGGGTGTGGGAAGGCCGCGAGCAGCTGCCCGGCGAACCGCTGGGCAATTTCCCGGCCTGGCTCGCAGGGCACAAGGCTCGCCGGGTCGTCATGCTCGGCGCACCGGTGGCCGGGGTGAATTTTGACGAGAACCGCACCGCCGAGGTCCGCGAAGCCCTGAAACATGTCCGGCGTTCAAAGGACGCCGGTGAGATCGATCTGATGCGGCGCGGCGCCGCCGCCACCGCCGCCGGTTATGCTGCGGTGCAGCCATTCCTGAAGCCCGGAGTCACCGAGCGCCGGATGCAGATCGAACTTGAGGCGGAGTATTTCCGTCAGGGCGCGCAAAAGACCGGTTACGACACCATTGTCGGCACCGGGCCCAATTCGGCGGTGTTTCATGGCGCGCCCACTTCGCGGGCCGCCCGCGACGGTGAATTCATCCTCATCGATTCCGGAGCGGAACTCGACCGCTACGTCATCGATGTCACGCGGACTTACGTGGCGGGCAACCCCGGCGCGTTTCAGCGCGACCTCCACCAGCTCGTGCTCAGCGCCGAGCTGCGCGCCATCGCCTGCTGCCGGCCCGGGGCCGAGTGGAAGGACATTCATTTCAGCGCCGCCATCGACCTGATCACCGGGCTGGTGGCGATGGGCGTGATGAAGGGCGACCCGCAATCGCTCGTCGAGCAGGAGGCGCACATGCTTTTCTTCCCGCACGGCGTCGGCCACATGCTTGGCCTCGGCGTGCGCGATGCCGGCGGCATGGAGCCGGGCCGCATCAAGGATCCGCGTCCCTGTCTCAAGAATCTGCGGATGGACCTGCCGCTGCGTCCCGGGTACATCGTGACGGTCGAGCCGGGCCTGTATTTCATCCCCGCGCTGCTCAACGACCCTTTGCGCCGCGAGAAATTCCGCGGCTGCGTGAACTGGCCGCTGGCGGAGAAATCCCTCGGTCTTGGCGGCGTGCGGATCGAGGACAACGTACTCATCACCGAGGGCGCGCCGGAAATCCTGACCGCGGCGATTTCCAAGACCCTGTAGTTCGGTGTTCTAAAAACACTGGCTAGCCGGCGCCGCGGCTGCTAGGCAACCGGTCATGCCCTTGACCCGTTTTTCCGTTCCGGCCCTGCACACTGTCACCCGCACCCTTGCCGCCGTGGCGATGGGGCGCACCGCACCCGACCTGGTGATCACCGGCGGCCGCGTGCTTTCCACCTACACGGAGCGCGTCCACGAAGGCCGGGAAATATGGCTGAAGTCCGGCCGCATCGCCGCGGTCAAGCCCGCCGGCACGTTCAAACGGGCGAAGGGTGGCAACACCAAGGTCTACGATGCGAAGGGCGGCATCCTGGCACCCGGGCTGGTCGATCCGCACATCCACATCGAAAGCTCGATGATGACCGCCTGCGCCTACGCCGAGCCCGCGCTGCTCAACGGCACGACGACGATATTCTGCGACAGCCATGAGATCGGCAATGTCTGCGATGCCGCGGGCATCGAATGGATGCTCGCCGATGCCCGGCAGGCCCCGCTCAATATCTTTCTCACCGTGCCCAGCACGGTGCCCGCCACGTCCGCGCATTTCGAGACCGCCGGCGGCGACCTGACCGCGAAGAAGATCGGCCGGCTGTTCGACAAATGGCCCGAGGCCGTCGCGCTCGGGGAGAAGATGGATTTCGTGCAGGTGGCGATGGGCGACGAGCGCAGTCACGCCATCCTGGCCGCGGCGCTCAAGCGCGGCCGGCCGGTCAGCGGCCACATCTACGGCCGGGAGTTTGTCACCGCCGGCGCCGCCAGCGGCATCAGCGACACGCACGAGGCGATCGACCGCGAGATCGCCAACGATTTTCTGGAGAACGGCGTGTGGGTGTTCCTGCGCGGCGGTCCGCCGACCACGCCGTGGCATTCGCTGCCGCAGGCCATCAAGGCCGTGACGGAACTCGGCGCCAGCCCCAAGCGCGTCTGCGTCTGCACCGACGACCGCGACGCCGACGATCTTTTCCTCTTCGGTCTCGATTGGGTCACCCGCGAGGCCGTGCAGCACGGGATGAGCATCACCACGGCGTGGAGCATGGGTTCGCTGCATCCCGCCACCCGCTACGCCATGGACGGCGAAATCGGCGGCCTCGCCCCGGCGAGGCGGGCCGACATCGTGTTGCTCAATGAAGCGCTCGAGCCGCAATGCACATGGTATGGTGGCGAACTGGTGGTCGAGAACCGCAAGGTCACGCCGCGGCTGGAGAAGGCGCTCACCAAACGCTACCGCTACCCGCGCGCGGCCTACCAGACGGTCAAGATCGCGCCCAAGCTCGAACTGACGCCGGCCGTTCCTCCCGGCCCGGTCACAGCCAATGTCATCCGCACCGCGCTGCCCGGCATCATCCTGTTCCACGACAGGGTGGCGCTGGAACCCGTTTCGGGTGATACTTGGACGAGTTTGTTTGCGAAGCACAATCTCTGCTTCGTCACCATCGTCGAGCGGCACGGCAAGAGCGGTGCGGTGGCGCGCGGGCTGTTGAAGGACTTCGGTTTGCGCGCCGGCGCCGTCGGCAGCTCGGTCGGACACGACGCGCACAACATCATTCTCGCCGGCACGAACGAAGCCGACCTGCAACTCGCGTTGAAGACCATCAAGGCGATGCGCGGCGGGGTTTGTGTCGTCCGCGACGGCCGCGTCGTGGCCCAGGTGGCGCTGCCGGTGGCCGGGCTTATTTCGGACAAACGCGCCCGTGTCGTGGCGGCGGAGTCGACCACGTTGAAGCGGGCCTGGAGCGAGGCCGGCTGCACCCTGCCCTACATGGGCTTCAACCTGATTCCGCTCTCGGTGATCCCGGAAATCCGCATCACCGACAAGGGCCTCGTGACCGTCCCCGGCATGCAGATCCTGCCGCTGTTCGAGCCGACTGCTACCGCCTGAGAATTCGGCTTCGGCAGCTCGGGTTGGCATGCAGGCGTCCAGACCCTTTGACGCCGACTGCCTGGAGATAAACGAACGAGCGATCAGAGCCTCAACCAGCGGCGCATGCCGCCGATGACGATCGCGAGCGACAGCAGCGAGCTGGCGGGCATGAGGACGGCGGCAATGAGCGGATTCATGTGGCCGGTGGCGGCGAGACCGACGGCGACCGCATTGTAAGCGACGGAAAACACCAGCAACCAGAGCTGGGTGCGGCGCCGGGTCTCGTTCACCTCAAAGAGCCGCCGGATGCCGGCCACTCCGTGACCGAGGTAATAAAAATCCGCCTTGCCCTCGAGCATTCCACGGTGGATGACCGGTGTCCCGCGCGCAAACGCGGCGTCGAACGCAAGACTGTCGTTGGCGCCATCGCCCAGCATCAGCGTGTCGCGAGCGTCCAGCTTCCTGATCCAGTCTGCCTTTTCCTGCGGCGTGACGCCGGCGATCGCACGCTCGGGCCCGAGACCCAATGTCCGGGCCATCATCTCCACCTTCGGCCGGTGATCGCCGCTAAGAATGTAAGTCTCGAGTCCGCGCGATTTCAGGGCGTCAATCTCCTTGCGCGCATCGGGCCGCACGGCATCGGTAAACTGGAACCGCGCCAGCACGATGCCGTCGCAAGCGAACTCGGTGTCATGGTCCTCCATGAGGAACGCCGGCATATTGCTGCCGCGCCAGCCGGGCCGGCCGAGCGACCAGAGCCCGTCCACACCGCGGAGCGCGACACCAAAGCCGGGACTTTCCTCGATCGCTCCGGCGGGCTCGGCGCCGGCCGGCAGGTTGGCCGCGAGGAGGTTCTCATGCAGGCACTGGCTGACCGGATGGGAGTTGTCGCGCACGAGAGCGGCAAGAGCAGCCCGCGCCACCGGGCTCAGCCCGGACAATACCGCGGGATTGACCAAGGTGGGCGTCTCCAAGGTCAGCGTACCGGTCTTGTCGAAAACGATTTTGCGGATGCGCGCCACGCGCGGCCAGAGGTCGGCCTCGCGCACAAACACGCCCAAACGGCGCAAAGCCACCGCCGCCATCTCGTCGGCCAGCGGAAAGGCCAGACCGATCGCACACGGGCACGAGACGACCAGCACCGCCGTCACCGCCGACCAGGTAAGCGCGGCGTCATGCGAAACATGCCACCAGCCGAGGCCGGCCGCCGTCGCGACGGCAAAGATGGCGAGGAGGTATCCGCTGATGACCCGCTCAAGAAACCGGTGACGGTAAGCGTCGCGTTCCGCCGGGCGCAGCAGCTGGGCAAGCAACGAGTCACTCCACGGCTGCACCGCGCGCAGGCGGATTTCGAAACGGCCGAGATTGACGGCGCCCGCCGGCACGCGCTGGCCGGCCCGACCGGCGCGCGGAGAGGACTCGCCGGTGATCCACGCCGTGCCGAGGGTGGCCGCAGCCGTCTCCAACTGCGCCTCGACCGGAACGACCTGGCCGGAGCGCACTTCAAAAATGTCGCCCGCCCGGAGGTTTTCCACCAGCTGCTCGGCCGGGTTGCCGTCCGCCGCCCACACCCACACGCGGTGCGGCCGGGCCTGCCGGCTGAGCAGCCGGCGGCGGTTGCGCTCGACCGCGACCACCTGCGCCCACCGGCCCACCAGCATCAGCAGGATGAACGCGGCGACGAAATCAAAGTACACGAACGAGCCGCGTCCGGTCAGCCAGCCGTAGAGCGAGCCGAGGTAGGCGCCGACAATGCCGACGGCGATGGGCAGGTCGATGTGCATGACGCCGTCGCGCAGCGAACGCGCGGCGCGATTGAGAAAATAACTGCCGCCCGCGAGCAGGCTGAGCGTGGCAAAACCGAAGGAGAGCGTCCCGAAAAGGTGTGCGTAGCGGAACGTCGCCGCCATGCCGAAGTATACCGGCAGGGTGAATAGCATGACGTTCAACGAAAAGGCGGCGCACAGGCCGATGCGCCCGATGAGGCGCCGGCTCTCCGGCACGGCCGGCTCCGCCCCGGGCGGACCGGCCAGATAACTGAAAGACTGGAGCAGGCGGGCAAAGGCCGGGACGTCGAAACGGCCCCGCGCCCAACGCAGCCGCATGCGGCCGAGTTGCGCGTCGGTCTCGATGTCCAGCGCCCCCGGCTGCTGGTGGAATATTTTCTCGATCAGCCAGACGCAGGCGGCACACGAAATGCCCTGCACCTCCAGCGTCAGCTCCGGTGTACCCGGCGCCTTTTCCGCCACCGCCTGCAGTTCCACCAGCCAGACATAATCGCGCGGTTGAAAGACAACCTGGTCCGCCGGGGCGATGACGGTATCCTTGATGCGGTAGTAACCCTCCAGACCGTGTTCGTGAACGAGCCGGTGGACGTAGCTGCACCCGGCGCAGCAAAAGCCGGCGGCGCGCGCCGCCGCGATGGCAAGCGGCACTCCGCAATGAAGACAGTGGGTGACCGCAGCACGTCCGGCCACGCGCGGTCCGCGCACCGGCGCCGGGCCTTTACCCCCGTCCACCGAATCGATCTGGGGCGTCTGGTTCATACCGGAGGCTCTCCGATCTAAAAATAATGGTGGACGGAAGCGGACCCCGCGGCGCGCAGTCCACGCACTCGCTCCGTCGGTCTCACGCTCCCGTTCACCAAATTGTTCCAGGCCGGCCGACAACCGTCCGCCACTCCGGGACTTGAAGATAATGGTGGACGGGAGCGGACCCCGCGGCGCGCAGTCCACGCACTCGCTCCGTCGGAATACTCACCCCCGTTCACCAAATTGTTCCAGGCCGGTCCGTCACCGTCCGCCGCGCCGGGATTTGAAGATAATGGTGGACGGGAGCGGACCCCGCGGCGCGCAGTCCACGCACTCGCTCCGTCGGAATACTCACTCCCGTTCACCAAATTGTTCCAGGCCGGACCATCACCGTCCGCCACGCCGGGACTTGAAGATAATGGTGGACGGGAGCGGACCCCGCGGTGCGCAGTCCACGCACTCGCTCCGTCGGAATACTCACTCCCGTTCACCAAATTGTTATTTGCGGACAACCTGAGTCCGCCCCGCAATCCGGCATCAGCCCGCCCCGGCCGGGGCGCCTGATCCGAAAACAAGACTGTGCTGGCGGCATTCATGTCAGAAGCACACAAAGTCGGACGCCCCCGGACCGGGAAAGCCAAGCGTCGAGCGCAGGCGCCAGCCGATGGCCAGGGCCGCGATCAGCGCCACGGCCGTTTGCGTGCGGGCCAGCCAGATCGGACCGAGCTTGAGCCGCAGCCAGTGGTAATTCGTCTGGGCGAACCACAGGAGCGGCACCGTGCCGAGGCCGAAAGCGAGCAGGGTTTCGGCGCCACGCAGGGCGGAACCCGACATCAGCGCCAGCGCCAGCAGGAAATAGAGCGGACCGCACGGGAGCAGCGGTGTGGCGAACCCCAGCGTCGCGGCTGCGCGCAGCCGGGAGCGACCGCGCAGCCGCACCAGCAGCCAGCCGTAGACCCGGCCGAGGAATGGCAACCTGGGCAGGCGCTGGTCGAACCGCACCGCCACCGCGATGAAGAAGAGAACGAGCAGCCAGGGCAGGTAACGCAGCGTACTCCCGCTGATAAACGCCAAGGGCACGCGGCCCACGCCGCCCGCCAGGGCCCCGAGCGCACCGTAGCCGGCCAGCCGCGCCAGATGATAGGCCGTGCTGACCGTCTGGGCGCTGGTGCGCTCCGATGGCGCCGGCATCACGGCACAGGCCAGCGGCCCGCACATGCCGACGCAGTGGAGGCTGGTGACAAGGCCGGCAAGAAAAGCCGTGCCGGGACCGGTGATGCCTGCGAGTTCCATGGTCAGGGTTTCCGGGTTTGGGCGGGCACGGGGACGTCCGCGATGTGCGCACGGCGCGCGGCCACGACGATCGCGGTCCAGCCCGCGAGCAGGAACAGAAACAGCGTGGCGACGCCCAGCCACATCTTGAAGGCCGTGATGTTATCGGCTGACGCCATGTTCGCGGTCTTCCTCCTTGAGAAGGTCGGGATCGGGGCCGAGGAACTCGACCTCGCGGGTGACGCTGTAGCGGCCGGATTCATCGCGCACATGCACTTTGAACATGAACGGCCCGGTGTAATGTTTGCGGTCGACGACCAGGACCAGCGGGGCCATCTGCTCGGCCATGGCGGCGACCGCGACCGGCGCATCGAAACCGCTGTGCTTCACGCCCGCCTGGGCATCCTCGATGGCCATCGTGAAGGTGGCGGTGTCAGCCCGCTTGTTGAGCACGCGCACCAGGAACTGGTTGCGCACGCTGTCGCGGTCCACGAAATAGGCGGCGCCGCCCATGCGGAACACCGTGAACGTGGCGGGCTTCACCGTGGAAAAGGCAAAGGTCGCCACACTGGCGCCAATGAGCAGCAGGATACCGTAGACAATCGTGCGCGGACGCAACCAGCGGGTCGCTCCGCCGGTCAAGCCGGCCAGCGAATCGTAACGGATGAGGCCGGTCGGGCGCTTCACCCGGGCCATGACCTCGTCACAGGCGTCGATGCAGGCCGCGCAGCCGATGCACTCCATCTGCAAGCCGTGGCGGATGTCGATGCCCGTCGGGCAGACCTGCACGCAGCGGTTGCAGGCGACGCACGCGCCGGCACCGACGGTCCCCAGCTTGCCGCGCGGTTCGCCGCGCTTTTCGTCATAACCGATGACCAACGAGTGCTCGTCGGTCAGCGCCGATTGCAGCCGGCCGTAAGGACAGATGACGATGCACAGCTGCTCACGGAACCAGGCAAAGTTGAAATACAGGACGGCGGCGGCAAGGAAGACGAAGGCAAAGGCCGTCCAGTGTTCGCCCGGCGCGTTGTGCATGAAGCCCCACAAATCGGGGATTGAAACAAAGTAGGCGAGGAACAGGTGCGTGATCGCGAGGGAGGCGAGAAAGTAGATCGCGTGCTTGAATCCGCGGCGGAAGATCTTGCCCGAGGTCCACGGCGCCGCGTCCAGCGTCCGCCGCTGCAGCGCGTCGCCCTCCAGCACGCGTTCGATGCGGCGATAGACGTGTTCCAGGAAGACCGTCTGCGGACAGGCCCAGCCGCACCAGATGCGGCCGAGCAACGCCGTGACGAAGAACAGCGAGAAGCCGACCCCGGTGACGAGGAAGAACAGCAGCCACATGTCCTGCGCCGCGAGCGTCCAGCCGAAAAGATGGAAGCGGCGGTGGGCGATATCGAGGAAGACCGCCGGGTAGCCGTTGACCGGCACCCACGGCAGGAGGAAATAGAGCAAGATCAACGCCCAGCCGCTGAGGCGGCGCCAGAACAGGAAGCGACCGGGCGCATCGGCGGGATGCAGGAAATAGCGCGAACCGTCCTCGTTGATCGTGGTGACCGAGTCCCGGATCGGAACATGGCGCAGCGGTGCCGGCGCCGCGGCGCGGGGCGCAGGCGGCTTGGGAAACGAAACGATATTTTTCAGGTCGGGCATCCGGCGGTGGGACAGGGCGGAGCGGCAGATGGTCAGTTGCCGGGCGGGACCGGGGCGGACGGAACGTAGCTCGTTTGAACCTCGATCGGCTCGCCGGGCGTATGGTAACTGAGCACGTAAGCGACGACTTCGGCGGTCTTCTTGGTGCCGAGCACGGGGCCCCAAGTCGGCATACCTTTGACGGGCACGCCCTTCGTGACGGTCTGGAAGATCTCCTTGGGGGTGCCGCCATGGAGCCACAGGTGGTCCTTGAGATTCGGCCCGACGGCGCCGGTGAGGTTGACCGTGTGGCAGGTGGCGCAGAGGGAATTGAACGTGGTCCGGCCAGCGTCAACGAACACGGCGTTCCGGCTCATCTCCCAGAATTTCGCGTCGTTGGTGACATCGAAGGTGGAGGTCATCCGCGCGGCGGCAATCTGGGCCATGGCGGTGTCCACCTGCGCGCCGTCGGACGGGACGACCCGGGCGATCTGGTAGGCAAACCAGAAAATGATGGAGAAGGTGATGGCCCCATAGAGGGTGTTCAGCCACCAGTTCGGCAGGTGCTGATCGAACTCCTGGATGCCGTCAAAGGTATGCGGCCGGACGGTCGGCTCCTCCGAATGCTGGTTCATGGCGCGCGGGATTACTCCTTTTCGAGTGGCAGGCGGGCGAGGCGGTCGGACTGGGAGGAACTCATGGCGGCGGCGCGCCAGGCGGCGACGGCGTAAACCACCGCGGCGACCAACAAGGCCACGATGGGAAATATGAGCTGCCAGTCTTCGTAGATGATGCGATTGATCATGGGAGGGATGGGTTGAGTTTTATTTGGCGACGGTGGGAGCAGGGACGGGCGTGAATTTGCCCAGGCGCTGCAGGTAGGAAATGAGCGCGACAATCTCACGGTCGGGTGCGACGTAGCGGCCTTGGGTCTGCAGATCCTTGGCGATCTGTTTCGCCTGGTCCCGCGCGAGGGTGTCGATTGTGGCCGGCGACCACGCCGGGAAGGGCACTCCCAACATGCGCTGCACCCTGATCTTGCTGGAGAGCGAGGCATAGTCGGTGGTGTTCACGAAAAGCCATGGATAAGTCGGCATGTTCGAGCCGACGGAAATGGCCCGCGGATTCATGAGGTGGTCGTAATGCCAGGCGTCATTGTATTTGAGGCCGACGCGGGCAAGGTCGGGGCCGTTGCGCTTGGATCCCCATTGGAAGGGATGATCCCAGATGGATTCACCGAGACGCGAATAGTCGCCGTAACGCAGGACGTCGGGCACCAGGGTGCGGATCATCTGCGAGTGGCAGAGGTAGCAGCCTTCGCGAACGTAAAGGTCCCGGCCGGCGAGTTCGAGCGGCGTATAAACCTCGGCCACGCGGTCCTCGGTCTGGAGGCGCCGGTCGATTGTCAGCATCGGAATGATCTGGATCAGGCCGCCCACGGCGACGGCGAGAAACACCAGGACGGTGAACGGCAGGGCGTTGATCAGCAGCCGGTCATACCATTCGCCCCAGGCCGTGTTGCGGGTCTGGAAATGGCCGATCGCCAGCAGGACGCAGAGCGCGGTGCCGAAAAGACCGAGGATGTTCATCCAGCCGCTGGTGAACAGCCACACGCAGGTGAGCAGGATGCCCAACGTCGTGAAGATGACCGGCGCGTTGAAGATGGCCCCGGCGGCACCGAGTTTCTCCTCCGCGGTGTACTCCTCGACGTAGACCTCGATGGTGCCGTTGACCGGTTGCGCGCCGCGGATGGTGCGCAGAAGGTTGTACGCCATGAGCAGGAAACCCGAGAGGTAGAGCACGCCGCCGACCACCCGCAGCAGCATGAGCGGACGGATGGCGTTGAGGGTGTCGAGGAAGTTGGGATACGTCAGGATGGTGCCGCCCTCGGACGTGGCGTTCAGCATCAGGCCCTGCGTGATGCCCGAGGCCCACATCGCGCCGACGTAGAGCAGGATCCCGGTCATCCCGATCCAGAAATGGAGGTTGGCCAGCGCGGTCGAATGCAGCTTCCGGTTCCAGAGGCGCGGCGCGAGCCAGTAGAACATTCCCGCGGCCATGAAGCCATTCCAGCCGAGCGTCCCGGCGTGCACATGGGCGATGATCCAGTCGGTGTAGTGCGCGAGAGCGTTGACCGACTTGATGGCGAGCAGCGGCCCCTCGAACGTCGCCATGCCATAGAAGGTGACGCCGGCGACGAAGAACTTGACCACGGGATCGGTGCGGAGCTTGTCCCAGGCGCCGCGCAGGGTCAGCAGGCCATTGAGCATGCCACCCCAGGACGGCGCCCAGAGCATGAGCGAAAACGTCATGCCGAGGAGCTGGAGCCAGTTGGGCAGCGCGGTGTTGAGCAGATGGTGCGGGCCGGCCCAGATGTAGACAAAAACCAGCGACCAGAAATGGATCACCGACAGCCGGTAGGAGTAGATCGGTCGCTCCACCGCCTTCGGCAGAAAATAATACATGATACCGAGGATCGGCGTGGTCAGGAAGAAGGCCACGGCGTTGTGCCCGTACCACCACTGGACGAGCGCATCCTGCGCCCCGCCGAAAACCCCGTAACTGTGCAGCAGACTCGTCGGGACCGAGAGATGGTTGACGATGTAGAGCATCGCCACCGTGATGATGGTCGCGATGTAGAACCAGATGGCCACGTAGAGCGCCTTTTCGTTGCGGCGGGCGAGGGTCCAGAAAAAATTCACCGCAAACACGACCCAGATGACAGTGACCGCGAGGTTGATCGGCCAGATCAGCTCGGCGTATTCCTTGCCCCGGGTCAGGCCGAGGGGCAGCGTGATGGCCGCGGCCACGATGATCAGCTGCCAGCCCCAGAAATGCAGCGAGGAGAGAAAGTCGCTCGCCAGCCGCGCCTTCACGAGCCGCTGGGTCGAGTAATAGATGCCGGCGAACATCATGTTGCCGACAAAGGCGAAGATGACCGCGTTGGTGTGCAACGGACGCAGCCGGCCGAACGTCAGGTAGGGCGTCGCAAAGTTGGCCTGCCAGAAATTCAGCTGGGTGGCGATGACGACGCCGACGAGCATGCCGACGGCACCCCAGAGCACGGATGCCAGCATGAACTGGCGCACGATCTTGTCGTTGAATTCGATGGTGGTTTTGTGACCTGTCATGGTGGATGGCGTGGAAAGATCAGTGAGGCGGCGGACGGGCGGATTCTCTCAAACAGTCGCGGCCGGGGGTCGGAGCCCGTGCGGGCGCGTGTTGGCCAAGGCGTCAGCGGGGCGGCAGCCGCCGCCGGAACCGGAAGCAGGTTCTTGGGCCGTCGCCGCTTTCGTGCCGGGTCCGACCTGTATCCGCGGCTGCTCGTCGGCCAGCGGCAGGAGCGAGTCGCGTTCGGCGTTCGCGAAATGGCGGTGGCGGTGTTCCCGCAGGAACAGCGCGACGAACAGGAAAACCAGCCCGAGGCTGAGGAAAACCGTGATGGGAATTACGGACATGCGTGGATTGAACTGGCACCAGTCTAGTCAAACCGCCTCGGAGCCGCTCCGCGCATCTTGGCCATCCGTACGCAGTTTTTGCGGGCGTTCTGGCCGCGTGTTGCCGGGCACGGCGGCATCGATTTTGAATCCTGCGGAAACATCAGGCAAAGAATGACTATTGATACGCAACCGATGCAGAGCTGTCCCGGTGGGCCCGTGGCAATATGTCGGCGTGGATGATGGAGTTACCGGTCGGCTCAAGGGGCTGCGCCCACTGATCAAACAGCGTTGGGAAACGCTGCTGCGCGCCGAACCGGTGGCCTCGCCGCTCGCCAGCCCGGATACGCTCATTTTCCTGATGGATGAGACGCTCGACCAGCTCACCGCCGCCTTGGGCACGCGGTCGCTCCGGGCCTGGCTCAGGCACAACCAAGCGGTAGTCGCCCCGCTGCAGGGGCAATGCGGCTGCGGCATCAATCCCCTCCTCACCTATTACACCACCGGCCGGCTGGCGCTCTGCGAAGTGGCCGCCGACAAGATCGGGCCGGCATTCACCGAGGTTCTGCTGTTTTATCACAGCCTCGCCCAGAACGACATCGAGGCGTTATGCGGCGTCTGCCGCCACCAGGGCGCCGATTCCTGCACCCAGCACAAACTCGGGCCGGTCGTGAGCCGGCACGCCGCGCTCCTAGGCCGCTGAATTGCGGTGGGTTTTTTCGCGCCAGACCGTCGGGGCCTCGCCGGCGATCTTGCGGAACACCCGGTTGAATTGCGACAGCGACTGGAAGCCCGCCTCAAACGCCGCCTCGCTGATCCGCATATGCGGATTCTGCAGCAGATTCTTCACCTTTTCGATCCGCACCCGGGCAAGGTAATCCGTAAAGGTCAGGCCCGTCGCCTGCTTGAACATCTTGCAGAAATAAAACGCGCTGGTGTTCACTGACTGTGAAACCTGCCGCAGACTGATCTCCTCCCCCTGGTGTTCGCTGATGAAAAGCTTGGCCTTGGTGATCATCGGCGACTCCGGCTTTTCGTTGATCACCATCAGCTGGTTGCTGAGCGACGAAAGATGCTGGGCAAAGATGATCAGCAGCCGCAGCACCGCCTCGTACTGTTTCTTCTCGAGCACCCGGGTCTGGAAGTAGGCTTCCTCAAGCCGTCTCACATCCACCTCGGCCCCGAATTTCACCAGCTCCCGCGTGGTCCGCTTGAACTGGTGTTTGTTCGGCCGGTGGAGAAGAACCTGGCCGGTCTGCAAAAACGCGATGACATTTTCCCCCACGCGGATCGGCACGGCCGAGTCGCACAGGCCGGCAAAACATTTCAGAGTCTTGGGTTGCAGCCGGGCTTCCTGCTCGACCCGCCGCTGCAGCTCGAGGCAGGCGGAGCACGATTTGTTCGTGGTGGCCATCAGCGCGCAAAACGGCGCCTCATTCTTGGCGCCATGCAGGGGCAATTCGAGAGAGTCGACACTTCTCAGCGCCAGCGGCAGCCCGGTGGTTTCGGCAAAGGCCCGCTCGTAGTCGCGAAAAATCTGCGAGTCCTTCAAATGCTGGACCAGAACTCGGGCGGGGCGATGGCTATCCTGCGTGGTGGGCACAGAAGCAAGATATGCGCAGCCCGGCGGGCATCGCAACCATGAAGGGGAAGCCGTTGCAGGTTAGCAGGAAATTTTCGCGGGTGGATAAACTTTTTACTCGGTCCCGGGTCCAAACAATCCCCCCATTGCCTTAACTCGCTTTGCCCGACAAACTCCCGCCAATGTCCCGGCCCTTGTTCCCGGCCACCCTGCCGCCCCGCTCGCTGCAACTGCGGGACGGGCGGAGCTATCGCCTGCGTCCGCTGATCCCCAGCGACACGGACCGGCTGGTGGAGTTTTTCCGGACGCTTTCTCCCGCGACGATCCGGCAGCGTTATGGCTACCTGATCCACCATATGTCGACCCAGGAGGCGCACCGGCTGCTGGCGGTGGATCCGGCCGCCGAACTCGCCCTCGGGATATTTGAAGACGCCGCCGGGGGCAGCGAAGCGTTGTGCGCCATCGGACGGTTGGTGCACGCACCGGACGGCCGTTCGGCCGAATGCGCCTTCCTCGTGCATGACCGGAAGCGGCGGCTCGGCATGGCATCGCGCCTGCTGTTCTACCTGCGCGCCGCCGGGCGGCGGCGCGGCCTGCAACGCCTCTTTGCCCAGGTACGCCGGGAAAACCGGGCCATGCTCGAGGTTTTTCTCCATCATGGCGCGCAGGTGCATTTCGCCCCCGATGCCGATTATGTCGAGATCGACATCCCCGTCCGCAAAACCAAGTTTCTGTTCGACAAACCTGCCTCGGCTCCTTCTTTTCCCGTCATGGCCACGCCCGAGAAAAAGCCGTTTTCCTTTGTCATCCTCGCCATCGACCTGGTGCTAACCGCCCTCGCGTTCAGCCTCTTCTATTGGCTCGTGAACTCCCATGTGCCGTCGAATGACCCGGCCATGATCAAGCTCTGGGGCGGTCTCGGCGCCAGCTGCATGACCGGCGTCTTCTGGCTGGCGCTGCAGATGCTCAAGGTGGTTTTCCGTTTCCAGCGGGATTCCCGGAAGTAACCGCCACGCCCGGCCCGGGGGTCTGCCCGGGCGGACCGACTTCCGCCTGCCATGGCCGCCCGGCCCCGTCCAGCTCGCCCCCGCACCACCGTGGCGGTGGAGGATTATCTTGAGAAGATCGAGGAGCTCATCGCCAACAAAGGGTGCCCTCGGGCCGTGGATATCGCCGCCGGGCTGAAGATCTCCCAGGTCAGCGTCACCGCCATGGTGCAACGCCTCGACGCCGAGGGTTTCGTCAAAGATGAGAAATACCGGGGCCTGGTCTTGACCAGCTCCGGCCTTGAAGTCGCCCGGCGCATCGCCCACCGCCACCAGTTGCTTACGGACTTTCTGCGAGTGCTGGGCGTGACCGACGAGGGCATCATCAACAACGATGTCGAGGGCATGGAGCACCATATCAGTCCCGAAACCATTCGTGCCATCGAGACGCTGACCCGGCACCTGGAAAGGAACCCGGGGGTAGTTGCCAGGTCCATGGCCGCCGCCCGGCCGGCCACAGGCTGAAGGCGGCACCCCGGTCCGACCACGCGCTGCCGGCATGATGCAAATATCGGACAGCGGGAAAGTTCGACATTCCCGTCGCATGAACGGTTTTCGCCAAAAAATGCGCAGCCAACCGCCGGCAAATTTGAAATTATGGCTGATGTGACGGCCTCCGCCGTTGACACCCTCGCACAGCCATTGTGCGATGGTCCCTCCTACCGCTCATTTCATTCCAACTCCTATGGCTAAGAAACCCTCCGCGAAAAAACCGGCCAAAAAGCCGGCTTCCTCACCCAAATCCGCCAAGTATGTCTACCTCTTCGGCAAGAAGACCGACGGCAATGGCTCAATGAAACCGCTGCTCGGCGGCAAAGGCGCCAACCTCGCCGAAATGTGCCGCATCGGCCTGCCGGTGCCCCCCGGTTTCACGATCACCACCGAGGTCTGCACCTACTTCTACGCCAACAAACGCACCTATCCCGCCGCCCTTCGCGGCCAGATGGAGGCCGGCATCGCCTCGCTCGAGGCCCAGACCGGCATGAAATTTGGCGATCTGGAGAACCCGCTGCTTGTATCCGTCCGCTCCGGCGCCCGCGACTCGATGCCCGGCATGATGGATACGATCCTCAACCTCGGCCTCACCGACGCCACCGTCGAGGCACTCTCGAAGAAGACCGGAAACCCGCGTTTCGCATGGGATTGCTACCGCCGCTTCATCCAGATGTACGGCGACGTCGTGCTCGGCGTGCAGAAATCCCCCGACGAGGATCACGAACCGTTTGAGACGGTCATCTCCAGGCTCAAGGACGAACGTTACAGCAATCACGAGATCGAGGACACCAAACTCTCCGTCGACGACCTGAAGGAACTCGTCGTCCGCTTCAAGGCCCTCGTCAAGGAGCGCGCCGGCAAGGAATTTCCCGCCACCCCGTGGGAGCAGCTCGTCGGCGCCGCCGGCGCCGTGTTCGGCAGCTGGATGAACGACCGTGCCATCGTCTACCGCCGCAAATACAACATCCCGACCGAGTGGGGCACCGCCGTCAACGTGCAGGCCATGGTCTATGGCAACACGGGCGACAATTCCGGTTCCGGCGTTGCGTTCACCCGCAATCCCGCCAACGGCAACAAGGAGTTCTACGGCGAATTCCTGATCAACGCGCAGGGTGAGGACGTCGTCGCCGGCGTCCGCACGCCCGAGCCCGTCGCCGAGCTCAAGAAGCACCTCCCCGAGGCCTTCGCCGAGTTGGAGCGCATCCGCGCGACGCTTGAGAAACATTTCAAGGACGTGCAGGACTTCGAGTTCACGATCCAGGACAAGATCGTTTACATGCTGCAGACACGAAACGGCAAGCGCACCGCGATGGCCGCGCTGAAGTTCTCGATCGATATGGTGAAGGAGAAGCTCATCGACTGGCAGACCGCCGTCATGCGCAATCCCGCCGACCAGCTCGAGCAGTTGCTCGCACCCGTCTTCGATCTCAACGAAGTGAAGAAAGCCCCGGTCATCGCCACCGGCCTTCCCGCCGGCCCCGGCGCCGCCAGCGGCCGCATCTATCTCAACGCCGACCGCGCCGTCATCGCCGCCGAGAAGGGCGACAAGGTCCTCCTCGTCCGCATCGAGACCTCACCCGAGGATCTCCGCGGCATGATCGCCGCCGAGGGCATCCTCACCGCCCGCGGCGGTGTTTCTTCGCACGCCGCCCTCGTCGCCCGCCAGATGGGCAAGGTCTGCGTGTGCGGCGCTGCCGCCCTCGAGGTCGACTACCACGCCAAGACGGTCACCGCCGCCGGCCAGACCTACAAGGAAGGCGACTGGCTCTCGATCGACGGCACGGCCGGCAAGGTCTACGCCGGCCAGCTCAAGGCCGCCCCGTCCGAGATCATCTCCGGCCTCGTCGACGGCAACAAAGCCGCGCAGGCGACCGAGAAATTCAAGAGCTACCAGCAGCTCATGAAGTGGTGCGCCCAGGCGACCAAGCTCGCCGTCTGGACCAACGCCGACTCGCCCGTCCAGGCGCAGAACGCCATGGCCTTCGGCGCCACCGGCATCGGTCTCACCCGCACCGAGCACATGTTCTTCGAGGGCGACCGCATCGACGCCATGCGCGAGATGATCCTCGCCGAGACGCTCGACGCCCGCAAAGCCGCGCTCGCAAAACTCCTCCCCTACCAGCGGGACGACTTCGCTGGAATCTTCCGCGCGCTCAAGGGCTTCCCGGTCACCATCCGGTTCCTTGATCCGCCGTTGCACGAATTCCTCCCGAATACCGCCGACCAGCAGGCGGCGCTCGCGAAGAAGCTCGGCATCGCCGCGGAAAAGATTGCGGCGCGGGTGCACCAGCTCCACGAGTTCAATCCCATGCTCGGCTTCCGCGGCTGCCGTCTCGGCATCGGCTATCCCGAGATTTCCGAAATGCAGTCCCGCGCCGTCTTCGAGGCGGCCGCGCAAGTCCAGAAGGAAGGCATCAAGGTCAAGCCCGAGGTCATGATCCCGCTCGTCGGCTTCAAGAAGGAGCTCGATCTCCAGGTCGAGATCGTCCATCGCGTCGCGAAGGAGGTCATGGCCGAGAAGAAGGTGAAGTTGAACTACTCGGTCGGTACCATGATTGAAATCCCGCGCGGTGCGCTGACGGCCGACGAGGTCGCCCAGACCGCGCAGTTCTTCAGCTTCGGCACCAACGACCTCACGCAGACCTGCCTTGGCATGTCGCGCGATGACTCCGGCTCGTTCCTGCCGCACTACGCCGAGCTCGAAATCGTGAAGAAGAACCCCTTCGCCACGATCGACCAGACCGGTGTCGGTGCGCTGATGAAGATCGCCGTCGAAAAGGGCCGCACGACGAACCCGAACCTCAAGATCGGCATCTGCGGTGAACACGGTGGCGATCCGGACTCGGTTAAGTTCTGCCACAAGCTCGGCCTGAACTACGTGTCTTGCTCGCCCTTCCGGGTGCCCGTCGCGCGTCTGGCCGCCGCCCAGGCCGCGATCGCCGACGCCAAGAAGTAAGCACGATCGAACTCACTCCCCAAGCCCCGGCCTCACCGCCGGGGCTTTTTTTTGTCCTAACCGGCCGCCGGCCGCTCCTGCTTGGTGCAAAAGGAGCGACGGAGGGTCACCGCGCCGGCCGGGTCTGCCGCAGGTGCCAGCCCATGAGCACCAGTTGCGGCAGCCAGCCAAAAAAAGCCGCCCATATGATCACCCTCCAAAAATTCCGGGTGAGCTGGAAGAACGGATGCGTGTCAATGAACGCCCGCGCCGCCGCGTCATTGGCGTGCAGCGCAATCGCGTTTTTGCCCACCGCGAAATCGCGCGCGATCACCAACGCGCCTTCGGCCGCGTGTGCCGCCAGCGCCAGGCCACCCGCCGCCCAGTAGCCGCCGGCAAAGCAGCCGACCGCCGCCTGGCCGACTGCCACGCCGCCCAAGGCGAAAATGGCGATGGCAATGCCGCCCACGCTGATCGGCGCCACCCCGATGGGCGCGCCGGCAAACAAGCCGCCGATTGCCAGACCGTCGCTGATCGCGATCCAGCCCGAGGCCTTCGCCCCCCGGAAGCAGCCGCCCGACCGGATATGCACCCACGGCAATCCCCACATGCCGCCAGCGCTGCGGTATTCGAACACCGGCTTGCCACGTTCGCGCTCAACCGCATTCAAACGACGTCTGTTATCGAACCCGGCAGCCACCACCAGCACCACCGCCAGCGGCACCATCGCGAACGATTTCCATATTCCAGGGAACGGGGACCAGAGGATGAAGGCGAGGCCGCTGAACACAGCGGCGTTGATCAACAAGGGCCGCAGGTGCAGCCTCACAATCTCGCCCCGGCCGCCGCTCGGTTGGGCCTCGAAATGCGCGCGGAACCTGAGATATTCCGTGAGTCCGTTGAGCAGCACCGGCAGGGCGGCGACCGCCCCGAGCACCTTGATGGCCACCCCGCCCTTCGCGACCACACCGCCGGCCGCCGTGGCCATGGTGACCGCCTTCGAGGCCGCGCCGCCCGCGCCAAGCGTCGCCTCGACCGCAAACGGACCGACCGGCAGCGCCAGGATCACCATGCCGGCGAAAGCCGGTGTCGGCGCGCTGCGTTCGAGCGTCTCCTCAACCAGCTTCGCCATGCGCTCCGTCAGCATCGTCCGGCCACGGGCCAGCCGCTGCCGCGCGGTGTCCTCGGAAATTTCCAGGGCCGCCGCCACCGCGGCGGCAGACCGGCCTTCGCGGTAAAACAGCACCATCGGCTCGCGGTAGGTCGCGGGCAGCCCTTCCAGCGCGCTCCACATCAACGCCGCCTCGTCGGCCCCGATGGTGTGCTCGCGCGGCCCGGCCGCATCGGCCGCCGTATCAGGCGACAGTTCGTCCGCCCGCGAGGTCGGCGTGCGCGCGGCCCGGCGGAGCGCGTCATGGGCGAGGTTGCGGGTGATGCCACCAAGCCATCCGCGCAGCTTTGCCGGCTCGCGGAGCTGCGGCAGCTGCTGCCAGGCCGCGATGAACACCTTCTGCGCCACATCCTCGCTGCGGGCCACGTCGCCACAGGCGCAGTAGGCCAGCGCGCAGACCATCGCCTGATGACGTTCCACAATCTGGCGAAAGGCGTCGTGATCGCCGCCGAGGTGAAGCTCGACCAGCCGGTGGTCGGCCAGGGAAGGGTAATCCAGGAGTGTGTTCATGCTCACCTTCCAGTGGTCCATGGGAGGCCGGGTGTGACAGGAAATTTCAGCTGTTTGACCGTTTACGTAAAGCCGGGCCGCCGGCATGGCGACGACTTATTCGTGTCGATTCGGGTCAATTCATGGTTTTACCTCCCCGTCCGGCTTTATGCCCCACCTTCCCATGAATTCCCGCCTTCCTGCCGTCCTGTTCTTCCTGCTGCTGCCCGTGTTCGCCGCTGCCGCCGAACTGAAGAAAGATCTCGAATATGGCCGGGTTGGCGACGTGCGCCTCCTGCTCGATGCGAGCGTGCCCGAGGGCGCCGGGCCATTCCCGGTGGCCATCCTGGTGCATGGCGGCGGGTGGAGTCGCGGAGACAAATGCGGCACGCTCATCCCCGGTGATTCCGCCGACATCACGCCGTGGTTCGAGCCGCTCACCCGCGCAAAGTTCACCTGGTTCTCCATCAATTACCGGCTGGCGCCGCAGCACCGCTGGCCCGCCTGCCTCGAGGACTTGCAGACCGCCATCCGCTGGGCCAAGGCCCACGCGACGGAATTCAAGGGCGACCCGCGGCACATTGTTCTCTTCGGCCATTCCTCCGGCGGACATCTGGTCTGTCTCGCCGCGGTGCTGGCCGGCGAGGACACGCGGGTGCAAGCCGTCGTCGGCTTCGCGCCGGTCACCAACCACGAGCAGGACCTGGCGGCGCGGGGCGGCCTGAGCCCGTCATTGCAGGCGCTCCTCGACCGGCCCAAGGAGGTCACCCCGGAATCCCTTGCCGTGCTGCGCCAGATTTCCCCGATCAACCACCTCAGGCCCGGCCTGCCACCGTTTCTCCTGATCCACGGTGACGCTGACAGGACGGTGCCCTACACCCAATCGCTCGACTTCCAAGCCGGGGTCCGGGCCTTGGGCGGGATATGTGACCTGATCACCATCAAGGGTGCGCCGCACGCCTTGGCGTCATGGAGCAAACTTGATCCGGGCTACGAGGATCAGATGATCACCTGGCTCCGGCGGCATTTGGCGGAACCGCCTCCGGGTCGCTAGACCGCGGAGCGGCTCTCCCGCCGTCGCAGTTAATATCCGCGCAGTCTTCGGCAATATTGGCGGCGCAACAACCGACCGGATCGGGCACAATGCGGCCATGATCCCCGCGCATGACAAAACAGCCTGGCTGCAAGGCGGCGACGCCGTCTGCCTCCAGCCCCCCCCGGATGTTCAGCGAGCCTGGAGGCTGGTCTTGCTGGGGCCGCCCGGCGTCGGCAAAGGCACGCAGGCCGAACTGCTTTCCCGTGCCCTCGGTGCCTGTGCGCTCTCGACCGGTGATGTGTTCCGGGCGGCACGCGGTCATGCCGCCGCTCCCGGTACCGCCATGGCCGAGGCACAAAAATTCATGGAACGCGGCGATCTCGTTCCCGACGAGACCGTGCTGGCGCTGATCGGCGAACGCGGCCGGTGCCTGCATTGCCGCGGCGGCTTCATGCTCGACGGTTTTCCGCGCACCCGCCCGCAGGCGCAGTCGATCGATGCGCTGCTCGCCCGCGAGAAACTGCGGCTTGATGCCGTGATCAGTTACGAACTGCCCGCTGCCGAGATCGTCGCCCGCATCAGCGGCCGCCGGGTGTGTCCGAAATGCAAGGCCGTGTTTCATATCACCAGCCGGCCGCCGCGCACGGCCGGCGTCTGCGACAAATGCAACCTCGCCCTGGAGCAACGTCCGGATGACCGGCCCGAGGCCGTTCGCGTGCGCCTGGAGGCCTATGCCGCAGCCACCACTCCGCTCGCCGAGCACTACCGGGCCCAGGGCCTGCTCGTGCCCATCGATGCCGCCGGCAAACCGGAAGATATTTTTGCCCACACGCTCGACGCCCTCGCCGCGCTCGTTTTGCCCAAATAGAGATACCCGTCAGGGAACGGTTTCTCGCAGAAACCGCCGCATGAACGGCTGGGATTTCAGCCAGGTGACCAGCTCGCCAGCCAGCACGCGATCGTCCGCCACGCGCGGATGCGTATCCGTCCAGTGCGAGAAGACAAAGTGGCTGACCGCCGGGTCGCCCGCCTCCAGCTCCTTTACCGCCGCCGCCCAGGCCTCGCGCAACGGCGCGCTATTTTTCCCGCCATACATCCCGCCGCGCAGCAGCACGAGATGCGCCTGCGGGTAGGCCGCGCGGATGCCCTTGACCAGCGACACGTAGCCGGCCGTGAAGTCCGCCGGAAATGGCTGGCCGTGCGCCCGGGAAAAGGAGTCGTCATTTTCGCCGAGATTGACGAACGCGACATCGGGCTGCCACGCCTTCAGATCGGCGCGGGGTGCATCCGCCACCGGATAGAGCCGGTCCCAAACCTGGCCGGCTTTCACGTTCGTCCAGCCGGTGGCGACGCCCATGCCGCTGACCGCCATGGCACGATGGTCGGCCTGCAGCGCCCGCGAGGCAAGGTGATCGTAACTCAGGGCGTGGTTGTGGGTGCGGATATCCGTCCATTGGTCGGTGGCGCCGTCCTCGTTGCACGCGCCCACCGTGATCGAGTCGCCAAAGAATTCGAAGCGGACCCGGTACTTCGGCGGCTCCGGTGCCCGGGCTTGCGCGCCGGCGGCAAGTTCCACGCCCTCGAACCGCACCTGGCCCGTCGACGCCTCGGACCGCTTGAACACGAGCAGCCGGTGCCGGACCGGTGCGGTAGGCACCGGTACTTCGATCCGCTGGGCGCCGCCCGCGCGCACCGCGACGATCTCGTTTACCCCGTCCACTTGTACATTGAAAAAATTCTGGCCGGTCGCGGCCCCGAAACGCAGGGCCAGAAGGGCGCCATCGAAGTCCAGACTGATGCGGCTGCCAGCCCACACGATGACCGGCGAGGCGGCGGACGAAAAATCAATCCGGCCTTCGTAGAATAACCGCGGGTCATTGGCCGGAACAATCTGCCAGCCGGGGACCTGAACCGAGATCGGATCGGCTGGCCCGGCCGCGAGCACCCAAGGTCCGGTCGGAAGAAAGGCGAGAACCATCGCCACCAACGGAGAGTTTGCCCGCCTGCGGATTGAATACATCCGATCACGCTAGGCCGTCTTTCATCCCGCGACAAGCACACGGTGTCGCCGCAGAATCTTCCCGGGCCTTTCTTCCTCCAAATCCGTGCCCGGCGATCGGGATGATGCCCGCTTCGGTCCACCGCCGGATGAGCGGATCAACCCAGGCAGCCGCGGGCCCGGTCAAAAACAATGCCGCCGGTGAAGGCATTTGGAAACGGCCGCCCCCGACTGATTCCTTCGGTCGTTGGCTCAGTTTTCCCCGAGGGCTCCGCGCAATCGGGCAAGCTCGCCGCGCAACTGCACCACTTCCGCCTCCAGTGTTGCCAGCCGCCGCTCGACTTCCGGCGGCAACGTGAGCGCAACGGTCAGCGGCCCGGCGCCTGCCTCGGAAACCGTGGCCGGTTCGCCCGTGAGCAGCTGGGCCCAGCGCGCCTCCTTTTGCCCCGGCTGACGCTGCAGCCGCCGGACCAACGCACCGGCCGGCCGGGCCGCCAGTTCAAGCAGCAAGGCCTCAATCTCCGCCGCCGCCAGCTGGTGCATGCGCTCCGCCCGGGAGCGCAATTCCGCCGCCGTCTGCGGACCCCGCAAAAACAATTCGCAGAGCAGAACGCGGGCCCCGACATCCATGGGATGGGCGAGCTCAAGCGTCTGGCGGTATTTGGGCACCCGCGCATCCGCACCGGAAAAGAGCGTCGCCAACCTCTTCGCCCGCAGGCCGTCCAGCGCCGCCTCCACCTCGCGCGCCGATACCTCCATCAGCGGGTCACGATTGCTCCGCTGGTTGCAGGCGTTGACGAGCGAATTGAGCGTCAGCGGATACAGGTCGGGCGTCGTCAGCTCCTTTTCGATCAGGCAGCCGAGGACCCGCGCCTCCAAGGCCGACAGCACCGCTTCCGGCTTCAAGGGCACCCCTGCCTGGGTCTCAGTGTTCATCGCGGTTGATTCCAAGGCGTTCGGCTGCCGAGGCAAGAACCAGATTTCTTCACCGTCTCCCGCGCCCAACCGTTGATCGATGAGCTTGGCGGGCGAGCGCGGCGGGTCTCACCCGGAATCTTGCGGCCCGGCAACGGCCCTCTCGCTTTCGATTTCCATTGGCGTAACCGGTCCCGCTGGCCGCCGTCTCTCCCTGCCTGGCCTTCGGCCAACGACAAATCCCGGACCGCCGGCCGGCGGCGATGGGATCCAACAGTCAACCCCACCCCTATGAAAACAATGCGCAGTCTTCTCACGGCGGTTATTGCCGTTTCGGTCATCACTGGCGCGGCCTTCGCCGCCGACGTCTCCGGCAATTGGAAATGGACGTTCCAGGGTCGCAATGGTCCCATGGAATCGACCGTCAAGCTCATCTTGAAGGACGGGGCCCTCACCGGCACGATCTCCGGCCGCATGGGTGACACCCCCATCGGTGACGCCACGTTCAAAGACGACACCGTTTTTTTCACCGTCACCCGGGAGTTCAACGGCAACACGTTTGTCTTCAAGTATGAGGGCAAACTCGAAGGTGACACGATCACCGGCACCATTGAGCGACCGGGCCGCGGCGGTGGCGCTCCCACCAAGTCCGAATGGAAGGCGACTCGCGTCAAATAGGGCAACCCGGTCGCAACCTACATCCACTCAGGGCGCCAAATGGCGCCCTTTTTTTACCCCATCGCCTCACCGGGCTTTGTCCGGTGATATCCACCTGCCTTCACCACCTGACTGACATCCGCTTGGCCAGTGAACGGTTAATCCTTTTCGTATCATCACCCTCCGTTCATC
>JBBIHQ010000017.1:25101-58546 GCA_037446975.1 Opitutia bacterium
TCGAACGGCTCGACCGGGCGCTTGCGGCGGTGAAGCCGCAGGTCGTGCTCGCCTGCTACGGAATGAACGACGGCATCTATCACCCTCCGGCCCCGGAACGCTTGGCCGCTTTCCACGACGGACTGCACCGGTTCATCACGAAGATTCTCGCCAGTGGCGCGCAGCTCGTACTCATGACTCCGCCGCCCTTCGACCCGCGACCCATCCAGGCTCGGACCGTGTTGGCAAACGCCGCTGATTTCGGCTATGATTTCCCCTTCGCGGGTTACGATGCAGTGCTGGCTGAATTCTCCCGCACGGAAGCGGGCCTGCATGTGCCGGGCGTCACCGTTATTGATCTGCATCGCGCGCTGGTTGCCGCCCTTGCCACCCGGCGTGAAAGCGACGACGCCTTTACCTTCAGCCCCGACGGGGTGCATCCGGATGATGCCGGGCATCTCGTCATTGCCCGCACCCTCCTTGCCGGGCTCGGATACGTGCTGGCGCCCGCCGACCCAGACACCGAACTGGCCCGCATCAAGGCCGATCCGATTTTCCCACCCGTCCGCGATCGCCGCGAGTTGCGGTCCGAGGCATGGCTGCCCTTTGTCGGCTACACGCGGGGACCGGCCTTCAAGGCTGACTCGGTGAAAGCCGCCGAACGGGTCGCCGTCTTGCTCGAAAGCGAGATCGGCGCCGCGGCGAAGTAACAATACTCAGCACGGTCTATTTTCGGGCTTGGCTGTGGGTTCATGGCTCAAGCCGCGGGTCGCAGGCCATACGCGGTCATTCCGGCCGCAGCCGCGCGGCCCAGCCGCCGCCCTCGGCGAGCTTGATCGTCAGCTTGGTGGCATTTGTCACCGTCAAGGATGTCTTCCGGTAATCCGAGGCGAGACGGTCGGCGTTCACCCCGTCGCGATATTCGTCCAGCCGGAATCTTCCCGCCGGCAGAAACGACAGGTCGATGGTCAGCTCGCGGGGCGTCCAGTCCGTCATCGCGCCGCAATACCACTCGGCCCCGCTGCGCCGCGCCACGACCACATACTCCGCGATCCGGGCGTCCAGCACGCGAGTTTCATCCCAAACCGTCGGCACTGCGGACAGGAACTCCAGGCATTCCGGTTCGCGCAGGTAATTGGTGGGCGAGTCGGCCAGCATCTGCAGCGGGCTCTCGTAGACCACGTACATCGCGAGCTGGTGGCAGCGCGTGCCCTGGCTCATCGGCCGCTCAAAATTCTTGGCGAAACCGGTCCGCGTGGCGTTCAGCATGGCCCCGGGCGTGAAATCCATCGGCCCGAGAAACATCCGCGTGAACGGCACGGTCACGGTGTGGGCCGGCGTGATGTGTGCGCTCCACTTGTTCCACTCCATGCCGCGCACACCCTCGGTGGAAATCAGGTTGGGCCAGGTGCGGGTCAGCAGCGCCGGGCGGATGCCACCGTGAAAATCCACCAGCATCTTGCGCGCCGCGGCCTCGCGGCACACCCGCGGATAGAAATTCATCACCACCTGGTCGTCGCGCTGCATGAAGTCCACCTTGATGCCCTTCACGCCCCAGCGCGCGAACCGGTCGAGGGCGGGGATGAGCTGGTCGTCGAGCGTCTTCCACACCACCCACAGGATGAGGCCGACGTTTTTCTTCTTCGCGTAGGCGGTGATCTCCTCCATGTCCATGCCGGGCGCCACCTTCAACAGGTCGCCGAGGACATACCAGCCCTCGTCGAGCACCACATACTCAATGCCGTGCTGTGCCGCGAAATCGATGTAGTATTTGTAGGTGGCGGTGTTCACCCCGGACTTGAAATCCACGCCGCCGATGTTGTTGGCATTCCACCAATCCCACGCGACCTTGCCGGGCCTGATCCAGGTGGTGTCGGTCAGCGTCGTCGGACCCGCCAGCAGGTAGACGAGCGGGTTGGTGATGAGGTCGCCATCTTTCAGCGCCACGCCCAGCAGCCGCCACGGATAGGTGCGCGTGCCCTTGGTCACGGCGAGGTAGTCCGCTGCCTTTGTCACCCTGAAGTCGCGGTCCCCGGTAAGCTTTTCCTCAAGCGGATAGGGCGGGAAGATCCCGGCCAGGCCGTTGCCGCTGGTCCCATGCAGCCACAGCCCCGGGTAGTCGGTCACATCCGACTCCGCCACCGCGATCTTTATGCCGTTCGCATCAACGACCGCGGGGATGCTCGCCAGATTTTTCGCGGCGAGGTCGCCGAGCGCCCGCGGCAGGAAGATCCGCTCGTTGTGCGAGTAGAAACTCTCCTCCTCGGGATACCAGGTGATGAAGTTGTCGGCGAAGTTCAGCATCACCTCCTCCGCGTACACCTTCACCTCGGCGGCGGGCAGCCGCGTCTCCCAACGGTAGGCCACGCCCTCGTCGTAGGTGCGGAACACGACGGAGTAGCCGCCGTCCAGGTCCAGCCGCAGCTCGTTGTAATGATCGCGGAGCACGGCAGCCTTCTGGCGCACCACCGGATGCAGCCGGCCGTCATGGGTGCCGGACGTCGCCAGCTTGAGCCGCGGCGCCAGTCCCAAGGTGGCCCCGTCGATTTGCAGCGACAGCGTCGCGTCCTTGAGGACCGGCGTTTCATTCACCGCAACATCGTAGCGAATACGGTCGCCGAGGCGGATATCCACCACAATTGCGCCGTTGGGCGAACTCAAATGGTAGGCCGGCTCGGCGGCAGTCAGCCGGGAAACCAGCAGGCCGGCGGTGGCGAGCAACGGGACCAGAACGGGGCGTTTTTTCATGGGCGTAAGTGAATGACACCCTGGCGGTAGTTCCCGCCAAGGCAATCCATCGTGCTCAGGGAGGAGCCGTCACACCTTGTCGTGCGGTAGTCTTGGCGAAGGCGGATCAACGGCCCAAGGCGCCTAGTGGCTACGCATCCCTTGACCGGATTTCTCACCCCAGAGGTGCGACGTCACAGAGGATAATCCCTGGGATCGCCCTTCTTTGTGTCTCAGTGTCTTTGTGGTTAAACCACGGCTCTTCTGCCCGGCGACGGCCGGGAAAACACCGGGCCGGCAGCTCTGCCGCAGCGAAGGCCGCAGGACAGACCCCGTGCGCCCAGCAGGGCGCAACAGGGAGCCGGCGACGCTGCCCTCATTTCAGCAGCTTGAACGCGTGCACCCAGTCGTTCCGCAGGAAACCGGGGATGCACCACAGGATGCAAAGCGGTTCGATGGCACGGGCCGCTTCCGCTCGGCCCATGTCCGCCGTCTCCCAGCCGAACTGATCGAGGATCTTTGTCACCGTCTGTTTGGCCGCGTCGTCGTTGCCACAGATGAACATGGTCGGTCTCCCTTCCTTGAATCGCGGATTCACCATGCACGCGGCCCCGACGGAATTGAACGCCTTGACGAAATGCACGCCGGCGAACTCGCGCTGGAGGTGCTCCATCATGGACGCGTCAAGGTTGGTGGTGAATTTCAACACGCCGTTCACCGGCGGGGCGTCCGCGATGGGATTGGTCGCGTCGATCACCGGCTTGCCCGCGAGGTTGGCGGCGCCGGCGGCGAACACGGCGTCCGCCGCCACCGTGCCCTTCACCGCCAGGACCGCAACGTCCGCGAACTTCGCCGCGTCGGCAAAGCTGCCGACCTTGCCCGCCGGATTGGCCTTCGCCCAATCCGCCAGCTTGGCCGGATCGCGGGTGCCGATCACCACGCCGTGGCCGTGCTTCAAAAACCCGGTGGCGAGAGTCGTAGCCACCAAACCCGATCCGATGATGCCGATTTTCATGCCCGCATCCTAGCCAGGGAACGGAATTAGGCAAGGAATGCGGACGCAGACCCGCCCGGAAAACTCCCGCCGTCCGGTTGCGCGTTGACGCCGCAAGGCCGATGCAATTTACCTCCGGACCGAGGGATTCGAGAAACGAAGCCCATAAACCCGGGGAAAACAAAATGAAATCCACGAAAAAACCCTACGCGATCGTCCACTATTTTGCCGGCGGCACCAAAAAGCAGTACGCGGCCTCGATCGCCGCGGTGCATCCCGGCAAGAACCGTCTGCCGAAAGGCCAGATCTTTCACGCCGCCGGTGCCTCGCCCGGCGGCTGGACCATCGTGGCGGTTCACGATTCCAAGAAAAGCTGGGTGCAGTTTCGCGACAAGATCCTCATGCCGCGAATGAAGGCGGGGATCAAAGGCGGCTTCAAAAAGCCCCCGCACGAGACGGCGATTGCGGTGAGCCATCTGCACCCGTAACCGCCGGTTGACTGCGCCACGACCGATCTTGGCGCCGTCAGACAATCTGCCCAGGGCCTCACCGGCAAATCAGGATTGGTGCCGGTCAGGGATTGATTTCTTTCGCTGCCGCATCGCCGGAGTATTTTTCGAACAGCCGCCGGGAAACTTCAACCGTCTCACCACGCGGTTCGGCGGAATAGGCGTCATGCCGTTGTGTCCAGGCCCGGTCATCAGCGTCAATCCGGGCCCGCACGGCCGCCACCTCAACGGGCTGGCCGGCCGCGAGCGCCGCCTGCAACGCGTTGAACCACGTCTGCCAGCGGGCGAAATAGAACGTGCCGACCAGCCCGGACCATTCGCGGTTGGCATAGTCGACGACCTCGGACTCATGCGTGCTCCAGATTGTCAGCAACTCGCGGGCCCCGCGCTCGCACAGATCTTGCTCCGCCTTTGTCACTCCGGACCGGCGGGCGTCGGCCAACCAGGCACCGAGCAGGAATTCCCTCCGGGTCGCGAGCAGTTCGTCAAGGTCGCGCAGAAGGTCGAGCATCCGCCCGCTGAGCCGGGCGACAGCCGCAGCGTCCCGGTGTTCGTAGGCCTGCAAGATCGCGCGATGGTAGCGGACGGCGAGATCCGCCAGCACCTGCCGGCCAAGATCGGTGAGATCGTAGCGGTAGCCCTCGCTGGCTTGGCAGGCGGCCGCGGCATCCAGCATCAGCCGCCAGCCCTCGACGAGGCGGGTCGTGTCGTAGCGCGGCTGCGTCGAGCCCCAGAAGCGCGCCTTCGGCCAGGGTTCGAGCGAAGGCCGGGCGCAGACGACGGAATCGACGCCACCGGCGGGTGCGTAGAATGTCTCAAGTTCGATCTGCAGGGCCTGCCGTGCCGCCGCTGAAGTCGCGCCGTAGCGCCGGCGCGCGTAGTCGCTGAGCCACGGCCCGAGTTCGGGCGCATCGCTGCGCCAGGCATGCTGGAAAAACATGGCCCAAAGGAGGGGCTGGGTTTCACTGCCTTCCATCAAGGCCCCGAGGCCGCGCATCTCACCACGGCCGGGACCGGCCTCGGCGAATGCCTTCGCCGGCTTCGCCCGCATCCCCTCGAGATCGCCGCCCAAGCCGACGTTGCCGCCCCAATTCTGGATCGTGCACCACAGCCACGGGGTGTGGTTGAACTGGTTGCGCAGGCGCCAGTTTTCATCGCCTTCGCAATGGAGGTCGAGCACCAGCAGTTTCGACTTGTCGAGCGCGTCGATCATCGGCTGGCGGGGGTTCTCCAGCCACGACTGCAGCACCCAGGTGGCCGAGGGATTATCCACCAGCATGGCGGCATGGATGGCCCGGCCGCAGCTGGCCAGATCAATGCCCTCGAGATTGCCGCCTTCATGGAACGGGTCGGCCGCAAGGAACTTCGCCTCGCCAAAGATGCCCGTCTGCGCCTGGTAGAAGGCCGCAGCCATTTTCGCGAAAAGCGGGTCCAGCGGATCCAGCATGTCCGGCCGCTTGAGTCCGCCCCAACCGCCCTGGGGATGAACCTTGGCGTCCGGATAACGTTTTTTAAAATCCGACGGCACGATGCCATAGTAACCCTGGAGCACCGGCTCCATCCCGAGCTCGCGCATCCGGGTGACGATCTTCCGGCCGAGGGCCAGGCGCCGGGCGACGAGCGAAGGCGGCACCGGCCCGCCGTAATCCTCCATGTTCGACATGAACTGCCACGGCTGGTGCGACGGCAGGCACAGCCATTGCCGGACCTCGGCGTTGCTGTAACCGAACGGCTTGAGCGCATTGATCCAGACCTGCTCCTGCCCCTCGATGATGAGGGCGAGGTTGATTCCCTTGAGCGCGAGAAAGTCCAGCTCATGCTCCCAGCGGGACCAGTCCCACCACGCCATGGTGTAGCCGTGCGTGCAGTAGTTGTAAGCGTAGCGAAAGCGATGCGGGCTGACGACCCGGACCTTCTCCGGCACGGCCGGTGCCGGGTGCGGAAGCGCGAGCTGGTTGCCGCAGCCCCACGAGATGTCGCCGTGGCCGAAATCCTCCAGATAGCGGTTCAGCGCCGAAGCCATCGCCCCGGCATTGTTGCCGCGCAAGACGATCCACCCGGCACGGCTCTCCAGCTCGAACACGTCGTTGCCTTCCGCCGGCGGGATCAGCTCAAACTGAAGTTCCGGGGCGAGGGCTGGCGCCACGCGCCGCGCCAGCGACTGCGCCGTTTCGACCGGCGTCGGCGAAGCCAGACTTCGCTGCACCAGGAGCGGCGAAACCCACAGGCAAGCCGCCATGCCGGCTGGCCGGGTCCACCGGGCAAACCCGCAGCGGGAAAATTCGGACAGGCAGGACATCAGAGGGGCAAGGGCCGGCCGGGGGCAATCGGCCGGTCCTGCCGCGAATGAACCACGCCGCCGAATCCTTGGCCACGAAAAACAACCGCCGGATAAAAGGAAATGTCGCGGCCCGGTGATTTTTCCCAAGCCCGCGCGAAATAGAATCCGTACCCGATCAGCGGTTAATCTGCAGCCACGAGCCTGTTCAGGGCCCCGTTTCTCTGAACCCGAATTGCACGAACATCCGCGTGTTCACCGGACGCCCCATGTGCGTACCGGGGGTAAACTTCCATTGTCCGATCGCCGTCAGCGCGGCCTGCTCGCATTCGGGAATCTGGCCGAACGCCACCCGCGCCTGTGTGACCTCGCCCTGCGCGGTTACGACAAACACCACAAACACGTCCTCCTCCTTTCCGCTGGCCTTCAACCCGGCGGGATAGACTGCTTCGACGCGCGACACCACGCGCGGCAAGTGGTTGGCGGCATCCTCGGTTATCGCCACCGCCTCGGGCGGGAACGGTCTGGGGTCGCCGGACTGGGCCCGGGCAAAGCCGGCGCCGGCGGACAGTGACGCAGCGGTGAAGCCAAGGACAAAGCTCAAACCGCGGGTATTCATGCCGGAGATGCAAAAGCTACCTGGTCACGGAGCGAGTGGAAACAGCGCGCATATCTTGCGCGGCGCACTCCCGACCGGAGTTGTTACCCCACCATCGTCCGCCGTCCGCGATCCATTGCCTGTCTTCCGCCCCGTCCACGGCAGGGTAGACTTTTCCCCAGGCCCGGCCTATATCGGTCCGCCATGTGGACATTATCCGTCGCGTGGTGGGAACTCATTGTTCGTTCAATCATTGTTTATGCCGTGCTGATCATCCTCCTCCGGATCACCGGCAAGCGGCAGGTTGGCCAGCTCGCGCCCTTCGACCTCGTGCTGCTGCTGGTGCTGTCCAACGCCGTGCAGAATGCCATGAACGGCGGCGACAACTCCGTGACCGGCGGCATCATCTCCGCAGTGACCCTCATCGGCCTGAATTTCATCGTGGGTTATGTGACGTATCGCAACAAGCGGCTGGAAGCCCTGCTCGAAGGCCAGCCCGAGGTGCTGATCCACAACGGCAAGCTGTTTGAGCAGGTGATGGCGCGGGCGCAGCTCACGCATCACGAGCTGAATGCCGCGTTGCGCCGGGAGGGTTGTGTGTCGGTGGCCGACGTGCACTGCGCCATCATGGAGAACAACGGCACCATCACGGTCCACCAGCGTCCCGGTACAACCCCGCCGGACAAACCGGAGAAACGTTGACCGGCGGTCCATCTCCTTCCCGACGGCCCGCGGGCGGATCAGACTTCCGGCACTCCACCCGGTTCGACTTGTTTGAGGCAGTCAATCATCCGGTCCATGCATTCCTGACAGATCCCGTGCGTCACCTGTGGCAGCTTCTCGCCTTCGAGAAGATGCTGGGCCGCCACCGCCTCCTCCACCGGGACCCAACGGTTGTCCGGCCGGGCCGCTTTCTCGCACCAACTGCAGATGCGAACGACCCGCGCCTCATCCCGGACGTGCCCGGGTTCCAGCAACCGGACCGGCTCACGCGCCTCCGCGTGCAGCAGCGTCGAGACAAACTCCACTTCTCCGCGAGGCAATCCGCGGATGCTCATCCCAAAGGTCCGCCGCCAGTCCGGCGCGTCGCAACGGTAGCTGAATTCCACCGGGTATCCGGCACGGGCCCGTTTGAGCAGCCGGTGGTAAACCTCACGGACCGTCTGGTCGGTCACGCAAGTCCACAACTCCCGGCCAAGCACCCGGTCCGGCATCACGGATCGGCCCTGGTTTTCCAGCGCAAAATCCATCCAGGTCGGGCCCAGAAACGATATCCGGTCCGCCACGTCGATTCGGTAGGTCAGACAAACCGGTCGGAGTTGGACGCTGGTTGGCAAAGGAGGCTGGACTGCACCGCCAACTTGATCCTCCGGCCGCACAATACAAGGAGCCTTTTGGCGCCGGCCTTCCGTCGTAGCGCTCCCGCCGCAATAACCGCGGGGATCAACTCATGCGCAGTTTTGGCCAAGTAAAGCCGTGCATCCGGCCGGACACCGCGGCATGATGGCTTGAGCAAGTCCGGACGGAAACCCCATGAATATTGCCATCATCGGACCTTCAGGCGTCGGCAAAGGTACGCACACGGCCAGCCTGTGCGCCCGTTTCTCGCTGAGCCATGTCTCGACCGGCGACCTGTTCCGCCAGAACCTGAAGACCGGCAGCGCCCTCGGTCTGCTGGCGCGAAAATACATGACGCAAGGCGAACTCGTGCCCGACGAGGTGGTGGACGCGATGGTCGAGGAATGGTGCCATCACCGCGTGCCCGACGAGGGCGCGTTTTTCGACGGTTTCCCGCGCACCGCCTACCAAGCACGCTTTCTCGACCGGCTGCTGCAAGAGCTGCACCGCCCGCTGGATGCCGTCATCTATCTGCACGTGCCCGACGCCGTCATCACCGAGCGGCTCGCCGGCCGGCTGATTTGCCGGAGCTGCCAGACGCCCTATCACCGCACGCTGCATCCGGCCCGGCGCTCCGGTTTTTGCGATGGCTGCGACGGCGAACTTTATCAACGGCCGGACGACTCCACCGAACTGGTGCAGACACGCCTGCGGGTGTTTCACCGCACGACCGGGGCCGTGTTCCAACATTACGCTGCCGCCGGACGTCTGGCCATCATCAGCGGCGAGGGGTCTGTCGGCGAAGTCGACACCCGGCTGTTGGATTTCATCGAGATGGTGAAGCACGGCTTCGCGAAATTCGCCACCGTCGAGGAGACCGCGGCGCTCACGAGGGACGGAAACGCCGGACTGGCGGTGGCGTCCCCGGCCGGATCCGGCCTCGATCTGGTGCTGCTGGGCGGGCCCGGCTCGGGCAAGGGAACCCAAGCCGCCCGGTTGTGCGCCGCCCTCGGTCTCCCGCACATCGCAACCGGCGATCTGTTCCGCGAAAATCTCCAGCGGGGAACCGACCTCGGCCAGTTGGCCAAGATCTACATGGACCGGGGCGAGCTCGTGCCCGACGATGTCACTGAAGCGATGGTCGAGGAGCGGCTGGAGCGACCGGATACCCGCGCCGGCTTTGTCCTCGACGGCTTCCCGCGGACCCGGCCGCAAGCTGGCGCGCTGCGGGACATGCTCGACCGGCTCCGGCGCCGGCTTTCCGGCGTGCTTTACATCAAGGTGTCGGACGAAGCCCTGACCGGCCGGCTGTCGGGCCGGCTGATCTGCCAGGCCTGCCAGGCGCCCTATCACCTGCAGTTCAAGCCGCCGCAACGGCCCGGAATCTGCGATGTCTGCGGCGGCGAACTTTACCAGCGGGCCGACGACAATCCCGCCACCGTGAGGGCCCGGTTGGCGACCTTCCACGGACAGACCGGACCGCTCGTCGCCAGCTACCGCCAGGCCGGATTGCTCCACGAGATCGACGGGGAAGGTCCGCTCGCCGAGGTCGGCGCGCGCTGCCTGACCGCCGTCCGCGATCTGGCTCCGGCTCCAGGGTTGTTTCGTTTCGTCACCGCAAACTAGAGGCCCGTCCTCCGCCATTCAGAACGGGCCAAAATACAGGAGCTGCCATGCTGGCCATCGCCGAACTGGGTCGAACCCTCACGCAAAAACGTTACGACGACGCGCTGCCGAAGCTGCGCGCCAGTCTGCTCAGTGCCCATTTCAACCTGCGCAACCGGAACTATCCCGTCATTGTCATCGTCTCCGGCGCCGATGGCGCCGGCAAAGGCGAGGTGGTGCACCGCCTCAACGAGTGGCTCGATCCGCGGGGCGTCGCCACCCACGCGTTCTGGGAAACCAGCGACGAGGAACGGGAGCGGCCGGCCTACTGGCGTTTCTGGCGCGCCCTGCCCGGCCGCGGGCGCATCGGCATCTTCTTCGGCTCATGGTACACCGATCCGATCATCCGCCGGGTGCTGGGCAAATCGAAGGGCAGCCAGTTTGATTCCGCGCTCGACCGGATCAAAAGCTTTGAGAAGACGCTCACGGATGACGGCGCTTTGTTCGTGAAGCTCTGGCTCCACCAGCCGAAGCCGGTGTTGAAAAAGCGGCTCAAAAAGCTGGAACGGGAGGGCCGCCTCGCGCCCGACGACTGGAAGCATTTCAAGCGCTACGACCATTTCACCAAGGTGTCCGAGCGGACCTTGCGCCATACCCATACCGACGCCTCGCCCTGGCACGTGATCGAGACCACCGACCACCGCTACCGGGATGTCGCGGTCGGCAAAATTCTGCTGGCCGCGCTTCTCCGCCGGGAGAAGGAAGCGGCGGCAAAAAAAACGGCCCGACCCGCCCGGCCGGCGGTGTCCGCCGCCGCGCCGGACCCGGCCGACTCGCCGCTCGCCCACCTCGATCTCACGCCCCGCCTCACCGAAGCCGAATATGCCAAGGCGCTCGAGACCCAGCAGACGCGGCTGAGCAAACTCGCGTGGGCCGCGCACGAAAGAAAACGCTCGATGGTGATGGTGTTCGAGGGCTGGGACGCCGCCGGCAAGGGCAGCGCCATCCGGCGGGTCACCCAGGCCATCGATCCCCGGCTTTATCGGGTGGTGGGCATCGCCGCGCCCACCGACGAGGAACGCGCGCAGCATTACCTCTGGCGCTTCTGGCGGCAACTGCCGCGCGCCGGCGCCAGCACGCTCTTCGACCGCTCGTGGTACGGCCGCGTGCTGGTTGAGCGGGTCGAAGGTTTCGCGCCCGTGGCCGCATGGGGCCGGGCGTACGGCGAGATCGTCGATTTCGAGGAACAGATGACGGAGCAGGGCATCATCGTGAACAAATTCTGGCTGCACATCAGCCCGGACGAGCAGTTGCGCCGCTTCAAGGAGCGCCAGCACACCGTCTACAAGCAGTACAAGATCACCGAGGAGGATTGGCGCAACCGCGCGAAGTGGCCCGCCTATGCCACCGCCGTTGACGACATGGTGGCCCGCACCGGCACGGAATTCGCCCCATGGACCCTGGTGGCGGGCAACGACAAGAAGTTCGCCCGCGTGCAGATCCTGAAAACCATGGTCAAGCGATTGGAGGCCGAACTCTGACGCCCCTGCACCCGGTTTCCGCGATCCGATCAACGCCGCCTTGATTCCTACACTCCAACTGAAGCCAAGAAGCCAGGCATTCGATCTCGGCGTCGCGCGCCCTGCTGCCGATGATGGCGCCGCCAGCCCCGCATTCCGTCCCGCCCAGGGTAAGTAACTGACTCCTTGAATCCAAAATCCATTTCCGGCGCCAGCGGTTCGTGGAAGAATCTCGCCGACGACATCTGGGGCGGATTCGCGTCCATGCTGGTCGCGCTGCCGTCGGCGATCGCCTATGGTGTCGTGGTCTACACGATGCTGGGACCGGCTTATGTGGGCGATGGTATCCGGACGGGAATTGTCGGCGCGGTGGTATTGGGTCTGGTCGGCACCGCGCTGGGCGGGGCACCGCGGCTGATATCGTGCCCTTGCGCTCCCGCGAGTGCGGTGCTTGCCTCGCTCGTCGGCGGCCTCCTCGCGAACCCGGGCGGCCCGGTGGCGCCTGACCGCATCATCGCCTTGTTGCTGCTGCTCGCCGTGTTGTCAGGCGGCCTGCAACTGCTCTACGGCCTGGTGGGCGGCGGGCGGCTCATCAAATACATCCCGTATCCGGTCGTCTCGGGTTACCTCAGCGCCGTGGGCGTTTTGATTTTTCTGAGTCAGCTGCCGAAGTTTCTCGGCGCGGACGTGCTGACTCCGGCCCGATGGGAGTGGCCGGCAATCGTCGTGGGGCTGGTGACCATCGCCGGCGTCCTGCTCGGCCCGAAGCTGACGCGCGCGGTCCCCGCCACCATTCTCGGCCTGCTGGCCGGCATGCTCGCCTATTTCGGTGCCGCCTGGTTCCAACCCGGGCTGCGCAGCCTCGCGCACAACGAGCTGGTGATCGGCCCGGTCGGCGGCGGGGGCATTCTGGCCGGGCTGACCGCGGTTTGGCCGGCCCTCGCCGGCCTGCATCTCGCCGACCTGCGCGCGCTGGCGGTGCCCGCGGTCACCCTGTCCGTGCTGCTCTCGATTGACACGCTGAAGACGTGCGTGGTCGTCGACACGCTGACGCGCAGCCGGCACGACTCGAACCGCACCTTGATCGGACAGGGCGCCGGCAACCTGGTGTCCGCTCTCGTCGGCGGCATGCCCGGCGCCGGGATGATGGGTGCCACCCTCGTCAGCGTGCAAAGCGGCGGTCGCACCCGGCTGGCCGGCATCCTGGAAGGTGCGTTTGTACTGGTCGCGGCGCTGCTGCTCGGCAACTGGATTGCGTGGGTGCCGGTCGCCGCCCTGGCCGGCATTCTGATCGTGGTCTCGATCCGCATGTTCGACTGGGGCAGCCTCCAGCTCTTGCGCCAGAGATCCACCGGCTTGGATTTCGCCGTGATCGCGACCGTGGTCATCGTCGCGGTGGCCTCGAACCTGATCGCCGCCGCCGGGGCGGGCGTGGGCCTGGCGATGCTGCTGTTCATCCGCGAGCAGATCCACGGCTCGGTCATCCGCCGCAAGATCAACGGCAGCCGGATATCCTCCACGCAGCACCGGCTGCCGGCGGAGCAGGCCGCCCTCGAACAGCACGGGGCGCAGACCGTGGTTTGCGAACTGCAGGGCAGTCTCTTTTTCGGCACGACCGACCAGTTGCGCACGGAACTTGAACCCGACCTGAAGAACTGCCGCTACCTCATCCTGGATCTCCGCCGCGTGCAGTCGATGGACTACACCGCCGCGCATCTTTTTGAACAGTTCGAGACCGGCCTCGCGGAGCGGGGCGGCTGCCTGATCTTCAGCCGGCTGCCGGTCCGCTCCGCCCTGCGGGATTATTTTGCGCACGTGGGCGTGCTGAAGACCAAGGGCGGCGCGCGAAAATTCGAGACCCTCGATGACGCCCTCCAATGGGCGGAGGATCGCGTCCTCGCGGAAGCGCTGCCGGCCCGCTCCGGCGACGAGTTGCCACTCGAGCTGGCGGAATTCGATCTCTGCCGGGATTTCACGGCGGACCAGACGCTCGCGTTCTTGGCCGAATGCGTGGTGGCGCGATCGTACGCCGCGGGGGAGAAGATCTTCCAGAGCGGCGATCCCGCCGATGAGCTTTTCCTCATCCGCCGCGGCGTGGTGCGCATCGTGATGCCGCTGGGCAACGGCGCGTACCACAATCTCGCGTCGTTCGGCCGCGGCAGTTTTTTCGGCGAGGTGGCCTTTCTTGATCGCGGGGTGCGCTCGGCGAATGCCGTGGCCACCACCACCACCGATTTGTTCGTCATCTCCCGCACCCGCTTCGACGAGAGCTCGCGGGCCCATCCCATCGTGGGGTTGAAGATATTTGCGCGGCTGGCGCGCGCCCTGGCCTTGCGCCTGCGCCGCACCGACGGCGAACTGCGCGCCTTCTACGACACGTAGGCGCAGCAGCGCGCCCGGCGTCAGGCCGGGCAAACCATGCGCAGCTTTTGCCAAGGATGGCCGTGCGTCCAAGCCGGTCCCGGAGCATATTGGGCTCAACCCCGCCGTCATCATGAACGCGTCCCCCGACCGTATCGCCTGGCTGGAGGGTGGAACCGCCGTCTGCAACAATCCGCCCGCCAAACCTACCCGGCCCCGCCGGCTTGTCCTGCTCGGTCCGCCGGGCGTAGGCAAAGGCACCCAAGCCGCCCTGCTGAGCAGCGCCCTCGGCGCGTGCCATCTCTCCACCGGTGATATCTTCCGCGCCGCCCGCGACGGTGATGCCCGGAAGATGAGTCCGGGCATGCGCATGGCCCAGGACTACATGCGCCGCGGCGACCTGGTGCCCGATGGCACCGTGCTCCAGCTCGTCAACGAGCGCTGCCATTGCCTGACCTGTGCCGGCGGATTTGTCCTCGACGGCTTCCCGCGTACCGTGCCCCAGGCCAAGGCGCTGGATCTGCTCCTGCTCGAGAACGGCATCACCCTGGACGGAGTCATCGTCTACGAACTGCCGGCGGCCGAAATCGTGAGCCGCCTGATCGGCCGCCGCACGTGTCCCGCCTGCAAGGCGATCTATCACGTCACCTCCCATCCGCCCAAAACCCCCGGCATCTGCGACCGCTGCCAATCGCGGCTGGTGCAGCGCGAGGACGACCATATCGAGGCGATCCGGGTGAGTCTCGGGGCCTACGAAAATGCCACCACTCCGCTGACCGGGTACTATCGGACCCGCAGCCTCTTGGTAACGATCCCCGCGGTCGGCACACCGCAGGAGATATTTACCAGCACCCTGTCGGCCTTCAAACATGCGGCGGTCACCCGGCCCAGCCCGAGCAAGAGTCCGTTTGGTGCGCCTTTGCCGGCACCGTACGGCGATTGAGCCGTCCGGTCGGCTTGTGACATAAATTTTCGCCGGGAAATGGTCTGAAACCGGCTTACTCGGTTGCCACCGGCACGCCGGGTGTTTTTTCTCCGGTAGCCACTTTCCCTTCATGCCCACGCGCACCCAGACTCTTCCAGCCATTCCCGATCCGGCGGATCCGCAGTTGCTGGCGTACCTCAACCTGAAGTTGCACGAGATCGGCCAGCCGGGTGTTCCGCTCCCGGATGGCGACGGTCTTTCTAGTTTTGTCGACCATTTCCTCACTCTCAGCCGGGAAAAGGACCGGGTGCTGGCCAGCCACCTCTGCCCGGTGGACCAAAGGATACAGAATTACATCTATGACTGCCTCGATGGCACCGGGGTGGTGCCGCGCCTGCCCGCGACCACGCTGGTGCTCGACCGTCCCGGCCTGGCCCGGGCGCTTTCGCTGCCGCCCGGCCGGGACGAGCATCACAGCAGCATCCTGACGTCGCGAAGGGTGCGCCAAGGCGTGCTGCACAACCCGCGCAGCGACCGTCGCACCACCCAGGGCATTTTCCATGTCGCCGAGGGCGGACTGCCGGTCCCCGACGACAAGAAAGCCGTGCCGGCCGAGGTTTTTGGCCGCCTGCTGGCCCGGGCGCTCGCCCCGCCGCCCGAATTGCTCCATCTGCCTTTCACCGATGACGCGTCGGCCCCGGCCGGATGCTTTGTCTCGCTGCACCTCCGCCCGGTGGTCGTGCCCGAGGTGCCGGGTTTCAGTCCGATGCGCGCGATGGAGACCCGCCTCTTCGTTCCCGGCGCGCTGGTCGCCAACCTCGACTTTGTCGAAAGCATCTTTGGCAATGCCGGCGACCCTCACCTCCCGGAGAACGATGCCGGGCTGGATCCCGCGCATTGGACCGGCCACACCGGCTGCATCATCCTCGCGCCGCACCTCAACGGTCTGCCCAAGCGCGACCTCGGGCTGCCCGCTTTTGCCGACGCCACTCCGCGTCAGCGCCGCGACGGCATGTGCTGGAAGTCGCCCGACGAGCCCTACAACGACGGCGGTCCGTTCAAGATCACCTGCCGCAACGCGAACGGCGTGATCATCACGCTCATCTCGGACAACTATTTCGGCTACTGCAAGAAAGAGGTGAAGACGCAGATCAGCTATTCCGCCAATCTGCTAGGTCGCGCCGAGGAGGAACATGCGGGCGGCGCCATCGTCTTCCCGAGCTATGACCACGGGGAGGATTTCCGGCTCAACCCGAACCTGCCCGATGTGACCCATACGCTGGCCGAGGCGCTCGCGCTGCTGGGTGACAATGCGGAGCCCCAGCCCGGCGGCTGGGCGCGCGACACGGTGTTTCCCAGCGTGCATTATGTGCCGGCGGACTCCCGGTTCGATCTCCGCACGCAACGCATCACCTGGCATGATGCAGCCGGCGCGGCCCAAGGCATCAAGCTTCTGCCCGGATTCACCTATCTGCTGCCCTCCGGCTACAAGGTCGAGATGGTCAAGCCGCACGCGAACCGCCGCTGGCGGTTGCGCGGCACCGCGGCCGAGGGCCTGCTTTGCCACAAGCCCTGCACGGTTTCCGGCGGCGGCAAATCCGAGATTTCCAAGCCCATCTCCGACGCGATGTTCGCCGGCCCGGTGTTTGTCAGCGACCTGGCCCGCGACCTCGACGCCGTCGAGGCGATCCTGAAGAAGAATTACACCAAGCGTTTCCGCCAGCCGATCGGGACCGCGGTGCGCGCCCGGGCCATTCTCAGCGCGGAACGCTCGCTCGGCTCCGTCATCAAGCTGCTCAGCATCAGCCCGGACTTCACCGACGAATACAACGCCTGGCTCGCCACCATCCCGCGCTCCATCCGCGATCTCGTGCTGCATTTGAAGCGCCTCTACAAGCCGGAATGGGGCAAGGACTGGCGCAAGCATTTCACGGTCGACACCATCAACGCCCGCCCCGGCAACGAACTCAAGTACAACGCGGAAAAACTGCTCACCCACTACCTGCGCGTGGGCTACACCCGCGACGGCGGCTGGCGCACGTTCACCCTGCGCTCGGATTTCTTTCCCGCGGAGAAGATCCAGGTGGAGGACGACATCACGGCCTCGACCGTCGCGCCGCGCAGCCAGGTCCCCGGCCTGCCGGCCTGGGTCACCGAGCCGTCGCTGAAATTTGTTCACAACTGCGAACTGCGGCTCTTCCAGCGCCCCGATGACGCCATCGTGCGCGGATACGACCATCGCACCGAGCGCGATTTCAGCCATGGCGGCAATTTCTTTTCCAACTACGAGCCGCTCACGCGCGACACGGCGCACCTGATCGTGGAGGACGTCCTCGGCTTCGAGGCGTTCACCGAGCCGATGCAGAAGACCTTCCGCAACTTTGTCGCCGCCGACCGGCCGGCGTTCATGGTCTCGCCGGCTCATCCGCGACTGGTGGACGGCAAACCTTCGAAGAACCCGCGCTATCTCCAGAACCGGCCCGACCTCGAGGATCCGCGCGCCAGTTATCTCGCCCACACCGGCGCCCGCCTTTATCGCCGGCTTTCCGCCGGGACACCGACGCCCTTCCCCGTGGGCTCGGTGCTGATGGGCCGCCGGCTCAACCCCCCGGAACCCGGGGTGCGGCCGCTATGCGTTTTCAATCCGATCCACTACCAGGAGCTGCCCGAGGCATTCATGGATCTCATCGCCAGCCTCACCGGCAAGTCGCCCTCGACCACCGGCGCAGGCTCGGAAGGGGCGCTCACCAAGGGTCCGTTCAACGCCCTGCCGCCGATCTTCGATCTCAACGCTGCGTTCACCTCCTACATCCTGACCGGTCTGCCGCTTTTTTCCACGGCCGCCGGCTGGGTGGGTCCGCACCACCGCGTCGACCACGACATCAGCCTGCTGGTGCCGGAAATCTGGTGCCGCATGACGCCCGCCGAGCGGGAGCCCGCCGCCCTGATCGCCGGCGGCCATCTCGAGCGCTGTGTGGACTTCGACCATGAGGGCCGGCGCGTGCTGGCCAGCCGCCTCGGCTGGCGGGTGACAGCACGGTTTGTGCAGACCTATTGCGGCCGCGTCCTCGGCAATCCCAGCAGTGTGTTCGACGGGCAGCTGTTGCAGCCCGAGAAACAGGATCCCGCCATCTTCGCCGACGGCGTGGACAACATCGTTGAGGCAATGCGGTCCGCTGCGGAACATTATTTCAACGACGGCTCCGTCGATTCCGCCTGCCCGCCGCTGCGCGCGCTGCTCCATGTCATGCGCGATGGCGCCTGGGAGGGCCACGGCGCCGGCGATCCGGTGTTCCGGGCGCTCTTCACCCGCGAATCGTTGCTGGCCAGCGACTGGTACCGCGCGCGGCTCGAGGCTCAGCGGACCATTGACGCCCACCTGTGGGAAAGCCAGGTGCGCTACCTGGAGAAGTTCCTGGCCCGGCCCAACTATGCCGACGTCGCTGCGCGCCTCGACATCCGCGGCCGCCTGACCCACGCCACCGCGGCCGCCCGCGCAGCGCGCACCCCCGATTATCTCGAAAGACTCACGGGCACCCTTGGCGCCGAGCCGGCCATCGCCGCAGCCCTGGCAAAGCAACCGGGCTGAGCCAAGGCGGTACTGAAATCGGGCGGCCACAAGGCCGTCATTCTCCGCTCGCTGGCGGGACGGTGCCTCCGGCTGGATGCCGCTCCGGAAATCCGGCCTTGCCAACGCAAACGCCGGCCCTTGCGGGCCGGCGCGCACTGCACACACCTTTTCTATTTTGCGCTGCCAAAATCGAATTCCTGGCTCGCGGCGATGAGCACCGGCTTCCCGTGACTGGTCGGCGGCTCGAATTTCCAGTCGCGCAACGCGTTCACCGCGATATCCGAAAGGTAGGGTTGCGCCCCGGCATCGACCGCCGGCATCCGCACGGCCCCCGTCTCGTCGATGTAGAAGTGCACGTGCAATTTGCCGCGCACGCCCTGCTTTTCCGCGGCCTCGGCATATTTGGGCGCCACGAAACTGAGCCGGGACGGCATCCGGTCAAGCGCCCGACCCGAACTGATCACCGGCTTGAGGGGATTGCCCAGGAGCCGGCGCATCGTGTTGTCGACATTCTGGTGGCCGGAACTGCTCACGACGACGCCTTCAGCCGTGACCTTGATGCTCAACTCCATCTGCGAGGGCACCGCCTGGCCATCGACGCGGGCCGGGGTGATGTTCCACTCCTTCAGGGCGTCGACACAATAGCCGACCATCTCCCGGTCGGTGTAGCCCAGGGCGAGCCAGTCGGTCAGCTTGCCTTCGGCGCTGATTTCGACGGCCAGAATCACCTGGCCGTCCGTGATGCCCCGGCTGATCAGCACGGGATTGAAATATGGCACATAGGTGGTCTCGATTTTCACCGGTTCAACGGCGGCGCTGAGACCGGAGGCAGCCAGGGCGCCGAGGGCAAGCAAGGCGGAGATTCGGAGGGTTGTCTTCATGATTGAGGATGGGGTTACCGGGTATAACACCACTCCGCGTTCCGCCCCTTCAAAATTTCCTCCGATCCCGTCGGGCCCTACCGTCCCGACACGGATTCTCCGCTTCTGCCTTCCAGTTCCTCCCAGCGCGAAAAGGCGGCGGCGTGCTCCTGCCCGAGGGCATCGAGGCGCGCCTTCACCTCGGCGAATTTCTTCGCCTCGTTCTTGTAGAACGCGGGGTCGGCCAGCTTTGCGGTCAGTTGCTCCTGCTCCAGCTCCAGCGCCTCGATCTTTGCCGGCAGCGCCGCCAGTTCCTTCTGTTCCTTGCCCGAAAGTTTCCGGCCACGGTCCGGCGGCGCGGGCGGCGCCGGAACGCGCCCGTCCCCCCGTGATGCCAACGCCGTCTTTCGGGTCGCCTGCTTCAGCTTGTCGTGCTGCCAGTCGGTGTAGCCGCCGGTGTAGTCGCCAATCCTTCCCTCGCCCTCAAACACCAGCGAGCTGGTGACCACCTCGTCCAGAAATTCGCGGTCGTGGCTCACGATCAGCACCGTGCCGGGAAACTCCACGAGCAGATCCTCGAGCAGGTCGAGCGTCTCGATGTCCAGGTCGTTGGTCGGTTCGTCGAGCACGAGCACGTTGGCGGGCTTGGTGAACAGCCGGGCCAGCAACAGCCGGTTGCGCTCACCGCCGGAGAGCACCCGCGCCGGCGTGCGGGCCCGGTCGGGCGCGAAGAGGAAATCCTGCAGGTAGCTGATGACGTGGCGCGTGCGGCCGTCGATGGTGACGTGGGTGTTGCCGTTGGCGATGTTGTCGGCCACGGTCTTGTTGTCATCGATCTGGGCGCGGAGCTGGTCGTAATAGACCACCTCGAGATTGGTGCCGTGCCGGATGGTTCCGCCGGTCGGCGCCAGCTCGCCGAGCAGCAGCTTGATGAGCGTGGTCTTGCCGGCGCCGTTGGGGCCGATGAGTCCGATCTTGTCGCCCCGGATGACCGTGGTGGTGAAGTCGCGCACCAGGACCTTCCCGTCCGGGTACGCAAACGACATGTGCTCGACGTCGACCACCTTCATGCCGCTGGGAATCGCGGCCTCGTTGACGCTCAGCTTGACGTTGCCGACCTTGGCCCGACGGGCGCGACGCTCGGCGCGCAGCACGTGCAGCTGGTTGATGCGGGCGGTGGCCCGTGAGCGCTGGGCGCGCACGCCGCGGCGGATCCACTCCTCCTCCTGCGCCAGCTTCTTGTCGGCGAGGGCCTGCATGCGCTCCTCGGCTTCGAGCCGGTCCTGCCGCCGGACCAGGAAGGTGTCGTAGTCACAGGCCCAGTTGGTGATGACGCCACGGTCGAGTTCGACGATCCGCGTGGCCAGCCGCTTGAGGAAGGCCCGGTCGTGGGTGACAAAGAACAGTCCGATTTTCTCCGCCAACAGAAATTCCTCGAGCCAGAGAATCGATGCCAGGTCGAGGTGGTTGGTCGGCTCGTCGAGCAGCAGGAGGTCGGGCTGGCTGGCGAGTGCCTGGGCCAGCAGCACCCGGCGTTTCATGCCACCCGACAACGCTGCGAATTCCGCCTGCGAATCCAGCCCGACATGCTGGAGCAAATCCTCCAGCCGCACTTCGCGCTCCCAGTCCTCCTCATGCGCGCTGGCCGAACGCAGACCAGCGGAGACGATGTCGTGCACCTTGCCGGTGAGGCCGGCCGGCACCTCCTGGACCAAGCGGGCGAAATGCGCCCCGGGCTGCCGGAAGATCTGGCCGGCATCGGATTTGATCTCCCCGACGATCAGCTTCATCAGCGTCGACTTGCCCGCGCCGTTGCGCCCGAGCAGACACACGCGTTCGCCGGTATCAACCTGGAAATTGACGTGGTCGAGCACCGGCGGTCCGCCGAAGGCATGGGAGACATCGAGAAGACTTAAGAGCGCCATGAGAGCGGCCGAACGTAGGCCCCGTCCCCACCTGTGCAACCCAAAGCTCGGGAAAATCCCGCCAATCCGGCGAAACCCATCCTGAACACCTAGTTCGCCCGGAACGCAGCGGCATCGGGCGGAAAATTCCGGTGTCCTCCAGGCTGAAACTCATGTGCCTGGGCGGATCCGGCCGGCCGGGTCTGGTGCGGCGGCCGGCCTTCCGTGGACCGGATTCGCGTTTTCGCGCTGGAGTTGACTATCGGTATACAGTGCATCCTGCGCGCCGTGCCGCATTCCGTGGCACAACCAAAAACATCATGAACCACCTCACCACAGACCAGTTCGTCGCGGTGCTCGAAGCAGCGGGCATCACCGCCGCCCAGCGCGAAAAACTCCATGCGGAGTTTGAGCGCCAGCAGCCGGCCGCCCACCAGCAGTTCCTTGAATGGCTCGGCCTTCCGGCTGCGGCCATCGGGAAGATCCGCGAGCATTCACGCCCGTAACAGCGTGCTTCCCCCGCGGACCCGCCGGCGCCAAGCTGCACCGGCGGGTCCGCTTTCCTTTCCCCATGATCACCATACGCCAGCTGGCTGCGAAGTTCGGGCTCTCGCGCAGCACGTTGCTTTACTACGATCGCATCGGACTGCTCCGGCCCGATTACCGCACCTCGGCCGGCTACCGGCTGTACAACGCCGATGATCGGAAGCGGCTGGAGCTGATCTGCCGCTTCCGTTCCGCCGGGCTTTCGCTCGCCCGGATCGAACGCCTGCTGGATCGGCCCCAGCCGACCCGCTCGGCGATGGCCGCTGCATTGCGGGGCCGGCTCACCGCGTTGAATCGCGAGATCGCCGCCCTCCGCCGGCAGCAGCAGGTGGTCGTCAAGCTGCTCCAGCAGCAAGGTGCGGCCAAACGCAGCCGCCTCATGGACCGGGAGCGGTGGGTCGCCCTGCTGCGCGCCGCCGGAATGGACGACACCGAGATGCATCGCTGGCACGGGGAATTTGAACGGCAGTCACCCGAAGCTCATCAGGATTTCCTCGAATCACTGGGAATTCCCGCCGCCGAAATCCGGCGCATCCGGCGCAGCACCGCCCCGCGGGACAAAGCCCGCACGGTTGAACGACGGCCGGCCGCAAAGTAATCAAGCCAACTCTTTGCTTCCTGGCTCCCGGGTCTTTCCAGACCTGGCCGTCGACCGGCTTGGTCTGGTGCATTGGTGGGGGTGGCGCCAGCCGTGGGATTGCGCGGATTGACTTGGCGGGCCGGCTCCCCGCACCATGCGATCATGCGCGACCACGTCCAGACTCCCTGGCAGCAAACCCTGCAATGGCTGACCGCCCACACCGGCTTTCCGGCCCGGCGGCTGCCGGACAAGGCTGAGCTGCTGTTGCTTATCGCCGCGGCGGCAGCCGATGAGGATCTGGCAGTGAAGAATCCCCAGAACGCGAAGATCCCGCTCAACGCCAATTTCAACGCCCAGATCCGCAATTATACGGCCCAGCGCCGCCGGGTGCATCTCCGGGTGGACAACAGCGCCAAAACCTGACCGGTTTCAGGCCGCCTCGTCGCGGCGGGGCTCCCCGGCCCTCGTTAATCCCTGACTTTGCCGGGCGAGGTCAGCGGTGAGCTCCTCGCGCAATTTCCGGCCCACGCGGAGAACAACCTGACACACGTTGTCTCGCACCACCGGATCATCCGGCGGCACATAACAGCCGCGCCGTTCGCCCTCAAACCAGGTTTCATCGCGGATGATCTGTTGAATCAACGGAATCTGGCGGGAGGTCACGGGATCAGGCTGGGGCATGGGAAGACGGCGGCTGGGCCAATACAGTATCGGCCGATTTTGTTGCCGCCTGAAGCGACGGGAGAAAATTGCGATTTGTTTGCCGATGAGCATTCTCGCCGCATGCCTGTAACAACCGAACCCATCAACGCCGGTGTTCGCATCGGCCACGTCCACCTCAAGGTCGCCGACCTGCAGCGTGCCCTCGACTTCTATTGCGGCATCCTCGGATTCGAGCTGACGCAACGCTACGGTGCCCAAGCCGCGTTCATATCCGCCGGCGGCTATCATCACCACCTCGGACTCAACACTTGGGAAAGCCTCGGCGGCCTTCCCCCACCGGCGGGGGCCACCGGGCTCTTTCACACTGCCATTCTCTATCCCACCCGCGCCGCGCTGGCCGACGCGCTGCGCCGGCTGGTCAGGGCGAGGATTCCGCTGGACGGCGCCTCGGACCACGGGGTGAGCCAGGCCCTTTACCTCCGCGACCCGGACCAAAACGGGGTCGAACTCTGTTGGGACCGGCCGGCGGCGCAGTGGCCGCGCAATGCCAGGGGCGAGCTCGCGATGGTGACAGAACGGCTGGATCTGGATTCACTGCTGGCTGAGCCGGAACAATAATCCAGCGAAGGGAAACTTAACCGGGCGACCCGGCACCCGCCGGCCCGGTTCCGAGCAGATCGTCCAGCAACTGAAGCAGCTGTTCCAGCTCGAACGGCTTGCGAATGGCGCGTTCCGCACCCAGCTGGACCGCAACCCGCAACATGTCGGGCATGGCCGGATTGTTGTCGCCCGTCATTGCCACCAACTGGGGCCGCGGCGAGACCCGCTCGAGGTCGCGGAGCAGTTCAAATCCGTCGAAGTCGGGCATGAAGATGTCAGAGAGGACAACATCAACCGGGTGCCGCGCGATGCACGCCAACGCCTCGCGGCCGTTCCGGACAAATTCGGCCACATAGCCGCAGCGGCGCAGCAACTGGACCAGCGATGCGCCAATCTGGGCATCATCATCGACGATGAGCAGACGTGTGCCCGCCGGGGTGCGCGGTAAAGGTGCATCGGGCATGAGGAATGAAGGCAGCTTTCAGCGGGCTGCCGGTATCTCCTTGAAAAACGCGTCCACGTCGGCGGGACGGACCTTGACCGGGGCAACGCGCGATGCGGCTGCCGTCCGGGCTTCGCCGGCTGACGCCCGGCCCGGCGAGCCGTTCACCAACCCGAGCAGTTCGTCAACGCAGCCCTTGAGGGTGGCGGCTTGGGCGTTCATCTCCTCGGCGGCGGCGGCGCTCTCCTCGGCCCCGGCGGCGTTGGTCTGCGTGACCTTGTTCATCTGGCTCACCGCGGTCGAGATCTGCTGGATGCCCTCGTTCTGCTCGCGCGAAGCGACGGTGATCTCTGCCACCAGCTCGTCGACGCTGCGGGCCTTCTGCAGAATCTCGGAAAACCCGGTGACCACCTTGCCGCTCAACGAGACGCCGCGCTCGCTCATGCTCACGGCTTCGTCGATGGTGGCGGCGGTCTCCTTGGCGGCGCTCGCACTGCGCTGAGCGAGGCTGCGGACCTCCTCGGCGACCACGGCGAATCCGGCGCCAGCCTCGCCGGCCCGCGCCGCTTCGACGGCGGCGTTGAGCGCGAGGATGTTGGTCTGGAAGGCGATCTCGTCGATGGTCTTGACGATCTTGGCGACGCTCGCACTGACCCGCCGCAGGTCGGTCATGGCGGAGGACATCTGTTGCATGTCGGTGGCGCCGGTGTCGGCGACGCGACGCGTGTCAGCGGCGAGAGTCTTGGCCTTTTCGGCGTGCTCGACGTTGCGCTTGGTCATGCTGGCAAGCTCCTCGAGCGACGAACTGGTCTCCTCCAACGACGCGGCCTGCTCGCTCGCGCCTGCCGCGAGCGATTGGCCGGCCGACGAGACCTGCGTGGAGGCCGAGGCCACCTGATCGGCCCCGAGCCCGAGTTCGGCCGCGATGCGCCGGATCGGCCGCGTGATGCTGCGGGTGAGCAGGAAGCCTACCAGCACGGACACGACAAGGCCGGCCACCATGCCGATCAGCGTGATCTGCTCCACCCGTGCGGTGCGGAGGTGGAATTCGGCTTCGAGCGAACCGGTGACGTCGGCATCGAATTGCTGCACTTGGGCGACGATCGCGTCGATGGCGTCCGTGGCCGGGCGGTCGATTCCGCGCACGATGCGGTCCACCGTGAAGGCAGCATCGGGCGCCCCGACCTTGAACTGCTGCAGAGCGGCACGATATTGGACGCCAAGTTCGTGATGGGACGCTATCGAGGCGTCGACCTTCTCGGGATCGATGTGCCGGGCAATGAACATCGCCCGAAGATCCTTCATGTTTTGCTGCGTGGCGGCTTCTCGCTCGCCGAAAGCCTTGAAATATTTGTCGAACGTCGCCTGGTCGCTGCCCCGGAGCAGGAGATCCTTCCATTCCTGCACCTGTTTCTTGAAATTCACCTGGGCCGAACGGGCCAGGTCGATGGACTGACCGAGAAACCGGCCCTGCTGCTTGATCCGGGTGGCAATGGCATCGGCATCATGCACGGCACGGTTCAGCCCATAATATCCGGCTGAGGAAACGATCAGGCCGATGGCGGACACGGCCAGGAAACCTAACAGGAGCCGCCGGCCGACGGTAAGGGAATTGGATTTTTTCATAAAAAATAGTCGGTCAAAGGTGCCAGCGGACTTACGGGCATGAAAAAAGGCACAGGCGCACCGACTTCCTCCAAGAGGAAATAGATGTGACTGTGCCTTCGACTGACAGGCCCGTGGAGTCCTGCCGGAGAAAGCTGCCCCCAACCGGGTTGGGGACCTTCCACGTCCTATATCGACCGGCTTGGCTGGGGCTTTAGTCAATCCGGCGCCGGGCCGGTGTCATATCGGCGGCCCGGCATCATGGTCCCACCACCGGCGCCCGATAAATGCATTCCGCTTCTCCCACTCCACCCGCAATCCGGGCTCGCCCCGGCGGCCGGCCTCGCCAGCCTTGCCATGCATGCACCCCGCCCCGGCACGCGAGGCCACCCGCCTGAGTGAAGTCACGTCGCAACAATGGAAGACCGGCATCGCTGCGTGGCTTGGCTGGCTGTTCGACGGTCTCGAGCTGCATCTTTACACCCTGGTGGCCGCGCCCCTCGTGGTGCATCTGCTCGGGGTGGCCAGCTCGGCTGATCCGGCGGTAAAGGAAAAGAGCGCCTACATCCAGGCCGCATTCCTGATCGGTTGGGCGGTGGGCGGCGCCTTTTTTGGCCGTCTGGGCGACTTGCTCGGTCGCAGCCGTGCCCTGGCGCTGACCGTGCTCACCTATGCGGTTTGCACGGGATTGTGCGCCGCGGCGCAAACGTGGTGGCAGTTGATGATTTTTCGGTTTGTCGCGGCGCTGGGCATCGGCGGTGAATGGGCCGTCGGCGCCTCGCTGCTCGCGGAAACCTGGCCGCGAGCTTGGCGGCCGTGGCTCGCCGCCGTCCTCCAGAGCGGAGTCAATCTCGGCATCCTTTTTGCGGCCGTGGTCGTGTGGGGGCTTTCGTTCGTGCTGCCGGTCAACGGCGAACGTTACGTGTTCCTCGTCGGGGTCCTGCCGGCGCTGCTGGTTTACTGGATCCGCCGGCACGTGCCCGAACCCGAGGTCTGGCAAAAAGCGGAGGACCAGGTGGGACACCATAATCCACGCGTGCGCGAACTTTTCCGCGGGCCCATCGCCCGCACCACGTTCCACACCACGGCGGTCTGCGCCCTCAGCCTTTCCGCGTGGTGGTTGTTTGTCTTCTGGCATCCGCAACACCTGCGCAAGCTGCTCGCCGCCGCCGGCGCCGATCCGGCCACCATCACGCAGCGCGTTTCCGCGGCTTTCTTCTTCATGATCGCGGTGTCGATCGTCGGAAACTATTTCGCCGGCTGGCTGGCCGTGAAAGTCGGCAACCGGCGCGCGATCATCCTGTGTTTCGCCGGCCTTTTTGCCAGCATGGCCGGCGCGTTCGCGGTGCCGCGGGGATTTGGCGAACTCGCGTGGTTCTGGGTGCCGCTCACCGGGTTCTTCTCGGGCGTCTTCGGGCTGTTTACGATGTATCTGCCACCGCTGTTTCCGGTGCTGCTGCGCACGACGGGCGCGGGCTTCTGCTATAACGTCGGCCGGATGGCCGCTGCCGTTGCCTCGGTGATTTTCGGCTGGGCCGCCCCCGTGGGCGATTTCCGCCTGGCCCTGCTGGCGTCGAGCCTGCTGGCGCTCGCGGCGACCGGGTGGTCGTGGTGGCTGCCGGAAGAGTGACCGGCCGGTTGTTCGCTCAATTCAACCCCGATGCCGCCAGTTGCATCGCCGCTTCCGGCCCATGCAGGTCGCCGCCACCGAAGCGGCCGAGAAGCCGCATCCCATCCTGCAGCCGCGATTGATAGCGTGCCTCGTAAAGTCCACCCGACGAATCGCGAAGCGGCAGCAGGGTGAAGCTCACCAACGTCCGGCACGCCGCCAGCGGCAGCACCCGGATCGGCAGAAGGGACAGCCGGTCGGTCGACGGACCGACCCGCAGGTCGATGACTCCGGTGCCGTCCGCCGACTCGAGTTCGACAAACATTTCGCCCCGCGTGGTATAGGCCCACCAACGGCCCTGACGGAGTTCGAGGGGCTCGCGGAATTCCGTGGCCCATCTCGGCAGGTTCTCGATATCGGCCAGAAAATTGAAGACCGTGTCGCGCGGCGCGGCCACCGAAACAGAAATGGTATGGATCAGCATGACGTCGGGGTTCACCCGGATCGCAGCCTACCACGGGCTGCTGACAGCCTTATGTCAGGAGGATTTGCCGGCGTGCCGCCGGGCGATCCGGTCGGCCCCGGCCCGCACCAGCTGCCGCAGTTTTGCCGGAGCCAGCGCCTCGGCATCCCCGCCAAACGACAGGAGCCAGCCGGCCAGCCATTCGAACGACCACGTGTACAGCAGAAACTCGGCGCCGCCGTCGCGCGGTTGACCCTCGATAAGCGTCGCCCGGCTTTCGCGCTGGGCCCGGTCGCGGGCCCGGTCCGCAAACCAGATCCGCACCGGCATCGCTTCCTGGCGGGGCGCTGACTCCTTCATGTGGCGGGCCAGAGAAAATCCCTCCCGCACGGCAAACACCTCCGACAACAACTCCAGCCGGCGAATGCGATCGATCCGGAAATGCCGGTAGTCCTGCCGCAACCGGCACCACGCCACCAGATACCACGCGCCGCCATAAAACACGACCCCGAGCGGCTCGACATCGCGCGACGTATCCATCTCCTGGCCGCGCCCGCGGTAATCGATCCGCAATACCCGCCGCAACACGACGCCCTGTTGCACCGGAAGCAGCCAGTGCTGGGCGCCCGCCTCGGGTGAATCCGGTCGCTCCGCGCGGCCGTAAACCAGCGTCTGCTTGGTCAGGCGCTCGATGTGGTCCTGCCGGTCGCGCGGCAGCACGGCGCGCAGCTTGTTGAGGGCCGAGACCATCGGCGCGAGCAACGAAGCATCGGTAAAATGTTTCACCAGTTCACCCCCGACGAAAAGCGACGTGGCTTCATCCGCCGTGAACATCACCGGCGGCAACTGGTAGCCCTTCATCAGACAATAGCCGACCCCCGCCTCGCCTGAGATCGGCACCCCCGCCTCGCCCAATGCCGCGATGTCGCGGTAGACCGTGCGTTCCGTGATCTCAAAATGAGCCGCCAGATCGGCCGCCCGCACCACGCGCCGCCCTTGCAGGAAAAGCACCATGGCCATCAAGCGGTCGGTCCGGTTCATGTCCGCCAGCACAAGGCAACCGCTCGTCTGCGACAATCTGATTCAGGTTGCCACCGGGTGCCCGGCGGCGACCGGCAGAATGATGACGAACCCGCCGGCCGGGCGCGACGGGGCGGTTGACTCCGGTCTTTTGGTTGCGCGAACGAATGCGGCCGGTACCTTGGGGACCCGCCTGCCGCCCGCGTCCCGCCATGAATCCAGCCCAGCCCGCCACCAGCCCACCGCCGCTCTTTCACGTGCGCGGTCTCACCAAGGTTTATGGCGAAGGCACGGCCGAGATCAAAGCCCTGGCCGGGGTCGACCTCGATCTCTTCGCCGGTGAGCTCATCGTGCTGCTCGGTCCGTCCGGCAGCGGCAAGACCACCCTCCTCAACCAGCTGGGCGGCCTCGACATCCCCACCACCGGAGAAATCCGCTATCGCGACATGGATCTGACCCATGCGGACGAGGACCGGCTGACCGGCTATCGGCGCAACGCCGTGGGCTTCATCTTTCAGTTCTACAATCTGATCCCCAGCCTCACCGCGCGCGAAAATGTCGGACTCATCACCGAAATCGCGCCCGATCCGCTGTCCGCCGAAACGGCGCTTGAGATGGTCGGCCTGGCGGCGCGCATGGACCACTTCCCCGCCCAGCTCTCCGGCGGCGAACAGCAGCGCGTGGCCATTGCCCGTGCCATCGCCAAGCGTCCCGAAGTGCTGTTGTGCGATGAGCCCACCGGCGCTCTGGACGTCCGCACCGGCATCGTCGTCCTGGAGGCCATCGAACGGGTGAACCGCGAACTCGGCGCCCTGACGGTTGTCATCACCCACAACGCCGTCATGGCGGACATGGCCGACCGGGTCGTTCATTTTTCCGACGGGCGCGTCTTGCAGGAGCACCGTAACGCCGTGCGCGCCGCACCCTCGACGCTCAGGTGGTAACCATTCCATCCACCGTCCTGAGCGGAGTCTTATGGCCACAACGCGTCACAAAGAAATTTTCCCGAGCGCCGATCTTATCTCTGCGCCGGCCGGCGCGCGCGTCACAAACTCGATGCCACCGTATTCTCTGTGCTTATGGTGGCAAGAAAGTCAGTTGGTTTGCTGAAGCCCATGCTGCCCCATCTCGACCGCAAACTCTTCCGGGACCTGAAGCGTCTCAAGGGCCAGGCCGCGGCGGTGTCGCTCGTCATGGCCTGCGGCCTCGCGATGCTGATCATGGCGCGGAGTCTCATCCACTCGCTCGACTCGACCCGCGCCGAATACTACCAAACCAACCACTTCGCCGAGGTCTTCGACTCGCTCAAGCGCGCCCCCAACTACCTGGCCGACCTGATCCGCGACATCCCCGGCGTCGCCACGGTGCAGACGGACCTCGCCGTGCCGGTCACCCTCGATCTCCCCGGCATCGCGGAGCCGGCCAGCGGGTTGGTCCGCTCCTTGCCGGATTTCAATGCGGCCGAACTCAACCGGCTTTTTCTCCGCCGGGGCCGCTGGCTTGCGCCCGGCGCACGCGACGAGGTGCTCGTGGGTGAGGCCTTTGCCAAGGCAAACTTTCTGTCACCCGGCGACACCCTCACGATGCTCCTCAACGGCCGCCGCCAGACCTTCCGCATCGCCGGGATCGTGCTCTCGCCGGAATATATCTTTGAATCGCGCCCCGGTGCCGCGTTACCCGACAGCCGGACGTTCGGAATCTTCTGGATGCCGTACAAGGTGGCCGCCACCGCGTGGGATCTCTACGGTGCCTTCAACCACGTCTCGCTCACGCTGGCACCCGGAGCCAGTGAACGGCCGGTCATTGCCGAACTCGACCGTCTGCTCCGCCCTTATGGCGGCCTCGGTGCCTACGGGCGCAAAGACCACCCGTCGCACATCCGGGTTTCGGACGAGATCCGAGTGCTCACGATTCTTTCGATCGGTTTTCCGGCGGTGTTTCTCAGCGTGGCCGCGTTCATGACCAATGCCGTGCTCACCCGCCTGCTCGCCCTCCAGCGCGAGCAGATCGCAATCCTCAAGGCCTTTGGCTTCACCAACCGTCAGATCGTCGTCCATTATCTCAAGTTCGCCTTTGTCATGGTGGCCGGCGGCCTGACGTTCGGCCTGCTGGGTGGTATCGGCCTCGGTCACAAACTGGTCAAAATGTACGAACTTTTCTTCCGCTTCCCCGACCTCTCGTTCCGGCTCGACCCCGCCGCGGTTGTGATCGCGCTGGGGGTCGGGATCGGGGCGGTGACGCTGGGGGTCCTCGGCGCGGTGCGCAAGGCGGCACAGCTTCCACCGGCGGAGGCCATGCGGCCCGAGCCGCCGGCCAATTTCCGGCCGGCCCTGATCGAACGCACGGGCATCACGCGGCTGTTCACCCACTCCTTCCGCATTGCGATGCGCAATCTCGAGCGCCGCCCCGTGCAGGCGCTGTTCACGGTCGCCGGCCTCTCGCTCGCCACCGCCCTGCTCATCCTGCCCAACACCTTCAAGGCCGGCATCCGCGAGGTTCTCGATTTCCAGTGGGACGTGGTGCAGCGGCAGGATCTCAATCTGGGTCTCGTCGAACCGTCTTCCGCGCGCATCGCCCACGAGCTGGCCCAACTGCCGGGGGTCGTCAGCCTGGAGCCGGCCCGCAACGCCGCCGTCCGCATCCACTTTCACGGCCGCAGCCGGCAGATCGCCCTGCGCAGCCTGCTGCCCGGCGGACAGCACAGCCGCGCCATCTATGCCTCGGGCCGCGAAATCTCGCCGCCGCCCGACGGCATCATTCTCTCGGCCAAACTGGCCGAGCTGCTCGGCGCCAAGGTGGGCGACACCCTGGTGGTGGAGGCGCTCGAAGGCCGCCGGCCGGTGGCGAATATTCCGCTCGCGGCGCTCGCCGAGGATTTCACCGGCATCGCCGCCTACATGGACATGCACGCGATCAACCGCTTTCTTGGCGAGGGAGATGTCATCACCGGTGCAAGCGTCGGGCTCGACATGTCGCGCCGCGCGGAGTTTCTCGCGGCACTGAAGCAGGTCCCGCGCGTCGATATGGTCGCAATCAAGGAGACGATGCGCCAGAGTTTCCGCGAGACCACCGCGCAGAGCATGGGGATTCTTCAGTCCATCTATCTCACGTTCGCTGTCATCGTGGCGTTTGGCGTCATCTACAACAACGCCCGCATTTCGCTCGCCGAGCGGGCGCGCGAGCTGGCCACCTTGCGGGTCATTGGCATGACCCAGCATGAGGTCGGCGCGGTGCTGGTGGTCGAACTGGTCATCCTTGCGCTGTTCGCCGTGCCGCTGGGGCTGCTGCTCGGCACCGGCCTGACCACCGTCATCGTCCACTCCGTCAACACGGAAACGGTGCGCCTCCCGCTTGTTTTCACCAGCTATACCTATTCCTTCGCGGTCATCGTGGTCGTCATCGCCTCGAGTCTCTCGGCCCTCGTCGTCCTCCGCAAACTCAAGCAGCTCGACCTCATCGCCGCCTTGAAGGCCCCGGAATGATTCACCAGTCGTCCCATGTTCAAGAAACCGAATCATCCGTGTCCGTGGGTGGTTAACTTCCGCCTTTCCTCCGCTCCCTGATTTCCCTTTCACTCCCATCCGAATGCCCTCTCCGTCCGCCCTCAAGAAATCCCGGCCCTTCCGCTGGCTACCCTATGCCGGTGCTGCGGGGCTGCTGGTCCTGCTGGCGCTCGGCCTGCGACCGCGGCCCGCGCCGGTCGAAACCGCACGCGCCGTCGTCGGCCCGCTGAGCGCCACGGTCAGCGAGGAAGGCAAGACGCGGATCAAACAACGTTACGTCGTCTCGTCGCCCGTGGCGGGCCTGCTCCGACGCATTCCCTTCAAACCCGGCGCCGAGGTCGTCCGTGGTGAGACCGTGGTGGCGGTCATCGATCCGGCGCCCGCTTCGCCTCTCGACGAGCGCAACCGGGCGCTAGCAGAGGTCCGGCGCGGTTCGGCCGCGGCCCTGCTGGAAAAGAGCCGCACCACCCATGAACTGGCCCAAAGCGAACTCCACCGCATCGAACAAATGTACGCGGCCAAGACCGTTTCTCCCCAGGATCTGGACAATGCCCAGATGCGCGCGACTGCCGCCGCCCGCGATCTTGCTGCCGCCGACGGCGCGTTGCAGGAAGCCGAGGCCCAACTCCGGCTCTTTTACGGTCAATCGGCTGAAACCAGCCCGGTCGAGGTAAGGGCGACCGCGAGCGGCCGGGTGTTGACGGTCTTTCAGGAAAGCTCCCGGGTGGTCGCCCAGGGAACGCCGCTGCTGGAGATTGGAGATCCGGCCGACCTTGAGGTTGTCATCCAGCTGCTTTCGCGCGATGGCGCCGCACTCGCGCCCGGCACGCACGCCGTACTCGAACAATGGGGCGGTCCGAAGCCGCTCGAAGCCCGTGTGCGGCTCGTCGAGCCCGCGGCCTTCACCAAAATCTCCGCCCTCGGCGTCGAGGAGCAGCGCGTCAATGTCGTGGCCGACATCACCACGCCGCTGGCCGAGCGCCGGACGCTGGGCGACAACTTCCGCGTCGAGGCCCGCGTGATCGTGTGGGAAAACGACCACGTGTTGAAGGTTCCGGTATCGGCGTTGTTCCGTCGCGGTTCCAACTGGGCCGCTTATGTCGTCCGCGACGGACGCGCCGTGCTCGTGCCGGTGTCGGCCGGGCGTTCCAGCGGCACCGAGACACAGGTGCTGGATGGGCTTAAGGAAGGCGACGAGGTCATCCTCTATCCCGGCGACCGCGTCGCGGACGGGCAGCGCGTCCA
>JBBIHQ010000018.1:0-53524 GCA_037446975.1 Opitutia bacterium
GCAATTCGCTCACGTCGCAAATTGCCACCAAACACCTTAAGTTGACGAGCAGTATTGGCTTGCGAAGGCACGGCCTAATATGCCGTAAAGACCATATTGACGGAACGGCATGATATGCCGTAAACGTTTCGTGGGCCATTCAGACCGTTCGTTTAACCCGAAACCAATAAGTGTATCCGAGTAGCGGGTTTCAGGCATTGGATTGTCTTACTCTATAATCAGCCGCCATCCGCGAAAATGCCCTTCTCGTAGCTCCTGCCCAAATTATCTCCTGCCCGATAAAATGAAATCTACAATGCTGCTTGTTCGCCTCTGCACCATTTCAATGGGTCTGGTTTCTGCCGTAGTGTCGTCCATTGCTCAAACCCCATCGATCACCACACAGCCTTCTAGCCAGACAGTGTCCGATGGGGCGAATGTTTCCTTCAATGTTGTCGCAACCGGTTCGGCGCCCCTGAACTACCTATTCTATCGCTTCAGCAAGTTCCACAAATGCTGGCAACTTCACAGTGGTAGTCAGCAACCCCTGGGGCTCAGTCACAAGCTCGGCCGCAACACTAGTCGTGAATACTCCCACCCCCACGCCGACGCCCTTACCAAGTGGAGATGGTGGAGGAGGCGGTGGTGGTGGTGGCGGCGCGCCAAGTCTTTGGTTTTATGGGGCGCTCTCGCTGCTTGCAGTCGCCAGGAAATTCGTTCGCCCGCGTAGATGATTCTTCGCAATAAAGTCCCCTACAAGTTGCCTTGGCTCTTCGTCCTTGGCGCTCTCGTTTCAATTGTTATTCAGACCCATAGCAGCTGGCGAAGCGTATTGGTGTTCGACCATGACGCGATTGCCAGCGGGCAGTGGTGGCGACTGTGGAGTGGACACCTCGTGCATTTTGGGTGGTCGCACCTAATTGCCGATGCGGGCCTGTTCCTGATCCTGGGCTTCGTTCTTGAGCGTTCCCATCCTCACCTCGTTCGCTTTTCTCTCCTGATTCTTCCTGTGGCGATCTCGGCTGCGTTGTTCTATTTTGACCCCGGCATGTTGCAGTACGGTGGTCTGAGTGCAGTCAATCTCGCTCTGCTTCTCTTCCTTGCCGGACAAGGCTGGCAGCGAAATTGGGTAGATTGGTTTTGGCCTGCGGTTCTTCTCGTTTATGTTGGGGAGCTCGTCCTTGAGTCTACTATCGGGAAAGGCCAGGGAGGAGGAATGATTCGGTTTGACGACCCGACAATTCATGTCGCCACTTCTGCGCATATCGCCGCCGCAACCGGCGCCCTGATAATTTTGGCTGGAGAATTCAGCAGAAAATCCGGGTGTAGAAATCAAAAGCTAACCTAAAATAATGCAGGAGAAGAAACGGTTTAGGCCTGCAATCAATAGAACGGTGGTGCTTCCTGCGTGGCACTCTCTTGAAAGTGTGTCTTGAATAAAAACGGGAATCCGTGGTCACGGGACCTTCTCGTCCAATCAAGGACTTTCGGTGAACAACCAGTGAGCAAACCGGTAAGCACAAGTTATTCACGTCACGTGATGCAAATTCCCGGCACAACCGAGTGAATAAGATGGGAGGAACAAACCCGTGACTTTCCCTCTACGCGGGCGCATTTTTTTCACTGTTCCTTGATAGAACAGTCGCAGTGCGGCGGCATGAAAAACCCGCCGAGAGCGCGACTGGGATAATCCCGGGCAACCGGGGAAAGGAAGGTGGCAACTGGTGCCGCCCTCCCCTCAGTGGCGCGAGCCACAGGCAGGCAAATCTCACCAGTTCCTCTGGACGGTGTCGCAGCCGATCCAGTATTGCGACTAAGGAGCTGTGCGGTAAGGCGCGAACCAAGAAGCCGCGTCCGTACCGAGTCAGGTCCAAGGCCAGTTTCGGGCCTTGCACCAATGCAGTTACCCAGAGGGTTTCGGTTGCTACTGTATAACCAGGACGCAGCACGGTGTTCCGGTGGGTCCACCCCACCAAAAGGCCCGGCTCACAAGGCGGGGCGCGGAAGGGATGCTGTGCAGCGGGGAGCGGGCGAGTCTGGCAAAGCTCGCAAAACCTCCTCCTTGGGGCGGCGCGTAAAACCGCGTCACCCAACTGCAAGTCGAAAGCAACCTGAGAGGTAAGAGGTCAGACCCGTTCCACGGGGCCAACGCCCGGCCAAAAACCGGGGCCGTCCCTGTGGCAAGGTGCTGGTGCGAAATGCAGACGTTGCAGGCGTGCCAACACCCGTCCGGCGAGTTCACCATCGGCAGATGGAACCGAACCGGGCGAAGAGGCCTCACTCGATAGATTCCGGCCTGAAAAGACCGGGACGGTCCCGCTATGAGACCGACAGCATCGCATGCCGCGGTGAGTAGCGTCGGGAAGCACACGGCCCGCGAAAGCGAGGCGCCCAATGTTGTGTGAATGGGGAAGAGTGCGTGGCGAGCACCCACCCCCGATTTTGGCCCGGGAGTCGCAAGGCTCCCGGGCCTTTATCTTTAGCAAGACTCCCTTTGTCAGCGCGCTGAGCCCGGCTTTTTCCCCGGAACCTCGAGTTTAAGGCATGGCTTGGCGCGCTGACCGTCAGGGAGTTGGACAATCCGGGGAGTGCATTCTCCGACGCGAAAAGTGCCGCGCCAGCCCGGGAAGGTTCCTTCTTGCCAAGCACGAAGCCGGCACGCACGTTGGGACTCTTTTTCCAACGAACTTACGCTTAAGTGCCCATGAACCAGAACATCCGCAATATCGCCATTATCGCTCACGTCGATCATGGCAAAACCACTCTTGTCGACAAACTGCTCAAGGAGGGCGGTGTTTACCGTGCCAACCAGCAGGTCGAGGAGCGCGCCATGGACTCCATGGATCTCGAAAAGGAAAAGGGCATCACGATCAAGGCCAAGAACACCTCCGTTCACTGGCATGACAAGACGATCAACATTGTCGATACCCCCGGACACGCGGACTTTGGCGGCGAGGTCGAACGCGCCCTCCGCATGGTCGACGGGGTGCTCCTTTTGGTGGATGCCTACGACGGCCCGCAGGCCCAGACCCGTTTCGTGCTGCGCAAGGCGCTCGCCCACGGGCTGAAGGTCGTCCTGGTGATCAACAAGATCGACCGCGAAAATGCCGAGCCCGCCAAGATGTACGACAAAGTCCTCGAACTTCTGATGGAACTGAACGCCAGCGAGGAACAATTCGACGCCCCGGTGGTTTATGGTTCCGGTCGCGACGGCTACATGATGCTCCATCTGGGCGATAAGAAGAAAGACATGGGACCGCTCTTTCAGACCATTCTTGACCACGTGCCACCTCCGTTCGCCAAGCCGAGCGAGCCGTTTCACATGCTCGTTTCCAACATCGATTGGAGCGACTACGTCGGCCGGATAGCTGTCGGCAAGATCCTCGGTGGCAACGCCAGGGTCGGCGATCCCATCTTCGTCATTCGCAATTCCGACGGCAAACGTATCCGCGCGAAGATCACCAAGATCTTCGAATTCACGGGTCTTGGCACCTCTGAAGCGCCCACCGCGGTCGCCGGCAACATTGTCGGAATATCCGGCGTCGAGGATATCGACATCGGTGACACGCTCACGGCCGACGAAAACGGCCACGCCCTCCCCTTTACCCAGATCGACCCGCCGACCCTCGAGATGCAGTTCTGCGTCAACGACGGCCCGCTCGTCGGCCAGGAAGGCAAGCTCGTCACCTCCCGGCAGCTTCGGGAGCGCCTGATGCGCGAACTGAAGACCAATGTGTCGATTTACATCGAGGACTCCGAAAAAGCCGGCGTCTTCAACGTCAAGGCCCGCGGAGCGATGCAAGTCGCGGTGCTGGTGGAAACGATGCGCCGTGAGGGTTTTGAACTTCTCGTCTCCCGTCCGACCGTGATTGAGAAGACGGTGAACGGACAGCGCCACGAGCCCTATGAGACAGTCTGGATCGAGGTGCCCGACGAATGCGTCGGTGCTATCATGTCAAATCTCGCCAATCGCAAAGGCCTGCTCACCAACATGGAAAAGCTGCCGCACACCACCATGATCGAGGCCACGATCACCACCCGGGGCCTTATCGGCATGGAAATCGATGTCGTCAACGCGACCAGCGGCCGCGGCGTGCTCAGCCATCTTTTCAAGGAATACGGCCCCTACGCCGGGGAGGTCCTCACTCGCATCACCGGCACGATCATGGCGACCGAAGCGGGCGAGACCACCGCATATGCGCTCGTCATGGTGCAGGAACGCGGCAAGCTTTTTGTCAATCCGGGTGAACAGGTCTACGAAGGCATGATTGTCGGCGAAAATCCGCGCAAGGAAGACATCTCCTGCAATGCGGTCCGCGCCAAGAAACTCACGAACTTCCGCTCCCAAGGCGAAGGCGTGGCCGCCGGCCTGACGCCCGCGACGAAGCTCTCGCTCGAACGGGCGATCGAATACATCGCCGCCGATGAATTCGTGGAGGTCACGCCCAAGAACCTGCGCCTGCGCAAACGCATCCTCAAGCAAACCGAGCGGCGCAAGGTCGAGCGCGCCAACAAGTCCGACTGAACCGGCGGCCGACCGGCGGCCAGCATTTTTCAGCCGGTCAATTTGCCGTAATCGGCCGCGGAAAGCAGCGCCGCCGCTTCCGCGGGATCGGCCGGCTTGAGTTTGAGCATCCAGCCAGCGGTGTAAGGCGCCTGGTTTACCAACTCAGGATTTGCATCCAGAGCCTTGTTGACCTCGACCACAATGCCCGCGACCGGCGAATAGACATCGGACGCAGCTTTGACCGATTCCACCACCCCGAATGATTCGCCAGCCTTGAGCGCCGCGCCGACTTTGGGCACCTGCACGTAGGTAATGTCCCCGAGGCTGTTTTGCGCATAATCAGTGATGCCGATAAGCGCCGTGCCATCAGCGGCGATTTTCAGCCATTCGTGCGACTTGGCGTATCTGAGGTCGGGAGGGACGTTGCTCATGGAAGGTCAGTTTTTCTTTAGCGGGACAAAGGGTGGCTTGACGAGATGCAAATTCACTTTGGCGCCACGAATGTCGACCATCAGCTGGTCCGCTTCGACGGCCGTGTCGATCAAGGCCGAGCCGATGGCTTCGTTGATGATGGGCGACAGTGTGCCGGAGACCACACGACCGGCATTTGCGCCGGCGGCCGTCAACACCGCAGTTTCGCCCCGCACGATGCGCCGGTCACCAGTCCGGAAGAAGACTATTCTCTTTGCTGAACCCTCTGCCTTTTCCGCTTTCAGGACTTCCGATCCGACAAACGGTCCCTTGTCGAACTTCACGACCCAGCCAAGGCCGGCGGTGAGCGGCGTGATGTGCTCCGTGATCTCGTGTCCGTAGAGCGGGAAGCCTGCCTCGAGGCGCAAACTGTCACGCGCGCCAAGGCCGATCAGTTCCAGTCCGTACGGACCACCGGCTGCAAGCAGGGCTTCGGCGAGACGCACGCCATCGTGGGACGAACAATACAGCTCGAAACCATCCTCGCCCGTATAGCCGGTCCGGCTGATCAGGCACTTTACGCCCGCGACCTCGCCCGGAATGAAGTGGTAATATTTGACCGCGGCCAAATCGGATTTTGTCAACGCCTGCACCAGCCTGGCGGCCTGCGGCCCCTGCAAGGCGAGTTGCGCGTAGTCGGCCGAGCGGTCGACCACCGAGCAATTGAAGGCGCCGGCCTGCTCCTGCATCCATGCCATGTCCTTGGCGATGTTACCCGCGTTGATGCAGAGCAAATAATCGCCGGCCGCCCGCATGTAGACGAGCAGATCGTCCACGACTCCCCCGTGTGGGTAGCACATCACCGTGTAGAGGACGCGACCGGGAAAGAGTTTCCGGCAGTCGTTGGTGACGAGGTGCTGGAGGAATCGCAATGCATCCGGGCCCTTTACTTCTGCTTCACCCATATGGCTCACATCGAACAATCCGCAGGCACGGCGGACGGCCTTGTGTTCGTCCAATATGCTCTTGTATTGCACCGGCATGTCCCAGCCCGCGAAATCCACCATCCGCCCGCCGTGTTGGCGGTGGAAGGCATTTAGCGGCGTGACTCGAGTGGCGCTCATGTGGCTACTAATGCCGCCGACCGCGGCACCGGCAAGAAAACTCTGGCCCCAACAGCATCCATTAAGCCGTGCCGCACCGGCTAAAAGATATTGTGTTCAACCGTCCCCGGCGCCAGCTACAATGCTCGCATGTTCGGATTCGCCCTAGCCGTTGGACTCACCATCGCGATCTCCTTCTGGTGCTCATTGCTGGAGGCGCTCGTGCTCAGCACAACCACGGCCGAGGTCGAGGCGCTCAAGGGCGCCAAACCCGCGCGCGGCGCCCTGCTCGAGGAGTTTCGGCACCACATGGATGAGACCATCGCCTCCATTCTCACCCTCAACACGATGGCGCATACGCTGGGCTCGGTCATTGTCGGCGCCTTGGGCGCGGATATTTTCGGCCATCCGGCGCTGGGATTCATCTCTGGCGGCATGACATTCGGGATCCTGATCTTTTCCGAAGTCATTCCCAAAAATCTGGGTGTGACCTACCGGCCGGCGTTGTTGCCCCATGTGATCGTTCCGTTGTTTTGGATGCGGCGTTTCCTCTACCCCATCACCTGGATGTGCAATCAGGTGGTCCGGCTGGTCATCCGCAAACAGGCCGCCCTGCACGCGTCGGACCGCGAAATCATGCTGCTCGCCGAAAAGGGCGCCCAAGACGGCACGCTCAGCCGCAGCGAAACGAGCATCATCACCAACGCCCTGTCGCTGGACAATGTGCGGGTTGGCGAAATCATGACTCCGCGCATCGTGGTCACGGCTCTGCCGCGCAACGCGACCGTCGGCGAGGTCTTTCGCGAGCATCCCAACATTCCTTTCGCCCGCATTCCCGTCTACGGCCGCAATCTCGACGACATCGTCGGCCTTGTCCGCCGGCGCGACTTGCTGAAGGCCAAGGCGAATGACCAGGACTTCGATCTGGTGGAGAAACTGATGCAAGAGACCCAGTTTATCCCCGAGACCGTGACGGTCGCCCAGGCCCTGCAGCAATTTCTCAAGACCCACCAGCAGATCGCTATCGTCGTGGACGAGTTTGGCGCCACCTCCGGCGTCATCTCGATGGAGGACGTGATGGAGCACATCCTCGGCAAGGAAATCTTCGAGAAGGACGATTTGGCGGTGGACATGCGCGAGCTTGCCCGCAGCAAGAGCCAGAAGCTCTCCCGACCAAGGAAAACCGACGATTCTGCTCCGTCCCGCCCGCCCTCCAAATTGTGATGAACCAATTGGCGCTCACCTACCACGTCCACCAGCCGCATCCCTTTCTGATTCAATTCAGCGAGAATTTCGGCATCCGTTACTACGGTCTGGCCTATCTGGCCGGCTTTGCCGCCGCCGCCTGGTTGCTTCACCGTTATTTCCAGAAAGGTCGCAGCCCGCTGGATGCGAACGCCATTATTGACCTCATGACCCACCTGATCGCCGGGGTGATCATCGGTGGAAGGCTGGGATACTTCGTCCTCTATCAACCCGAGTTGGTCATTCACGACCCGCTGGCGCTTTTCAGGGTCTGGGAGGGCGGCATGGCCAGCCACGGCGGATTCATCGGGGTCCTGATTGCCGTGTGGTGGTTTACCCGCAAGCGGACCATCAGCATGCTGCAAGTATCGGATCTGGTGGTGAGCGTCACGCCGCTCGGCCTCTGCTTCGGCCGTTTGGCCAACTACATCAACGGTGAACTCTGGGGGAAAACCACCGACGTGCCCTGGGCCGTCATTTTTGAAAAGACCGGCGGCGGGCCGTACCCGCGGCACCCGTCACAACTCTACGAAGCCCTGCTGGAGGGACTGTTGCTGTTTGCGTTTATGCAGTGGCGTTTTTGGAAAAGTGCCTGTGTCCGGACTCAACCCGGCCGTCTCTCCGGCGAGTTTCTGGTCGCCTACTCGGTGGCGCGGGCGATCGGCGAGGTTTTCCGCGAGCCCGACGCCGCACTCGTTTTCGGCCTGAGCCGGGGGACTTTTTACTCGATCTTCCTGCTGCTCGCCGGGATTGCGATTATCGCCGCCACCGCGCGGGGGAAATCACAACGTAAAGCCTGAGGGAATCGTCGCGCCTTTGCAGACGCAAAGGATACCATCCCGGATCACCACTCCGTGCGGGTAATCCCCGTCGGGTTTGCCCTCGGGCGAAAGCGTCACTCCGTCCCCAATTCGGGCATTCTTGTCAACTATGGTGCGCCGGATGCGGCAGTTGCGGCCGACTCCGATGGTCGGGCGCCCTTGCGCCTTGTCCGCGAGAACCTCCGTCTCGGTCTGGTAGTAATCCGCGCCCATCATCACCACATCCTCCAGGTTGGAATTCTCGCCCAAGATCGACCGGATGCTGATCACGCAGTGCTTCAACGTTGAATCCGTGACCAGGCAGCCATCGCCGATGACCACATGATCGATACTGCACCGGTTTATCTTTGAGGCCGGCAGATAACGCGGATGGGTGTAAATGGGTGCACTCCGGTCAAAGAAATTGAAGGGCGGCAACGGTTGCGCCAGCGCCAGGTTCGTCTCGAAAAACGCCCGGACGGTTCCGATGTCCTCCCAGTAACCCTCGAAAACATAGCTGCAGAGTTTGGATTTGCCGAGCTGGGCCGGAATGACTTCCTTGCCGAAATCCTTCATGTTGTTGTCGAGCGCATTTCGCAGCACCTCGCGGCTGAATACATAAATGCCCATCGATGCGAGACACCGTTTTTCGGCCGCCGGCCGGAGCTTCTGTTCGAGCGCGGCGCTGATGGTCAGGCTGTTGATGACCGCGGGATCCTTGGGCTTCTCGACAAACGCCGAAATGGTCAGGTCATCGGCGACCCGCATCAGTCCGAGTCCCTCCACTTTTGAAACCGGAACCGGAATCGCCGCAATGGTCACATCCGCGGCGGTCGCGATATGCTGGTCGACTATCTTGCTGAAATCCATCCGGTATAGTTGGTCGCCGGAAAGAATCAGGACGAGTTCATGCCCATGCCGGTGAAAGTGGACCAGATTGCGCCGGACCGCATCGGCCGTCCCTTCATACCACGCGCTGCTTTTCTCGGTCTGCTCGGCCGAGAGGATGTCGATGAATCCGCCGCCAAATGGATCGAATTGGTAGCTTTTCTGAATATGCCGGTGCAGCGACGCCGTGAGGAACTGCGACAGCACAAAAATCCGGTTATAGCCCGAATTCAGGCAATTGCTGATGGGAATATCCACCAGCCGGTACTTGCCGGCGAGCGGCACCGCCGGTTTGCAGCGCTCCTTCGTCAAAGGATAGAGCCTCGTGCCGCGACCGCCACCCATGATAACCGATAAAACTCGTTTGGATTCTGCCATGAGGTAGGAGTTCTAATTCCTTGCGGTATGATTTGAACACCGTCAAAAATCGCCAGCTAAAACCTACTTATGTGCGGAATCATCGGCTATATCGGAAAACAACGGGCCTCGGCCATCATTCTGGAGGGGCTCAAACGCCTCGAATACCGCGGGTACGACTCCGCTGGGATCGCCGTCCAGCAGGCGGGGCGATTTGAAGTCGCCAAGAAGATCGGCCGGGTCGACGGTTTGATCAAGAGCACCGCCGCGATGAAGATCGGCGGCGTCACCGGCATCGGCCACACCCGCTGGGCCACGCATGGCGGCGTTACGGATGCCAACGCCCACCCGCACGTCAGCAGCGATGGCAAGTTTGCGCTCATCCACAACGGGGTCATTGAGAATTACGCCAGCATCAAGAAATTCCTGCTCGAGAAAGGCTATAGCTTCCTCTCCGAGACGGACACGGAGGTGCTCTGCAACCTCATTGCCTACCACTATCAAAAGGAACCCGAAGTCAAAGACGGCAGCCGGTTTCTTGAATCTGTGCGCAAGACCCTGCGTCATGTCGAAGGCACCTACGGCATCGCGGCCATGTGTGCCGACTGCCCGGCGGAGATCGTCTCCGCCCGGAAAGGTTCGCCCCTCATCCTTGGTGTCGGTGACGGCGAGTATATGCTCGCGAGCGATGTCTCCGCCATCATCAGCCGCACTCAGAATGTCGTCTATCTCAAGGACAACGAGATCGTCCATATCACGGCGAAGAATTTCAATATCTCGAATCTGGATTCGACGGATGTTTCACCCGTGATCGACAAGATCACCTGGAAGATCGAGGATGCCGAAGTCGGTGCTTTCGCCCACTTCATGGAGAAGGAGATCTTCGAGCAGCCGGCGGCGTTGGAGAACACGATGCGCGGCCGTTTTGCGGAGGACGGAAGCACCGCCCTTTTCGGCGGGTTGAATATCTCCGCCATCGATTTCCGGATGGTCGACCGGTTCCATTTTATTGCCTGCGGCAGCGCGTGGCACTCCTGTCTGGTGGCCGAACAGCTGATCGAGCGGTTCGCCCGGGTCCCGGTCGAGGTCGATTATGCCTCGGAGTTTCGCTACCGGAACATTCCGCTCAGCAAGAACGCACTTTTCTTCACGATCAGCCAGTCGGGCGAAACCATTGATACACTCGCCGCCATGCGGGAGGCCAAACGCAAGGGCTACAAGGTCCTCGCCATCAGCAACGTTGTCGGCTCCACCATCGCCCGCGAGGCCGATGGCGGCGTCTATCAGCACGTTGGTCCCGAAATTGGCGTGGCGTCGACCAAGGCGTTCACCTCGCAACTGCTGCTGGGCGCCATGCTGGCGCTCTACATCGGGCGGATGCGCGACATGAGCTTCAGCGGCGGCGTTGAGTACGTCAAGGCGCTGAAACGGGTCCCCGATCTCGTGCGCCAGACGCTCTTGGTGGCACCGCAGATCAAGGAAATTGCGAAGCGTTACGCCCAGTACCACGACATGCTTTTCCTCGGCCGGCTGACGCTGTTCCCGATCGCCCTGGAAGGCGCGCTCAAGTTGAAGGAAATATCCTACATTCACGCCGAGGGCTATCCGGCCGCCGAAATGAAGCACGGGCCGATTGCCCTGATCAGCGAACATTGCCCGTCGGTGTTCTTTGTTTCCTCGGGCGAAATGTTTCAAAAAGTCGTGTCCAGCATGCAGGAAATCAAGGCGCGCAAGGGCAAGATCATCGCCATCGCCACGGAAAATTGCGAAATGCCTGCCGGCTTGGCCGACGAGCTCGTCCGCATTCCCGAGTGCCATGAAGCCGTGCTGCCGATCGTGGCCACCATCCCCGTGCAGCTGCTCAGCTACTACCTCGCGGTGGAATTGAAACGCGATGTGGACAAGCCGCGCAATCTGGCCAAGTCGGTCACGGTCGAATAGCCCATGCAAATTGCCCCGACGCGCGAGGAATTCCTGCGTTTGAGCAGGCAGGGAAATGTCGTCCCGGTGTGGTCGGATTTGCTGGCCGATTTGGAGACGCCAGTCTCGGCCTATGCCAAGCTGCGCGGGGCGGGACCGGCATTTCTCCTTGAGTCGGTGGAAGGCGGGGAAAATGTCTCCCGCTACAGTTTTATCGGCTGCAATCCCCGAAAGATTCTCCAAGCCAAACCCGGGGCCCCGGACCCACTTGCGGTCCTGCAGAAGGAAATGGCGAGCTACCGACCCGTCGGTTTGCCGGGCCTGCCCCCTTTTTCGGGCGGCGCGGTCGGTTACCTCGGATACGAATATGTTCACAGCATCGAGAATTCGGTGCCGTTGGCCGCGGGCGACGAACTGGGGGTGCCGGCCATGTGGTTCATGCTGTGCGATTCGGTCCTGGCTTTCGACCGCGCCCACCAGACCATGCGCCTGATCGTCAACGCCCATGTGGGGACCGATGCGGACGCGGCCTATGACAACGCCTGCGTCGAGTTGCAGCGAATGCACGGGGCCCTATCCCTGGCCTCACCGCTGGCTTCGGCCGCGTTGGGCGGCGCCGCACCGACACAGGTGCCGCCGGGCAATTTCACCCGGCCCGCGTTTGAGCGGATGGTTGAGGAATCCAAGGAGTACATCCGGGCCGGCGACATCTTTCAGATTGTGCTTTCCCAGCGATTTTCCCGCCGCTTTTCCCGGACTCCGCTTGACCTCTATCGGACGCTGCGAACGGTAAACCCCTCGCCTTACATGTTTCTGCTCGAGGCCGATGACTTTGCCTTGGTCGGGGCGTCGCCTGAGGTTCATGTTCGCCTGACCGGTCGCAAAGTGGAGATCAGGCCGATCGCCGGTACGCGACCGCGAGGCAAAACAGCCGCCGAGGACGCCGTATTGGAGAAGGAATTGCTGGCCGACGAGAAGGAACGGGCCGAACACCTGATGCTGGTCGATCTTGCCCGCAACGATATCGGACGCGTTTGTGCCTACGGATCGGTGACCGTGCCGGAGTTCATGACCATCGAGCGCTACTCTCACGTGATGCACATTGTGTCACAGGTGGAGGGACAACTTGCGCCAGAACGCACCGCTTTTGATCTTATGCGTGCCACGTTCCCTGCCGGCACAGTGAGTGGAGCCCCAAAAATTCGCGCCATGCAGTTGATCGCCGGAATGGAAGGCACCCAGCGCGGCAGTTATGCGGGTGCGCTCGGATATTTCAGCTACGACGGCAATCATGATTCCTGCATAACCCTAAGGACCGCACTGATTAAAGACGGAACCGTCCACATTCAAGCTGGCGCCGGAATCGTGGCGGATTCGCAGCCATCGTTGGAGTATCAGGAGACGATTAACAAGGCATCGGCCCTGTTTAAGGCCATTGGCCTGGCGGAGACGCTGTAATTTGGCGCGTCTGTCCGGCACAGACCGGCGTTTTATCGGTCGTAACAGGTATCCGGGAATTTAGTCCCGCTCTTCGGCATCTAATATGCAGGGAGTCAGGGACTCATCCCCTTCACTACCAACTATCGATAACCATCATGCCTCACCGCAAAAAGACTCTCCGTTCCACGCCGGTAGTAGTCGCGATGCCTGCAGATCGTGTCTCTCCCAGTGTCACCTTTTCCGCACCCGACGAAGCCCTCAGTGTCCGGCCGGAAATCGCCGCTCCCGCTGCGCGTTCTGAATTTGACCAGGCCTCACCGGTGGACCGGCGCGATGAGCGTTCCAATCTCCAACTCTATCTCAACGAAATCCGCCAGACGCCGCTTTTGACTGTCCAGGAGGAGATCAAGCTCGCCGCGCGGATCAAACGCAGGGACAAGGCGGCACGCGATCACATGATCAAGGCGAACCTGCGCCTGGTGGTGAAGATCGCCTACGACTACAATCAGATGGGCCTGCCTCTCATGGACCTCATCAGCGAAGGGAACCTCGGCTTGATCAAGGCCGTCGAGCGCTTCGACCCGGCGAAGGGGGGCAAACTCTCCACCTACGCCGCGTGGTGGATCAAACAGTCCATGAAGCGCGCCTTGGCTAACCAGTCCAAGACCATCCGCCTGCCGGTCCATCTGGTCGACAAGATTTCCCGCATGCGGAAGATGATCGCCAAACTCACCGACGAGCTCGGGCGCGAACCCGAAAACGAGGAGATCGCCGCCGAACTGCAAATCCCGACCGCCAAGGTCGCCTTGCTGAAGAGCGTCAGCGTGCGTCCCGCCTCGCTTGACGCTCCCGTGGGCGAGGACAACGACTCCGCCACGCTGGGCGATCTGGTGGGCGACGATAGTGCCGTCAGCCCTTACGAAGGGCTTGGTGACAAGAACCTGAAGGAAGACTTGAGCGCCATGGTCAACTCACTCGAACCGCGCGAGGCCAGCATCATCAAGCTGCGTTTTGGCCTTGAAGGCCAGAAGGAGCTCACCCTTGAGGAGGTGGGCAAGAAGTTCAAAGTCACCCGCGAACGGATCCGCCAGCTTGAGTATCTCGCCTTGGGCAAGATTCGCCGCCAGATGCAGAGTCATAACAAGATTCGCACGGCGGATGAGGTCGAGGAGGAGACGCTGGCCGAACACCGGGCCGAAATCATCCGCGACTTCATTGCCAAGCAGCCGGCAGCGATGGCCGTGGCCGCCAACGGCAACTGACCTTACCCGGCGCTCTGTACAGTCCGGATAGGCTCAGCTTGGGTGTCTTGCGATGGAAGAATGGCACTGACTGTCTTGATCAGTGCCTCCGCTTCATATGGTTTGGCCACCACCCCCCGGAATCCAAAGGCCCGGTAATTTGCCATCACCGGATCACTTGAATAGCCGCTGGAAACCACCGCGCAAACGTCCGGGTCCATCTGCCGGAGCTTTTCCATAGCGTCGCCGCCGCCCATTCCGCCCGGGACCGTCAAGTCGAGGATTACCACGTCATAACGGCGGCCAGTATCGAGCGCCGCCCGGTACTCGCGCACCGCCTCGCCTCCGTCGACCACGGTCATTACCTCAAATCCGTACCTCTGCAAGACCAACTCGGTCATTTGGCGGATCGACGCTTCATCGTCCATGAGCAGGATCCGGCCGGTCTTTGTCTGCGCCGGGTCCGACGCGACGGAAACCGGAGCCGCGGGAGCATTGGCCGCCGGCAACCAGATGCTGAATGTGGAGCCATGCCCCAAAGATGAAGCCGCTTCAATGTGTCCGCCGTGCTTCTTGATGATGGAATAGACCGTCGCCAGCCCCAGCCCGCTTCCCTGCTTCTTGGTCGTGTAATAGGGTTCAAATATGCGCGGCAGGCTTTCCGGAGGGATCCCGACACCCGAGTCCGAGATAACGAGTTTCAGGTAGCGGCCGGCCGCCAACGCTGGTACGACCCCCGGCGCAACCTCGGCATTGGCCAGCTCAACGTGCATCACGCCGCCATCGGGCATCGCCTGGATCGCATTGATGACGATATTGTGCACGACCTGCATAATCTGTCCCTTATCCACATCCGCCACCCATAGATCCGAAGGCAGGGCGAATTCTCCGCGCACCTTGGAGCCATGCAATCCGAACTCGGCCGCCTCCCGCACCACGCTTGCGAGTACGACGGCTTCGCGAATCGGCGCTCCGCCTTTCGCAAATGTCAACAGCTGTTGGGTCAGATCTCGGGCGCGCTGCGCGGCGCGCTCCCCTTCCTGCAAGCAGCGGGTGCTCTCGGGATCCAGGCGTTGCATGATCCGGACCAACGACAGGTTGCCCATGATCACGGTGAGCAGATTGTTGAAATCATGGGCGATGCCACCGGCCAGCAGGCCAAGCGATTCGAGTTTAGACGCCCGCACCAATGCAGCGTCCAGCCGCGCCGCCTTCTCAATCTCGATCTGCGCCCGGATCTGCTCCGTCTGTTGCCGCACTTGCCGGCGGAGCGCGGACACCCACGCCAACCCAAGGACAACGCAGATGAACAGTACACCGGTGACCGCCAGCAAGTGCGGCCCGGTCCACCACGATGGGCGTTGTAGCACCCGGACATCCTTCACCGACCGGAGCTGCAGCTGCACGGAGTGGGGTCGCTTGTTCTCGTCGTACTGCACCTGATAGACGCCGGTCAAACCCAGCCGGCTGCCCGGCACCCAATCGGCGGGCGCGGCATTCTTTTCCGTATCAAGCAGCGCTTCAAAGACGATGCCGTCCTTCTGCATGATCAAGCGGGTGCCTCTTTCCTGGGCACCCAGATCCAGCAGCGTCGCTTCAATATGCACCAGCTGTCCGTCCAGATCGATATTACCCGGACTGAGCTTCGGGATTTCCACCGGCACCGGTTCTGCTCCGGCCGCCACGCGGCGATAAACCGCCTCGCGTAATATGACCCGGTTGCCCTCCCGGCCCGGAAATCCCACGACCTCGACCCGATCGCCGGGCACCAACGGAGACGTACCAGCGCTCAACACCATTGCCGCCTCGGTCCCTTCTTGAATGTGCAACACGTGCCCCGGGGTGAATTGCACAACCACTCCGGTAACGCGCACCCGCCGGTTGGCCGCCTGGATCGAATTGAATTGCCGCAAACTCGCAATCGTCCGCGCTGCCACCGTAAACGGATCCGCCGGTTCCGCCTCCTCAACCTCCAAATACTGGGGCGATGGCACCCAAAGCTGAATCCCTGTTAGTTGTCTCTTGGCGTTGGTCAGCGCGCTGCAGACACCGCGCACCCGCACAACGGAACCGAGCAATTTCGAAATTTGGGTGCTCCACGGCAGCAGCGCTGAGAACTCCCCTGCGCTGGTCGTCATTTCCAGCCGTGCCCAGGGTCCGTCGTGGGCGACTCCGCGCACGTAGCCGCTCATCGCGACCCACTGGGCTTCTTCGATTCCGGTCAGAGCCTGCTCCAACGAAACCTGCCTGGCCTCAGGCAGATCGACGGTGGCCGTAGTCTTCGCGCTGGTTGCCAGCACCACGGGCACGAACTTGCCGGCACTCGACACGCCGGTTACTTCAACGCGCGCGCCCACCACTGTGCCGGTGATTCTGGTCGGAGGTTGGAACACGCACACACCGCCACTACTGTCCTGAAGAAAGAAGAAATCCGCCGCCCTGTTGGCCCAAGTGATGATGCCGAGCAGCTTCACCGGATAACTTCGCGCTGCCGCCTCGGCGGGAAGCTCGCGCAGTTGATCGGCCAGTCGCAGGCTTGTGTGGTCGCTGGCGGACTCCAGCCCGGTGACGGGCTTGCGACGATAAAGTGCGGCGTGCAAACCCAGCTCCGATCCGACCATCTGGGGAACCCCGACCGCTTCCACCCGCTCGCCGAGTTGCACCGTACGCGTTTGCGCTGTTTGCAGAACGAGCTGACCCGTCTCGTCGCGAATCGTAAGGGATTTGCCCGGCTGCTGCTCGCGTACGACCCCCACGAGATGAACCGGCCCGTCCGGCGCTGTCGTGGCGATCTTCTCGATCGGGGTTACCGGCAGCTCAAACTGTTTGTCCCGCGAGAGGGATCCGCCGACCGCAATATCCTGGAGGCCCTGCACCCACACTTCGATCACTGGAAGCCTGGAGGTGGGATCAGGCGTCGCGGAATACACCCCTTTGACCTTTAGCAACGCACCTTCCAACTCGGGTACCGCTTCCCCCGGCTTCAATAGCAGCCGTACGACGACGGACCGGCCTTCCACCACCAGATCGAGTTCAAGATGGTGCTCATCCGTCCGGATCTGGCGGTCAACGTAACCCTCGACCCATGTAACGTGTTTGTCGAAACGGTCCGTGCTGGCGATGCTCCCGCGAGTGGACAATATCTCCCAAGGTACGGAATCGGCAAGCAGGGTCACCTTGGCTTGGTCGATCTTCAGGCCATTCGCGGGCACCACCTGCCCTTCGATGAGGACTCGCTGGCCGGCCTTGATGGGAAACGGCTGTTCGCCCAGCGAAAGATAGTTGTCCTCGCCCTCACAGCGGCCCCAGAGCGCTTTCCAGTAGGGGTCAGAATAGTAGACGACGAGATCGAGTTTTATGCGGTGCACCTCGTTCCTCTCCTTTTCCGGAGCTCGGAAGACTGCGGGGAAACTCGTGAGGACCTGCAGTGCGCGGCGATAGAGACCCTGCCGTATGGTCCACTCGTTTCCCTGCGGCGCCAGAAACCCAACCGCCTCCACTTGGTCGCCCGTCGCCACCGGCAGAGTCTGTGCCGTCGGAAACGCGACGACGCCCGTCTTGTCCCGGATGGTCAGCGATTTGCCGGGTTCCTGTTCCTGCACCGATCCCGCGATCCGAACCGGCCTGTTGGACCCAACCGCCGAAAGCTGGTTGATCGTGGTTAAGGGCAGCTGGAACTGCTCGGCGCTGTCAAGCTGGCCCAAAACCCTGACGTCCTGAACATCCGGAATCCAGATCTCCAGTTGGGGTGCTGCTGACGTTGATTCGCTTCGCGCAAAATATACCCCCCGGGCTCGAATCAGCGATCCCTTCAATTGCGGCGCTAATTCTCCGCCGTGGATAAAAAGCTGGCCAAGCACGTTCAGACCCTCGACGACGAGTCCCAGTTCCTCGTGATTGGCGTCTCTGGTCGATTGCGCGTCGACAAGTCCCTCGAGGGTGACAAGCCGTTTGTTGAATCGCTGCGTATCGCCGACATCACCGGTCGCCGACAGCACTTGTACCGGCGTCTTGTCTGCCAGGATCGTGACCTTCGGTTGGTCAACGATCATTCCCTGGGCCGGTAGGATCATCCCCTCGACCAGAATCTTCTGTCCCGGCTTGATCGAAAACGGTTCGTTGCCGAGCGAGAGATAACTGTCGGTTTCGCCACTTCGGCCCCACATCGCCTTCCAGGGCGGGTCATAATAATAGACCACGTATTCCATCCGAAGGTGATGCCATTCTTTGGTCTCCGCATCCGTCATTCGCCAAATTTGCTCAAAGCTGGTAATCAACACCGGGGAGACCACCCGCGGCGCAGGTCCGGTAGGCTCGGCCGGGAACGCGTGGACCGCAGTTGCCAGCCACCAGGCGAGCAGCCACAAGAGCCACCGACCGCGTCCGGCGGGCTGAGCACCAAAGATTATTTTTGCGAACATCGGACCTGTTCCGTCTTAGCTGACGGACAAGCTATATGGTAGTTCGGTCGCTTCAACGTAATCTTTGCCCAGAAACGTGTGTCGCGAAATCAATCATCCGGTGCTTATGGGCACCATTTCGGCCGCTTAATCGAGCAAAGGCCGCTTCGGACATCGTGGCTGGCAGTGATCGATCCCTGGCAAAGAAAAAGGCGCCCGCGGAAGCGGACGCCTTTGAAGCATGGCCAAGTTGGACGGACGATTATTCCTTCTTGGAGGCCTCGTCAAAGATATCCCCGAGGTTCGTGAGGTCGGAACCGCCCGTGTTCTTGGTGAACTGATCGTAGGTCGCCGTTTCCTGGGCCAGCTGCTCGGCCGAGTAGTTGGCCGCCTTGATGCTCAGACCGATGCGACGCTGTTCGCGGTCGATCTTGATGACCCGGGCCTGCACTTCCTGGCCGGGCTTGAGTACGTCCTTCACCTTGTCGACCCGGTCTTCCTGGATCTGGCTGATGTGCACGAGGCCGTCGATGCCGTCCTTCAGCTCGATGAAGGCGCCAAAGGTCGTCACTTTCGAGATAACCCCGGGGACGACGTCACCGATGCGGAAGAAGCTGTCGATGTCGGTCCACGGATCGGTCGCGAGCTGCTTCATGCCAAGGCTGATGCGCTGCTGGTTCGGATCGACGTCGAGGACGATGGCGTCCACCTCATCGCCCTTTTTGAGCATCTCGGATGGATGATTGATCTTGCGCGTCCAGGACATGTCGGAGACATGCACCATGCCGTCGATGCCCTCCTCGAGTTCGACGAAGGCGCCGTAGGTGGTCATGTTGCGGACCTTGCCACGCACGCGGGCACCCACCGGATAATTGTGTCGGACCATATCCCACGGGTTTGGCTCCAACTGGCGGAGGCCGAGGGAAATCTTTTGCTCTTCGCGCTGAATGCCGAGGACAACCGCGTCCAGCTCCTGGCCGACCTTGAGCAATTCGGACGGTTTGCTGATGCGCTTGGTCCAGGACATCTCGGTGATGTGCACGAGGCCCTCGACGCCCGGCTCGAGCTCGATAAAGGCACCGTACGGCACGAGATTGACGACCTTGCCGTGGATCTTGGAGCCCACGGGGAACTTGTGATCGATGTTGTCCCACGGATTGTTCTTGGTCTGCTTGAGGCCGAGCGAAACGCGCTCTTTCTCGCGGTTGATGTCGATGATCATCACCTCGATTTCTTCGCCCTGCTTCAGCATTTCGGACGGGTGCCCGATGCGGCCCCAGCTCATGTCCGTGATGTGGAGCAAGCCGTCCATGCCGTCGAGGTCGATGAATGCGCCGAAGTCGGTGATGTTCTTGACCACGCCCTTGCGGAGCTGGCCGGGCTGCAGTTTCTCAAGGAGATCACGGCGCTTGTTGATCCGTTGCTCCTCGATGAGTTCGCGGCGCGAGAGCACGATATTCTGCCGCTCGTGATTGATCTTGAGAACTTTGAAGTCGTAGGTCTGGCCGACATACTGGTCGAGGTTCTTCGGTGGCTGGATGTCGATGTGCGACGCCGGCAGGAACGAGTCCACGCCAATCGAAACGATCAGACCGCCCTTGACCTTGGCCTTGACCCGTCCGGCCACGACCGCGCCCTCCTGGCATTTCTGGAGAATGTTTTCCCAGTTCTTCTTCTGCTGCGCCTGCTCGTACGAAAGGATGGGATTGCCTTCCTTGTCTTCGAGCTTCTCGAGGATGACCTCGATGGTGGAGCCAATCTGCAATTCGCCGAGGTCGGCAAATTCGTTGGCGGAGATGACGCCTTCCGCTTTGCCGCCGATATCGACGACGACTTCGTTGGCCCGGATTTCAGTGATGACGCCCGAGACAATCGATCCTTCCTTCAGTTTGTCGAAGGAGCTCTGGGCGAGCAGGTCTTGCATTAACGAACTCATAATGAACTGTGGTCGGAATGTCGGACGGTTACTCCAAGGCGCTCGGCTTCCGGCGTGGATCCTTGCGGATCCGTTGGTTGAGGGTTGGACTGTCGAACAAGCCGGCGGGAGTGTCGCGGCAGCACCGGCTTGACTTAAGAACGCCGCGAAAGGGGCCGAAAGTCCCCTATCCCCTCACCCCCGGCAAGAGAAAAATCAGCGATTTCCAACTTCCTTCAACGCTCCGTTTTCCGTTAGAATCTTCTGCAAGGCAGCGAAATACGTCTCGTAGAGACTGTGCTCGCGCAATGCCTGCTCGCTGACGCCGCCGGGAAATTTGCCTTCGTTTTGCTCCGAGACCGTCAGCGCGACCTCGGTTTCCCCCTCTCCCGTCTGGGTGAGATCGATCCGTATCGTGGTTTGGCGGGAATCACTTGTGGCATCGCCGGTTCGGATCGGGGTGTAGCCTTCGACGTGTCCCTTGGCGAACGAGCTGCGTCCCAGTATCAGCCCGACGTCCTTCACTGCCGATTGCGCGGCTTCAAATACCGCGTGCCGATCGGCCGCAAATGTGCGGGTATGGGGTGGCACCGGGGCAAAGCGCTCCTCGACGCGCGACGACATGGAATCGCATCCGGCCAACAGGACGGAGAGGCAAAGCGCGGAGAAAATTGAAATCTTCATGGTGGAGTTGAGACCGGTCAGGCCGGCTGTTGTTGCGAGATGCAATGCAGGGTGCCGAGGCCCCAGATCAGATGGAAGCAATCAATCGGAACGATTTCCCGGTTGGGGAAGCAATCTCCGAGTATTGCGCGCGCCGCGCTGTCCCGCTGTTTCTGGCGAAACTGCGGCACCAGCACCGCCCCGTTGACCACAAGGAAGTTTGCGTAGCTGGCCGGCACCAACCTCCCGCGAAAGCCAAACGGCTTGGGCATGGGCAAATTGATTATCTCGAATCTCTTCCCCGCCGCCGTGCGAAAACCCTGCATTCGCTCAAGGTTCTCTTTGAGCGGAATATGGTTGGGGTCGCTCCGATTCGGCTCAATTGCCGCCAGGAGTCCGTCAGCTTTGAAGAAGCGCGCGATGTCGTCGACGTGCCCGTCAGTGTCATCACCGGCAATCCCATTGCCCAGCCAAAGGACCGACCGCACGCCGAGAAAATCGCGCAGGTTTTGCTCGATCTCCGTCCGGGAAAGATGCGGATTCCGATTCTTGTTCAGCAGACATTGTTCGCTTGTCACCACGGCCCCGTTGCCGTTGACGTCGATCGATCCGCCTTCCAGCACCATGCGGTTCACAAAGCGGTGCATCTTCTGCTGGCGGGCGATCTTCGCCGGAATCCCGTTGTCGAGGCCAAACGGCGGATACTTCCCGCCCCAGGCGTTATATTTCCAGTCGGTGACCGCCACTTCACCCGTTTTCTCGTTCCTTACAAAGATCGGCCCGTGATCGCGGCACCAGGCATCGTTGGTCGCGTGGTTGAAAAACGTCACCCGGCTCATGTCCGCGCTGGCCAGCGCGCAGAGGCGCTTCGCCCCCGGTTGCAGCCGTGCGGCGCAGTTGATTCGAACCGCTTCAAACCGGCTGACCTGGGCAACAATCTTCGCAAACACCCTGGGAATTCCCCGGAATAGCCCGGGCCATGTCGCGTGGCGGTGGGGCCACGACAGCCAGACTGCGGCTTGCGGCTCCCATTCAGCCGGCATCCGGAATCCAAGGGCCGCGGGTGTCTTCTTTTCAGGCATGACTCAGTCGATGAATCGTTTTGTGAGATCCCCGTAGGCGTCGATCCGGCGGTCTCGCAGGAACGGCCAGTGCGTGCGCGTCAGATCCACGTGACCGAGATCAAGCGGCACCAGGAGCGTCTCCTCCCGGTCGCTGGCCGCCCGGGCCAGAATCTCACCGCTCGTTCCGGCGACAAAACTCTGCCCCCAGAACTCGATACCGGGCCCGCCGACCGGCTTTTCCAATCCGACCCGGTTGGCCACAGCCACGAAGCAGCCGTTGGCCACGCCATGGGAACGCTGGATGGTTTCCCATGCCACATGTTGCCTGACCCCTTGGCGTTTTTTCTCCCGCGGATGCCAGCCGATCGCCGTGGGATAAAAGATTATCTCCGCCCCTTGCAGCGCCGTGAGCCGCGCCGCCTCGGGATACCATTGGTCCCAGCAGATCAGCACACCGATCCGGCCGAACTTGGTCTGCCACGCACGAAAGCCCGTGTCACCCGGGGTGAAATAGAATTTCTCATAATACAGCGGATCGTCCGGAATATGCATTTTCCGGTAACGGCCCAACAGCTGGCCGTCGGCGTCGATGATCACCGCCGTATTGTGGTAGAGGCCCGCCGAGCGCCTCTCAAATAGTGAAGCGATAATCACCACGCGGTGTTTTCTCGCCAGTCGCTGGAATGCTTCAGTACTCGGACCGGGGATCGACTCGGCCAGTCTGAAGCAGTCGTGATTTTCGCTCTGGCAGAAATATTGCGAACGGAAAAGCTCCTGTGTGCAAATGATCCTGGCTCCCCGCTTGGCCGCCTGTTCGGTCATCGCGAGCGTCTTGGCCATATTCGCTGCCGGGTCAGCAGTGCAGGCCTGCTGCAAGAGTCCTAGGGTGACCTTCATGGCTTTAGTCAGGTTGAAGTGAATTCCGGTCGCAGATGTTTGGCGAAGCGAACGGCCGGGCTGCCTGAATGACAAGAATTCTCTGTCAAACTGCGGCGTAGAACTCTTGCGAACAAGGCTTTGACAAACCATGGGCTAATTGTAAAAGTCCTTCGAAGGTTCAATCCATCCAAAATCCTATGTGTGCAGAACCCCGCCCTCTCATCGTCGCAGTTGAAGACGAAGCCGAGTTGCTCGGAATCATCACCGAACAACTCGAGGTCGCTGGAATGAATGTCCAGGCCTACACGCGTTGCGCGCCGGCGTTGCGATTCCTCCAGCACAACTTTGCGAACCTCCTGCTGCTTGACCTCACGTTGCCCGACATCAACGGCTTTGAGCTGCTCAAGTCACTCAAGGAGCAGGATATCAACATTCCGACGATTTTCCTGACCGGAAATTCGATGGAGCAGGATAAGATCAAAGGCCTGAACATGGGTGGTGATGATTATATCACCAAGCCCTTCAGCTATCTCGAACTCGTGGCGCGGATCAACGCCGTCCTAAGGCGCGCTGAATCCAACAAGGACTTCAACGTGACCAAGAATGTCCGCACCATCGACGGGCCTTTCCCGTTTCTCGGCACGCAGGTGCATCCCGACCGCTTGGAGATAGTCTTCCCCAACGGCACGACGCACAAGATTGGCCGCAAGGAACTGGGCATAATCGCCTATCTGCACGGACACGTTGGGGTGGTGATCACCCGCAAAGAGCTGATTCATTCCGTCTGGGGAATCCATGCCGACATTCGCAGCCGCTCGCTGGACCAATACATCGTCAAAATCCGTGCGGCGTTTGAGAAGAACGGCCTCTCGCTTGATTCTTTCAAGACGGTTCACGGCATCGGCTACATATTTGAGCCGCCGGAGAAGTAAGCGGTCACCGGGAATCCGCGGCAAATCTCCCGTCCGGCTTCAGTTGGTCAGGTCGCAGACCTCGAGGACCCGTTCCAGGGCATCCTCGAGATGGTCGCGCCGCTTATATCCGCCAATCATGCGGGGTTTGGCTTCTTCCAGCCGGTTCAACAGTGTGGTCAGCAACTCGGTGTTGTAAGACTGCATCACGAGGTCGATCGCCTTGTCCCGTCCGACTTTCTCGGAGATTTTCCTCATTATCGTTTTCTTGTCCATGAATAGATCCTTTGCCGCGCATCTTCCGCTTCTGGCTTCGGATGGCAAGTTCGCATTGCCTCGCCTCTCGACTCTGCGCCCGCTTCAGTCAGAATAGTTCCGTCTGCCCGGTGTACCTCTTTCTCGCCTCGGTGAGGCTGGACCTCATTTCCAGTGACTCCAGCAGGGCAAACAGCTTCACCGTTGACGGCTCGCCCGGCCCGACCATCAACAAGGGCGATTCGCTGCGCAGGGTCGTCAGCCTGAGATTGAGGCGCAGGGCCTCCGCCTGGGCCGCCACCAGTTCGCAGAATCTTGCCGGCTGCAATTCGGCCGCATGCGCGATGATGCCTTCCAGCGTCTTGAACTCCGTGAACCATTTCGCCGCCGTCTTCGGACCGACCCCGTTGATGCCTCGAATATTGTCCGAGGTGTCGCCAATCAAGGCCAGGTACTCCGCAATTTGCGAAGGCGGCACGCCGAATTTTTCGACCACACCGGCGGCGTCCAACACCCGCCAGCCAAGTTTCGGATTGGCGGTCGGCGGCGGCAGCAGCAGCTTGATTTGACCGTCCACACACTGGGCAAAGTCCTTGTCCGCGCTGACAATGAGCACTTCGTGGCCTGCATTGGCCAGCGCTCTGGCCTGCGAAGCCAGCAGGTCGTCCGACTCCACGCCGTCCAATTCCACCCCCACCAGACCCATCGCGCGGGTGAGTTCCTTGATGACCGGAATCTGTTTTTCCAGCGCCTCCGGCGTCTCTTTCCTTTGCGCCTTGTATTCCGGATGCAGCGCCAGCCGGTCCTGTGAACCGCCAAGATCGAAGAACACCAGCATCGCCTCCGGCTTTTCTTCGTCTTCCAAACGCCACATGGTCTTCATCCAGCCGTGCAGCGCCCCGGTGGGAAAGCCGTCGCTGCGCGTCAGTTCGGGCATTCCGTAAAACGCGCGAAACGCCATATTGTACCCGTCGACCAGAAGCCACTTTGCCATGTGGTCAGCGAAGCGATTATCCTGATGGCCGCCAATCTCTTTCCGGGAAATCCCGACCGCCGCCATATCCCGGACCAAGCGGGCCGGACCTGCCTCGTGCCAGCCGAACCAAAGCCGGCTTGCGATAAAGCATCTGTTCCGCGATTATTTGCCGAAATGACCCGCCTGATTTTCGTCTGTCTGTCGCTCGAGTTGCTGGCCGCAAGTCTACTGACCGCGGCCGAACCGATGGGCACGCCTGCCGCGGTCGGATCGTTTCCGGTTGAGATTAAGGTCGACGCCGGGAAACCCATCGGGGAGATGAAGCCCGTCTGGAGGTTCTTCGGTGCCGATGAACCCAATTATGCCACGATGAAGGATGGTCGCCAGTTGCTGGCCGAATTGGGCAACCTCAGCCCGCAACAGGTGTTTTTCCGCGCCCACAATCTGCTGACCAGCGGCGACGGCACACCGGCCCTCAAGTGGGGCAGCACCAATGTCTACACCGAAGATGCGCAGGGCAACCCGGTGTACAACTGGACAATCGTCGACCATATTTTCGACACCTACCGCGCCCGGGGAGTGCGACCTTACGCTCAGATTGGTTTCATGCCGCAGGCGCTGTCGGTCCATCCCGATCCGTATCAACACGAATGGCGGCCCGGACTTCCATACGATGTCATTGGCACCGGCTGGTCTTATCCACCAAAAGACTACGCCAAGTGGGCCGAACTTGTTTACCAATGGGTGACCCATTGCGTGGCGCGCTACGGCCGGGCGGAGGTTGAGCAGTGGTATTGGGAAGTCTGGAATGAGGCCAACGGTTCCGCCTACTGGCATGCCACTCCGGAGGAATTCTACAAGCTGCATGATTACGCGGTGGCCGCCGTGCGCCGGGCTCTGCCCACCGCCCGGGTCGGCGGACCCGATGTCGCCGGGAGTGGCGGCAAGTTCATGGAGGACTTTCTGGCGCACGTCGCGCGCGGCACCAACTACGCCACCGGAAGGACGGGTACGCCCACGGACTTCCTTTCGTTCCATGCCAAGGGGTCGCCCAGCTTCGTCGACGGTCATGTGCGTCTGGGAATCGCAGCGCAACTCGACGGAATCGACAAAGGTTTTGGCCTGATCGCCGCCGTGCCTGAACTAAAGGGGAAACCCATAATCATCGGGGAATCCGATCCGGACGGCTGCGCCGCTTGCCAGGGACCACAGCTTGGTTACCGCACGGGCACGATGTATTCCAGCTACACGGCAGCGAGTTTTGCGCGGGAGTATGCGCTGGCGGACCGGCACGGAGTTAACCTGGAGGGGGCTCTTACGTGGGCTTTCGAGTTTGAGGATCAGCCCTATTTCGCCGGCCAGCGCGTGCTGTCGACCAACGGCCTCGACCTGCCGGTGCTGAATGTCTTTCGCATGTTCAGGGAGATGGGCGGCCAGCGCGTTGAAACGGCCAGTTCGGCTGAAATTCCCCTTGGCACGATTATGCGCGACGGCGTGCGTGGCACGCCCGACGTTGGGGCCCTTGCAAGTCTCGACGCCAATAAGCTTTGCGTGCTTGTTTGGCACTATCACGACGACGATGTGCCCGGGCCGGATGCCCAGGTCAGCCTCTCCATCGCCGGTCTGCCGGAACGCGGGCGGACTGCACGGCTGACCCACTACCGCATTGACCGGGAGCACAGCAATGCCTTCACCGCCTGGCAGCGGCTGGGCTCGCCCGCCTGGCCGAATCTCGTCCAATACAGGGAGCTTCGCGCCGCCGGCCAGCTCGCGCGGATGGATGCGCCTGCCACGGCGGCCCTCGCGCATGGTCGGGCCACCCTTCAATTTGTCCTGCCCCGCCAGGCGGTGTCGCTTCTGGTGCTGGAGTGGGACTGAGCCAGACGGCAGGCAATGCGCTGATCGGTCGTCCGGAGAAGCGAAAACGACGAGGCAATTTGGCCGGCTTCCAAAAGATCAGCGCGGCGTACTTCGCGCAGTTCCGAGGAGTGTCCAGGTTGAGGCGCTCCGCCCGCCAGCAAACCCGGCTTGCGAAAAAACTCATTTGGCAGGATTGGTGGAGGCAACATGCCGCGTATTCCCCTCGAGGACAATTTCACCGACGTCATCGGCAAGGCCCAGCGCGGCTACCACCTGTCGGATAGTGCACTGGCCGACAAGGCCGGCGTAGCGGTCGCGGACCTCGCCGCCCTCAAGGCCGGGGAAATTCGCGAGCACGCCATCCGATCCGTCGCCCACGCCCTCGGTCTGGGAGGCGACGCTCTGCTGGCCCACGCCCGACGGGAATGGTATCCAGATCAACCGGTCTTCCCGCGCGGATTCGTCATGTTCAACACCGCCTTCGAGGACATGACCGTGAACAGTTACCTGGTGTGGGACGCGCGCAGCCGACTGGCCGCGGCCTTCGACACCGGCGCCACTGCCCAGGCGATGTTGGATGCGATCGCGACGGAGAACCTGACCCTGCGCTACATTTTTCTCTCGCATACGCATGACGACCACATTGCCGACCTTGACCGACTTGCCGCCACCGGCGCCGAGGTCTGGGCGAGCGAGCTCGAACCAGCCGACCGGCCGGACGCGAAAGTTTTTCACGAAAACGCGCATTTTCATCTCGGCGAACTTGCGATCAAGACCCTGTTCACCTGGGGACATTCGCCGGGTCAGACGACCTATTACGTCACGGGCTTGGCGTGGCCGCTCGCCATCGTCGGCGACTCACTCTTCGCCAGTTCGATGGGCGGCAGCATCGCGAACTACCAGATGCAGCTCCGCAACAACAAGCAGAAGATTTTCCAGCTGCCGCAGGATACGGTTCTCGCCTGCGGCCACGGTCCGCTGACGACGCTGAAACAGGAGAAACAGCACAATCCGTTCTTCACCCGCTGAGCGGACGGCATCCGCGGGACCTGCGCGACAAGCCAGGCAGGCCGGCGCGAGGATCAGGTATTTTTGTCCCGGATGAGTCCGCAAAATCAATCGACTCACCTTCACCATGCAGCTGCGTGGCTTTGGCAGCTCCCTCGCTATCCATCGGACATCCGAGCCTGGCCTGGTTGATCCGCCGTTGAATGATCCCCGCGCAATGAAGAAATATTCGCCCGAATTGCAGGTGATCGGTGGCCAGGCCAACCTGCTTGCCGCCAGATTTCAGGATTGGTTTGCCGTACAATGACACGGTCGGTCGCTGGCCCGCGCATTTATTCTACCGGAGCCGCATCCCCGTTTGCGACGAGCTCACGACGGCGCCGGAAATCGGCAGCGCCATTGATCCAGCCTGGTGGCCTGCTCTCGGGGATCCAGTCTCAAGGTGGCGTGATAGCCGGCTTATTTCGCAAGTATTGCGCCGTGAATGTCTCTTTATGCACAGCCGGCGTCGCCGCTCTTCTGGCATACTTGCCCGTCCGTTGATCGCTCATTCGCCCTGTTGTGCCCAATCGAGTCATCCATCTCCACCTCGCCAGGCTTTGGCGAATCGCCGAGTTCCGGGTCTGTATGCCCCCAATCGTTCGATCCCGGCACAATGTTCCGGTCCAACCTGAGCCGATCCTCGCAGAGTGCGCTAATCCAACCGGGAGCCGACTCTGAGAACGCGACGCCAAGTCCGGCCGCCGGGAACCCGCGGCAAGAACCCCGCACCACTGTCGGGCTTATCCCCCGCCACCGTGGGCAATCCACCGGAGGCGGCGCTGCGTGAGAGCGAAGAACGCTATCAGAGGATCACTCAAGCGATCACCGACTACATTTACACCGTGCGCGTGGCCGGCGGGCGGGCGGTGGAGACGACCCACGGTCCGGGCTGCCTGGCTGTGACCGGCTACCGCGAGGATGAGTTTGTTCGCGACCGTTATCTTTGGTATCACATGGTGGCGGCGGCGGACCGATCCAAGGTGGAGGACCAGGCCCGGCGTGTTCTGGCCGGCGAAGATCCGCCACCCATTGAACATCAGATCGTCCACAAGAACGGAACGACGCGGTGGGTGAGAAACACTTACGTCCCGCATCGCGATGAGCACGGCGTCTTGGTTTCCTACGACGGCTTGATCCAGGATATCACCGGACAAAAGCGGGCGGAGGAATTGCTGCGGGAGAGCGAGGCCCAAAACCGGGCCCTCCTGAACGCGATTCCAGACCTCATTTTCACGAACCGGCGGAACGGGGAGTTTCTGTCGGTCAAGGCGCCGGATCCGGGCCTGCTCTTCATGCCACCGGAATCCTTCCTCCATCGGAAAGTCATGGAAGTCATGCCCAAGCCCATTGGCGAATTGTTCCTGAAGACTTTCGGTGAAGTTCTGGACCTGGGCGTGTTGCGGGAGGTGCACTATACGATTCCGATCGGCGAACGGGAGCGGCATTTCGAGGCCCGCGTGGTGCCTTCGACCGGCGATACCGTCATTAGCATTGTGCGCGACATCACCGAGCAGAAGCGCGCGGATTCCGCGCTCCGCGAGAGTGAAACTTTGTTACGGGAATCGCAAACCATCGCGGGCCTGGGCAGCTACATCCTCGACGTTTCCACCGGCAAATGGCGGAGTTCGCCGGTCTTGGACCAGGTGTTTGGAATCGACGGAAATTACGAACACTCGGTGGAAGGATGGGTGGACATCATCCACCCTGCCGATCGCACCATGATGGCCGATTACTTCAAGAATGAGGTCATCGGCCAGCGCAAGGCCTTCAACAAGGAATATCGCATTATCCGTCGCGACAATCTCGCCGAGCGCTGGGTCCACGGCATCGGCCGTCTTGAATTCGACTCCGACGGTCGCCCGCAAAAGATGCTCGGGACGATCCAGGACATCACTGGCCGTAAGCTCGCGGAGGCGGAGCGCCAGACGCTTGAGCGCAAGCTGCTCGAGACCCAGAAACTCGAGAGTCTCGGGGTGCTGGCCGGCGGGATCGCCCACGATTTCAACAACATACTCACCGGCATCCTCGGTAACGCGACACTGGCGACCCTCGACCTGCCGGTTGGCTCACCGGTGCACGGCAACCTTGAAACCATCAAGCAAGCCTCCCTGCGGGCAGCCGACCTGTGCAAGCAGATGCTCGCCTACTCGGGCAAAGGCCGCTTCGTCGTGCAAAACCTCTCCCTCAATTCCCTTGTCGGGGAGACCACTCATCTCTTGAAGCTCTCCATCAGCAAGAAGGCGGTGCTGCGTTTTGATTTATTCCCCTCCCTGCCGGCCATCGAGGCCGACGCGACGCAGATCCGGCAGGTGATCATGAACCTGGTGATCAACGCCTCTGAGGCAATCGGCGAAAAGACCGGCTTCATCAGCCTGAGCACCGGGCTGGCCAGGGTGGACCGGGAGTATCTTGGCGGCACATTGCTGGCGCCGGAACTGCCGGATGGAACCTATGTCTTCCTCGAAGTCGCCGACTCCGGCTGTGGCATGAGCACCGAGACCCAGGCCAGGATTTTCGATCCTTTCTTCACGACCAAGTTCGCCGGCCGCGGCCTGGGGTTGGCCGCCGTACTCGGGATCATGCGCGGGCATAATGGCACCCTTAAGCTCCACTCGGAGCTGGGTCATGGCACGACGTTCAAACTCCTCTTTCCCTGCGCGGCCGGCAGTGCTGAACTGATCACCGCCGAAGGCATGGCCAAGAAGATCTGGCGCGGCAAAGGCTGCGTTCTGGTGGTGGACGACGAAGAGTCAGTCCGGAGCACAATGGCATTGATGCTCACCAAGCTGGGTTTCGAGGTGGCGCTGGCCGCCGACGGCCGCGAGGCACTGGAGATTTTCCGGGCGGATCCCAACCGCTTCACTCTCGTGCTGATGGACCTCACCATGCCGCATCTGGACGGCGAGCAGGCATTCACTGCCTTGCGTCAAATCCGGGGAGACGTGCGGGTCGTGTTGATGAGCGGCTTCAACGAACAGGAAGTTAGTTCGCGCTGCTCGTGCAAAGGAGTGTCCGGGTTTCTCCAGAAGCCGTTCCCGTACGAAGGGCTGAGCAACGTTGTGCATGGAGTAATGTCACTCGCGCCAAGGCCGGATTAGCTATTGGATCGGGTTGGTTCCAGCCACGCCAAGTTCTTCCCGGAGTAGAAGAAAAGGTGTCCGTTTCACACCCGAATCTCCTACTTCCTTGCTATTGAACAGTTGGAAGTGGAAGCGCGGAGCGGAATCGAACCGACGCAAGTGATTGGCGGGCCTCATAAAGCAAACGTCAACCGGATTGTTATTCGGCCGAATGCCTAATCTGGCGACGGCCTTGCGGCGTCCATCTCACTGATGGCCTTGGTCGGATTTCATATTGGCATCCAATTTTTTTCAGGACATTCGACCGCCCTTGGTTCGGGTGCGCACCTTGAATCTTGCGCTAAACCTCGCGTTCTTGCCTGCTGAGCCTGCCCGGCGGCGAACTTTACAGCGGCATGCACTTTCATACGGCAGACCTGATCGACAGATATGGCGGCGACCTCCAGAGTTGTGAGGTTCAGTTCAGGCAGTATGGCGGCAGGGCCGTATTCCATGGGCCCGCACGCACCATCAAGACCCTCGAAGACAATGCGCTTGTCAAGCAGCTGCTGACCGGGCCGGGAAACGGAGCGGTGCTCGTCGTGGATGGCGGCGGCTCGCTGCGTACCGCACTGATGGGGGACATGATCGCGGGAAGCGCGCTCAAGCAAGGCTGGGCCGGAGTCGTCATCTTCGGGGCGGTGCGGGACACGGCGGCATTGGCGGCCCTGGACCTTGGGATCAAGGCCCTCGGGTCGAACCCGCGCAAGAGCACCAAGAACGGCACCGGACAGGTGGACATGCCGGTGAGTTTCGGCGGCGCAACCTTTGCGCCCGGCAACTGGGTCTACAGCGATGAGGACGGAGTGGTGGTCAGCACCCAACCGCTGACCTGACTCCGCGACCGCTCACATGCGGCAGATCAGCAGTTCGCGTTCGAACATCAGCTCCTTCGGCAGGTGGGTGTGCAGGTCGAGGAACAGTTCCTCGTGCCCGAGCACCTCGGCGCGCCAGGCCGTCCGGTCAAAGGTCTGCAGCTCCTCGAATTTCTCGCGCGGGAAATCCAGGCCCTGCCACTCGATGTCCTGATAGCGCGGCGTCCAGCCGATGGGGGTTTCCTTGGCGCGGCCACCGGCCCGGATTCGATCGAAGATCCACTTGAGCACGCGCATGTTCTCCGAATATCCCGGCCACATGAATTTTCCGTCCTTGTCCTTGCGGAACCAGTTCACGTGAAAGATACGCGGGGTTTCGGAGAGCTTGCGCTGCATGTTGATCCAGTGACGGAAGTAATCGCCCATGTTGTAGCCACAGAACGGCAGCATCGCCATCGGATCGCGGCGGACTTTGCCGAGGGTGCCGCCGGCCGCGGCGGTGATCTCCGAGCCCATCGTGGCGCCGGCATAGACGCCACTGCTCCAGTTGAATGCCTGGTAGACCAATGGCATGGTCGTCGCCCGACGGCCACCAAAGATAAATGCGCTGATCGGCACGCCCGCGGGGTGTTCCCAGTCGGGATCCATCGTCGGGCACTGTGACGCCGGCGCAGTGAAGCGCGAATTTGGATGGGCGGCTTTTACGCCCTTCTCCTTTGCCAGCGCGGGCGTCCAGTCGTTGCCCTGCCAGTCGATGGCGTGCGCCGGCGGATCCTCCGTCATGCCCTCCCACCAGACGCCGCCGTCGTCGGTAAGCGCCACATTGGTAAAGATGGAATTCTTCGCCAGTGTGGCCATGGCGTTGGGATTCGTGTGGTGGCCGGTACCGGGCGCCACGCCGAAGAACCCGGCCTCGGGATTGATCGCCCGCAAGCGCCCGCGCCCGTCGGGCTTGATCCAGGCGATGTCGTCGCCGACGGTCCAAACCTTCCAGCCTTTCCTCGCAAAGGCGGGCGGGGGAATGAGCATGGCGAAATTCGTCTTGCCGCAGGCGCTCGGGAACGCCGCCGCCACGTAGGCCTTCTTGCCTTGCGGATTCTCCACTCCGAGGATGAGCATGTGCTCGGCCATCCAGCCCTCATCGCGCGCCAACGCGCTGGCGATCCGGAGAGCGAAGCATTTCTTGCCCAGCAGGGCGTTGCCGCCGTAACCCGAGCCGTAGGACCAGATCTCGCGGGTCTCGGGGAAATGCACGATGTATTTTTCCTTGTTGCACGGCCACGCCACGTCCTTCTGCTCCTTCTTCAAGGGTGCGCCAACGGAATGGACGCAGGGCACCACGCGCTTGAAGTCCTTGTCGATCAGCTTGAATACTCTCACCCCGATCCGCGCCATGATCCGCATGTTGACCACCACGTAAGGCGAATCGGTCAGCTCCACGCCGATCTGTGACATGGGTGAACCGATGGGACCCATGCTGTAGGCCAACACATACATCGTGCGGCCCTTCATGCACCCCGCGAAAAGCCCGCGCAGGGTTTTTTTCATCTCGTAAGGGTTGACCCAATTGTTGGTCGGGCCGGCCGCCTCCTCCGACTGGCTGCAGATAAAGGTGCGGTCCTCCACGCGCGCCACGTCGCCTATGTCTGACCGGGCAAGGTAGCAGCCCGGCCATTTCCTCCGGTTGAGCCGGATGAACGTTCCGGCCCTGACCATCTGGGCGCACAACGCGTCGTTTTCAGCCTTCGAGCCGTCCACCCAGTGGATGTGGTCCGGCTGGCAGAGCGCAGCCATCTTCTTCACCCAGCGGATCAGGTGGGGATTGCGACTCAGGGGTTTGGCATGGTTCATCATGGAAAACCACAATGGGCCGGCAACCTTGCCGGGGGATTAACCGTCGCTGAAAAATAATTAAGGTGGATCTGGCAATGACCCGCCACGGTCTCGATCCGCCGCGAGACGAGGGTTGCGCACCCCGCCCCGCGATCTGAAATTCCATTAGGGTAACTTTCATGTTGGCTTCAGCCGGATATCGTAGTCTGCCGGCAGGTGCGCCGGGCGCGCCGCCAGTCTCACCTATTCCGCGAAAGGAACCCACCCCATGTCTCATTCATCATCCCCCCGCTCCCGATCCTGCCGCCTCATTCTGCTGGCCCTCGCCCTGCCCGCCCTGCTTGCGCCGCTCAGCGCGCGCCCTCTGCCCGCCCGCCCCACGCCGGCCCAAACCGAACTCTGGAAACAAGAGGGACGCACGCTGCCCGAGCCGGAGCTCCTTCAACCGACCCTCGATCCCGGTCTGCCGGCGTTTACGCCGCGACAGAGCGCGACCCTCGCCGGACATTTGCATGGCGCCGCCTCCGACGTCCTGGCGGTGCTGACAAAACAATGGGCGGCCGCCTTTAAAAAATATTATCCGAACGTCGTCATTGACGTTCCGCCGCCGTACGCCGGAAGCCTCGGGGCGGTGGAGCTCAGCAAGGGCGACATCGACTTTGTGACCGTTTCGCGGGAGCTGCGGCCCTCCGACATCTCCGGGTTCCTGAAGAAATTCGGTTATGGTCCCTGCACCATTCCGATTTCCGGCGGCACTTACCGGCACTTCGGTTTTCTCGATTCGGTGGTTTTCTTCGTCCACCAGGACAATCCGCTGCGCCAGCTTTCCTTTGCCCAGCTCGATGCCATTCTTTCCAGCACCCAACACCGGGGAGGTGTCCCGATCACGACCTGGGGGCAGCTAGGCTTGACCGGCGATTGGGCCGACAAGCCGATCCATGTCTGGGGCGTGAAACCATGGAACGGCTTTGAGGAATTCGTCCGCCAACGGGTGCTCAGCGTGGGCGGGCAGCGGGGCGAGTGGCGCTCTGACCTCAACTTTGTGGATACCGTGTTCCCGGTCTCGCCGAATGTCGCGGCTGACCGCTACGCCATCGGCTATGCGGGCCTGGCCTATGTGGGCGACGGGGTGAAGCTGCTGGCCCTTTCCGCCTCCGCCGCCGGCCCGTTCGTCGCCCCCGATTATGAAGAGGTGGCGCGTGCGACCTATCCGTTGAGCCGGTTGGTCTACATCAACGTGAACAAGGCGCCGGGGAAGCCGCTCGCCCCCGCCCTGGATGAGTTTGTCCGCTTCATTCTCAGCCGCGAAGGCCAGCAGGTCATCCTCCATGAAGCCATCTTCCTGCCACTGCGATCCAGCCAGGTTGCGACGAGCCTGCATCAGGTCGAATAACCGATGCCCGCATCCCCGGAGTTTTCGGGCAATGTCGCGCGATTCACCGGATTCGCCGACCTCTACGATTGTTACCGGGCGGAGCCGCCGACCACGCTCGCCGTGACGGTCGCGCAGTTTTCGGGCGTGCTGCGCCCAGACCTCGTTGTCGACCTGGGCAGCGGCACCGGTCTGTCGACCCGCTATTGGGCTGAGCGAGCCGAACGGGTCGTCGGCATTGAGCCCACGCCGGACATGCGGTTGCGCGCCGAGGCGGCGACCACGGCCGCCAACGTCAGCTACCGTGAGGGCTTCTCCCACGCCACGGGCCTGCCGGCACAGTGCGCCCGCGTCGTCTGCTGCCAGCAAGCCCTCCATTGGATGGAACCCCTCGCTACTTTTACCGAGGTCAAACGCCTGCTGCAACCCGGCGGGGTATTTGCCGTGTGTGACTACAACTGGCCACCCATCACCACGGCGCCGGAGGCAACCGCGGCCTTTGAAATGTGCATTCTCCGGGGCCGCCGGCTTGAACGGGAGCTGGGACTCGAGTCCCGGCTGCGCTTTTGGGACAAGTCCGGGCATCTCTCCCGGATGCAGGCCAGCGGCCTCTTCCTGAACGTGACCGAGGTTGCCTTACACCACCACGACCCTGGCAATGCCGCCCGGTTGGTCGGTTTGTTGTTCAGCCAGGGTTATATCCAGACGTTGCTAAAACATGGCTGCAGTGAAAGCGATCTGGGCATCGACGTGCTGCGCGCGACCGCCGAAAGAACCCTGGGGGAAACCCAACGGCCATTCAACTGGACTGCCCGAGCGTGGATTGGCGTTGTCTGATCCCGGTCGTCAACGTTGGGGCGCATTGAGCGACGCCTCCATGGCGATCCGCAGTTCCATTTGCCGGACCGCCAATCTTTCCAACGCCACGTCCTCTGCAGTCACCGGCACCCAGGAATGGACGGGTACCGGTCCGCCCGTCGAGCTGACCGCCACAAAAACCATCGTGCAGTGTGTGGTTTCATTCAGCCCGCCTTCGCGCAATTCACCGGCGCGCACCTCGATTGCGATGTGCATGCTGGTGCGGCCGGTGTGCATGATCCGGGCGCTCACCTCGACTATTTGCCCGATAAGGACTGGTCGCAGGAATCGGATGCCGCCCACGAATACGGTCACGCAATAATGGCCGCTCCAGCCGGCTGCGCAGGCGTAGCCGGCCTGATCGATCCATTTCATCACGGCGCCGCCGTGCACCTTGCCACCGAAGTTCACGTCGACCGGCTCGGCGAGGAACCGCAGGGTGATTTCCCGGCTTCGCGGCGCGCCCGCCGGCCGCGTTCCGGGAGACTGGTCGTGGTCAGTCATCGATCGGCGCGGTCAATCCATGGCCGCGGGCGTGACCGTGGGCGGCGCGGATCCCCTACCCTGGAAATGTAGCGACAGCAGCGCCGGCAGGACGATCAGCACGACGGGTAGCTGCAGGATCAGGCCGGAAATGATGGCGATGGCGAGCGGTTGCTGCATGGCCGAACCGGCGCCGATGCCCAAGGCCAGTGGCAGCAGCGCCAGGATCGCGGCAAAGGTCGTCATCGCGATCGGCCGCATGCGATTCAGGCCCGCCTCGATCAGTGCCTGATGCGGCTCAACTTCCGCCGGCAGGGAGACGAGTTCGGAGACATAGAAAATCGCCACCTCCGTCGCGATGCCTACGATCATCGTCATGCCCATCATCGAGGAGATATTCAGCTCGGTGCGCGTCAGCCACAGTCCGATGGTCACGCCGGACAGCGCCAGCAGGGTGCAGCCAAGCATGGCAAACGACGTGCGGAAACTCTCGTAGAGAAACAGCAGCAGCAGGAAGACCAGCGCCACGGCGCCGCCGAACACCGCGAGGAGTCCGCCGAAGGCCTTTTGCTGTTCCGCATAGGTTCCGCCGAGCGTGAAATAAACCCCGTGGGGCAGCAGGCCCGGCTTGGTCAGGGCGTTCTGCACATCCCGGATGGTCGAGCCGAGGTCGCGGCCGTTGATGCGGCCGGTGACCGGGATCATCCGCTTGAGGTCGTCACGCACGATCTGGGGCTGGCCGGTGACCGTCGTGATGGCGGCGACGCGCCGCAGCGGGAAGAAATGTCCGTCGGGAGCTCGCAACCGCAGGTTGCCGACAGCCTCGACGGTGCGCCGATCCTTTTCCGGAATCCAAGCGCGGATGCCGACCAGTTTTGGCCCGCTTTGTACACTTGTGGTCGCGGTCGCGCCGTCGAGCAGGGCGTTGACTGCCTGGGTGACCGCGTCGGGATCCATCCCTTCGGTTGCGGCCTTGGCCCGGTCCACGCTGATCGTGAGCGCGTCGCCGGCGAGGACGATGCCGTCCTTCACATCCACGACCCCGGCAATCCGACTGATCGCGGCGGCGACCTGCGGCGCGGTGGCATCAAGGAGCGGACCGTCGTCGGAATACAGCTTGATCTCGATGGGTTGCGGCACAGCGGTGAGATCGCCGATGAGATCCTCCATCAGCTGCGCCATCTCGATTTCCAGGCCGGGAACCGTCTTCCCCACTTCCTGCCGCACCCCGTCCATCACCTCATCGATGTCGCGGCGGGGCTGCGGCTTCAGGCGGACGAAAAAATCCCCTTCGTTCGCCTCGGTCAGGCCGCCGCCCAGTTGGAGGCCGGTCCGGCGCGAGTAGGTCTGCACCTCCGGCGTCGCCTGCAGCACGGCTTCCACCTGCCGGAGCAGCCGGTCGGTCTCGCTGAGGGAGGTGCCCGAGGCGGCGCGATAATCGAGGATGAAGCCGCCCTCGTCCATCGACGGCATGAAGCCCGAACCGACGCGCTGGTAGCAGAGCCAGGCGGCGAGCAGCAGCGGCACGACCCCGACCAGCACCAAGGCCGGCCGGCGCAGGACGTGCCGCATGAGGGTCGTATATCCGCGGTGAAAGCGCTCGGTCAGCGGCCCGCCTTCCTCCTGCGCCGCGTCCTTCTCACCGAGGAAATGATCGGCCAGGATCGGCACCGCCAGCCAGGCGATGAGAAAGGAGATCACCAGGCTGGCCGCCATCGTGAGCGAAAGCGCCTTGAAGAAGGCCCCCGTCACGCCCGACAGGAACGCGAGCGGCGCGAAGATGACGATGGTCGAGAACGACGAGCCCACAAGCGGCCGCGTGAACTCGGCCGCCGCCGCCCACACGCGGCCATGGTGCGGCCCGTGCACGCCGCGCAAGCGCCGCACGATGTGCTCCACCATGACGATCGCGTCGTCGATGATGAGCCCGACCGCCGCCGCCATGCCGCCCAGCGTCATGATGTTGAAACTGCTGTGGAGCAGCTTCAGCAGCAACACCGTCGCCGCCAGCGTCGCCGGCACGCACCCCATCGCGATGAGGGTGATCTTGCCATTGCGCAGGAACAACAGCAGCACCGCGCCGGCGAGCAGCACACCGATGAACACGGCATCGCGCACACTCGTCGCCGACGCGACGATGAGCTCGCTCTGGTCATACCAGTTGGCGACCCGGACGCCGCGGGGCAGCTGAACCCGGTAGTCGCGCAGCTTGGCCTGCACATCGCGCGCAATCTGCACCGTGTTGGCATCGGGCTGCTGGTACACCTGGAAAATGACCGCATCGTGCCCGTCGGCCGTGACCCGGGTCCATTTCGGCACGGTCCCGAGTTCGACCGTGGCGATGTCCGCGACGCGCAGCAGGCCGGACGGGCCCTTGAACAGGACCGTCTCGCCGATCTGCTCTTTGTTCTGAAAGCGGCTGTCAACGAGCGCGAGGTAGAGTTTGTAGTGGTCCTCCAGCTTGCCGACGGCGCTGATGGTGTTGGCCGCAGACAGGGCCTTGGCCACGTCGTCCAGGGTGAGACCGTGGGCCTGCAGCCGCGCCGGATCGACGATCACGCGGTATTCCGCCTCGGTCCCGCCGAAGACCTGCACCTTCGCGACACCGGGAACCGTCGAGAGCAGCGGCCGCAGCTGGTAAAAGGCGATGTCGCGGAGCGCGGTGAGCGATTGCTTCTCCGAGGTCAGGGTGTAGGCAATGGTCGGAAACACCGTCGGGTCCATGCGCCGCACTTCGAATTTTGTGCCGGCGGGCAATGCCGACAAGATCTGGTTGATGGCCGACTCGACCTGCAGCATCGCCGAGATTATGTCCTGGCCCCAGTTGAAGTTGATGGAGATTTCCGAGCTGCCGCGGCTGGAATTGGAGCGCAAACTGCGCAACCCCGGCACCGAGCGCACAGCCTCCTCGACCGGCATGGTGACCTCGACGGTCATCCGTTCCGCCGGGCGGTCGCCGGCATCGAGGCTCACCACGATGCGGGGAAACTGGACCTGCGGAAACAGGGCCACCGGCAGATGGAAGGTCGCCGCGAGGCCGCCGAGCGCCAGCAATGCCAGAAGGAACAGCACCGAGCGCCGGTGCGCCTGCATCCACGCGACAAAATTCACGGCTTCTCCTCCGCCGCGGGTTTCGCCGACTCGGCGGCGCCGGCCTTCTGTTCTTCCTTCGCCGGCACCTGGATCGCCATGCCGTCCTCCAGTTCATAGTTGCCCAGCGTGACGACGGCATCGCCTGCATGCAGGTCCGCGCCCATGACCTCGAGCCGATCGTCCGTGGTCAGGCCCAGCTTCACCTCGTGCCGGACCGCCTTGCCATTCACCACGGTGAAGAGCACCGGTCGGTCCCCGTCGGCCAGCACGGCGCTGCGCGGCACGACAAGCGCATGGTCGGCGCGTTGTAGTTCGATCCGGGCCCGCACATGTTCCCCAAACAGCAGCGGTGCACCCGCGGGCACGGCGGCGCGCACCTCGGCCGCGCCGGTTGCGGGATCCAGCGCGGCACCGATGCTGCGCACGGTCGTGATCACTTTTCCCAGCTCCGGGCGATTGGCTGACTCGAGGGTCACGGCCTGGCCGGCGGCCACCGCGCTGGCGTCGGCCGCCTCCACGCCAAGACGCGCCTCGAACTGACCGCCGGTGGAAACGGTCACGAGCGCCGTGCCCACGGGGACGAGGACTCCCGGGGCAATTTCCAGCTTCGTCACCACACCGGACCCGGCCGCGATGATCCGGCCATCCCCGCCGAGGCCGCGGGCGGCCAAGCTGTCGGCCTTGAGCTTGGCATCCTCCGCGGCCTGCCGGGCCGTGAGGAGCTCCGGGCCGGTCGCCAGCTTGAGTTCGTAGCGCTGCTGGGTGGCCGCGAGTGTGCCGTTCGCCAAGGTGAGCTGGCTGCGCGCGGAGTCGGCGGCCAGTTTCGCGTCCGGACTGGGGTCCACTTCCAACAGGAGCTGCCCGGCGGCAACGGTCGCGCCGGCGCTGACTTCGACGCGGCGAACGATGCAATCGTAGGGCGCGCTGACCACCTGTTCGCCGGAGGGCGCGGCCGCGATGACGCCGAACACCTCGATCGTCCGGGCGATAGTCTGCGCGGTCAGCGGGGTGGTCTCGACCTTGGCGGCGGGACTGACCTCTTCCTCACCGGCCGCGCCGGCATGGCGCGAATTGAACCAGACTCCGGCGGTGATGAGGCCGGCGACAATAAAAAGGATGAGCAGGGCTTTTTTCATGGGGGAATCAGTGCGGCGGGTTGAGGTTCAGCAACGGGCGGCCGGTGGCAATTTCGAGCGAGACTTCCAGCTCCAAGAGCTGCTGGCGCAGATTCACCAGCTCAAGCCGGTGCACCGCCAGGGCGCCGCGGGCGTCCCGGTAGGCGGCCACGTCGACATTGTGCGCGGCGAAAGCGCGCTCGTTCGCCTCCGCGAGGCGTTCCCACTCCGGCAGCGCGTCGGTCGCCACCTGGAGCTGCTGCCGGGACGCCGCCAGATTGGAAAAAACCAGGGCCACGTCCGCCCGCGCCTCCGCCACCCGCGCGACATACTCGTCGAACAGCTGCTGGCGGGTCGCCCGGGCCACGGCGACCGCACCTTGGTTCCGGTCGAACAGCGGCAGATCGAACGTCACTCCATACGTGCGCGTGCGGACGTCGCTGGTGTCGTTGACCTTCGCGATGCTGAGGCCGATTTTTGGAAACTGCATCTTCACGGCGGCGCGCAGACCGGCCTCGTTGCTTTCGTAACCCAAGGTCAGCGCGACCAGATCGAGCCGGCGTTTCTCCAGTCCGGCCAGCAGCGTCGCCGGGGTGACGTCGACCGGCAACGCGGCAAATATCGCCGCGGGCTTGAGCGCCAGCAGTGCGTCCGGCGGCAGGCCCAGAGCAAGATTGAGGCTGGAGCGCTCCGTGCGTTCCTCCTTTTCCGCGGCCAGGCGGCTGTTCTGCGCCGCGATCCATCGGTCGCTGGCCGCCGTCAGGTCGGGGGCGGTGATCTGACCGGCGGCGAAGGCCTGCCGGTCCGCGGCCAGCGTCCCGGCGTAATCGTCCTCCATCTGGCGGAGAAGCGGCAGCCGCTGCTGCAAGCCGAGCAGCCGAAATGCGCCCAGCCGCGCCGCCTGGGCCGTCTGCCATTCCTGCCAGGCGATATCCAGGGCAAGCGCGCCGGCGGTGGCCCGGGCACCGGCCACACGGTCCTGCCGGCCGAGCAAAGACGTCAGATCCCAACTCAGGCCGAGATTCCTGCCGGTGACCAGGCTGGGGTCGGCATTGCCGTGCGGTTGGTCGAGCGCATAGCCCAACTGGGGATTGGGCAGGATGCCGGCCTGCAAGACCTGGGCCTGCGCCACACCGCGCTGGTCGCGCAGGGCGCGCAACTGCGGGCTGGCCAGCACGGCCATCACCGCGACCTCATCCGGAGAAAACCCGTCGCGGCCGTCGATGACCAGTGGCCGGAGCAACGGATGCTCGATTCTTGCCGCGGCCACGCGAAGGCTGTCAAGGTAGGGCGCCTGCAGGGCCGCCTCGACGGCCGGCGTATCCAAGGCCCCGGGCTTGCCGTCATAGCTCGCGCAGCCCGAGCAGAGCAGGATTGCGGCAAGGCCACACCGGCCGGAAAAATTTGCTGGGAGCAGTTTCACAAAAGGCATGGTGAAGATGAAATATAGCCGGGCAATGATTATGCCCGGGTGACGCGGGCATAAAAATCGTCATCCCTCACCCAACCCGGGCTCAGTGCCCGTCCGCCGCCCAGGTCACTGCGGCGTCGAAAAGCTTCAGGCCGGCCTCGTTGAGGCCGGGAAAGGTGGTGTTATCGAGAAAAATCATGACCCGCCGGGCGGGGGCGAGATTTTCGCCGTCCATGGTCGCGCCCTTTTCGTAGGCGAAAAACGGGGACTTGTCCAATTCGCCCGGGAAGGTGGCGATGACGATCGCCCCGGGACCGGGGCGGCCCCAGTTCATGGGCCCGCCTTTCTTCACGACATTGAGCAGGCCCGCGGGCAGGTGGGCGGAAAGCGGATGCGGCGCATTGACCATCCATAGGTAACGGATCTTCCCCTCGCGGGTGCCAAAATCCGCCTCCTCCCTTTTGCCGGTCATACCGACATGCGGCAGCATGTAAGCCTCCCAGGTGACGATCGGCACGGGCACCGCCTTGTATTTGCCCTCGATCACATGGGCGCTCACGCCCGAGGAAATGACGATGACCTCCTTGCCCTCGGCCACGGTGACCGGGTCGCGCTGGTCGGCAAAGGTCACGGTGAAGCCGAGCGCCGCGAGATGCTCCTGAATCTTCGCATCCGCCGCCACGATATCCGGCGCGGCCTTGGCCTGGCTGACGAAGAGCAGCGACCGGTTGGCGCCGCGCGCAGCCGCGAGCGCCAAGGGGACAAGACCGGCGGTCAGTATGAGACGGCGGAAAATTTTCATGGGCAGGTTCAGGGACTGACGACGAGAATCTCGAAGGTGCCCGGAACCACCGGTGGCAGTTTCTGCGCGCTGGGCTGGAATTTCCCCGTCGGAAGAAAGATCCGGCTGGTTTTCGGGTCGAGGGCGATCTGCTTGGCGCCAATGCCGGTCGGGACGGTTTGCATCAGGGAATATTGGTCCGGCGTGTCTTCGTGGAGGACCGTCATCGTGCGATCGGCATTGGAGGTGAAGATCCGGCCGGTGGCGGGATCAAACACCACGCCGTCGGCGTCCTCACCGCTCGCGGGCGTGGCGACGACGCGGCCGGTGTCGCTGTCGAACACCACGAGCTTGTCATTGCCGCAGATGGAAAACAGCCGGTGATGCTCCGGGTCGATGTCGAGGCCGGTGCCGCCTTCACCGGGGGCGGCGGGCCAGGTGGCGACCGGCTGCAAAGTGTGCGTGTCAAAGACGTGCACGCAGCTCTTGTCCTCGTTGTTCACAAAGGCCCGGCCCCGGCCGTCGAAACAGATCTGCTCCAGCTTGCCCTCGGCCAGGGTGACGGAGCCGGTGACCTTCGCCGTCACCGGATCGATCACCGTGACGTTGCCGCTGCTGCCGTTCACCACGTAGACTTTCTTCGTGTCCCCCGCGTCATATTGGATGGCGTCGGGATTGGTACCGGTGGTCTTGATGACGGCGAGGGTCTGCAGGGAGCGGGAATCGAACATGATGACGGCATTGTCGTTGCCGCTGGTGGCGAAGCCGCGATTGAGCGCGGGCACGATGACCACGCCGTGGGCGCGGCTGGCCGGGCCGACCTCCCCGACTTTTTTCCCGCTGTCGGCATCCAGCACCTCGAACTTCGTGAAGTGCGCCACGTAGAGATAGCGGGTCGCCGGATCCACCCGGAGGTAGTCCCAGCGCGAGTCATCGCCGCCCACCGGGAAGCGGCCCGTGACGCGGAAATCAGCGGCGCGACCGGCGACGGCCAGCGCGGCGAGGCAAAGCAGCAAACAAGTGAATCGGGACATGGGGTGGCGGATTGGCGGGGTTCGACGCTGGGGGAATGGCGCAAGATGGGGCCAATACCTGAAGGCACCATGAACCCTGCCTGAAAATAAATTAGGGGAGTTTCCACTGGCGCCGTCCTTCAGAGTAAGCTTGAATGCAATCCGGCGACCCCATCCACCCCGCCCTGACCCCGTGAAAATCCTTATTGTTGAAGACGAGCGCCGGCTCGGCAATTTTATCAAGAAAGGCCTGTCCGAGCGCAGCTACACCGCCACCTGGGTGCCGACGTGCCGCGAGGCGCGCGATGCCCTGTGCGAAACCGGCTATGACGCGATCATCCTCGACCTGGGCCTGCCCGACGGGGACGGACTCGATCTCCTGAAGGAATGGCGGCACAGCGGGTTCAACGAGCCGGTGCTCATCCTTAGCGCCCGTGACGCCGTCGAGGACCGGATCAAGGGGCTGGACGTCGGCGCCGACGACTACCTCGCCAAACCGTTCTCCTTGGAGGAACTGCTGGCGCGGGTGCGCTCGCTGCTCCGGCGTCAGAGCGCCGTGAAGGACACCGTGCTCGAACACCGGCATATTCGCATGGATTTGCTGGGCCGCACGGTCACGGCAAAGGGTACCCCCGTGGATCTGACCAGCCGGGAATTCGCGCTCTTGGAGATCTTCCTGCAAAATCCCGGACGCATCCTCCCGCGCACGCTCATTGCCGAGAAAGTCTGGGAGTCGCACTACGACATCGATGGCAACCTGCTTGATGTCTACATGAGCAAATTGCGCACCAAATTCGACGTCACGACCGACCGGCCGCTATTCAAGACGGTCAGGGGCGTGGGCTACCAGATGCTCCCATGAGGTCCATCGGGACACGCCTCGCCTTGTTGTATGCGGGCGTTTCCACGGCCACCATGGTGTGCCTGTTCGTGGCGGGTTACTACCTCCTGAACTCGCATTTGGTGCACGGTCTCGACCTCTTGAATGCGGCGGAGTTCGAGCAGATCAAGGCCGAGTTGGGACCGGAATATGAGAATCTCTCGGTGGAGAAAATCCAGCAGCGCACGCACAGCGCCGTCGAGGTGGCCTCCGTGTTCTTTTACGTTGAGATCCATGCCAAGCGCAACGGCGTGCTGTTCGCCTCAAGCAATCTGGCCGGGCACCGGTTGCCCGACATCCCCGGCAAGCACGTGTTCACCGTGACGGCAGACGGCATCGGGGAGCTTCGCGTCGGCGAATTCATCCTGGGCCCAATGGACGTGATGATCGGCACGTCCTACCGTCAGGTCGGAGTCGTGATGGAAGGCTACACCGAGACCAGCCTGATACTGGTCTGCCTGATGTTGGTGGCCAGCGTCATCATGGGTTTGGTGTTGAGTCGCGCCGCCATGCGGCCGGTGCGCCTGATCCAAGAGACGGCCAACCACATTCGGTCCGACAACCTGAGCGAGCGAATCCCCGTGGGTGCGGTGCACGACGAGATCTCCAATCTGGCGCGTTTGTTGAACGAGATGTTCGACCGCCTCGAACTGTCCTTCAATCAAATCCGCCGGTTCACCGCCGAGGCCTCGCACGAGTTGAAGACCCCGCTCTCGCTTGTCCGCCTGCAGGCGGAAAAGCTCCTGGTTGAGGGTGGATTGACCCCGTCCCAGGAGGAGGCGGTACAGATGCAGCTCGAGGAAATCACCCGGCTCAACAAGATCATCGAGGAGCTGCTGTTTCTTTCCCGCGCGGAGGCGCAGGCGGTCCGGCTGGATTTTCGCCGCGAAAATCCACGGGTTTTCCTTCAGTCGTTTGAGCTGGACGCCCGCGCCCTGGCCGAGCATCGCGGCATGAGCTTCACCGCGACGATCGAGGGCGACGGAGCGGTCGACTTTGATTCCAAATGGCTTCGTCAAGTGCTCCTGAACCTGCTGCAGAATGCCATCAACGTCTCGCCGCCCGGAGGGCGGATCCGGCTGACCTCCGTATTCATGGTCGATGTCTGGCGGGTGAGTCTGGAGGACCAAGGACCGGGCGTGCCGGCGGAACAGCGCGAACGCATTTTCGACCGCTTTGTCCGGCTCGAAGCGGCGGCGACAAACGAAGTGAAGGGCAGCGGACTTGGTCTGGCCATTTCACGCAGCATCATCGGACTGCATCACGGTGTGATTCGCGCCGAAGCGGGGAGCGGCGCCATGGGTCTGCGGGTGGTGTTTGAACTGCCGATCGGCGACACAAAATCGGCGGACCAGTCGGCCAAGGCACTGGCCGCCGGATTGAAACCCAGCGAGCCGGTCTTGCAGCCGGACTGAGCCGCGGCTACCAGAGCCCGATCAACTGCCACCAGATCAGCCCGACGCCGAGCCAGATGGCGAGGTTGACCACGGAGACGACAAAACCGATCGTCCACCACTGGTTCTGCGAAACATAACCCGCGCCAAAGTAGACCGGAGCAGAGCCGGTGCCATAATGCGTGATGCCGGCATTCAAGTTGGAGAAGAAAGCCAGCGGCCAAACGGCGATCGGCGCGGGCACGCCCGCCGCCAGCGCCGCGGCAAGGAACCCCGGATAAAGTGCGGAGACCTGGGCAGTCATGCTGGCAAACGAATAGTGTGCATAGAGGTAGGCGATACTCAACGCCGCCAGTGTCATCGGCCACGGCCAGCCCTGGATGTGGCTGAAGACCGAGCGGGAGATCAGGTCGATCACCCCCTGTTCATTCAACTGTTCCGCCATCATCAGGAGCAGCGCGAACCAGACCAGGGCATCCCAGGCTGACCGGTCGCCGAGCAGATCGTCCCAGCTGATTACGCCGAGGAGCAAGATAACACAGACGCCGCCGAGCGCCACGGCGGTGTTTGAGATGCCATGCCAAGGAGCGCTGATCCAACCGGCCATCACGAGCAACATGACGGTGACCAGATATATTTCCTGCCGGCTCATCGGGCCGATGTGCTGCAGCCGGGACCGGGCATGATTCCGGGCGTGCTCGGTATCCCGCAGATCAGGCGGACTGAGCTGGTGGAGCAGCCAGGGGATGAGGGCAAAGGTGCACAAACCCGGAACCGAGGCGGCCAGGGCCCACTTGCCCCAGGTCATATCCACATGCGCGATGCTCTGCGCAAAACCGGCGATCAAGGGATTGGCCGCCATGCCGGTCAGAAACATCGCGGAGGCGGCATAGGTGCAGTGGAAACCGACGAGCGTCAGGTAAGTTCCGATGCGGTTCGCCGTTGGTCCGGGTGCCGAATCCAGCGCCAGGGCCAGACTGCGGACGATCGGTGCCATGATGCCGCCACCGCGCGCCGTGTCCGAAGGCACGACCGGCGCCAGCACCAAGTCCGAAATCGCCACCGAGTAGCCCAGCGTCAGAGATGTGTGCCCAAACCGGCTGATGAAAAGATAAGCGATGCGGACGCCCAACCCGGTGGTGGTGATGGCGCGGGCGAACAGAAATGCCGAAAACATCAGCCACACCGTCGAATTGCCGAAACCCGCCAAAACCTTTTCCAGCGGCAGCGTGCCGGTCAGCAGCAACAAGGTGGCTCCCAACAGCACGCTGACCCCCATCGGCACCGGCCGGGCGACCAGCGCCACAATCGTCGCGGCGAAGATCGCCAGCAAATGCTGTTGCACGGCATTGAACCCCGGCAACGGCACGAAGTAGAGGATCAGGCCTGGCAGAATGACAACCGCCCAGCGGCGCGGAAAGGACTGGGCGGGAAGACTCATGGAGGGGAGGGGCGGCCGGACCCGTGCGGAACCCCGACCGGGGCGGCATCAACCAATGGCAACGGCCGGCGGCTGGCAAGCGCGTTGCGCCCGCCGGCTACCATGGGACCTCGAAGATGAACTTCAGGGTCCACTTGTCAGCCGAGCTGGAGAGCCCGCGGCCGAGCCCGACGTTGAATACCCAAGGTTTCAGGTCGATGTCGAACGCGGCGAAGAGAGTGTGTTCCTGCCGGGCGGACGGCAGCGCGCGCCCCAACTGGCCGAAGTCCGCATAATATTCCGGACCGAACGAAATCCCGTGCGCCACTTCCCCGGCCGCCTTGAGCTGCATTTCCGCCTCGGGCCGGCTGCTTCGCCCCGGGCCGCTGAGCCCCCAACCCAGCACCGGATTGGCCGCGAGCAGCCAGCCGGCCGCATGGTAACCCAGCATCGTGCGCAGTTCGAAGCCCCACTGGGTTTCGTCGAACCGCCGGGGAAGATACGACAGTTCGCCGTTCAGGCCGATGAACCAGCCGCCCGCCTTCCCATCCGGCTGCACCGGCATCCATTTGAGCCGGACCTTCGTTCCGGCCAGAAGGTAACTGCCGTCACTCGTCCGCTCGCCCGGGAGATAGAGGCCCGCCTCGAAATTGCGATTGAGCCCGTAGGAGAACTCCGGGGTGAGGCGCAGGCCGTGTTCCGGCGTGATTTCCCCCGGATAATCCGGCGCGGCGCGGCCCTGCAGCGTGGTGTTGACGTGAAGTTCAAGTCCGAACCGGCCGGGGGCGTTGATATCGTCAGTGTAGACCTGGATCTCATCAATCATCACCGCGCACAAGGAACCGGCGGCGAGCAGGGAGAGGCAGCCCCACAACGAACGGCAAAGGGTCCGGTGCGACAGAAACATTGACCGGGCGTTATAGCGTAGCCCGCATCGCGATCAAGGCCAGGGTCACGGTGATAAGGCCACCAATGCGCGTGGCGATCTGGGCGAAGGGCATCAGTTGCATGCGATTCGACGCGGTGAGAATCGCCACATCCCCCGTGCCGCCCTGCCCGCAACGGCACGCGGTGATGATTGCCGTCTCGATGGGATAGAGCTTGATCCAGCTTCCGACGAAATACCCGGTCGTCACCATGGTGGTGACCGTCACCCCGATCGTGAGAAGATTGGCGGGGGCGAACGCCGCCACGAGCCGGTCCCACGGGGTCATGGCCACGCCAATGGCGAAAAGCAGCGGATAGGTCACGCCGGAGGCGAAGAACCGGTACACGACCTGCGCCCCGGCCTGCAACTGGGGCGAGACGGCGTGGGCGAGCTTGGCCACGACGGCGAGCGCGAGCATCGACAACGCGGCGGGCACCGTGATCTGGTACTTTCCAAAGTAACCGGCCAAAAACATGCCCACGACATAGAAAGTGATCGTCAGGCTGCCGGCCGCAGCCACATGGGTCACATCCATGTGTCCCTTGATCTCATCCTGCTGGAGATGCAACTCGTCGTGCTCGCCCGGCTGCAGACGGCCCTCGCCGGTGAGCCCGGGGAATTTCTTGCCGATGAAATTGAGCGCTCCGGACAGCAGGATGGCCATCAGACTGCCAAACATCACGGGCGGGAGCACCTGCGCGAACAGATCGCCCTGTTTCAGGTGCAAGATCTCGGCGTAACCGGTGGACAAAGGAATTGCCCCCTCGCCCACCCCCCCGGCCATCACAGGCGCCACGAGGTAAAACAGCGTGTGCTTCGCCCCGAGGCCGAGAATCGTGCCGGTCACCACGCCAGCCAGACTGGCCAGCACGGTGCCGGCTGCGATCGGTATGAAAATTTTCACGAAACCCTTGATCAACACCGTTCGGTCCATGCCAAGGATGCTGCCGACGATGACCGCGGCGATGAACAAATAGAGAAAGTTGGTGCTCTTGGTGAATTCCGTTACACTCACGATCAGCGGCTCGGGCAGGATCTTCCGGTAGGTGAGATAGGAAGGGATGAAGGTCGCAAAGATCGCGGCGGCCCCGAAGTGATGCAGCACCGGCAGGCGCTTGCCTGCTTCGCCGCAGGCGAAGCCACCGACCGCGAGCACCGCCATCATCATGCAGATTTCACCGGGGAATTTCCCACCCTGGGCCGTAAACCAGACGATGACCGCCAGCAGTACGAGAAACACCGGCAACGGCAGGATTCCAATCCGGAGCTCCATCAGCTTCCACCAGCCGGACGGCCAGAACCTCTTGGCGGGCTTGCCCACGACCGTACCCACCGGGACGGTCGAGTCAGGAGCAGGGGTACTGGTGGAAATCTTCATTTTGCAGAGTAAGGGGCAGTCGCTTTCGCAACAACCGCGGTGAATTAGCGTCCGGCGGTGCCACCATGGCACACGAGCCGTCGGGCCCGGCAAACAAATCGAGTAGGCAAATTGCGGAGGTCGGGCGACATGGGGATGCGGAGAGACTGCCGGAACAAGCTGAAGCGAGGCTGAACCCTTTCTGAATTCTTCTTCAGGGCAGGATGACAGGCAGGTAGCAGCGGGGAACGCCGACCTGCAGGTCCAATATACACTCCGGTAAAGAATGAGCCCACGATCGCCGGGCAACCGCTCGCAACTCGATTCGCCCGGTCGCCCGAATTCGGATCAGTCCTGCCCGCCCAGTTCCCGAAACCATCCGGGCCGCCGCAGGCGCGCCCAGGCAGCCGTCACGGTGCCCTTCAACATGGAGGCAAACGTGCCGGGCTCCCCGATGGTCGCCTTGTAGACGTGGATCAAGAGTGCGCCGGACATGATCACCGCCACCACCCGGTGGCTGGTGCGGGAGACCACATACACCTCGCGCGGCATCCAGGGTTCCCGGCGCCACCACCACACCAGGCCGGTGACAAGCAGCCAGGCCGTGCTGGCGATGAAGGCCCAGAAATAGAGCTTTTGGCCGCCGTTGAAGAAACCCGTGTCCGCCGGCGGCACTTGGTCGGGCCGCATCGCGTGATCCTGCAGGTGGCGGACAAAATAGGTGTCCGCCGGCGTCCACCGCATGCGTTTCCGCCAGGCGAAAAAAATCGGGATGGCCAGAATAGCGAGACCGATGCCGGCCACAAAATGGATGGCGATGATGCTCTGCTCGCCGCCGAGATAGGGTCGCAGCCACCCCAGGATGCTGTTCCAGTAGAGCGTCAGGCCCGTCACCATGGCGGCGACAAAGGCGACCGCGATCAACCAATGAACCACGCGCACGGCAAACGTATGGCGCACGATTTCTGTCGCCGGATCGGGGGGAGTTTTCATGGGTGGGGCGGACGGGGCAACGACGGAGTTTTACCGGAAAATATGCACGGGACAATCCTCGGGACGGCGGGCGGGGCAAGCATGCGGAGCCGGACCGGAAGCCCGGACCCGAGCTTTGCAGGTCTTCCTAAAGACCGCCTGAACCATAACTGAATAAACGTTCAGCTTTCTTCCCGGCGTGGCGCGTCAGTCCAATTTGGCGAGCTGTTCCCGGACCATCGCCGCCGGCAGCGGCAGATAGTTGCCGTTGGCCACGATGGCCTCCTGACCCTCGCGACTCAGGATGTAGCGCAGGAACTCGCGGAGCTTAGGGTCGACGGTCGTACCGGGCTTGCGATTGAGATAGAAATAGAGATTCCGCACCAGCGGATAGGTCCGGTCCTGGAAACTCTGCTTGCTCGGCATGACGAAGGGACCGCCCTCCTTCACCGCGAGGGCGATCGCCTTCAGGCCCGGCACGTGGCTGGCCTGGGGAACAATCGTCCACGCGATGCCGTATTTGTTCTTCATGAGTTCATCGCGCAGCATGAATTGGACGCCGCCGCGCTGTTCCGCCCGGTCATCATCATCGATCATCTTGCTGCCCGTCTCCACGTAACCACGGTAGTTGGGATTCCACTTGTCGCTGTTGTGCAGGACGCGGAGCTGGAAGAACCGCGTGGTGCCCGAGGGCGCGTGGCCGTAGGTCTGGATCGGTTTGTCCGCCCACTCGCCGGTCAGGCCGAGCTGACCCCACGTGCGGATGTCCTGCTCCGGCCCGCGGGCGGCCTTGAGGTCCCACTTGAAGCCCCGGAGGGCTCCGTTGCGCTCGGCACCGAAGATGCCGTCGAGCTGGTCGAGCGTAAGCTTCGTGAGCGGATTGGCCGGATTCACGTAGACGACGATGCCGGGAGACTTGCCCTCCACGTCATAGGTGCCCGACGCGACGGTGATGTCGGTGGCATGATAGCCGTAGGTCTCGTAGAACGACAGCAGCTCGGTGATCGCCGGTTCGCCACCGTCCGGAGCCAGGTCGGTCACGCCCGTGACCAGCGCGGGAAACGCCGCGTCACTCGTGATCAAGGTGTCTTCGAAAGTGACCCCCGGATGGTATTTTTGGAAAGCCTGCTCCCAAATCTTCAACAGGCCGCCAAAACCGAAGCCATAATTGCGGATGACGCCCGTGACCCGCTGCCGGGGCTGGTAGGCGGGCAGTCCGCTGAGGTCGAATTCGGCGGCGCCCGCCATCGTGGCGCACAGGGCGACCCCGAAGAGCAGGGAATGGGAAATTGTCTTCATGGCAAAAGCTTGTCTCCGGAAACCGGGGTGAACAAGTCGGCGAGTGCCGGGATCCGCTGTGCGACGCGGTCGCGGATGGCCGTGGCTTCGGCGAAATATTTCACCTGGTCTTCGCCCGCCTGATACTTGAACTGCAGCGCTAGCGAGCCGATCTCCTTCCCCGTCTTGTCGTGCAACGGCAGCATGATGCCCAGCTTCGGGGCCTTGGCGCTCGGTGCGATGGTCGTGGCCCCGTGCAGGATATCCTCCGGATCGCTGGGTTTGCCGATGACATCCAGGGTCGAGGCGACGATGACCTGTTTGCTTTCCCCCGGCGGCACGCAGTGCAGTCCCGCGGCCACCAGGCGCGGGTTCGCAGCCATGAGCTCGTCCACGATTTTCTGTGCCCGGATCCGGTTGTCGGCGGCGAGGCCGTATTTCGGCGCGTCGGCCGCGCACAGCGCCGCGACGCCCAGCAAAAGGCCGGCAAAGACAGCCCGGACGGAGAAACGGTGGATCTTTTTCATGGGATGAAATCAGTCGAGTTGACGCGACTGCTCCGCGGCTTGTGCGGCGGTGAGCGGCAGGTAACCGTGGTCGGCGGTGACAGCCGGTTGACCGGCGGGACCGAGGATGTAACGGAGGAATTCACGAACGAGCGGATCGGGCGCGGCGCCCGGCTTGCGGTTGTAACAGGCGATCACCGCCCGGCTCAGCGGGTATTGGCGGGCCGTCACCGTTTCCCGCGTGGCGGCGACCGACACCGGCACCGCCCGCACCCGGTCGGTCGCGAAGCCGAGGCTCGCCACCGCGAGGCCGTAGCGATCCTGCGCCAGTGCGGCGACAATCTGCCGGCCGGCATCGTGCGCGCGCCCGAGCGGCACCGCGGTGTCGCTGAACTCCGCGAGCTGTCCCCAGTTCATCATGCGGCTGTCACCAAGCACCACGTGGCGGAAAAAGCGGCCGGTGCCCGACATGGCGTCGGGAACGTAGAGATGAATCGGTTTGTCCGCCCAATCGCCGGTCAGACCGAGTTGTCCCCACGTGCGGATATCGGCCGGGACGAACCGGTGCGCCGTGCCGAAAATGGCGTCGAGTTGCGCGAGGGTGAGCCGCGCCAGCGGATTGTCGCGGTGCACGAACAGGACCAGCGCCGGCGACTTGCCGGCGAGGTCCAGACTGCCGGTCATGATCTCGATCTGGGCGGGCTTGTAGCGGTGGATCCACTCGAAGGCCTGGATCTCGCTCGGGGTCGGCGCGCGGCCGAGAAGCGCGATGTCGGTCATGCCCGTATAGAGCGCCGCCATGCCGGTGTCGCTGCCGGTCAGGTGCGTCTCGATGCGCACGCCCGGATGTTCCTGCTGGAAGGCCGCCGCCCAGCGGGCAACGACGCCCGTCATCTCGGGGTTGCCCGCCACACGGAGGATGCCGGACACCGGTGCTCCCGCCGCCAGCAGCGGAAGCACGGCCAGAGTGAAGCCGGCGGACAATTGGGCGAAAATCCTCATGGCAGCTTCTCCAGTTGCCGCCGGATGGCG
>JBBIHQ010000018.1:53624-58262 GCA_037446975.1 Opitutia bacterium
GCGATCCCGGCCGGATCCCGCGCCAGCGCGTCGAGGATCTGCTGGCCGTGGTCGTATTGGGTGCCGTCGGGCCGGAGCACATGTACGAACTCCTTCAGGTCGGTGTTCCAGCGGTGGCTGTTCTCCAGCACGGCCTCGCGGAAGAAAAGGGCGAAGTCCACGTCGACCTGCCAGCCGTAGGGTTGGATGCGCCGGTCCGCCCATTCTCCGGTGAGGCCGAGTTCCCCCCAGGTCCGGAGGTTCCGCGGCCCGCGCCGGTGCTCGGCTCCGAAAACGGCATCGAGTTGCGCCAGGGTCAGCCCTTTGACGGGATTGTCCTGACGCACAAAAATCATGTGCGCGTAATCGAAATAGTTCACGTCGAGGCTGCCGGTGGCGATCTGGATGCCGGTTGGGGCGTAATGCTTTTCGCGCAGAAATGCCGTCTCCGCCGCGGGGCTGATCTCCTCGCCCAGGATGGCAATGTCTCCCGCCCCGGTGTAGAGCGCACCGATCGCCGAGGCGGTGCCATACATGTGGTTCTCGAATTTCACGTCCGGCTGGTATTTCGCAAAACCGGCGATCCACGCGTCCATCAACCGGCCCATGAAGTCGTGTTTCGGACTGCCGTGCCCCCAGAGCCGGATCGTGCCACTGACGTGACCAACCGGCGCGTAAAGCGGCAAGGTGTCCACGAAGGCCACCTCGGGTGTGCCGGCATTGCCGACCGCGAAACCGGCGATCGGCAGCAGGGCGCCCAGTAACGTCAGCACGCCATGCCAGGCGATCCGGCGACCTTTTCCGATGGCGGCGCCGCAGCCACCGTCGACCCGTGAGCTCGGACGACCGTCCGGGGCCGGTTCCGGGGGCAGGTTCACGGGCGGCATCATGTTCAAAGGGGCAGTTTCGGGCTGGGCACGCTGACCAGCACGGCAGTGACCACGAGGACGATCAGGGTGAAGATCAATTCCCACCGGGAGGCGCGCTGGAGCGTGCCCGCCGCCTCCGCGGTGCCAAGCCGCGGCAGCACCCGCCGCCAGTTCAAGGCGCCCATGGCCGCTATCCCGGCGACGCAGACGAGCTTGATGATCAGCCAATGCCCGTAGGCGGTGGTCCACAGCGCGGCGAAATATTTCAGATGCAGCCAGGAAGTCACGAGACCCGACAGGCCGACGAAACCGGCGGAAATAAGCGCCAGCGGGGAAAACCGCGCCACCAGCCCGGCCACGAGCGGACCGCGGGCGGCGCAGGGAACCGGCTCCTGCAGGATCACGGGCAGCGCCGCCACGACGATGACAAACAAGGTGCCCAACCACAGCGCGGCAGAGGCCGCGTGCAGCGGGTTCACCAGCGCCCGCAACCGGCCCGTGACGAGATGGCGGACGGCGAACAACCCGCCCAACACCAGGGCTGCCGTCCAGCCACCGCGACGACCTCTGGCGGCGAGGAAAAAGGCGATGACCAATCCCGGGGCCAGGACCAGCTGGGCACAATCCTCAGGCTCCGCCAGCCGCACCGCCGCAAACAGGTCACCGTGTGTCGTCGTCAAATTTCGCCCCACGATCGCGGCGAACTCGACCAGGAGGAGCACTGCGCCCACCACGCCGATCACGGACGCCCGGCAGTCCACCCGTTGGAATGCCGGGCCGATCAAACCACCCGTGTCCGTCTCCGTGGCGCGCAACCAGTCCTGCAGCCGCAGTCGGACCAGGCGAAAACCAAGGGCGCCGAAGACGCCGAAGTTAGCCAGGAAGCCGATGAATTTCGAACCGGCTTTGGTCCACTTGACCGCGGAAAGAAGGTCGCCGGTGACCGCCGCGACGATGGGAGAGAAACCGGTCATCTGGGTCGATGGGTTGAAGCGAACCGCCTCATTTGAGTTTCTGCTGCATTTCGCGGCAAATCTCGGCGGTGAGCGGCAGGTATTTGCCGTCGCGCATCACCGCTTCCTGGCCCTCGCGGCTCACGATGAAGCGCAGGTATTCCCTCACCTTGGGATCGGTCGGCTGGTCCGTGTAGGCATAGATCTCATCGGTCATCGGGTACTTCCGGCTGCGCAGGTTCTCCAGCGTGTAGGCGTAATAGGGCCCGGCGGAAGTGCGGGCCAGCGTCAGCAACTTGAGTTCCGGCGGCAGGTTCTTGCCCACCGGCGCCGCGACGTAGGCGATGCCATAGCGGTCCTTGACGAGGTCGTCGTTGAGCCCGCGCTTCAGCCGGCCGAAGCCCATCGAGGAACCCTTGCCGTCATCGGCGCCGACGTAGTTCGCGTAGATGCGCAGTTTCTCGTTCCACTTGTCGCTGCCCTTCAAGATCCAGTCGGAGATCTCCACCGCCTGATGGTAGCGCTGGTTGAGGCCGTAGGGGGTGATGGGCTGGTCGGCCCACTCGCCCGTCAGGCCGAGCTGGCCCCAGGTGCGGATGTTCGTCTCCGGACCGCGGGCAAACTCGGGATGCCAGTCGGTGCCGATCCAGCCGCCGAGCCGCTCGGCGCCATAGATCCCGTCGAGCTGTTCCAGCGTGATTTTCGTCAGCGGGTTGTCCTTCGCGACCACGATGCCAAAAGCCGGCTGCCAGCCCGTCACGTTGTAGGAACCGGTGGCGATGGTGATCTCGAGCGGATCGTGATTCTTGTAGCGCTGATAGAGCTGCAGTTCCTCGGTGGTGATTTTGCGACCGATGCCGAGGTCGGAGACCCCGAAAACCAGCGACGGCACGGCGGCGCGGGTCGTGAGCATATGGTATTCGAACTTCACGCCCGGGTGGAATTTCCGGAACGCCTTCTCCCAATACTCGCCGAGGCTGCCGTCGGTGATGTAATTGCTGCCCCACATCCGGATGGTGCCGGTGACCGGTTCCTTCGGCTGGTAGGCCGGGAGGTCGGAAAGGTCCCACTGGTCGGCGGGATAATAGGCCTTCTTGCCCTTGGTCTTGAGGCCCTCGGCGCGAGCCTCCTGCATGGCCAGGCCGGTCGAGACCTTGCCGCCGTCGGTAGCCAGTGCAGCGGCGGCGACGGCGCAAGCGGCCAGGGATATGAGCGGTATTCGGGTTTTCATCGAGGTGACGGGGTCGGTGGCTATTCGAGTTTCTGCAATTGTTCGCGCACAACCGCGGCAGGCAGCGGCAGGTAGACGCCGTGCTGGCGCACGATCTCCTGCCCTTCCGCGCTGAGGATGAATTTCATGAAGTCCTTCACCTTGGCAGGGAGCGGCCGGCCGGGCTCCTGATCGAGGCAGATGTAGATGCTGCGGGTCAGCGGATAGCTTCTGTCAGCGAAAGTCGCCTTGCTCGGGGCGACGAACGGGCCGCCCGCCCTCGCCTGCAGCGCGATGGTCTTGATGCCCGTGATCTGCGGAACCTCCTTCCACTGCGGCATGCCCGCCCAAGCGATGCCGTATTTGTCGTGTTCGAGTGCGGCCAGCATGGCCAGCACGCCGGCGGACTCGTGGCCGGCGGTCAGTATCTTGGTGCCGTTCTCGACGTATTGGCGGTAGTTACCGTTCCACTTGTTGGATCCCTTCAGCACCACGATCTCGAAGAAATGCGCCATTCCGCCGGCGGCATAGCCGTAGGTCTGGATGGGCTCGTCCGCCCACTCGCCGGTCAGGCCGAGCTGGCCCCAGGTGCGGATATTGTCCTTCGCGCTGCGGGCGTTCTCGGGTTTCCATACGTAGCCCTCGTAACCACCCGTGCGCTCGGCACCGAAGATACCGTCGAGCTGCCGCATGGCCAGCTGCGTGAGCGGGTTGTCTTTGTTCACGAAGATCAGAATCCCCCAGCTGGCGCCAGGTATGTCGTAGGTGCCGCTGGCGACGGTGATCTCGGTCGGATTGTAACCCTTGTTCTCGAAAAATCCGAGGTAGTCGTTCAAGTCGAGCTCCCGTCCGAACACTGCGATTTCCGCCGTGCCTTGCTCCAGGACGCCGATCGCGGCATCGCTGCCGCCCGGATTGTCGGCAATGAGCACGTCGCGGTTGTGCTTCAGGTAACCGTCCTCCCACGCTTTGAGCAGACCGTGCAGCCCCGCCCCAAAGATGCGGAGCACCCCTACGTTCGGACCGGCGGGCTTTTGGTAGACCGGCAGCGGATCGGCCGCCGGCAAGACGGTCGCAGCGGCGGAAAGCACGAGGAAGAGCACGACGGCGGCGAGGCATGGAACGCGGGTTGCTGATTTCATGACGGGAGTTACTCCAGTTTCCTGAGCTGCGCCCGCGACGCCTCGGCGGTCAGCGGCAGGTATTTGCCGTCGCGCATCACCGCCTCCTGCCCTTCGCGGCTGACGATGAAACGCAGGTATTCCCGAACCTTCGGGTCGAGCAACGCGGCCTTGTCCGCGTCGCAATAGGCGTAAATCTCGTCGTGCAGCGGATACTTCCGGCTGCGCAGGTTCTCGAGGGTGTAGGCGTAATAGGGACCCGCGGCTGTCCCGGCGATCTCCAGCAGCTTCAGGCCCGGCGGCAGGTTCGGGCCGACCGGCGACCCGACGTAAGCGATGCCGGACGGGTCCTTGAGCAGGTCCTCATTCAGGCCGCGTTTGAGGCGGCCGAAGCCCATCGAGGTGCCCTTGCCGTCGCCGGCGTCGGCCGCCGCGTAATTGGCGTAGATGCGCAGGCGTTCGTTCCACTTGTCGCTGCCGCCGAGGATGCGGTCCGACATCCAGGA
>JBBIHQ010000019.1:0-52735 GCA_037446975.1 Opitutia bacterium
CCAGCTGGTGCTCGGGACAGGACTCGAACCTGCACGCCTTACGGCACACGCACCTCAAACGTGTGTGTCTACCAATTCCACCACCCGAGCATGCCAACGTTGGGAGGGACGACATAGGTAAATCACCGGCGGCTTGTAAAGCCCCGAAATGCGCTTGCTTCGCGGTTTTATTCCCGGGACACTGCGATTTTACCGCGCGTCTGACCAAGCGCCGCGGAACACGAAGCAACCAACAGAATCACACCGGGTATCCACGCCCGTTTTCCGCCCTCTCATGGACGACACCCAGCCCGTCAACGAATCCAACGAACCGGGGTTGAACAAAATCGACCTCAGCCAGTTGCAAGATTTCAACTTCGGCACCCAATGGACCGAGGTGAAACCCGTCTCGCCGGGGCAACGCCGCGAATTCGACCGCGGTGAGCGCCGCGAACGCCGGGACGACGGCGGCAACCGCGGGCCGGTCCAGCGCGACCGCCGGGCATTCCACAAGCCTGCCGGCCCGGGGGCAGCGCCTGCTGCGCCCGCAGCCGAAGGCCAGACCCAGGGCGATCGTACTCCGGCCGGTGACCGGCGGCGTTTTGACCGCGGTCCGGGTGGCCCGCGCCGTGAATTTCAGGGCGAGCGTCGCGAGGGTGGCCAGCAATTCGATCGGGCGCCCTACATCAGTCCCTATTTTGTGGCCACCTGCTATCCCGAGGACACCGGTTTCGCCGCGATGGTAAAAGCGGTGCGTTCTTCCTGCCGCACCTACCAGTTGTTCGAGATCACAAAGGCGGTGCTGGAAAAGAACGACCGTTTTGTCGTCGTCGTCCAGCGCGCCAGACCAGATCGGCCGGAGCAACCCGCCGAGGCGTCGGCGGGTGCGGAGGGTGAGGCGGCCGCTCGGCCCGTGCCGGGAAAGCCCGGGCCGCTTTACATGTCGTTGCCCGACCACCTGCCGTTTGACACGGAGGATGCCGCGATCCAGCATGTCCTGAACAACAACCTCGGGGCGTTTTTCGACCTGCAGGAAGTCGAGATCGAGGCGCCCAAAGGCAATTTCCCGATCATCAACAAATGCGGCGTTACCGGTGAATTGCTCGGACCGCCAAATTACCATCGGTACCAACAGATTTTGCAGCAACACCATGCGGCCAAGCTCAGCCGGATGTCTTTTGAGCGCTTCCGGGAAAACATTGTCTCCATGCGCGAACCGGAGGTTGCGACCCAGTGGCTCGAAAAGATGAAGAAGGCGGTCCGCTACACCTGGAAGACACCGCCAGCGAAAACCGGCACGATCCCGCCGTTTGAGACGTTGCCGTCGACGCTCGAGGCTCAGGAAGGCCGGTCGGTGACGCCCAGACCGGTCGAAACGCCAGCTATGCCGACCGAGGCGACACCTCCGGCCGCAGAAGCCTCCGCGCCAACCGAAGCGCCGGCTCCGGCAACGCCTCCGGCTGCTTCGTTCGACAACATTGAAGAAGCCCGCATTTATCTGCTGGCGAACGCCCGGGACCGGGTGGTGCGCGCCGTTGAAAATGTCCGTTTTCACGGCAAGCTCCTGGAAAAGCTGCCACCGGGCGAGATTCGTCGCGCACTCGAGGGCCATGTGGAGCGCCAGCGCCGGTTTCCGCTGGATACGGCCAACGCGCTGCGCGGTCGCCTGCGTCGCGAGGGGTTTACGATTTTCAAGAAGGGGTCGCGCGGTGTCTCCTACGTCTGCGCAGTCAAACGACGTTTTCGCGTCCCGGGCCAGGTGTTCTCCGATTCCATCGCCGCGCTCATCGACTTCGTCGAAAGGCATCCGATGGTTCATGTGAAGGAACTGCCGAAGGGCTTTTTGAGTATCGACGTGGCCGCCGCAATGGCCGCGGCGGCCGCGGCAGCCGCGCCGCTTCCTGAGGGTACGACCCAGTCGCAGGCTCCTTTTGCCGCGTTGCCGCCGGAGCAGGCGGAGAAACTGCGCAAGATGGGCAACGATCTGCGCTGGCTGGTTATGGAAGGATATGTCACGGAGTTTTCCGACGGAAAACTATTTGCGCCGCCGCCCATGGCCCCGCAGGCAGCCAAGAAAGCTGAGATGGGCGAAGAGGAGCATGATCTGGTCGATTTCCCTGAAGCGCCGCCAGTGCCGGTGGTTGCTGGAGCGGTTGAAGAGAAGGCACCTGAAAGTCGTGGCGCTGCGCCGACCGCTGCTCCGGCTCCCGACGCGTCCGAGGCTGCTCCCGCGCCCAATGACCCGCCGGCCGGCCCAGCTCAAGCCTCCGAGCCGGCCGCAGCGGCACCATCAAGTGAAGTTGCGGCACCGATCACGGAACCAGCGGAGCCGCCCAAACCCGAGACCCAAGCCTGATGATATCCTCAAGCCCGCTCAAAAAGGAGCGGGCTTTTTGTTCTTGAGATGGATCCTTGGCTGGCCGGCGCGGACGGGAAAACCTGTCGGGCCGTCCGAATCTTCCGATCACCTGGTTCAGCCGCCCGGCGTACAGGCCTAGCTTAAGACGATTCGGTGCCGATTGTCGCCTTTGATCGAGAGCGTCAGGTTCCACGCATCAGCCGGCAGCCAGCCGGAAACCTTTTCGGGCCATTCGACCGCAAGGCAATACGGGCCGACCAGAAACTCCTCCAGCAACAGCGCCTCGATCTGTCGCTCGTTTTCGAGCCGGTAGGCGTCAAGGTGGATCAGAGTCCGGTGCCCGCCGCGGTGGATCGAATAGATGGCAAACGTCGGACTGGTCACCTGCTCGGTCACGCCCAAGCCCCGGGCCAGGCCCTGTACGAAAGTCGTTTTGCCCACCCCCATGTCACCGTGCAGCGCCAGGGTGACCGCTGGCGGCAGGGCGGCGGCCAGGGCGGCGGCCAGGGCGCGGGTCTGCGCGGCCGAACCGGTGGCGACGCCTCTTCTCATTCTATCGCAGATGCTCATAACCGCGAAAGTCTCCGAGCGGCAGCGCGGCGGCCGGCAGATGTTTCTTGAGGACGAAATTGCCGAGATGCGACAGCCTCACGCCCGGAAAGCGTTTTCGCCAGTCGCGCTCGAACCGGGCCAGGTCGGCCTGGCGGCGAACCACGAGCAAAAGCTCGTAGTCTTCGCCATCGCACAATGCGTGATGCAGTGGACTGCGCTTGCTTTGACTTGCGCAGCGCCGCGCGGCAGCGCTGACGGGGACCGCCGCTTCGCAAAGCGCCGGTACCAGACTGGCGGGGGTGACAGCGGTTAGGTCTTTGGCCAGACCGTCGCTCAGATCCAGCATGGCGCGGACATCCGGGCGCCGCGCGAGCCAGGCTCCCTCCGCCAGGCGCGGAACAAAACTGTAATGCCGGCCCAGCAGGCTGCCGCCAAGCGTGCCGGTAACGTAGAGGTGATCGCCCGGCCGCGCACCGGCGCGGGTCACCACCCGCCGGCCAGCCGATTCACCGTGAAGCGTCAGAAAGGCACCGACGAAACCGACCGGTCCCTGCGTGATGTCACCGCCCACGATCCTGACGTCGTACCGCCGGGCGCAGGCCGCCAGGCCGAGGTAGAACTTTTTCAACCAGTCCAGACTCGTGTCGGGTGCCAGGGCGAGGGAAACGACCGCCGCCACCGGCTTGCCGCCCATCGCGGCAATGTCGCTGAGGTTGCGTTTCAGCAGTTTCGCCCCGACGGCGCGGGGTGGCACCGTGCTGTCAAAGTGCCGGCCGTAGATCACGGGGTCGGTGGTGACGAGCTGATGATTTTTCGCCGGTGGGATCACCGCACAGTCGTCGCCGATGCCAAAGGGTGTTTTCGGTGACGCATTGCCCAGCCAGCGACGAATGTCCGCGATCAGGCTTGATTCGCCTCTGGTAACGACAGAACCGGCACGGACGCGGGTGAAGGGAGACATGAGCTATTGCTGAAGACCGGACAGCACGATGAGAATCGTGTTCAGGTTAAACAAGGCGTGGGCGATCACGGCGACGCGGATCGAGCCGGTGGCTTCATAAGCCAGCGCGAGAATGACACCGAATATTGAGAGCGGCAGGAAGCTCATCAAGTTTTGATGCATGGCGCCGAAAAGGCACCCACTGAGCAGCAACGCCCAATTGCGGCCCAATCGCTGGCGGCAAAAACGAAAGAGCCCGCCGCGGAAGAGCAACTCTTCGTACACCGGCGCCAATCCGCACGCGACGGCCAACATGCCGGCGATGACGAATGGCGACCTGGCTTTCGAGAAAATTGCCAGAAGCTCCTGCGGCTCGTCAGGCAGACCCAACTCTCGCAACAGAAACGTCCAGCCCAGGCTGGAAACGGTGATTACCGGCAAGGCGACCAGCAACGTACCGGCGCCAAAGAGCAGCGCCTTTGACCACGGCAGGGCCGGTGCGGCGGAGGGTTCCGGCGAGGGCGCCGCGCCGTAATCCGCATGCAGGTGTCGGCGAAGAGCGGGAAAGATCAGCCAGCCGACAAGGCCACCGCCATCGAGGCCGACTCCATTCAGGCATACCTCCAAAACGTCCGAATCGGCCGCCCCCGTAACCGCATCTTTCAGCAGTGCGTGCAGCGCCAGGGAGCAGAATGCGCCAAGGCCGAAGATCAGGAAAACGAAGATGAAGAACTCCGGCAGGGTGACCGGCCAGAACGGAAGGCTTCCCGGCTTGAGCCAGCGGGTCCTGACGGTGGCCTGTGCCAGGAGACGAACGACCAGGATTACGCCGGCCAGCAGCAAGGTGAGTTCAAAGACGGTGAGAACTAGCTGGGCGGGTTCGGTTGGCATTTCGCGGCGCACATCCTTGGCGGGCTCCGGGCCAAAAACCAACCTGAAACACCGGGCGGCACAAATCCCGCGGCTTGGCCGCCAAACAGGATGCGTCGTACCAGATGGAATTTGCGACCGGCTTCTTTTTTGTGTCTCTTTTTGTCCCTTCGTGGCTAGTTGTATTGCCAGTCACGGAGAATCCTTGCCCAAGCCGTCGCCCCACATCGCCCTGCTGTTCACCACGTTTCCGAAAACCTCGGAGACCTTTCTCCAACGCGACGTGGCGGCGCTTCAGGCAAAAGGTCTCAACCTCAAGCTGTATTCCCTCTGGGGCGGAGGCGGGGAATTTCGCGGGCTCCCGGTGCGGAGCTTCCCCAAGTGGCGGCTGATCCCGCTCTTTATCTTCGTCATCCCGTGGAATTGTGTCCGCCGGCCGCGGCTGGTGCGTGACTTGTTTGAGGGTGTGCTGACCCGCGTCGCTCCGTCGTGGCTGAATTTTTGGGAAAACATGCTCGGGGCGGGTTTCGCCGGCTGTTATTACCGCGAGTTGCGCCGTGATCCGCCGGCGCTCGTGCACGGGGCCTGGGCGGGCGCACCGGCAACCGCCGGTTGGGTGTTGTGGCGGATGTATGGCTGGAATTACAGCACCGGCGCGCATGCCTACGATCTGTACGAACACGGGGGCGACTGGTGGCTGCGGGAGAAACTGCAGCATGCGCGATTCATTCACACTTCGACCGAGATGGGCCGGCGCGAACTGGTGGCGCGCGGCATCGCCGTGGAGAAGATTGTCTGCATCCGGCGCGGGCTTGACAGATTTCCGGCCTTCAAGCCGCTGCGCGCGAACCGCCGGCCGCTGCGGTTGCTTTGCATAGCCCGGTTGGTGGCGAAAAAGGGACTCCAGCGCCAGCTGCACATTTACGCCGCCCTGAAAAAAGCCGGCCTGAATCAAGGCGGCGGGCCGGCGTTTGAGGCGAGAATCGTCGGTGACGGTCCGTTGCGCGCCCAGCTTGGAGAGCTGGCCTCAAGGCTTGATTTGAACCAGGAGGTAAGTTTTCTCGGGCATCTGCCGCAACCCGAGGTGTGGAGCCAGTTGGAATGGGCCGACGTGTTGCTGCACACGGGTGTGGTGGCCGAGAGCGGGGACCGTGATGGGTTGCCGAATGTCATCCCCGAGGCCATGGCAGCCGGAACGCTCGTGGTGACTTCGCCGACGTCAGCGACCACGGAGGCCGTCAGCCAGGAGCGGACCGGGCTGGTGGCGGACGTGGATCTGCCGATGGCGTGGATCGTTGCGCTGCGGCGTCTGGGCGAGGACGATCGCTTGGCGGAGGCGCTGCGGGAAGCGGCCCGCCGCTGGGTGGAGGAGAACTACGACGCGCACAAAAACACGGCCCAACTTGTGGAGTGCTTTGAAAAGGCGATGCAGGAAGACCCATGGAAGAGACACCATGAAACGGGAGAACCCGGATTCCACCGATGACACGGATGCAAAGCCCGCCGCAGAGACCACGACCAAGATTACAGGCGGACGCAAAGCGGGTGCCAAAATTCGACCTCGCCTGATTCTTGGCTAACCCTGATTTCCTCAGTGAGAGACATCCGTCCCCAATCGGCCGCGCAGTCCGCCTTTAAAATTGTCCCATGATTTATTACGACACCACAAAGATGGGTCCGGCCCGGCATCGTTCGGGGCTGATGCGGCTGACCTCCCGCTTGTTGGAGGAGATGGGCTCCGCGGTCACCCCGGTCTCTTGGGACTCCCGCCAGCGTGCCTTTGGGGCGACCGGGAGACGCGCACCGGTGAATTTCGAAAAGACGGACTGGTTGCTCACGGTGGAGATGTTCAGCGAATCCGAGCGGCCGGGGATCGGGGCATTTGTGGCAAATCCTCCCTGTCGGCTGGCCGCGGTCTTCCACGACGCCATTCCGGTCAAATTTCCCCAGATTACCTGGCCGCAGAGCGTGCAGCGCCACCCGGGATATATGAAGCTGCTCGCCGGGTTTGACCGCGCTTGGGCAATCTCTGAAGCAACCCGGCGGGATTTCACCGGTTTCTGGACGTGGCAGGGCGTGACGCCGCGGGCTCAGGTCGAGGTCATTGATCTCGGCGCGGATTTTGACGGGAGCAACCGCGTGCAACGCGACGCGCTGATCACCCGTGAGCGTCCGTCCCTGCTCTGTGTCGGCATCGTCGAGCCGCGAAAAAACCAGCTCTTCCTGCTTGAGGTGGCCGACGGATTGTGGCGCGGCGGCGTGGATTTCGAATTGCATGTGGTCGGCCGGGTGAATCCGCATTTTGGACGGACGATGGCGGCCCGGATGCGGACACGGGAAAAGCAGGAGCCGCGCTTCCGGTTCCATGTGTCGATGGGTGACCGCGAATTGGGCCGGCTTTATGGGCGCGCGCGCGCGGTGGCGTTTCCGTCCATCGCCGAAGGCTGCGGGTTGCCCTTATTGGAGGCGCTGTGGCGTGGCGTGCCTTGCGTATGCAGCGATTTGCCGGTCTTGCGGGAAAACGCGGACGACGGCGGGTGTCTCGTGGCCAAGGTCAATGACCCGGCTGACTGGGCCGCGAAACTCCGGACGGCGCTCACCGACGCGGCCGCGAACCGGCGACTGCAAGCTGAGGCGATGGCGAGACCGCTGCCGCGCTGGTCCAGTACGGCGCAAACACTCCTGAAAGCTCTGCGCTGAATTTCGTCGAGCAGGGCCAGGGACCCCGCGCCCAACGGCTCACATTTGCTTGACCGCATAGGCCATCGCGGCGGCGATCTTTTCAAGATCGGCCTCGCTGTGCAGGGCGGAAACGGCGGTGCGGATGAGGTCCTTGCCCGGCGGCACGGCCGGGGCGATGGACATCACGGTGAACACACCCTTGTCGAGCAGCGCCTGCCAGAACCGATAGACGAGTTCCTTCGAGCCCAGCACGATGGGCACGGCCGGAGTTTCGCTGCCCCAGGTGTCGAGGCCGAGTCCCTTGAGCATTTCACGGTAGCGTTTGGTGTTGCGCCAGAGACGTTCGAGATGCTGCGGCTCCGTCTGCATGATATCGAGCGAGGCGGACGCCGCCGCAGCCTGGCTGGGGCTGATAGCGGCGCTGAAGAGCGTCTGTTTGGAGTTGGTGCGCAGGTATTCGATGAGATCGCGGGAGCCCGAGACAAATCCGCCGGTGCTGGCGAGCGATTTCGACATCGAGCCGCAAAGGATGTCGACCTTCTCATTCAGCTTGAAGTGATCGACCGTGCCGCGCCCCTGGCGGCCGAGCACGCCGAATCCGTGGGCGTCGTCCAGCACCATGAAGCAGCCGCCGTCTTCCCCGATCTGGGCGATTTCTGGCAGGCGGCAAACATGTCCCTCCATCGAATAAACCCCCTCCACAACCAGCATCTTGGGCGTGGCGTGCGGAAGGCATTTCAGGATTTGCCGGAGATCCTCCGGATTGTTGTGGCTGAAGCGCTCGGCGGTGGCCATTGACAGCCGGATGCCGTCCCAAAGGCAGGAGTGAATATTTTTGTCGGCAAGGACTAGGTCGCCCTTTTGGGCGAAGGTGGCCACAGCGGAGCAGCAGGCGACATAACCGGCAACGCTGACATGACACGCCTCGCGGCCCAAGAAGGCGGCGAGCTTTTCCTCCAGGGCGATGTGGTAGGCACGCGATCCATTGGATATCCGGGCTCCCGTCGTGCTTGAGCCCCAAACCTTGGCACCCTGGCCGCAAGCCTCGATGACCTTGGGATGGAAGGACAAGCCGAGGTAGTCGTTGCTCGACAGCATGACCATGTCGCGCCCCTGCAGGCGGATATGGGTGCCCTGCTGCGAATCCAGCGCGTGGTAATACGGCTTGTATTTCAGCCGCATCTTCGTCGCATAATCATCCTGCGCACGTTCGATGATTGCTTTCTTGGTCTTGGTGAACAGGGACAGGGCCATGGAAATCTGCGGGCGACTACAGGTCAGTACCCACCGGTTAGCAACCGCAAAGCCGCACCTAGGTGCGCCGGGGCAGGCTCTGCATCCACCCAGTCAGTTCCCGCGCGCAATCCGTCCAGGATTTGAAGCGGCGGGCGCGGGCCTCCGCGGCTAAGGCGGCCAGTTCGCCCGGACTGCGCAAAAGCCGCCTGATCGCGCCGGCAAGGCTGGTGGCATCGACCTGATCGAGCACGACGCAGCCGCCGCCGCGGGCCGATTCAGCCAAAGCTCCGCGACCGGAGCAGACACAGGGGCGGCCGTGCTGGAGACTTTCGATCACCGGGAGGCCGAATCCCTCGATCATCGACGGGTAGACCGTGAACGAGCATTGGCGGTAGGCGGCCTGCAACTTCGCGTCGGCAGCTGCGCCATCGAAAATCAGCGGCCGGCCGTTTCGCCGAAGTTCCACGATTTTCGCCAGCGCCGGTCCGGCGGTGTCGACGCGGGCGAGCCCGAGCAACTGCAATTCGAACGACAGGCCTTCCAGCCACAGAGCCTCGCACGCGTCGAGGAGGGCGAGGTGGTTCTTCCGCCCTTCAATCGTGCCGACGCACAAAATCCGTGGTGTTTTGGGCGCGGGGAAATCTTCCGCCTCCTTCGGTAGTGGCGCGACGCCGTGCGGGACGGCCTTAACCGGTGGAGCAGCCGTGATCCCGAGCCACTGCCAATAATCGCGCAGACTCGTGGCGGAGTCCTCCGAGACCGCTGCCACACCGTCAAACAGCAGCAATTCCTGCAAATAAGCCGGCAGGCGCGCGACGGTGGCGGGCGGACTCAACTCGGGGAGTTTCAGGCCAATGGCATCATGAAAGATCGCCACTCGCGGCCCGCGGACCCGGGCAAATATTTCCGGCAGGCGGGCGCCCGTTTTGGCGGAGAACAATTCGGGGCAGACCAAGGCATCGGCGGCGGGCAATTCAGGTCTGGCACCGACAAGCCGCCGGGCATGTCCGGCCAGACGTTTCGGCAAAGTCCACCTGGCACCGCGCGATCCGCCGGAAATCTGGCCGGGCACGAGATGATCCAATTCGCCGGCGTCAAGCGGGCGCCAGGCATCCAGATAGGGATCGTGACACACCGCCGTCACCGCCTGGGTCTTGGTCAGTTCGGCAAAGAGCGAACGCGTTACCCGCTGAATGCCCGTTTGGGCCCGCGTGTGGCTGGTATGGCTGGCGTCGAAGAAGAGCACGGAAGTCAGGGTTGCCTCCTCCAAAAAGTGACCTGCCCCACGGTGGAGAGTCTGGTCCATTGTCCGCCGATCCGGTCCAGGGCCTCGGGCGTCTCGAAAGGAAACAGGGCCGCATAGACCGGCCGGCCATCCGCTGCGGCGGCGGTGAACAGGGCGCCAAATTTATCGGGGACAACCAAATCCCAGCGAACCGGCAGGAAATCGGTGTAATAAAAAAAGGCGCCGCTTACTTGCATGCAGCAGATCATCGACCTGGCCGGCAGATTACGCTGTGCCCAACGGATGGCGTCGGGGTAAGTGCGCTCCTCCCGCGCGATACCGAACACGTCCAGTTGCCGACATTGCCAGAGCTGCCAGCCGCAGGCGGTGGCCAGCAGCACAATCGCCGAGATCATCCTTGCGGTCGGTCGGGCCCGGGCGATCGGCCAGGCATTGGCCAGTACGGCCAGCGCCGCCAAGATCAACACCGGGAACGCCGGCAGGATAAAACGCAGGTTCCACCACGATTCACCGGAATAATAGTAGAACGCATAGAAACCGGTGAGCGAAACAAACCAGGCCGCGAGCACCGCGAAGGCCCGGTTTCTGCCGACCGAATAAAAGGGGGTCGCCAATGCCGCGACGACCAAAGGGGAGAGCAGGAGTGGGATCCAGTGGACGAAATGCACCAGATTGTGCGAAAGGAACTTCAGTCCGAACGACGATGAGATATCTCCGTAGCCGGTCGTGACCGGCGAACCGTAAACCCGCCAGTTGTAGAAGGCGATGAAGGCAGCGCCCGGCAGACAGCCCAAGATGACGGGGACGTAGGCGCGCAGTTGAAATCCGAGGGCGACAACGATGGGCGCGACCAGCAGCGCATTGGTCGGCCGCACCAGCACGCTCACACCCAGGCCCGCCCCGCAGGCGAATCCCCATTGCCAATGCTTGCGTGCGCCGATGGCGCAGAAAAGCGTGGCCAGCGACCAAGCCAGCGCCAGCAAGTCACTCATCACCTGCGTAGTCGAAATGAGAAAAAGAGGGCATAACCACAGCAAAAGCACTCCGGCGCCGGCCCAGACTGGCGGCAAGGCCAGCTGCCGGGCAAAGGCCCACATCAATCCACCGCAGAGGAAGGCGGCCAGCGCATTGACGGCCACCGGGGCCCGGTCCCAACCCACCAGCCATGACGCCGCGAGCAGGTGCAGTGGCAGGCCGGTCGGATAGGTGGGCGCCATCCGACCACTGCTGGGTTGAATCAAAAATCCGAGAGGCTCGAGCGCCTTTTCCCCGAATTCGGTCGCGGTGTGACCCTGCAACACCCGGGCTGGAACCAGAAATTCACCTTGGCCCAACAACCGGGCGCTGTTGAGGTAACCCGACGAGTCGGAGCCTCCGGCGTAAGGCGAAATGTGCCCGGCGACGAAAAGCACATAACCCGTCACGGCAAATGCCACCACGCCGGTCAACAGGGCACGCCGCCAGCGCGGGGAACCGAGGCGGGGAGAAAGTGCGGGAGCATCCATCATTGGGCCTAAAATAGTCGGGCGAACGAGGCTGCCATTGCAGTTAACTGCGGCTCAAACTAAAAACTGCGCGGAGCGGGCTTATGGTTTGGCCGGTGAATGCAGACGGTAGAGAGGCAGGCCGGTCCAGATGTCGATATCCCTAATCTTGGTGGCGGCAAAACGCCGGAGGAGTTGCATCACGACCTCGTTGGTCTGGTTCCAAGGTTCGACAATGATGAACACTTCGTGCCCCTGCGACAGCACGTATTCGACGAGCTTGGGGGAGTTGTCATGGACGGAAACATATGAATAGAGGCCGGTATAGAGCCGGAACGAGCCGGCGAACTCGACGCTGCCCACGTAACTGCCCGGCGGGACAGTCCTCTCCGTCTCCTTCACGACCTGGTAGTAAGCAATGCCTTTGTTGGTTGACCAGAGATCCTTCTGGTAAAGGCCGAATTTGAAATAATAGACCGGTGTGATGCCGATCAGCACAAAAAGCGCGGTGAGCGCCGCGAACCGCCGTGGGCTGGCGGCCAGGCGCTGATCGATCAGGGCCCGCACCCGGCTGAACCCGAGGGCTGACAGCAGGAAGATCGGGGCAAATCCCGGTAAGAGAAAACGTGTCCACCACCACCGGTCGCCGCCGGAACGCCAGAAACAATAGAAGAACAAGAACACGGCGAACCAGGCGACATAGAATATCTTCTCGCTCCGCGGTTTTCGAAATCCCCAGCAGCAAAGCAGCAACACGAGCGGGCTGAATTGCAGCAGCACCTGCCAGAGATAAAAGCCCAGGTGGGGGAAGAATACTTCGGTTACAAGATCGCCCCGGATGTCGAAATAGCCCGTGCGCCACGGCGCGCCGAACAGGAAGTAGTTATAGAGCCCGTAGATGGCGCCAGGCAGAAGCATGCCCAGCCCATAACGGATGAGCTGACGGTCGCGGAGCAGCACCACGGCAAAGACCAGAAGATAGAGAAAATTGGTGGGACGAACACAGAGCGCATAGGTCAGCGCAAACGCCGACCAGAACACCCGCCCGCGCCGGTACAGCCAGTACGAGACCAGGACGAAAAGCGCGGCGACCAGATCGCTCATGATCGTGGTGCTGCCGAAGACCACGATCGGAAAGAACGCCCAAAGAATGGCGTAGAGCGCGGCCGTCACCCGGTCGCCGGTCAGATCCCGGATGAGGAGGAAGAGGACAACGCAGGAGGCCACCCCGATCAGTGGCATGAGATAGAACTCCAGCTTGAAAACCGCCGCTGCCGCGATCAGCAGCGGCAGGCCGGGCGGGTATTGGGGCACGGCCTTGCCGGCCGGCGACACGGAAAAGCCGAAGGGGACGACCGAAGGGAAGGTCTTCGCAGGCAACTCGGTGGGCAGGGTGGTCCGGCCGGACTTGAGCAGCAGGCCTTCCTCGTAGTAGCCGTACCAGTCAACCGCTCCGATGTAGCGCTGGCGGTAGTGCGCATAAATCAGAAAACATCCGGCCAGCAACGCGGCAAATACCAAGGCGAAACCATGGCGGCGGAAAATCGACGGGAGAGACGGAAGCATGAATCGGCTGGGCGGGGTCGCGCGGACTCTGGGCCGCAGCAGGCGCCATCACAAGTGAGCCGCGCCGGGAGTAAAGACTAACCTGTGCCGGCTATTTCAAATGCTGGTCGGCGGTTTCGAAAAATCCCCAGCCAAGTGACTCAAACGCGATCTCCGTCCACACCATCACCACAGCGTCGTGCTCCTGAATGAGCTTTTCCCAGTCGATCTGATGGAGGTCGGTCCCGGTCTTCGTGCCGCCAGGAATGCGGTAAAGGTTCTCGAAATAGTAGAGGGACTCGTCAGGCTGCGCGGCATTGGCGTTATAGAGCAGTTCGATGAGCGGCCAGCCGAAGCTGTCGTGCACCCACAAGATCCGGGGCAGTTGGTCCGGCGGCACGCTGTTCTGGCGGACCATGACCGGGAAGGGCTGGTTGTGGTTGAACGGAAAATCAAACAGCAGATTGAGCAGGTTGATCAGGTCGGCATCGACATACTGGGCCGGCTTGCTCAGCTGCTTTTCCACCAACAGCGGCGGCATGGGGTGGCGCATCTGCGGGTTGAGGCGGCTGCGCAAGTCGCGCAGCACCTCCAAAGCTGCGAGATAACTCCAATGGGTCCCGGCGCGGGAGAAGAGGTTGCGCTGGCCGTCTTGTTTCCACTGCTGGAAAACCCGGGGACCATCATATAGGTTGATTCCCGCCGCGATGAATTGCGGCCGGTAGCGCTCATAATTGGTGGTGATGCGGCTGGGCAGCCGGCCGCCGAAACATTCGGCGGGCACGTGTTCCGGATAGACCTCGACCTTGCTGGGCGCGATCACCAGCAGAAAGGGTATGCCGCGCCGTGCAAGTTTGTCCTGCACGGAACGCATGTGCCGGATCGCCTCGTGCACCCGGGCATCTTCGGGCTGGCCGGGCGTGATGGCGTGCTTCACGTAATGGCGCTCGAACAGCCAGTCATGCTCGCCAACCACCAGGTTGGTCCCGATCGTATGTTCGGTGGCTTCGCTGAAAAGCACGTAGGTCAGCTCGTTATCGAGCCGCACCCAGAAATTGCGGAGACCGGCATGGACGTCATACCAAGTGTTGGCCGCCCGAAAAGCCTCGCCGCGGCGGATCGAATTCCAGGTCCAAACCGGCGCAGGGGTCTCCTCCACCACGCCCTTGAGCTTGCCGCCCACCGGGAAAAACGGCCAGACGACCTGCACGCCGACAAGCCAGAGCACGCCTACGAAAAGGCCCGCGAGGATCAGCTGGGGGTTGCGCGGCATAAGGGTCAGAAACGATAATAGATGAAGGGATTGTAGCCCTGGTTGGCCAATGCGCCTGACGCGAGCAGGAGAAAGAAGCTGGCGAGGACGATCCGCAACACGGCACCGCGGGTGGTGACGGCAACCGGGCTGTCCCACCCCCAGCGCCGCCAGATCGAGTCGGGCAGGAAGCTGGTGACAGCCGCCAGCACCAGGGCGGCGATGGTGCGCCGGGTGATGAGGTCCGGCCAGAGCATCTCGGGGTTGCGCAACGTATCACCCCAGGAACCCCACGCCGTCATGCGGCCAAGGAAGGCCACGGCATGCGGCAGGCTGTCCGCGCGGAAGAAGACCCAGCTTACCACCACGAGCAGGAACGTGGCCGGAGCGGCGAGCCAGACGGGGATGCGCGCGAGGCGCCGCGGCCCGAGCCCCTTTTCCACCGAGAGCAGGGTTCCGTGGTAGGCGCCCCAGAAAATGAAGTTCCAACTGGCGCCATGCCAGAAGCCGGACACGAGGAATGTGAACCAGAGATTGAATTTGTTGCGCCATGCGGCCACGCGATTGCCGCCAAGCGGAATATAGAGGTAATCCCGCATGAAGTTGGAGAGCGAGATGTGCCAGCGATGCCAGAATTCGGTGATGCTGCGCGCCGTGTAGGGCCGGTTGAAATTTTCGAGAAACTCGAAGCCCATCATGCGCGCGAGCCCGATCGCCATGTCCGAATAGCCGGCGAAATCGAAATAGATGTGGAAAGTATAGCAGAGAATGCCCACCCAGGCGTACGGGAGGGGCAGATGCGCATGGGCCTGGCCGAAGACGCCCTGATCGAAGACCTTGTCGGCCACCAGTCCGAGCGGGTTGGCGATCAGCACTTTCCGGCCGAGCCCGAGCAGGAAACGCCAGACCCCGGAGAGAAAACGGGGCAGGGTGTGCTCGCGTCCTCGCAACTGGTGCTCGACATCATGATAGCGGATGATGGGGCCCGCGATGAGCTGCGGAAACAGGCAGATATACAGCAGATAGTCGAAGACGCTGCGCGTCGGGCGGGAGGTACCGCGGTAGACGTCCACCAAGTAGCTGATCTTGTGAAAGGTGAAAAACGAGATGCCGATGGGCAGGGCGATCTTGCTCCACGCCAGCGGAGCCGCGTGCCGCCAGACCAGCAGGGCATCGAGCTGGCTGACGAGGAAATTGCTGTACTTGCAGTAAACCAGCGCGGCGAGATTGACCACCAGCCCGAGCGCCAGCACGCCGCGCCGCGCCGCGCCGGCGCCGGCCGGCAGCCGGTCGAGCCAGAGACTGAGCAGGAAATCAAACCCGCTCGAAACCACCAGCCAGACGGCGAAGACCGGCTCGCCCCACACGTAGAACACCAGGCTGGCGACCAATGCGACCGCATTACGGAGGCGCAGCGGGGCGAGGTAATAGAGCGCGAGAAAGACCGGCAGAAAGGCGTAGAGAAATAGGAGCGAACTGAAGACCATTAGGCGGGGTGCGATGGAGCCGGCCACCGCCGGAAGGCAACGGCCCGCAAAATTTCATCCGGCCACGGTAGGAGGCCGGACAGAGGCGCGGCGAGACGAAAGTTGGCCGCGACTGCCCGTCGTGACCCGAGCCAGCGGACGATATCCTGTGGTGGACGTGGGGAGATGTTATTTAGCATTGTCGGACGTCCCGTGCTGCCATTGTTTGCCATTGTGGCTCAAAGCAAAATCACCCGGGATGTTTGGCATGGTGGCGCACACGGTTTGGTCGGTCGCGGCGGGCGGATGTAGACGGACCGCTTATGTCAGTCGCCAAGGCATCTCCCACGGCTCAGCGGAAAAATTGGATGGTAGTGGTCGCGTGGCTGGGAATGGTGGCGGCCTTCTTGTGGGCCTTCAGCCGGTTTTATCTCCCGGAAAAGGGTTTCACCTACCTGATCAATTTCGGCAGCGAACACGAGGCGGCCCGGCTGGGTGAACTCCGCGAACTGGACTACTATGTTCTGCGCGACTCCTTTGGATATGACGCGCAATTCTATGTCCAGATTGCGATGGATCCGGCGCTCCGGAGCAAGGATTTGCCGGCCGCGATGGATAACCTGGCGTATCGGGCGCGGCGAATCCTGGGACCGGCCGTCGCCTATGTCTTGGGGTTCGGCCGGCCGGCTTGGATCCTGCAGACTTATGCTTTGCTGAATCCCTTGTGCTGGCTGCTGCTCGCCTGGGTTTCGCTGCGCTGGTTCCCACTGACCGGGTGGGAAAATCTCCTGCGCTGGGCCGGCGTGTTTTTTTCGCTGGGGTTTTGCCTGAGTGTGCGCAGTGCCCTGCTCGACGGACCGAGTCTGCTGCTGATTGCCTGGGGAGTCTGGTTGGTGGAAAAGAACCGGCCGTGGCTCGCCACCCTGGTGTTTGGCCTGTCTGGTCTGGGCAAGGAGACCAACTTGTTGGGCGCGGCTTCGCTGGCTCCGGCCCTTGGCTCCGGCGGGAAAAATTGGCGCGTGGCGATCCTGCGCGGACTCTTGACCGTCATGCCGCTGGCGCTGTGGATGATCTACCTCTCCCGGTATGTCGGCCCGGCCCCCAATGTCGGGTTGCGCAATTTTGCCGCTCCCTTTGTGGCGTATGGGCATATGTGGCAGGACACCGTCCAATCACTGCCGACGTTTTCGACCGCCAATATCGGACCCGTAGCCAATCTGACGCTGTTGATCGCGCTGACGGTGCAGTTTCTCTACCTCGTGTTGCGGCCCCAGTGGCAGCAGTCTTGGTGGCGGGTGGGAATAAGCTTCGCTGTGCTGATGATCTTTCTCGGCGACGCGGTGTGGGAAGGGGAACAGAGCGCAGCCTCCCGGGTGCTGCTGCCGATGCAGTTTGCGTTCAATGTGCTGGTCCCCTCTGGCCGCCGATGGTTGCCCGTGCTTCTGCTCGGCAACCTCACGCTGCTTGTCGGTTTCACCATGTTCGATCCGCCGGTGGACGAGCTGTATATCGTGAGGGGACCACCGGTGCTCTCCCGCAGTGCCACCGGTCGGCCGGTCACCCTGGATTATTCGCCCGCCTGGTACGGCGTTGAACGGGACGCCGTTAATTATTGGACCTGGGCGTCCGGGGATGGGACGTTGTTGATCCAAAATCCTCACTCTGGACCGCTGGTGGTGCGGCTCAGATTCTCGCTGTCGACGAACGGGGCGCGCACCGTCGCGGTTCGCGTCAATGGCGCCGAGAAGATGCGAAGCTCCCTGTCGGGTCGCGACAGCGTGTCGGCCAACCTGCGCGACGTGGTCCTGCACCCAGGTGAAAATCGAATCGAATTCGTCACCGACGCCGGGGCCGCGATCGTGGCGGGTGACCGCCGGCCGCTGGCTTTCTGTTTGCACAATCTCGAGATCGACCTGCTGCGCAAACAGCCATAGATTTGTCGTCTCCCGGAAGACCGCTTTGCCCCACCATATCCCTCCCGCCGGGTCTCCCGCCCACCGCACAGTGAAGCTTTAACCTCCCCCATGTGGTATTATCTGATCGCCGCGGGACTGGTCGTGCATACCTATTTTTGGGGCACGGGCGCGGTGTGGCTGGCGCTTCCGGGGCGTTGGCGGCGCTGGTGGTGGGCCTTTGCTCCGGGACTCGGGCTGGCGCTGCAATCGGCCGTGGTGTGGGTGGGGGCCCACACCGACCTGCGCGGGACCAGCTCGTATGCGTGGTGGACCGAACTGTTGCCGCTCGGGCTGTTGCTGGCGGGTTCTGTCGGGCGGGGCCCTGGTTCCGGCCGGCAGCTCGCCACGGCACTTTTGCGGCCGCCGGCAATATTGCTGGCAGGCTTGATTGCGGTAGGCGGCTGGTTTCTGCTGAGCCCGATGGCCGCGGCCGGCAGCGGCGTGACATCGAGTTCGCTGGGCAGTTGCGACCACGCGGACTATGCGGCGGGCGCCCGGGTGCTGGCGGAATTCTCCCGGAACGATCGGACCGGAATGTTGGGTCTGACGGAGGTGACCCACATCGGCTCGGCCGGATATTTTTTCGACTTCTGGCTGCGCCTGAATCATTTCACGCCCTCGGCCTTGATCGCCCACAATGGCGTGATCTTTGGCTTGGAAGCCTACCGGCTGGTCAGCGTGACTGCCGCTGCGCTCCTGCTTTTGAATGTCCCGCTGGTGTTTTTTCTCGCGCGGGTCGCGGCGGGCTTGAAAACCGGGGTTGCCCTGTTTGTGGCCGGAGTTTACGCGCTTTCCCCGCTCAGCGCCTATGCGGTGCATCAGGGATGCCTCGGCCAAATCCTGGCGGCGCAGGGCATCGGCTTGCTGGTGGTGACGGTGGCGCTCCTGTATCGGGAGGCCGGATTCGCGCGCCCGCGGTGGCCGCTGGGCGTGGTGATGCTGGCGGCGTTCTGGCTGCTGGCCGGGAGTTATAATTTTATTTTGGTTGTCTGTCTGGCGCAGGCGGTCCCGTGGGTTGTCGGACGGTCCTGGGTCGAATCAACGGGCCGGCGACTCCGGCCGGTCGGGTTGGTGACCGTTGCCGCCTTGGCCGGGAGCATGCTGCTTTTCTGGCCGCGATTCTCCGGGATCATCGAGCGATTTCAGTTGTTTGCTGACTATGACTATGGCTGGGCGGTACCCCTTGTGACTTGGGATGGCTGGCTGGGTTTGGTGGGCGACATCTATCTGGAAGCCGATCCGTCGCCCTGGCGTTGGCTGATCATGATCGCCCTGGCCGCCAGTTGGACGGTCTGGTTGATCTGGGCCTGGCGGCACCGGCGACCGCAGGCCGTTGGAGTAGCGGCGCTGGTGTTGCCGGTGGCCGCCGGCTGGACCATCCTGGCTTGGGAAAGCCTGGCCCGGACCAATGCCAGCTATGATGCGTTCAAACTTGTCTCAGTCTTTTATCCCGGGTTGCTCGCCGGGCTGTGCGGCGGGCTGGTTCTCGGCGGAAAGAGCGTGCGTGCGCGCGGCACGGTGCTCTTCATGGTACTTCTGCTGGCGGCAATTCTGCTCCGGGCCGAGGAGTTTCGACGCAAGATGGCCAGCCCGCCGTTGCGCGTGGACAAACACATCGTGGGCTTGGGGCGAATCGAAAAAATGCCCGAAGTTGCCTCGGTGAATGTACGGGTCGGCTTGTATTGGTCGCGATTGTGGGCCGATGCCTTTCTCCTGCGCACACCGCATTATTTTGCCGAGCCGACGTACGAGGGCCGGAACGTCACGCCCTTGCGGGGCGACTGGGATTTGCGCGACACCATGCTGTCCGTCGTGCCGGCGGCCGATGCGGACCGGATTGAACTGGGCCGGAATTTCCAGCTGGTGCGCCCGGCCGCCGTGAAGGCGGTGCGGGTCGAGTTTGGCGCGGGCTGGTATGCGGTGGAACGTTTCGGCACCGATCAATGGCGCTGGACGAACGGAGCCGGCCAGATCGTGCTGACAAATTCGCAGTCAACGCCAACCGCCACCCGGCTGCGGCTCATGGTGGAAGGCCTGCGTAGCGGGGACAAACTGGAGGTTGACTGCAACGGAACGGAGCGGTGGAGCACCGGCTTGAGCACCGTGCCGGGCTGGACCGAGCCGGTCGATTTGCTGCTGCCGCCGGGTAAATCGGTTCTGACCCTGCGGCCCGGCCGCCAGAATCTTCGGCAGACCCCGAATGACCGGCGCGCGCTCGGCGTGGCGTTGCACCTGCTGGAACTGCGCCTGCGGCCCGGCCCCTGACCGAGTCGACCGCATCGATCCGCATGCAAAACGAAGAATACCGCAAGATGGCCGGCGTGGAGGATTCGATGTGGTATTACCGCGCGCTGCACCGGCACGTGGCGCGGGAACTGGCCGGGAAAATACCGGCCGCGGGGCGGGTGCTGGACGCCGGATGCGGGACCGGCGGGCTCCTCCGGCACCTGCACCAGCAAGAGCCGGGCTGGCAGTTGACCGGGCTGGACTTCGCCCCGCTCGCTTGTGAACTGGCGCGCGAGCGCACGGACAGTGAAATCATCCAAGGCTCGATCAGCCTGCTGCCATTCGCCGATGCGACGTTCGATGCCGTGGTGTCATGCGACGTGCTCTGTCAGGTGGACGATCCCGCACAGGCGCTGCGGGAATTCCACCGCTGCCTCAAACCCGGCGGCGTGACGGTGCTGATGATGCCCGCCTACCAATGGATGTACTCCTATCACGACCGGGAGGTGGGCAACCTGCGACGTTACGCCCGTACGGAAGTGAACGCATTGGTGCAGGCCACCGGCCTTGTGGTGATGCACAGCACCTATTGGAACATGCTGCCGTTTCCGCTGGCGGTGTTGCGCCGGAAAATCCTGCCGCCGTCGGAGCCGGCCAGCGATGTCCGGCTCTATCCCGCTCCGCTGGAGGCGGCATTGAACAGCTTGATGGCCCTGGAACATGGCTGGCGGTGTCTGGGCGCGAGCCTGCCGTTCGGCAGTTCAGTGCTGACTGTCGCCAGAAAATCCTCCTAGCTGGCGCTGCATACCCCATGACGCCCGCGCTAAGTTTTGTCGTCCCCCTCTATTACAGTGCGGAAACAATCCAGCCGCTCGTGAAGGAGATCGAGGCGTTGTCGGTCGAGGGCGGACATGAGCTGGTGCTCGTGAACGACGGCAGTCGCGACGCCACGGCGGGAATCTGCCGCGAAATCCTGCGGGATGCACGCATTCCCGTCACGTTCGTGAATCACGCGCGCAATTTCGGCGAACACAACGCGGTGCTCACCGGTTACCGGCATGCCCGCGGGGCTCATGTCGTCAATTTGGACGATGACGGCCAGAATCCACCGGCGGAAGCGGTGCGGTTGTGGCAGCATGCCAAGCGCGAGGGGCTCGATGTGGTCTACGGGCATTACGTGCGGAAGGAGCATTCGGCGTGGCGCAATTTTGGCAGCTGGCTGACGAACCGGATGACGGACTGGGTGCTGGACAAACCACGGGGATTCTACCTCTCGAGCTTCCGTTGCGTCAGCGCCTTCACGGCCCGCGAGGTGGCGGCCTACGAAGGGCCGTACCCGTATATAGACGGACTGATTCTGCAGGTGACCCAGAACATAGGCGCGTTGGAAGTGCACCATGCCGGGCGCGCGACCGGGCAGAGCGGCTACACGTTGCGCCGGTTGCTGCGGTTGTGGGTCAGCACGTTCGTGAATTTTTCCGTGATGCCATTGCGCTTGGCGACGTTGCTGGGCCTGGTGATGGCCCTCGTCGGCCTGACCGGCTTGGGGATTGTGTTTTATCTCCGGTTGACGAACCGCGGCCCGGATTATGGCTGGGGCTCCCTGATGGGTGCGCTGCTGGTTTTTTCGGGAACCCAACTTGTCATGCTTGGCCTGATCGGGGAATATGTGGGCCGGATGTTTTTGACCGTCAACCGGCGGCCGCAGTCGGTCGTGCGTTCAGTGGAGCGGGCCGGGCACGTGTCCGACTAGGCGGCGGGTGAACCGGGAAATAGCACCGCCAGTCGCTGGCGGTAAAGGGCGCCGACCACCGCCGGCGAGAACCGGGCACGAATGGTTGCCGAACCGGCGGCCCCGAGTCGGGCCACCAGACCCGGGTCCGCCACCAATCGCTGCATCCACTCGGCCGCATGCGCGATATCCGGGTCCGCCCATCTTTGCCCGGCCTGGTATGGGCCGTGCGATTCCCGGAGCGCCGTCAGCTCATAGCGAACGGGACAGCCATTGCTGTCGTTGAGATATTCCGCCGTTGCCGACCAGTCGGTCGAAACCACCGGCTTGCCCAGATACATGCACTCGGCCACGGCCAGCCCGAAGCCCTCCGCCCGATGGAGCGACACAAAGGCGTCGCACGACTGCTCCAGCAGATAAACATCCGGCCGGGTCAGCGTCTCGGTGATCAGCGTGACCTGCCGGAGCCCCCGCACGGCGTCGGTCAGCCGGGCAAAGGCGGCGGCGTTGCGCACCGGATTCTGGGTCTTGATGACGAGCGCCACGCCGGCTTCATCCGGAAACGCACGGCGGTAGGCGGCCACCACGGCGAGTGGATTCTTCCGCTCCTGGTAGGAGTTGAGATCGTAGGCGAACAGGAAAAGGAAACGGTCCGCGGGCAAGCCGAAGCGGGCGCGGCCGTCGCCAGCGGGAAAAGGAAACTCAATTGCGTGCGGCATGGCCAGCACCGGCAATTCCACCTTCGCGGCGATCGAAGCCCGGACAAAATCCGACGGACACCAGACCTCGTCAAAATATGCTTCTTGGCGCACCCATTGGTCGGGAAACTCCGGCAGCTCCCACGCCCAATAGGCGATGTTGTAACGACCCTGCCGCAATTCGGAACCATGGTGATGGTCGATCTGCTCGGAAACCGGGGGATCGAGGTGAAAAACATTGATCGGATGCGGATGGGCTTCCCGCAAGCGTGCCGCGTAAGTGTCGTCACCGTGCGGGTTGAGGCAATGCAGGCGCATTTCCACGAGTGCGGCCGGCAGCCGAACCGCGTCACAGGCCTTGGCCATGCAGCGTACGGACTCACCCACGCCCAGCGCCGCGCGAAACCATCCGATCAGATTCACCCCCGTGGCGGCAATCGGCTCCTGCAGGAGCCGGTGCAACGCCGGGTGGCGTTTGAAGTCGAAGATCACCTCGTCGTCGCCGACGATGCGCACAAAACGGAGCCGGCGGTTCAGCGCTTGGCGGCGATAAAGGCCGAGACGCCGGCGCCACTCCTTGGAAAGGAAGGGCAGCCAGCGCGTAATCCGGCCCGCCCACGCGAGGAAATTCGTCCCGGCCACACCGATCAACTCGATCTCAATCTGGGTCGGTTCACCCGGCAGGACGAATGGAGCGTCGATTCCGAGGTTGAAATTGCCCAGCGGCAGATTCGGAAAATCCGCCACTTGCCGACGATTGACAATGAGCCGGAAACCGACCGGCCGTTCCGCTTCCGGGCGATCCGGCGGGACGGGCAGCAAGAACCCGCTCAGGAAGATGTTGCTGACCGGAAAGCCCGCCGGCAGGCGGACCATGGCCCGGTCCCGCAACCAGGCGCTGCCGGCATCCACTTCATCGCGGAAGAAGCGCTCCTCCTGGTAAAGGCTGGCGCCCCGTGGTGCCCGCGGTGCGCCGGCGGGCAGATCGAACAGCCGCCGCCAACGGATATTCTCCCGATGCAGAGCGCTCGTGAGGAGCTGACGGGCATATCGCGGCGGCTGCCGGGTCCAGCCCCAGGCAAACGGCAGGGTGGCCAGGGTCCGCCGACCTTCGCGGGTCCATGGCTGGCGCAGGAAACGACCGATCTGTTCCCGGGCCCAAGTGCGGGCACCCCAATAAACCAGTTCGTCGTGCCAGCGTCCGGCCAACCGGCGGCTGTTGCGCTCATCCTGTTCGCCGGTCGGGCCGCGCGTGGCGCTGACGTGGTGCCGGATCACGCTGGCCGGAACCACGCCGCTCTTCAGGCCGCGGGCCCGCAGGCGGAAACACAAATCGACATCCTCGCCGCCGTTCTTGAATTCGGGATCGAAGCGACCCGCCGCTTCGAAATCCGCGCGGCGGATCAGCATGCACGCGGCGGTTATCCCCGGAACCTCGACGACTCCAGTCCCCGCGGGAAGGCTTCTCACATGGGCGATCTTTCCGCCCGGAGTGACCGTCAGGCCGGCATGATCCAGTGCATCGTTGTCGACGCGCCGCTGGACATTGCCGATTGCGCCAAATCCGCGGTCTTGCTCCAGCACCGCGAGCATCGGTTCCAACCATCCGGGCAGCAGTTCGACGTCGTTGTTAAGAAAGGCCAGAAATTCGCCGGTCGCGACGTCGGCGCCGCGGTTGCAGGTCGCGGCGAATCCCAGATTCTGTTCGTTCAGGATCGCGCGGCCGGGCGGGCTGATTGTCTGGAGCCATTCGCGGGTGCCGTCGGTGCTGTAGTCGTCGACCAGGATGATTTCGCAGTCCGGCCCGGCCGGCAGCGTCGCGCGCAGGCTTGCCAGCATGGCCTGGGTGAGAGGCAGGCAATTGTAGAGCGGGATGACGAACGAGACCTTCATGCCAGGCGAGGCTTCATGCACGCAAGACCCGGCAGGGGAATCAAACCTTTCGTTTGGCCCAGTCGCCGCGGGTCGTTCACCCTGTAACTGGCATGGCCGGCCGCAGCCACCGGTCCGCAAAATCCAGATAGCACGACCAGTCATAGGCCGTCATGTCGTGTTTCCCCGTGCGAATATGGTAGCGCAACGCGTCGCCCTCCGGCTGGTTGACCGGCGGTACGTCATCGCCGTCCGGCCCGGTGCGACCAAACAAACGATAGACAGGTTCGGCCGCGCGGACGGCGAGAAACTCGCCGCGCGGGTCGGCCCAGTCATCGTCCTCCGCACTGGCGACGTAAAGCGGTCGTGGGGCGATGAGCGCCAGCAACTCGTGCGCGTCGACGGGCAGCGCCGCCTCGTTGTTGTCATAGCGGCGGAAATTCCGGCAGAACCAATGGGGAAACGCTTGGTTGATGCTTGCAACCGTCTCGCCGTGGATGCGCTTGTTCAGCGCCGCGCCGCCGCAGCCGGAATCGTTGGAGATGACCAAGGCGAACCTCTGGTCCTGCGCTCCCGCCCACAACGCCGCCTTGCCCAGCCGGGAATGTCCGTGCAATGCCACGCGCTTCGCGTCGATGTCACGGTCGGTCTCCAGATAGTCGAGCGCCCGGCTCAAACCCCATGCCCAAATGCCGATCGCGCCCCAAGCGTCGCCGGCGCGGTCGTTGGCGTCGGGCCGGCCGAGCCAGCCATTGACACCCGCCGACATTCCGTCCGGCCGGTCGGGACAGACGTCGCCGCAATAGGCGGTCACGCTGGCATAACCTCGGGCGAGCACTGCTTCGATCTGCCATTTGGACGCATCGGAGCCGCGCGCCGCGTCGGTCGCACGGTGGTCGACGGCTCCCGGCGCCTCGCTGGGGATCCACGCTTCCGACAGCGTGATACCGGGGTCGCGATGCACCGTGTGGTTGCCGTAAAAGTTCAAACCGAGGAATGCCGGCCACGGCCCGGGGTGGGCTTCGGCGTTGGGCAGATAAATGAGCAAATGCAGCGCCGGTCCCGCGTGACCGGGCGCGAACCAGATGGTCACCTCCTTGCGCGTCGCCGCACCGCCGAGCGCTTTGCGGTCAACCGAGGTGACCTCGGAGTGCATTTGCCCGGGCCGGCCCACCGGGGCTCGCCCGTACACCTCGCGGGTAAGAAGCCCGCGCAGCTCCGGCCGCCGCTTGGCTTGCCAGGTAGCGGGATCTCGAACCATGGTGCCGTCGGCGCAAAGAAGCGGATCGGGCAGCGAATAAGGCGGCACGGGTGAATCGTCGAGCCTGGCCGGTCGGGATGCAGCGCTCATGGCAGGGATGGAGAGCAGGAAGTACGCGAGGATTGCCGCCGAACGAACCGCCAGGAGTCGATGCATGATTTCGAAGATTGCGGCGCCAAGGGCGTCGGGCGCGGAGATGCCGGCCGACCAAATCAGCCCAACAAGCGCCTGAGGTAAGCACCGTAGGACGACTTGCCAAGTTTCTTGATGTTGATCTCGAGACCAGCGCGGTCGATCCAGCCCAGCTTGTAGGCGATTTCCTCGAGGCAGGCGATCTTCAAGCCGGTGCGGTTTTCCAACACATGGACAAATTGGGCGGCCTCGATCAACGAGTCGTGGGTGCCGGTATCGAGCCAGGCCGTGCCGCGGCCAAACAGCTCGACGTGCAGCTTGCCTTTTTCAAGATAGAGGCGGTTGAGGTCGGTGATTTCGAGCTCGCCGCGGGCGGAAGGCTTGAGGCTGCGGGCGAGCGGGACGACCTCGGAGTCGTAGAAATACAGCCCGGGCACGGCGTAATTGGACTTGGGCGACCTGGGTTTTTCTTCCAGCGAGAGCACGCGGCCGTCCTGGGCAAACTCCACGACACCATAGTCGCTGGGATTCGCGACATGGTAGCCGAAGATGGTGGAGCCGGTCGTGCGGGTCGCGGCGTCTTCAAGTGATTTCACGAATTCGGCCCCGTAAAAGAGATTGTCGCCCAGTACCAGGGCGGACGGTTCGCCCTGCAGGAAGCCGGTGTCGCCGGCGATATGAAAAGCCTGGGCGAGTCCCTCGGGCTTGGGCTGCGCGGCGTAACTGAGCGTCAGGCCAAACTGGGCGCCATCGCCGAGCAGGAGCTTGAACAGCGGCAAATCCTGCGGCGTGGATATGACGAGGACTTCCCGGATGCCGGCGAGCATCAGCACCGACAGCGGATAGTAAACCATCGGCTTGTCGTAGACCGGCATGAGCTGCTTGCTCACGGCGATGGTCAGCGGGTAAAGCCGGGTGCCGGAGCCGCCGGCGAGGATGATGCCTTTTCGATTCATGAGAGAAGGACGAGTCTGGACCCAGAGAACACGGAGAGGGACACCGAAGCCACAGTGAAATTCAGGATGAAATGGGTATGCGCCTGATGAATTCTGGCTGGTCCGGCGAATTCTGGGAAAAAATCAGACCTTGGTCCCCAAGCGCTCGCGGGCGTATTTCTTCGAGGTTATATCTGCCGCCCACGGCCGATGGGCCAGGTACCAGTCGACGGTTTTTTCGATGCCGGTCGCAAAGTTCTCCCGCGGCGCCCAGCCGAGCTCCTTCTGCAGTTTCGAGCAGTCGATGGCGTACCGGCGGTCGTGGCCCGGCCGGTCGGCGACATGCGTCACCTGGTTCGCGTAACTCCGGCCCGCTCCGCGGGGCGCCTTCTGGTCCAGAAGTTCACAGATCTTCTTCACGATGGCGATGTTCGGCTGTTCGTTCAGGCCGCCGATATTGTAGGTCTCGCCGGCGCGGCCTTTTTGCAGCACGAGCCAGATCGCGGCCGCGTGGTCCTCGACGTAGAGCCAGTCGCGAATCTGCATGCCGTCGCCGTAGACCGGCAGGTTTTTCCCCTCGAGCGCATTGAGGATGATGAGGGGAATCAGTTTCTCCGGGAAATGATAGGGACCGTAATTGTTCGAACAGTTGGTCGTCAGCGTGGGCAGGCCGTAGGTATGCTGGTAGGCCCGGACGAGGTGATCACTTGCGGCCTTCGACGCCGCATAGGGACTGTTGGGTTCGAAATTGTGCTCCTCGGTGAAGGCGGGCGCCCCGGGCGCGAGCGAGCCGTAGACCTCGTCGGTCGAGACATGAAGAAAACGAAAGGTGTTTTTCTTCATGTCCGGCAGCTTGTTCCAGTGCAGGCGGGCATTGTTGAGCAGCCGAAGGGTGCCGACGACGTTGGTCTGGATGAAAGGCTCGGGCGAATCGATCGAGCGGTCGACATGCGACTCGGCGGCGAAATTGACCACGGCGTCGATCGCGTGCTCCGTGAGCAGCTTCGCCACCAGCGCAGCGTCGCCGATGTCGCCGAGCGCAAAAACGTAGCGCGGGTCACCGGCGAGGTCGGCGAGGTTGGCGGGATTGCCCGCATAGGTGAGGGCGTCGAGATTGACGAGCCTGGTCAGCACCGAGTTCTTTTCGGTGAGCCGCTGCCGGATGAAATTGGAGCCGATAAAACCGCAGCCGCCGGTGACAAGGAGATTCATGGGTGGAACGCAGGAAAAAAAGGAAGGACGCCTCAGGCGTCAAGGACGAGGCGCAGGCCGTCATGCCAGTCGGGCAGGGTGAGGCCGAACGTCCGCTGGAGCTTGGTGCACGCCATGACGGAGTAGGCGGGGCGTTTCGTCGGGGTGGGATACTCGGCCGAGGGTATGGACTCCACCTCGCGACATTTCTTTTCGGCGGCCGGCATCCGGTCGATGATGGCGCTGGCGAATCCGTGCCAGCTGGTCTGCCCGGCGCAACAGAGGTGGTAGGCGCCGGTGAAGCGGGCGGCATCATCCGCGGCCCGCACGCGCTGCAGGGCCAGCGCCGTGGCCTCCGCGATGAGGCGTGAGGTGGTGGGGCAGCCCACCTGGTCACCCACGACCCGGAGCTTTTCGCGTTCGCGGGCCAGGCGCATCATGGTCAACATGAAGTTGTTCCCCCGGGCGCCGTAAACCCAGCACAACCGGAAGATAAGATGCCGGCCGCCCACCTGCTGGATGGCGGTGTCGCCCGCGAGCTTGGTGCGTCCGTAGGCGCCGAGCGGATTGGGCAAATCCTCCTCGGTGTACGGCGTGGTCTTGCTGCCGTCGAAGATATAATCGGTGGAATAATGCACCAAGAGGGCGTCGCGCTGCCTGGCTTCCTCGGCCATGACGGCGGGAGCCTCGGCGTTGATCTTGGTCGCCAGCGCGGTCTCGGCTTCGGCCTTGTCCACCGCGGTGTAGGCGGCGGCATTGACGATCACGTCGGGCGAGACGTTGCGAATCCAGCCGCGAATCGAGTCGGGTTTGGTAAAGTCGACCTCAGGAAAATCGACGCAGACCACCTGGCCCAGCGGCGCGAGCGTGCGCCGGAGTTCCCAGCCGACCTGGCCGACTTTGCCGAACAAGAGAATTTTGGTGGGAGCCATGCGATGAATGAAGGGTGGAGACTTCGTGGAGCGGCCGGCTTGGCGTCAGAACAGCTTGTCAGCCGGCAGCGCGTCGAACAGCGGACTGGCCGCGTCGCGCTTGGACAGGATGGGGTTCGTTACCGGCCACTTGATGCCGATGGCGGGGTCGTCCCAGCGGAATCCCATTTCGTTCTTGGGCGAATAAAGTTCAGTGCATTTGTAGTGGAACAGAGCGGTCTCGCTGACGACGACGAACCCGTGCGCGAACCCGGGCGGAACGTAGAGCTGGCGCTTGTTTTCCGCCGACAGCGTGGCGCCAAACCAGCGGCGGAAGGTCGGCGATTGACGGCGGATGTCCACGGCCACATCCCACACCTCGCCCTGCCAAACCGACACCAGCTTGCCTTGGGCCGCTGGGTTCTGGAAATGCAGTCCACGCAAGGTGCCGCGGCCGGATAGGGAAAAATTATCCTGCACGAAATCGTGCGCGATGCCGGCCTCGCGATAGCGCTGCCGGTTCCACGATTCCAGGAAGAAGCCGCGGTTGTCGCCAAAGACATCCGGCTCGATGAGCAACAAACCGGCGAGGTCGCATGAGGTGACGTTCATCGGGCGGTGAATCAAGCGTGGATGATAGGTCCGGCGCAACTATTTCCTGCGGTAGTCGCCGCGGCTGAAATATTTTTCCAGCCAGACATACGTGCAGATGAAGAAATACCGGCTGCCCATTTCGCTTATCTTGAGCTTGGCCTCGCCGTGTTTGCGATTCTGCCAGGAGATCGGGATCACGGTCCACGTGTATCCCCGCACGATGGCCTTCAACGGAATCTCCACCGTCAGGTTGAAGTGTGGGGCCAGGAACGGTCGGCAGCCGGCGATGACGTTGCGCCGGTAAGCCTTGAAGGCGTTGGTGGTGTCGTTGAGCGAGATATTGAATCCAACCCGCACCAGCAGGTTGGCCAGACGATTGACGAAGAGCTTCACCCGGGGGTAGTCGGTCACCCTGCTACCCCTGACAAATCGGCTGCCAAAGACGCATTCCCAGCCTTCATTGAGCAACTGCCAATAGCGCACTGCGTCCTCCGGCGAGTCGGAGGCATCGGCCATCATGATAGTGCAGGCGTCGCCGGTCATGTGGCTCAACCCCATCGACACCGCGAGGCCGAAGCCGTGCGCGCCATCGTTCCGGACCGGAGCCAGCGTCGGGACCGATTCTTTCAACTCCTGCAACACCTCCCAGGTGCGGTCGCGACTGCCGTCGTCCACCACGACAATCTCATGCGGAACCCCGGCCCGCACCATGGCCGCGTGGATAGCCCGGACGGTGAAAGGCAGCGATTCCTCCTCGTTATGCGCCGGTATGATGATGCTGTAGAGCGTCAGCGGAGCGGTGGTGGGTGCGGTGGACCAGGACATGCCTCGGGGAGCGGTCAGGGCTGGGGCTTGCGGGCCACGAGCAGGAACTGTTTGCCCCGGGCCCACCAGAGCCACGGCAAGGCGATGTAGAGCCGCACGAAGAACATCGGGTACTCCGGTGCCGCCACCATGGTGAAGGGCAGGAACCGCGGTTTGATCACGTCGATGTGATAACCTTCGACCTCCATCGCTTCGCCGAGGGAAGTTTCGGTCAGATAGACGTGATGATCGTAGAAATCCCAATATTCCCCATGGAGATATTTGATGTTGGGCCCGATGGCAATGAGGCGGCCGCCCGGTTTCAAACAACGCAACGCATGGCGCAGGGTGCGGCTCAGGCATTCCTTGTCCGGCAGGTGCTCGAAAAAATTGCTGGTGAAGACCACGTCGAGGCTGTTGTCCGGCAGGGGCCACGGCGCCGAGCAGTCCTGATGGAGGAATTCGACACCGGGCGCGAGACGCTGGGGCGCATCGGGATTCAGATCCATCGCCAGTTTGCGCCCGGCAGGGATGTTGTTGATGAACTCCCCGTAGCCGCAGCCCAGGTCGAGGACAACCGCGCCCGGCGCAACCCATTGGTTGAAAAATTCGCGGGTCAATACCTGCCAGACCTTGTTGCGGTAGGCGGCGGTGCGGACAAACCGCCGGTGGTAAATCCTTGAGAGTTCCTGCTGGGTATTGGCCATGGGAATCGGCGAGAAGGTCAGAGCGGGGCGGACAGGTCAAGCCAGCCGGGATTCTGCTCCGCGTGGCGGGCGATCTCCTCCAGAATTGCCGGTGTTTTCACGGCCGGCTGCCAGCCCCAGATCCGGGTGGCCCGCGCGTGGTTGAGCACGATCCACGGAATGTCGAACGGCCTCGGGCTGCCGTCCGCGGCCACCGGGTGCGGACCGAATCGCCTCGCGCACCAGTCGCTCAATTGCCGGAGCGACGTGGCCGAGGCGGTCCCCCCGGACAGGTTCACCAGCCGGTCGGGGGCGCTGATTTTCGGCGCCGCCAGCTGCTTCTCCAACAGGGGCACCAGGTCGCGCGGATGCAGGCAGTCGCGGACCTGGTGGCCATGGCCGCCGAATCCAAGGTACTTGAGCGGACGTTTATGCAGCCAGGCGTTGATCCAGTAGGCGTAGATACCCTGGTCGGCGCGGCCAAACTGGCCGGCGCCCGCCAGCACGCCGCAGCGGTCGACAAAAACGGGGAAGCCGAATGTTTCGCCGTACTCAAGCGCCATGGCCTCGGAGGCAAGCTTCGTGGCGCCATAAAGGGAGACGGGAGCAGTTGTTGGAAAGGTTTCGTCGAGTCCGGCGGCAGTCAATCCTGCCGGCAGCGGGAAATCGGGCGCCGGAACAAATGCATCCTTGGGCGCCACCACTTTGAGATTTGCCAGCGGGGCGATGGAATAAACCCGGCTGGTGGAGAGCAGGATGAAGCCGGCCTTGTGCGCCTTGCAGTATTCGAGCTGGTTCACGGTGCCGCCCAGATTGTGCTCCACGAGCTGACGCGAACTGGTCCGGCCGTCCACGCCGGCAAGCACGCTGGGGTTGGCCGCGGCGTCGATCATCCAGTCCGCCGCGGGCAGGGATTCCAGGTCACTGGCGGCGCGCAGGTCGGCGTGCTGAAGTTTCACCCCGAGCGCCTTTAGCTCGGCCCGGTTTTGCTCGCTGCCCGGCCGGATGAAATTGTCGAAGCCGCTGAGCTGATACCCGCGGCCAGTGGCAATCAGGGTTTTGGCGATGGTACTGCCCACGAAGCCGCAAATACCGGAAATCAGGATGCGCATGAAGAGAGAGGAAAACAGATGTGTCGGGTGGGGTGAAGCGGAAAGGCGGGAACGCCTGGGGCTCGGGGTTTCCGAGATCCACGCTCCGGGCGATCGAGGCAGGTCGGATAAATCCGGGGCCGCGTTCCCGGGCGGAATTCAGTCTTTGGTTTTTGGTCCGGACGGTGGGGGAAAGTCCGGATTGGGCACGCAATACCACGCCATCCAATCCTTGTGCACGAGTTCAATTCTCGCCGTGTATCGGGTGTTCATGTAGTAGAACAGCCACCGCAGCGTGGATTCGGAACGCTCCGTCGGCGCGATAAACCAGCCCGGACCCTGGCCGTGTTGGTAAATGTCCAGGTAGGCGAAACGACGTTGGGGTGGCAGCGGGCCAAACAGGGGCAGCGAGCCCAGCGGCAGCCAGACGCGCTGCCCTGGCACGGGCGTGAACCGGACCACCTCACCTTGGGCATGACCGACCACGGCGTATCGTCCCGGTTGCCGAGCGAGACATTCCGCGATCATTTCGGTCAGTTCGGTCGGCCGCGGAGGCAGATACCGGGCGACGTGGGGTTTCACGGAATATTCCGAGATCTGCGCCTGGAGGGTGGGTTGGTTGGTGAACACCAGCCAGAGCATGGCGCCGACGAAGGAGGGCACGGTAAGCCAGATCCACGGCCGGGCGAGATTGTGGGCGGAGCCCGAACGCAAGGCGTGCACCATCACGGCGATCACCACGAGCAGGACCGGGCTCAGGTTGGTGATGTTGGCGGGATGGCTGCGGGAAACAAAGTAGGTCGACACCGCCCACAGGGTGCCCCACGCCGCCCAAATCAACGCCGTGGCCGATCGTTGCCGCACCGGGTCCAGGCTGACGAGGGCGGCCAAAAGCGCGGCATGCAGCAGAACGAGCACCCAGACGCATCCCCACGGCGCGATCGGCAGAGCGCCAAATCCCTCGGAAAACGCCGCCGCATATTCCCAATATGCGCTCCAATCCGGCACCCGGCCCAGCCCAAACACGTAGACGCCCCAGACGATGATGACGGCGGCGGCGAGCATTGCCGCCACGATCAGGAGCAGCCGGCCGATGCCGGCGAGCAACGCCCGATGGCGGGTCAGCCGGGTGGCATTTGGAGCCACCGGGTTCATGGCCAGCAGTGCTCCCGCCGGGAACCACGCCGCGGTGACGTAGGCGGCGCTCTCGACCGACCACAACACGCTGGTGAGCCAGATGCCGCTGCCGATCCAGACGGCTTTCCAGTCGGGTTCGTTGGCTGGCCGGCCTCGTCCGGCCAGATGGCGCCACAGGAGAAATCCCAACAGGACGTGCACCCAGATGAATCGCATGGCCCCGACGCTGGGGAAGGGCATCGGCCCGCAGAGTTCCGGGGCCCACCCGGGAAGCAGAGCGACTCCCGCCACGGTGACCAGGGCTGCGCCAAGTTTCCAACTCAGGTTGGAAAGCCAGCTGCTCAACGTGAAGTACACAATGCCGGCTGAAACCCAAACCAGCACGCTGCTCAGCCAATAGAGCGAGGTGAAACTATCGTCGGTTGGCAGTGCTGCGAGAACCAAAGTGGACAGGAAGCCATACTGGCTCGGCACTTCACCGAGGAGAACCCTGCCTTCGCGAAGCAAGTCGGCCGGTTCGGCGTAAACGCTCCAATGATGAGCAAAGCTGGCGTTGCCAGAAAGTGAATTGGTGCGGAACGCGGCGGCGGCAAATACGGCCAGTGCCAAAAGGTCGAAACATCGGCTCAGGCGGGTCCGGCCAACCGGATGCCTCACGTCGCTCGCGAGCTGGCTGAGCCAGTAGACCATGAGAGCAGTCACGCCGAGGAAGATCAATTTGTTGGTCCAGTCCTCCAACATGACATCAAAGGGTCTCCACCACGACAAACGGGCGGCCGCCCAGAAGCTGAGGGCAGAACAGAAGCCGACCACGACCACCTCCAACAGAGACGGGCGGGCGTCCCTGGCCGAATGCCAATAACCCAGTGCGACCAACGCCCCTGCGAGCTCAAACATCACGCTGAAGCCGGGCAGTTTTCCCGCGGTGGCAAACACCAATGCGGCCAAGGTAGCAAAAGCAGCCAAGGTGCTCGGCCACCCTTTGCGCCAGCACCCGACCACTAGGACGGACTCAAAGGCGGCGGCAAAAGCCAGCGCAGTGACCCGGTGCTGGGTCCACTCATACGCTTCGTCTTTTACGCCCGGCGCAAAGGCCAGCGCCAGCGCCGGCAACAGAACCAAAGCTCCCGGCGCCAGGAACGAGAAGGCCGAAGGCAGGAGCTTGGGCGATTCAGACGGCGAAGGATCGACGGGTGCCATCATTCCTCCGCCCTTTGCAGCGAGAGGCGGATCAACCGCCGTGGAATCGATTCCCTCCGCCCGCGACAGATCAACGGTCGAGGTCCATGGGCAACGGGACGAGTGCCGGCTTGGGGTGAGGCGCGCATTCCTCAGACCCAATGTTCTGCCGTTGTGATTGCGGATGTCTCGCAAGGTGTCCGCAACGGAGTTCCCACTGGGTCGCCGACGCCGGAAATAAGCATGCGCATGGCCGGGAAGGGAAGCAGAGGCGAACGTTCAGGTGAAGCGGGAAATGCCGCTGGTTTTCGTCGGTCGTTTGGCGCTCGCGGGGAAATCAAAATCCCGCCGCCCTCGGCCGAACCGGGAACTCCCCGCGTCAAATCGCGCGCCGCGCCGGTTGGGGCAGGCCGCCCAGCTTGCCCTCGATGAACTGTCTGACGTCGCCCAGCGTGCGGAGCCGGCGCAGTTCGTCGTTGGTGATTGATACCTGGAGCACCTCCTCGGCGAGAATCACGATTTCCATCATGGTCAGTGAATCGAGCCCCAGGTCCTCGGTGAGGCAAAGTTCGTCATTGGGGTGTTTTAGCTTGGGTCGCAGGTCAGGCTCAACGAAGCGCTCGATCAGGCCGAGGACAATCCTGGGCAGCTGGTCGAGACGGCCGGTTCGCCGAAACTGGCAGGCGGCCTCAAATGTGCCGGCCGAACACCGCTTCAGGGCTTCGCGCAAGTGGGCTTCGTCCTCGGCGGAAAGGGAATTCCGGCCCGACGGATATCGCTGGTTGTCCTCCCATTTGGTGCTGGTGGCGTGGGTCATGGTATCCTCCTGTCAGTATTGATGTCGGTCAGTGAACCGGTCGGTCCCGGATGGAACCGGTCCGGTGCAGCGGCAAGCCCGCCGCGTCTCACCTGACCAACGGGGTGCGCCGCTTGTTTCATGAATTAATCCTGAATCTTGGCTCCGCTGGACCCAAACCGGGGCAGACCGGCTCCGGTAAGTCCCGGCCGGCACAACCGGGGCCGGCCTTTTCGGGTCCGCCGGGAATGGTTCAGGACGCTTTAACGTCGTGGGAGATGCGCACATGGCTGGTTACCAGTTAAGACAATGCCCCGGGCGCAATCCGCTACCGTCGGCCGGAAAATTTGCCGGCAGCCCGCCGGTTCTTTGCCCTTATTCCCGGCCGGCGGAGCGGCATTTGCTCAGAAAGTCGCGGTCAAGGACAGGGAGTAAACCCGGCCGCGCCAGTCACCGTAGGGCTGGATCCCGGCGCCTGACGGGTCGCTGGCGTATTTGGGATAGTTGTACCCGAGGACATTGTTGACGCGCACTTGGGCGCGCAGACCAAAACGCGTGATTTTCCAAGGCAGCCAGCGGGCCAGGTCGCGTTGCGCGAACGCGTCGAACTGCCAGTATTCCTTTATCTGGCGGCTGCCTTGGGTGCTCCATTCGTTTTCGGGCAGGATGCGGGGACTGAAATAGTGGCCGTCGATCCCGAAGCCGTAGTCCGGCTTGGACCAGCCGGCGCCGAAATTCACGCGGTGTTTCAAGAGTTCCGGGGCAGTGCCGTCGGGGGCGGTCAGCTCGTTGACGGCCGGGCTTTCGGGCAGGATCTGGCGTTCGTAATTCTGGAACCAGACCCACCGGCCGTACAGTTCCAGGTTGCCACCGAAGCAGTCGGTCCACGTGTAGTCGACCGACGTGTTCCAGTTGCGCGAATGACGCGACGCGAGGTTGACGTTGCCGGTGAGCACCGTGGTGATGACCCCGACCGGGTAGGGACCGCCCGGGGTCGCCGCGGCGCGGGTGACCCGGCCGGGGAAAAGACCCTCCAGATTCACCGCGCCCTGGGCTTTCAGCGTCACCTGCTCGTTGACCTTGCGCGTGTCGACGAAATCGACGGAGATGCGCACCCGGTGGATCTTGCCGCGCTGAAACACAAAGCCGCCGGTCTGGGTGACCGCCGACTCGGCCGAGAGGTTGGGATTCAACTCTTCGTTTGCCACCACGTTGGGGGTCGAGGCATTCCCCCGCAACGGGTCGATGACCGAAACCAGCATGTTGGAGCCAATACCTCCGGTGGCACCGCCGGATCCGGACAGTTTGCTCAAATAGGGCGTGGGAAACCGGTTGGACGTGGTGACACTGCCGCGCAGCGAAAAGCCGCTTTTGAAATCAACCTTCATCGCAAAGGTCGGCGCGACGTTGCTCTCCTTGGAACTGGCCGCCCCGATGTAACGCACGGCCAGGTCGCCTTCGATCTTGGTCAGCCAGCCCGGCAATCGGCGGGTGGGCACCAATGGTGCCTGCAGTTCGCCGAAGAAACTATAGCGCTGCAAGGTGCGGCCGGTCCATTGGAGCGGTACCTCGGCCAGCGAGCCGTCGCCGTAGCGGCGCACGTCGGTGAAGGGCGCCAGATGGTTCATCCGGTAATCGGCGCCGAAGTTCACGGTGGCCGGGCCGGTGGGCAGCGGCAGCAACGAATTTGAAACCCGGGCCGCGACATCAAAGGTGTCGTAATCTCCCAACGTGACAAACTGCCCCCGCGCGCCGTAAAAAACCACGGCCTGGTCGTAGAACTGTTGCGGGGGCGGACTGACCTGGGTGTCGCGCAGCGGATTGTAGATTCCCTCATCGACCAGCTTCTGCCAGCGGTTGACATCGACCGGGGCCAGCCCGCGGTAACGCGTCAGGTTGTTGGCAAACTGGCCGTCGAAGGAAACCTGCCAGGATGAAGGCAGCTTGAGCAGCGCGCCAAGGACGACCGAGGCGTAGTCCAGGTGCGCCTCGCTGTAGTCTTGCCCGACCTGCGGGGCCGTGTCGTTCAGGGACACGTTCACGTCTTGGCCTTGAAAAGGATTGAAGGGCGAATCCTGGCTGAGCGTCAGGTCGCCGTTCATCACATCGTAACCGCGGTTGACGACCGAGTGGACATAGGTGGCGTCCAGCCCGAGCTGGAGCCAGGGGAACAGGTCGTAGGTGGCCGAGGCGAACCACGCGGAGCGCCGCTGCTTCCGCCCATAAGGATAATCGAGGCTGTTCGGCGATGCCGCCATGCCACCGGGCGAGGCGAACAGGGAATAATTTCTCTCACCTTCGCGGCCGGCAAACGCATTCAAACCGCCGCGGCCATCCGCCCCGGGCGCAACCGACGTGACGGTCGCCGTGTCCGGGCCGAAAAGCGGGGTCTGGTCGGCGCTGCGAATGTTCGGCGTCGCCCGATAAATCGGCTGGTCCGGCGAAACGGGCGTTTGCGCGCGGCGGGTCAGGTAGCCCAGCTCCGCCTCAACGGGCGGAACCGAATCGGTGAAGCTGGCGCTCAACAACAGATGCAGCTTGCCGTTGAGCAGGGTCCGGCCGTGGAGAAAAGATACGGCGGTTTGCGGGGCGTCGAAGCCCCGGAGCGCGTTGGTGTAAGTGGTGGTGACCTCCGTCGTATCGGCATCCGCTCCGGAGCGCAGCACGATGTTGATGACTCCTCCCACGGCATTGCCCGAGTAGATGGCCGAGGCTGAAACCGGCAGCACCTCCACTTGTTGAACCAGGCTGAGCGGGATGTAATTGACGTCCTGGCCGACGGTCCGCGAGTCACTGGTCAGGACTTCCGGCAGGCGCCGGCCGTTGACCAGCACGATGGTCTGGTCAGGCTGGTAGCCGCGCAAATTGAGGTTGGTGCTGCCGCCGGAGAGGATGTTGGACCCCAGATCTTGCTCCGGGGACCGGCCGTCGCTGTCCAGCACCGCCCGCTGGAGGAAGTCATTCAAGTTGACCATGCCGCTGCGGGTGATCTGTCCGCGATCGTAGATGGCGTAGGGCAGGGCGTCATCCTGCGTACGGGGCAGGTCGATGTTGCCGCTGGCGGTGCGGGGCAGGTCGGTGCGGCTGTGATCGAAGAAGCCGTGTTTGGCCGCCCGCCCGATGACGACATAGGGTTCGAGCAGGGTCACGCTGCCCGCCACCGGCATGGTCTGGGTTTCGAGGTTGAGTTCGCGGTTGGCCTTCACGGTCACGCCGTTGACCAGCAAGGGCTGAAACCCGGAGGCGCTGGCGGTGATCTGGTAGGTGCCCACCGGTACGGAGTAGAAATGAAATTCTCCCGTGCGGTCGGTTTGCGTCGATTGCCGGAGAAACGGCAGGCTGACGTGAACCTCCCGGGCGGCCAGACCGTCCTGCGTCACGATCCGGCCCCGGATGGAACCGGTGAGAATCCGCCGGGCGGCGATCACGAATTTTCCCCGGGCGTTGCGCAGGGTGGTGAAACCCGTGCCGCCGAGCAGGCGGACCAAAGCGTCCTCGGGTTCGAACGCCCCGGTGACCGGGTTGGATTGAACCTTGCGCAGCTCGTCGTAGGAAAAAAGGACCTCGAGCTTCGTTTGCTTGGAAAAGGCCAGCAGCGCCTCGGCGGCCGGTTGCGCCGGCAGGTTGAATTCCACCGGTTCAGCCCGGCCGGCCAGCGGAAGCAGACTTCCAGCGCACCACAGAAAAGCGCGCAGGAAGATGAAAAAACAGCGCCGGATGGGAGGAAGATGCTGGCTGGTCATGTCTTCGGAAAGGCGAAGACATTAGCGCTCATTTTCCGATCGCACCAGCACCGTTCCATCCGGATGACGCATTACCTTGACCGGCAAAACCCCCTCGAGCCCGGTGAGGAATCCATCGAGATCATCAAGGCTGTACTGGCCGCCGACGGAAAGCACCGCGGCGCTTTCCGTGGCCGTGATGTTCATTCCGTGGTAGCGGCCAAACCGGGCGAGGGCTTCGCGGAGCGGTGTGCCCCTGAACACGATCTGCCCGTCGCGCCAGGCGAGGGCTTCGTCCAGGGCGCGGCCCGAAAGATTCTGCACCGACGGCAACCGGCCGGAGTCGGCGGACAACCGGTCACCCGCCGTGAGCACGTACGGAGTGGCGGGCCGGCCGCCGGCATCGCCCGGGCGGGCCTGCACCGAACCTTCCAGCACCGTCACGTCGATCGCGCCGGCGGATTCGGTGCGGACGTCAAATTTCGTGCCGGTCACCCGCACCGAGCCCGCCGGGGTTTCCACGACGAACGGCCGGGACGCATCCTTGTGCACCGCAAAAAAAGCTTCCCCGGAAGCAAGCCTTACCCCGCGCGCAGTCCCGTCGATGGCGACTTGCAGGCTGGTCCGGGCATTGAGCTCGACGCGCGTTCCGTCGGCCAGATCCAGCACCTGCCGGTGGGCCGCGGGGGTGGCGATATTCTCAAACTGGGTCTTTGGCCGGGCGAGCCAGAAGGCCAGGGCGACTGCGGCAGCCGCGGTCAGCATTGCCCCGGCCATCATTGGCCAGCGCAACCAAGGGTGCGGCTGAGCAGTCTCAGGCGTTTGGCGGAGTCCGGCCGACAGTTCCTTGATGCCGGCAAGCAACGGCATTTGCTGTTCGAGGTCGGCGGAAAACTGGCAGTAGTGCGCCAGCAGCGTGCGGTTGACCGGATCGTCGGCCAGCCACGCATCGAGGGCGACGCGGTCGGCGGCGGACAGCACGGAACCATCAAGCCGGGCGGCCCACAGCGACGCCTGTTCTTCGGCGGCGGAATTGTGGTGCGAACGGGAAGTGTTCATGGGGGAGCCTCCTGGTTTGACGAGGTCGGGGCGTGGGTTTCATCGGCGGCATTCTCGGCCGCGAGCGCGGTGCGCAGCAGTCGCAGGGCCCGGGCATGTTGCTTTTCAACGGTACTGATGGCGATGCCGAGCCGCTGGGCGATCTGCTGGTGGGAAAGAAGTTCGATTTTGCGCAGCAGCAGCACGGCGCGGCAGCCTTCGGGCAGGCGCGCGATCGCCTGTTCCAGTTGCTGCAGTTCCTGGCGGGCCATCACTTGCTGGGCCACGCCGGGCGCCGTGGAAGGCGTGGTCTCAGGGTTCAAGGATTCACGGGAGAACGGCGCAATGCTGCGCCGTTTGAGCTTGTTGATGGCGAGCCGGCGGGCCGTCGTGTAAAGCAGGGCTTCGGGGACGTCCGCCGACTTGTCCTGCACCTTGGGATAAACCCGCAGATAGGCGTCGTGGGCCACATCCTGGGCCTCCGAGGTGTTGCCCAGCATCCGCGCCAGATACCGTCGCAACGGCAGCAGCGTGGTGCGATAGAGTCCGGCGAAGTCCCGGTGCATGTCCGGGTCGTCAGCCATCGCGGGAAAACTTGGATTCGATTTCATGCTCGCCCATTATGACAATCAATCACTCCCCACCCGCCATTCCGAGGCGAATAATCGGGGTTTTCCCGGGCTGGAGGAAACACCGGGCCGGCCGGTCTGCCGCGCGAGTTGGCGGGCTGCCGCCAACCCGAGGATCAGGCAGACGAACCAAGCTTCCATCGAACCGCCGCCGCCGCCCGATCCCGTGTCGGCTGGTGGCGTCGGGGTGGACGAGGCGACCGTCAACGTGGCCTTGGTGCTGGTAACGCTGCCCAGGGCGTTGGTGATGACCACGGTATAGTCGCCCGCATCGGTGGTGCGGGCGTTGGCAAAGCTCAGCGTGTTGCCCGTGGCGCCGTTGAACGCGCTGCCGTTGACGTACCATTGATACGTGAGAGGCAGGATGCTCGTGGCACTCACCGAGAACTGCACATTGCTTCCCGGAGCCAAGGTCTGGCCCACCGGCTGGGCGGTGATCACGGGAATGCTGGCAAGCTGGGCTTTGCGCACAGCGCTGTTGCCGTATTCCGTCACATAAAGATTGCCGGAAGCGTCGACCGCCAAACCGGTCGGGTTGTTGAATCGCGCAGCGGTGCCGATTCCGTCCTCGCTACCGATGACGCCCGCGATTCCTCCGATGGTGGTCACCGCGCCCCCGGGCGTGATCATCCGGATCGTGTTGTTTCCAGAGTCTGCCACGAAAAGATTGCCCGCGGTGTCGACCGCCACGTCCTGCAGATGGTTGAAGCTTGCCGCCGGGCCGGTGCCGTCGGCCGCGCCGGTGACTCCGGCCGTGCCGGCCAGCGTGGTTACCACGCCGGCCTGGGTGATCTTTCGGATGGTGCCGTTGCCGGTATCGGCCACGTAGATGTTACCCAAGCCGTCGATCGAGATCCCGGTGGGATCGTTGAAGCGCGCGAAGCTGCCAGTTCCATCTATGTTCCCCGCGGTTCCGGCCGTGCCCGCCAACGTGGTCACCACCCCGCCCGGCGCGATCTTGCGAATCGTGTGGTTGCCGGAGTCGGACACATAGAGGTTGCCGGTGCCGTCGACGGCCACGCGGTCGGGATAGCGGAAGCGCGCGGCGCTCCCCGTCCCATCAACGCTGCCCGAGTTATACCAGGTTAGCGTGCCGGCTACCGTTGTCACCACGGCGCCCGGGGCGATCTGGCGAATTGCGTGGTCAAAGGTATCAGCCACATAGAGAAGACCTCCCTTGTCCGTGACCACGCCGTTGGGATAATAAAACCGGGCATCGGCTCCAATACCGTCCACGCCGCCCGGATAGGTCCAGGTGTTCGTGCCCGCGACCGTGGTCACGATGCCCGCCGGGGTGATCTTGCGGATCTCCATGTTCAAGGCATCCGCGACGTAGACATTGCCGGCGCCGTCGACTGTCACCCCGCCGGGTTCATAGAACCGGGCATCCGGACCGGTCGCGTCGACATTGCCAATGCCGTTGGCCAAGCCGGCCAGCGTCGTCACCACCCCGAGCGAAGTGACCTTGCGGATGCAATTGCCGCCGGAATCCGCCACAAAGAGATTCCCGGTCCCGTCGATGGTTACGCCGGCTGGACCATTGAAACGTGCCTCCGTGCCGGTTCCATCAACGCTCGAATAGGGCCAAGTGGTCAGGCCTGCTACAACGGACGACGTTCCGTCTGGGGCAATCTTCATGACCAGATTGGAGTACTGGACGGTGACGAAGAGATTGCCCGAATCGTCCACGACAATGCCGTGCGGATTGTAGATGGAGATCACGCGGCCAAATGCGTCCCTTAATGTGGTCACGACCCCGTCCGGAGTGATCTTGCGCATCCGGTTGGTCATGGTGTCCGCCACATAAACCGTGCCGGTGTGATCAACCGTGATGCCTCCGGGACCTCCGAACTGGGCATCGGGTCCCGTACCATCCGCGCCGCCCCACGGGCCGGGTTTGCCCGCCAGCGTCGAAACCAGTCCGGTCGCGGTGACCTTGCGAATCGTGCTGTTGTCCGCCACGTAAAGCGTGCCGGCGCTGTCCACGGCCACCGCGCGGGGATACCAGAACCACCCGGCGGAGCCCAGCCCGTCCGCGCTGCCCTGGCCACCGGGCGTGCCGGCGAGGGTGGTCACGACGCCACCGGGGGAAATCTTGCGAATCGTGCTATTGCCAGCGTCAGCCACATAGAGATACCCGGCGATGTCCACCGCGATGCCGAGCGGGTTGTTGAAACGGGCCGCGGCGCCCGTGCCGTCGGCGCTCCCTTTGGTGCCGGGCGTGCCGGCGAGGGTGGTCACCAATCCGCCCGGGGTGATCTTGCGGATCGAATTGTTGACCGAATCCACCACATAAACGTTGCCGAGCCGGTCCACGGTGACGCCATCGGGCGTGTTGAATCGCGCCGCGGAACCGAGGCCGTCGGCCATGCCGGGACCGCCGGGTCCCCCGGCGAGGTGCGTGAAGACGTAACCTGATCCCGCCGGCTGGGCCACGGCGGAGACCGCAGCGAACAACAGCAGGCCGCTGATGAAGGCCGCGCGAAGTTTTTGGAGTGAAACAGATGGAATCGGGTTCATCGGGGAAGAAGACCGGCGGTGTTTGAGCGGGTGCTGACCGCGGGAAAAAGCAGAGCGCAGTTTCCGTCACCCCTGAATGACAACTGGATCCCGCCAACCCGCTATCCGGACCAAGGGCCAGCGGCTGCAGCATGATCTTGGGGCCTGTCGGCAGGATTGGGGCGCCGGAGAATGCGGCTCCGCGTCGCCGGGCCGTCTGATGCTACCGCGGGGCGACGCCCGGTCTCCGCCCCCGCCCGTCCTGCCCCGGTGCCGTGGGCCCATCGCCAATTGCAGAATCCCACCGCCGCTTGATTCCGACTCGGCCAGACCCTAAGTATACTATTAGTTGACAACCGGATTTTTGCCGTCCGTTTCGTTCCCGCCTTCCGCGGCTCAACTCCCGGGCTTGTTGGCCGGAATCTTCGCGAGCCATTCCGGCAGGTTGTCGGCCGGGTAGGTGGGGTAGCTCATCTCCAGCAGCGAAATGGTCGGCACGGTAAACTTCGCCTGGCCGGCGCTGCGGTCGACGAGCACGGCCACCGCCACCGCCGTCCCGCCCATGCGCTGGACGATCTCCAGGCATTCCTGCACCCGGCCGCCGCGGGTGATGACGTCCTCGACCACGAGGACTTTCTCCCCCGGCTTCAGGGTGAAACCGCGCCGCATCACGAGGACGTTGTTTTCCTTCTCGGCAAAAATGAAACGGCATTTCGTCTGCCGGGCCACCTCCTGGCCGATGACGAGTCCCCCCATCGCCGGCGCCAGCACCGTGGCGAAGGCCAGCCCGCCCAGCTTCTGGCGCAGCAACGTGCCCAGCCGCTCCACCGCGGGCATGTCCTGACAGACCTGCGCGCACTGGAAAAAGTGTCCGCTGTGCAGCCCGGAGCGCAGGATAAAATGTCCCTGCAGCAGCGCCTTGGTGCGCACGAAGATATCGGTGACCTCCTGTTGTACCGCGTCCATGGCAAAAAAGCTGTGGCAATCTTTTGCGGAATGGAAATCATTTTCTTGCCCCGGTATCACTTCCTTCCCGTGCAACCCTCCCTCGACAAACCCGCGCTTGAAGACGAGCTCGGCGACGTGCTGGAGAAGGCGGCCCGGCACGCGAATCTCAGTTACGAGCGTCTCGCTGCCTTCGCCGACGTGGAGCTGGCGCGCATTCAGGACGCGCTCGATTACCGGCCGGAGCTGACCCAGGCCGAACTCGGCCGGCTGGCGCGCGTCCTCGGGTTGAATGAAGTCGGACTCAACGCCTTGGCGCAAGGCGCCTATCCCGGGGCCGAACTCGGCGGGTTGCCGTTTTGCGTGCATCCGCTGCGCATGCCTTACGGCGTCGGCGTCGCCAACGCCTATGTCGTCTCCACCGGCGGCGACACCGCCATCCTCTTCGACACCGGGGCCAGCCACGCCGAACTGCACCGCGCCTGGCCGGCGCGCATCCAGGAAATCGAGGCGGTGTTTGTCACCCATTACGAGGCCGAGCACATTGGCGGCCTCGAGGTGGTGCTCCGCGAAACCGGGCTAAAGGAATTCTACGGTCCGACCACGGGTCGCTGGCCGCAGTGTCACGGCCTTGGCGAGGGCCGGACCGTGGCTTTCGAAAAGATCGCGGTCACGGCGCTTTACACCCCGGGCCACGCCGCCGAGCACAACTGCTATCTTGTCCGTTCCACGGTCAACCCGCCGGGCTCCGCGCTGCTGATTTCCGGCGATCTCATCTTCGCCGGTTCGCTTGGCGGCGGCTATTTCTGCTGCCAGCGCCAGCTCAAGCACTCCCGCCGCATCCTGGAATTGCTTGCGGACGACACCGTGATCGCCCCCGGCCACGGTCCGCTGACCACCGCGGCCAACGAGCGCCGGTTCAATCCGTTTCTCGCCACCTAGCCCGGCGCGGCCTCAGTCGCCGTCCACCACATAGTGGCAGCCCTTGCTCGTCTGGTTGAGCGAGGCGGCGTGCACCACCAGCAGTGCCGTCTGCACGCCGTTGCGCAGTTCGATGAGGTCGCCGGTCGGCCGGCAGTCGAGGTAGAATGCCTGGATGTCCTCGCGCATTTCGAGCAGGATGCGCCGCGCCCGGGCCAGCCGGCGGGTCGAGCGGATGATGCCCGCGTAATTCCACATCGTGGTCTTGATTTGCTGCAGGTCCTGCCGGATCAACAAAGGATCGGGCGATTTCGCGGGGCTTTGCCACCCCCGCGGTTCCGGCAGGTGGAACGCGTCCTTTTGCAGTTCCTCCGCGTCGGCGTGCGCGGTTGCCTTGGCGCTGACCAGGCACTCGAGCAGCGACGTGCTGGCCAGCCGGTTGGCCCCGTGCAAGCCCGTGCAGGCGGTCTCGCCAATGGCGTTGAGGTGCCGGACATTCGTGCGGCCCAGCAGGTCCGTGTGCACTCCGCCGCAGGAGAAATGCGCCGCCGGCACCACGGGCAGCGGCCCGCGCGTGATGTCCAGGCCGGCGGCCAGACATCGCTCATAGATGCCGGGGAAGCGGTCGCGGATGAATTCCGGCTTCAGCGCCGACAGGTCGAGATGAACGCACGCCGCGCCCGTCGAAGTCAGATGCTGCTTGATGGTGCGGGAGACGACGTCGCGCGGGGCCAGCGAGCCGAGTGGATGCACGCCGTCCATGAGGCGGACGCCCCGCGCGTCGACCAGCACCGCACCTTCGCCGCGCAACGCCTCGGTGATCAGGAACGGCTGCGCCCCCTGCTGGTAGAACACCGTGGGGTGAAACTGGACGTATTCGAGGTCAATGAGCCGCGCCCCCACGCGATAAGCCATCGCCACGCCATGACCGACGCTGCCGGGTTGGTTCGTCGAGTGCAGAAAGATTCCGCCGAGCCCGCCGGTGGCCAGAATGGTCTTCCTGGCCACAAACGCGACGACTTCACCCGACGCCGGGTCCAGGGCGTAACAGCCGAAGCAGGTCAACGGCTCATACCGGTCGCCCGCGTTGTCGGAATTGTGTGATAGGGTGAGGAGATCGATCGCGACAAAACCGCTGCGCCGCGTGATGCCAGGGGTGGCGTCGACGCGCCGGGCGACCACCTCGAGAATCGCGTGACCGGTGGCGTCCTTCGCGTGGATGATGCGGCGGGCGCTGTGCCCGCCTTCGCGACCAAGTTCCAGCGAACCGGTGGCGTCGCGATCAAATCCGATTTTCAGTTCGTCCAGCAGCAGCTCCTTCACCGCCACCGGGCCTTCGTGCACGAGCTGGTCGATGGCGGCGGGGTTGGAGGTTCCGTCGCTCGCCGCCAGGATGTCGCGCGCGAGGGGCGCCGGGTCGGGCGCCGTGTCGTAGACGATGCCGCCTTGCGCCCGGTCGCTGTTCGCCTGCAGCGGAGTGCCGCGCGACAGCAATTCGACTTGGAAGCCGGCGCGGGCCGCGTGCAACGCATAAGCCGAGCCGGCCAGCCCGGCGCCGATCACGACACAGTCGGTGCGGATGACCTTCATCGGTCGGAACGGGCGGACCGGATGGTCAGGCTGAGATCGGCCGCCGGCGCGGAGTGGGTGAGGGCGCCGATGCTGATCACGTCCACCCCGGGTTGGGCGTAGTCGCGCAAGGTTTCGTAGCGGACTCCGCCGGAGACCTCGACGACTGCCCGGCCGGCGATTACGGCCACGGCCGCGCGGACCTGGGCGGGCGTCATGTTGTCGAGGAGAATGACCTCGGCCCCGCTGCGGCAGGCTTCGCGCACCTCGGCCATTGTCTTGGCTTCCACCTCGATCTTCGCCGTGTGCGGCGCCGCGCCGCGGCAGAGTCGCACCGCCTTCGTCAGGGATCCGGCGGCGGCGATGTGATTGTCCTTGATCAACACGTGCTCGCCGAGCGACGAGCGGTGATTGAAGGCGCCGCCGCAGCGGACGGCGTATTTTTCAAGCGCCCGGAAGCCCGGGGTCGTCTTGCGCGTGTCGACCACGCGGACGCCCGTGCCTTTGACCGCCTCGGCGAACCGGTGGGCCTGCGTGGCGATGCCGGAAAGCCGTTGGATGAAATTCAACGCCGTGCGCTCGGCGGTCAGCAGCGAGGCGGTCGGGCCCTCGATCTGGAGGACGGGCCGGCCCTTTCTTACGCGGTCGCCGTCACGTGCGAGCGATCTGACCTTCAAGGCGGAGTCGACGCGCTCAAAGACGCGCGCCGCCACGTCAAGTCCGCAGATCACGAGGTCGTGGCCCGCCTCGATGACCGCGCGGCTGCGGTGATTCGGGGCAAAGATCGCCCGGCTGGTCACGTCGCCGAGGCCGGCGTCCTCCTCCAACGCGAGGTCGATCAAATGGTCGGTGCGGGAAGTGCGCATGGGGTTCTTGTAGTATGATACGTTACAAGCGGGCGGGAGGCTTCATCCCTGGGGCGTCAGTTCAAACATCCTTTCAATGCAACGGGCGGCGCGGCGGCGCAGATCCTCGTCGAGCGTGACGATCTGGTCGGGGCGGGGTGCCGCGAGCGCGTCGCGGACCTTCTCGAGGGAATTGAGCTTCATGTAGGGGCAGAGCCGGCAGCCGCCAATGAAATGCTTCGCCGGATCCTCCACCTGGAGCCGACCAACCAGCCCGCACTCGGTCAGCATCAGGAAATACGGCGCCGCGGTGTTCTTGACGTATTTCATCATGGCGCCGGTGCTGCCGACGAAATCGGCCGCGGCGGCGACTTCGGGCGGACATTCGGGATGGGCGACAACCTTGAGCCCGGGAAAACGGAGGCGCGCCTCGGCGACCGCACCGGGGTCGAACTGATCGTGCACGATGCAGGTGCCATCGGAAGAAATGATCTCCTTGTCCACGCTGCGATTCTTCAGCTCAGCGCGGACGTTCTCGGCCATCAGCCGGTCGGGCACGAACAGGATGCGACGCTCCGGCAGCCCGGAAACGATGTCATAGACATTGCCCGAGGTGACGCAGATGTCGGACTCGGCCTTCACCTCCGCCGTGCTGTTGATATAGCAGACCACCGGCGCCCCGGGATAAAGGGTCTTCAGTTTTCGCAGGCCGTCGCCCGTGATCGAGTCGGCCAGCGAGCAACCGGAGCCCCGGTCGGGCACGACGACGGTGGCCTGGGGCGAAAGGATCTTGGCGGTTTCGGCCATGAAGACCACACCGGCAAACACGATCATGCTGGCCCGGGCCTCGCGCGCCTTGAGGCTCAGAAAGTAGGAGTCGCCCTTGAAATCGCCGACGCCGTAAATGATCTCCGGCTCGACGTAGGAGTGGGTGAGAATGACGGCGTCCTTCTCCCGCTTGAGCCGGTTGATCTCGAGGGTCAGCGGGGCGATGCGGCGGCAGGCTTCGTAGTTCCACTGGCGGCCGGGCTCGCAGTCCACGTGCAGGAGCGCCCGGAACAGCCGGTCGGTCTCGAGGTCGAGTTCGTGGTCGGTGGCAAGCATCGGTTGGCCAACGTAGCGACCGGAACACACCTGTCAAAGTTCCCGGCGCGCTGACGCGGCATATTACACGCTTTGCGCGTTCCGGCCGGCTAGAATTCCAGGGTTGTCGAAACCCAGACTGACCGGCCGGCGCCGGGCACGCGGTCACCGGGGTTGAGATTGCCGCTGGCGGGCTTGAAGGGCGAGACCGGGGGCGTAAGATATTCGGTGTATTGGCGGTTCAGCAGGTTCTCCACGCCTGCTTCCACCCGCACGCGCTTCGCGAGCAGCAACCCGGCCCTCGCGTGCAGAACCGAAAATCCCCCGGTGCGGGAATACAGCGGATTGTCCAGCGGCGCGGGATTGCTCTTCGCCCCGACAAACCTCGATCCCAGTTGGGACCAGAGCTGGTAGGCTTGCGCGGTCTGCTGGTAGCGGATCGCCGCTGTCGCTTCCCACGGCGGAATTTCCGCCAGCCCGGTGCCGGTGTCGCGGCTGCGGCCCTCGGCAACGGCAAAGGTCAGAGGGAGCGTCACCCGCGGCAGCGGTCGGAGCGTGAGGCCGGCCTCGCCGCCGTAGAATTCGGCGTTGATGTTGCGGTAACCGAAAACCACGAGCCCGGGCGGCGGAGGCGGCGGGGCGCGGGTCACCCCCACCGGCGTGCGGAGGATGAAATCGTCGATCAGGTAATAATAAAGATTGGCGCTGAGTTTCCACCAGCCGCGGTTCCAGCCGCCGCCGGCCGCCAGTTCCTTCTTTCGCTCGGGGCGCAGCGCGGGATTGCCCAGCTCGAAGGCGTTGTTGCCCTTGCCGTCACCGCCGAGCGCGTTGAGAAACGCGCGGTAGCGTTCGGTCACCGGGGCGGGCTGCTCGCTGATTCCGCCGCCGACGAACGCAGAAAGATCTCCGCCGTCGGTCCAATAAAAGACGGCGTTCCCCGAGCCGACCCGATCCTCCCGTTTCACCTGCGCCGCTGCCGGTCCGTTGTAGAGGACGAACTGATCGCGGATCGGCCGGCCCAGCGCAAGTTTGTCGGCATCGCGCGCATCGCTCGAAACGTAATCCCCGCGAGCGCCGAGCCGCAGATTCCACTGCGGGCTCAACGGCCGGCTCCACTCTGCAAACAGTCCCGCATCCTGATAGATCGCGTCGGGCCAGATGTGGTCCTGGCCGGTCGAGGTGGTGCGCACGGCATTGCGCTCCTGCTGCGTAAAATCGGCGCCGGCCGTCAGCGTGCCGGACGCCCCGGTGCGCCAGACCGAGGCGAGCTTGCCGCCGCCCGACCGCGTGGTGGCTTGGGCGAAGATCAGCGAGGGCGCGGGCCGGTCCTCGCTGGTGATGAAAGGATCGGTGAACGCGTAGCCGGCCCGCCACTCGATCTTCTCCAGCGCCCCCGCGGCGACAGCCGACTCGCCGTTGATCGTGATGACATCGGCGTCCGAGTTCTTGCCGTCGAGCGGCAGCGACACGGTCTGGTCGAGCCGCAGGCGCCGGTGGAGATATTCGACCCGCACGCTGTTCTGCTCGTGCTGCCAGCCCAGCGCAGCTGAGGCGCCGAGGTCGTCGAGCCGCGCTGCAACCACCTGGCCGTCGGGCGCGGAATAGTCACCGAGGTCATTCCGGAAAAAGGTGACCCGGCCGTTCCAGTCGCCGGCCTGGGCCCGAAGCAGGCCTTGGGTGGTGAAACCGTCCCGGGCGCCATTGTAGGTGGTGCCGACAAAACCGCCGACCGGCGCGCTGGCGGCGGAACTGGCTGGCGCGGGAGTCGTGCTGAGTTCGATTCGGCCGCCCGTGGTCGCGGGTCCGTCCGTGACTGACGGCAGTGCCTTCACGACCCGCAGGCTGTCCACGGCCACGGGTCCGAGCAGCACAACCGGGGAATTGGTGCGCTCGGGTGAACCGTTGAAAAGCGGCAGGCCGTTCAACGTGGTCGTGATCCGGTCAAAACCCAGCCCGCGGATGTTGGGCTCCATCGCGTCAGCGGCGCGCGAGTGGCCGTAAACACCGGGGATATCCATCAGCTCCTTGCCCAGATTCGGTTCGGGCTGGCGCAACTCCTCCCGGGCCATCGGTGCCTCCAGCCCGGCCACCCGCTCGCTGCTGACATGGTATTCCGGCAGGATGACCGGATTCACGTTGTCCGTGCTGGCAATAAGCTGCGCGCTGACGTCCGGCCCGACCGCAAACCCGCAGGCCATCAATCCGAGCAGCCCCGCGACTTGGCGGACTTGGTGCCGGAGAAAAACAGGTGGTCTGAAGATTGATTCCATCAGGGAAGGAAGGGTCCGCAGTATTCTCTCATGTCCCCGCGTTCCTTGCTCTGCACTTAAACCGAAAGGCTGGGCGTTTTTTGCGACCGACGGGCTCAGGGTGTCCCCGGCAATTCTGTGCCTGATTCAGGTCGGTGTCGGGTATCTTCCTGGCTGGAGCTTGATTTCACGAGCGACGGCCGGTCGCCGGGCTGGAGCCTGGGGGCGGTTCGCTTTTCCCAGCGGGTTTGTGCGCCGCGGGAGCCCAATTTGATTGAGCCGGTTCTTCTCCTCCTCTAGATGGCTCGGCAAAAATCAGGAGGATAATATCATGAAATCGTCACTGTTTGTCCGGGTGGGTTGGTTTTCTCTGCCGAGTTCTGTCGCCGGTTGCGTCCTTTACCTCCTTGCCCTCGCGTTTTGTGGGACGGTTTTCATCGCGGTTGACCGCCATTCCCACTCGGTCAGCGACACCCTTTACGGCATCTACCCGTTTTTCCTGTCGACGTTTCTCCTCGTTGATTGGGTCGCCCGCCGGACCAGCGAAGAAAGGATGAAGACACCGGAACCGACGCCCGGTGCAGCCCTCTGATATACCTGATCTGAAACCGTGATTGGAGACTTCCTGATGAGCATTCCCGCCATGATCAAGCGACCGAGCGCGTTTCTTCCGCTGGCAATGTCATTGGGTGCTCTCGCGGTGGTGTTGGGGCACGTCGCCCTGTTTGGCGCCGCCCGTGAGGTTGATGAAGGGGCCGCCGCCCATATTTTCCAGCTCCTCATGGCCGCCCAGGTGCCGGTGGTGGCCTTTTTCGCCATCAAGTGGCTGCCGCGTGCTCCCCAAGACGGATTGCCAGTGCTCGCGCTGCAATTGGCCGCCGCGATCGCCGCACTCGCGCCGGTTTACTTCCTCAATTTGTAGCGCCCGGTTTATGTCAAAACTTGCGGGACTGTTTCTTATTGCGCTGACAGTCTCCACGGTCGGCGCTCCGCCGGCGGATTTGTCGGACCATACCTCCGGATCGGCCGCCGCCCGCCTGGGCATCAGATACCATCCTCCCGCCCAGGTTCCGGGAAATACCTTTGTCGCTCCGGCGTCCACCGACCTGGCTTCGCCGGAACCGCTGTTGCTGGAGCCGTTTATTGTCAACGGCAGCCGGGCAAAGCTCACGGAACGGGCGATCTTGACTGACGGCGCCCGGTTGAAGCTCGCCAAGGACCGGACCCTCAGCCCGCTCTACCGGTACACTTTCGGCCCGCTGGCGCAGCTGGCTTCCTACTATTTCAACCCGCTGGGCCTGCTTCTTGGCTGGCGGCCCAACGACGCCGAAGCCCAGGTCCTCTACCGCCAGGAGGAACGCCTGCAAATGCTGGGGGAAATGGACGCTTTGGTCAGGCTCGACAGGATCGGCGGTTCAAAGGACTCCAAGCTGCTTCAACGCGTCCGGTTTGGCGCGGTGACCGACACCCGATGAGGGTGCGCCTGATGTTCCGGATCCATGGGCGATGAAATCCGGATCTGCCGGGATATGCTCGCGGCTCCGCGGCCTTCCGGCGGGCCGGATTCATGAAATGACAAACCGCTGGACGGATCCGCGCTCGCCAAGCCGCGGTGGTTTATCAATCGTCAAGTGGAAGAAGGCAAAATGAAGCTTCAGGGCAGCATATCGATCGGCAACCGGAGTTATGCCAGGGGCGACGAGATTCCGTGGTACAAGATCTATCCCTTCTTCATGCTCCACATGCTGATTTTCGGGGGCTCGGGCTTTTTGATGGCGTATGCCAAAAGCCGACCTCCCGTGTTCTTCCTCTATCTGCACGGCGGCTTCGCCATCGCGATCTACACGGTATTCTACCTGACCATCTTCGGACGCGACGAGGTCAAATGGATGTTCATCAATGCCGCCTTGGGTTTGCTTGGCCTATACAGCCAGATCGACTGGCTGCTGTCGCTGTTTGGCAAGCATATCGGGGATTACCCGGTTTACGTGCATGTGATTCCATTTCTGTATTTCGTGCTCTATACCTTCCTGATCAGACACGCGGTTCTCGACCTCACCCAGTCACGGGACGACACCGACAGGAAGACGAGCGTGGAGTACGGCTACATTGCGGTTTCGGTTGCCGTCTCCGTGGCTTCATTTTACCTGGAGCGGCGATGAACGGTTCATACTTGGAAGAGGAGGCCGCGGTGGCTTTTCCTAACGGATGCCGCCCGATCATGAAATCGACCAGACCTAACCATCGTTTGCTGGCATCAGCTGCGGCGGTCACGCTGGCCTGCCTGGCTCCGGCCCAAGGAGCAGCGGGGGAGAAAGCAAGACCGGTGGTGGAGGTGCTTGATGCCGGATCCTTTCGTCTGCAATGGAGTCCCGTGAGGAACTGGCAGGCCAAGGTTCATCGGGAATCAGATGGCGTCATATT
>JBBIHQ010000020.1:0-4639 GCA_037446975.1 Opitutia bacterium
TCGAGCCAGATGTATTCCAATTTGTATTTAGCCATGATTGTTACGGGTTTATTAGATTACGAATAAGGGAAAATGCATGTGTTCCGGCGGCCGGGTCGGTGGGTAAGATGCGGCCTCCTTTCCATCACAAAAGGAGGCCGCATCTCTCTATGATTTCTTACCCAAAGGCAGCTCCGGTTGAATTGTGGTATTAAACCGCCTGTTCACCGGTTTCGCCGGTGCGGATGCGCATAACCTCTTCGAGCGGGAGCACGAAGATCTTGCCGTCGCCGATCTTGCCGGTTTTGGCCGCCGACGAGATCGTGCCGATCGTCTTGGCGACTAGCTCATCAGGCACGGCGAGTTCAATTTTGGCCTTGGGCAGAAAATCCACGGTGTATTCACTGCCCCGGTAGATTTCGGTATGACCCTTCTGGCGGCCGAAGCCCTTGACCTCCGTCACGGTCAGACCCTGGATGCCGGCGGCACCGAGAGCTTCCTTCACTTCGTCGAGTTTGAACGGCTTGATGATGGCGATGATTAGCTTCATAAGGTTGAGTGGTTGAAGTGGCTCAGGACTTGGCTTCGAGGATGTAACCTTCCTCCCCGTGATCACTAAGATCCAAGCCTTCCTGCTCGGCTTCCGTGGTGGGACGCAGGCCGATCACAGCCTTGACGATATAGGCGATGACCGTCGTGCCGATGATGGCGATCACGAGCGTGACACCGATGGCTTTGACCTGCTCGAAGACCAGCCCTTGGGTGATCGAGTCTGTCACCTTGTCCTTCAGGTTGGTCGCGAGATTGGCGTTGGCGCTGTTACGCGCCAGCACCCCGGTCAGGAACGCTCCCATCGTGCCGCCAACCGCATGGACGCCGAAGGTGTCGAGGGCGTCATCATAACCGAACCAGCCTTTGACCTTGTAGCAGAAGAACCACGGCACCAGACCGGCAGCGATGCCGATGATCACCGCGCCGTTGGCAGTGACAAAGCCGCAGGCCGGGGTGATCACGACGAGGCCGGCCACCGCCCCGGAGCAGAAACCGAGGACGCTGGGCTTGCCGCGGAAAATCCATTCCATCATGGGCCACACAAAAGAGGCCACGGCCGTGGCCAGAGTCGTCGTGGTGAAGGCGTTGGCCGCAATTCCGTCGGCGGCGACTGCGGAACCGGCGTTGAAGCCGTACCAGCCCACCCAGAGCATGCCGGTGCCGACCATGCAAAGCACCAGGCTATGCGGCGGCATCGGGGTTTTCCCGAAGCCAATGCGTTTCCCGAGGATCAGACAGAGAATGAGCGCCGACCAGCCGGAGGTCATGTGGACGACGGTACCGCCGGCAAAGTCGATAGCCTTGATACCCGCGTTGGCGTTCCACACACCGTTCATGTAACCGTCGATACCCCAGACCATGTGAGCCTGCGGGAAATAGACCACGAACATCCACAGGGTCATGAACAGGAAGATGGCGGAGAACTTCATGCGCTCCGCGATGGCGCCGACGATCAGGGCGGGGGTAATGATCGCGAACATCAGCTGGTACATGGAAAATACATTGTGCGACACCCAGTAGGAATAATCGGTGTTCGGGGCCGAACCCACGTCCTTCAGGAAGGCAAACCCAAGTCCGCCGAGGAAGGAATTACCGCTGTGGAACACGAGGCTGTAACCGCACACCCACCAGAGGATGGTGACCCAGCCGCTGAGCAACAGACATTGGGCCATTACCGAGAGCACGTTCTTATGGCGCACCAAGCCACCGTAGAACAGGGCGAGTCCCGGCAGGGTCATGAACAGCACCAGCGCGGCGGAGGTCATCTGCCAGGCGTTGTGCCCCGGGCCGGATGCGCCCACCGACGCGGTGGTCAGGCCGGCGGGGATTTCACCTTTGGCGTCCTTGAGCGCCGCGGTTGGGTCACTGTTCGTCAGGTAGGCTTCGAGCCCGGCCACCCGTTGCTCCAATGAGGGCGCTGGCGGTGGCGCGGCTGGCTTTGGCTCATCGGCCAAGGCGACCAGGTTTAATTGCAGGCCGAGCAGGGCGAGAACGGCCAGTTTTCCGAACAAACGCTGAGGGAGAACGAGGTGCATAAACGTTGGGTTGCGGGGTAGTTTTGTGGATGGAGTCTCCGAACGGAGAGAGCAGCAGTTTGAGCACGTCGAATGCCAAACAATCCAAATAATAAACAAAATATAAACAGACCGAGGCCGCTCGTATTACTCCCCTGCAGATCACTTCAGACGGGCAACTGGTACGGTTACTGCAGGCAAAAGCCCTGAAGATGGTGCGACTTTCGCCGTTTATCTCCGCTTTTATCCCCGGTTTATTTCAAAAATCCGGGGTGGTCCGGGCGTCGCCCGCGGCGATCGGGGGCAAGTCCCAGTTGGACTGGATGCCACCCCGCCTTTCCGCTTTGCGCGAGTATCTTGAAGTCCTCGGTGTTATCGCAGCCGTGACAATTGCCGGCTGGTTTGCGCCCTCCGGCAGTTATCGCGCCTTCGGACACATCTATCTGTTGGCGGTCATCATGCTCTGCCTGCGCGTTGGCCGCGGGCCGGTGCTGTTTGCCGCCATTTTCAGCGCACTGGCGTGGAATTTCGTGATCATTCCGCCGCGGCTTTCCTTTTCGGTGCTGGATTTCGAGGACGGACTGATCCTGGGCACCTATTTCGTGGTGGCGCTTATCGCCGGCCAGCTCACCGCCCGCATCCGGGCACAGGAGCGGTCCGAACGCCTGCGTGAACAACGGGCCACGGCGCTGTTCAACCTCACCCGGGCTCTGACCGGTGCGCGCACGATGGACGATGCGGTTGAAGCGGCCCTGCGGCAGGCGGACGAGCTTTTCAGCGCGCAGACGGCCCTGCTGCTTCCGGGCGAATCCGACCGATTGGTGCCACATCCGGCAAGTTCCTTTCACCTGGACGAACTGGAGCTTAATGTCGCTGAATCCGCCCGGCACGAGGCCCGGGAGATGGGCCGGTTCACGACAAGGCACCCGCGCACCGGCGCCCTGCACCTGCCCTTGCTGCGGGCCGGCTCGGTTCTCGGTGTGCTGGTACTGCGCCCGCCGCCGGCGGCGGCTCTCGCCAACCCGGCCCAACGCGAGCTGCTCAGGGCCTTTGCCGCCCAAGTCGCCCTGTTGGTCGAACGCGAGCATCTGCGCGCCGCCAGCGAGCGCGAGAAATTGCTGGCGGAGTCAGACCGGCTGCACCGCACCCTGCTCGACAGCGTCTCGCACGAACTGAAAACTCCTTTGGCCGTGCTCCGCTCGGCCGCAGAAAACCTGCCCAAGGCGGAGGAGACGCGGCGGGCAGATCTGGCCGCCGAAATTCTCACCGCCGCCAGCCGGCTGGACCGCGTTGTCGCCAACCTTCTCAACCAGACCCGCCTCGAGTCGGGCGCGGTCAAGCCACAGCCCGACTGGTGTGATGCGCGCGATCTCATCAGCGCGGCACGGCGCGGACTGGGTGACGCCTTGGCGGGACGGCCGGTCCGGATTGAAATCCCGGCCGAAATGCCGCTCTTCATGGCCGACGCTCCGCTGATGGAGCAAGTGATCACCAACCTGCTCCACAATGCCGCCCAATACACGCCGGCCGGCAGTCCGCTGGTGGTGACCGCTGGAGTCGAGGCGCAGAAAAACCGCGTTTTTATCGCGATCGCCGACCGCGGGCCGGGGATCCCACCGAAGGTCCGCGGACAGCTTTTCCAGAAATTCCGGCGCGGAGACGAGACGCAGGGCAGTGGTCTCGGCCTCGGTCTCTCCATCGTGCGGGGTTTCATGCTCGCCCAAGGCGGCGATGTGGTGGCGGAAAACCTTCCGGGGCTTGGGGCGTGTTTCACCGTCTTCCTGCCCCACACCCCGCACGAGAGCGTGCCGATCGAATGAGCCCCACCGCCACCAAACCCGAAGTGCTGGTCATCGACGACGAAAACCAGATTCGCCGGCTGCTCCGCTTTACGCTCGAGGATGCTGGCTACGCCGTCCGCGAGGCGGAAACAGGCCACGCCGGCCTCGTCGCCGCAGCCCACTCGCCCCCTGACGCGGTCATTCTTGACTTGGGGCTGCCGGATTTATCCGGGATTGAGGTGCTCAAGCGAGTGCGCGAGTGGAGCCCGCTTCCCGTGTTGATCCTGTCAGTTTTCGGTCAGGAAGGCAGCAAGATCGCCGCGCTGGACGCGGGAGCCGATGATTACCTGACCAAGCCATTCGGTGGCGGCGAACTTCTGGCGCGCCTGCGGGCCCTGCTGCGCCGGGTCAAGCCCGCGGAACCGGCCAACCCAGTCCGGTTCGGAACGGTCGAGGTGGATTTGGTGCGACGACGCGTCACGAAAGACGGTCGGAAAGTAAAACTCACGGAAAAAGAGTACGCCCTGCTGCGTCTGCTGGTCGCCCACCGCGACAAGGTTCTCACCCACCGGCATATTTTGAACGAACTGTGGGGACCGAAAGAGGCGGGGCAGACGCACTATCTCCGGATATTCATGATGCGTTTGCGGCGCAAGATCGAGGACGAGCCGGATACACCGAAGTTTTTGCAGACCGAGTCTGGAATCGGTTACCGGCTGGTCAGCGACGCCGGCTGAAAATGCCGCCAGTTTTTGCAGCAGCCCGGTCACACCCGGTTCGGGGTGAAAACGATCCTGTTTATATGCCGTTTAC
>JBBIHQ010000020.1:4739-51142 GCA_037446975.1 Opitutia bacterium
CACGGCCGACATCATCCGGGCCGCGCAGTGTTTTGCAGGCTTGAGGCGGCGCAACACAACTGTTTTCTTGGGCGCTTCCGACCGCCCATGAGCGCCGACAAACCCAACTTGGAAGGCTTGCGCATCGACCGCACCAATCCACCGCGCCGAAACCTGGCCGGCCCGGTCGTCATTGTCCTGGCAGTCCTCGCCCTCGCCAGCGGCGCCGCTTGGTGGCTGCTGCGGCCCAAGCCGGTCGTCGTGCGTACCGCGTCGGCGCGCGAGTCGGCGGCCGGCGGGCAGACCACCCTGCTCAACGCGTCAGGTTATGTCACCGCCCGCCTTGAGGCCACGGTCTCGTCGAAGGTCATGGGGAAGATTCTTGAGGTGTTGGTCGACGAGGGCTCCAAGGTTGAAGCCGGTCAGGTGCTCGCCCGGCTGGACGCGTCCAACACGGAGGCCAGCATGCAGCTGAGTCTGGCCCAGCTCGCCGCCGCCCGTACGGCCCTCGCCGAGACCAACGCCGGTCTCGCGCTCGCCGAAACCGACTTGCGCCGCCAGGAGGAACTCGCCGGCAAGAACATCATCAGCCAATCTGATCTGGACCGCGCCAAGGCGGACGCACGCGGGCTGCGCGGCCGGCACGAGCGCGAGCTGGCTGAGATCGCCGTCGCGGAAAGGCAGATTGATGTCTGGAAGCAACAGCTCGCCGACACGATCATCCGCGCGCCGTTTGCCGGGGTGGTGACGTCGAAGAACGCGCAGCCCGGTGAGATGATCTCGCCGATGTCCGCCGGCGGATTTACGCGCACCGGGGTGTGTACCCTGGTTGATATGTCGTCGCTCGAGATCGAGGTGGACGTTAGCGAGAGCTACATCAATCGCGTGTCGGCCGGGCAGCCCGTCGATGCGACCCTTGACGCCTATCCCGACTGGAGCATCCCCGCGCATGTCATCGCCATCATTCCTTCCGCTGACCGACAGAAGGCGACCGTCAAGGTGCGGGTCGGTTTTGAAAAACTCGATCCCCGCATCCTGCCCGACATGGGGGTCAAAGTCGCGTTTCGCGATTCCGGCGCCGTGGCCTCCGTTGCCGGCGCCGGCCGGGCCGTGATCATACCGCAGAACGCCCTGCGCACGGTGGACGGCCACGACGTGGTATTTGTCATTCAGAATCACCGGGCGGAGCGCCGGGCGGTCACGAGCGCCGGCACGCAGGGCAGCGACGTGCTGCTCAATGCCGGTGTTTCAGCCGGGGAAAAGATCGTCCTCGACCCGCCGCCGGGCCTCGGAGATGGAATGGCGGTCGCGGAGAGCAATTTATGAGCAACAACCCAGCGGTCAACGGTGCGTTGGTGCGCATCGAAGGTGTGGAAAAGATCTTCCATCGTGGCTCGGAGGAAATCCACGTCCTGTCCGAACTCTCCCTGCAGGTGCCGGCCGGAGAATTCCTCGCCTTGATGGGCCCGTCGGGCTCAGGCAAAAGCACCCTGTTGAACCTGATCGGCGGGCTCGACCGGCCGACCAAGGGCACGGTCCATGTCGCGGGCGACCGGATCGACACCCTCTCCGACCACGCGCTCGCGGCGTGGCGGGCGCGGCACATCGGCTTTGTCTTCCAACTTTACAACCTCATGCCGGTCTTGACGGCGGAACGAAATGTCGAGTTGCCCCTGCTACTCACCCATCTCTCCAAGGCGGAGCGCCAGAAGCACGTCGAGACGGCGCTTGCGATGGTCGGGCTTTCGCACCGTGCGAAACACTACCCGCGGACCATGTCCGGCGGCGAACAGCAGCGCGTGGGCATTGCGCGCGGCATCGTGACGGACCCGACCCTGCTGTTGTGCGACGAGCCGACCGGCGACCTCGACCGCAAGGCGGGCGACGAGATCCTGAACCTGTTGCAGGCGCTGAACCGTGAACACGGCAAGACCATCATCATGGTCACGCACGACCCGCACGCCTCGGCGCGCGCGGCCCGCACCGTCCATCTCGACAAGGGGCAGCTCACAAACGAACCCGTGAAATGAAGTTCTTCCACCTCGTCTGGGGCAATTTGAAGCGCCGCAAGCTGCGGACGTCGCTGACGTTGCTGTCGATCCTGGTGGCGTTCGTGCTCTTTGGGTTTTTGTGCGCCATCAAGCAGGCGCTGGTCGGCGGCGTGGCCCTGGCCGGGGCGGACCGGCTGGTCGTGCGGCACAAGGTTTCCCTGATCCAGTTGCTGCCCGAAAGCTACCAGGCGCGCATGGAGCGCATCCCCGGCGTCGCGGCCGCGACGCACCAGACGTGGTTCGGCGGCATCTACCAGGACCCGAAAAACTTCTTCATGCAGTGTCCGGTGGTACCGGAACAATTCATGGCCATGTTCCCCGAGTTCATCCTGCCGCCGGAGCAGATGAAGGCTTGGCTGGCAACCCGCACCGGCGCCATCGTCGGTCGGAAGACGGCCGAGCGCTTCCACTGGAAGATCGGCGACAGGGTGCCGATCATGTCGCCGATCTGGCTGCGCAAGACGTGGGAGTTCGACATCGTCGGCATCTTCGACGGGGCGAAGAAGGGCACCGACACCACCTCGATGTTTTTCCGCTATGACTATTTCGACGAGGCCCGCAAGAGTCAGAACTTTGGCACGGGCCAGGTGGGCTGGTACACCATTCGCGTGAAGGATCCGGCGCAGGCGGCGGACGTCGCGCGGCGGGTGGATGAGGAGTTTGCCAACTCACCTGCGGAGACCAAGACCGAGCCGGAGGGCGCCTTTGCCCAGGGCTTCGCGAACCAGATCGGCAACATCGCGCTCATCGTGGGCGGCATCCTCGGCGCGGTCTTCTTCACCATCCTCCTTGTGACCGGCAGCACGATGTCCCAAGCCGTGCGCGAGCGCATCGGCGAACTCGGGGTGCTCAAGGCCATCGGCTTCACGAACGGCCAGGTGCTGGCCCTCGTGCTGGCCGAATCCTGTCTGCTGACCGTGCTTGGGGGCGTGCTCGGCCTCGGGCTGGCCTGGTTGTTGACCGCCCGGGGCGATCCCACCGGCGGGATGTTGCCGCTGTTCTTTTTCCCGGTGCGCGACGTGCTGATCGGACTCGGCATCAGCATCGTGCTCGGGCTGATCACAGGCATTCTGCCGGCCCAGCAGGCGATGCGCCTGCGGGTGGCGGATGCCTTGCGGAGAATGTGACATGACCGCCCTGCTCAACTGGTTTAGACAAATCGCCTCGATTGTCCGGTTCGGCGTCATGAGCATCCCACAACGCCGCGGCTCGGTGGCCGCCACGGTCATCGGGATCGCGGGCGTGGTGCTGGTGTTCGTCGGCGTGCTGTCGATCGCCGCCGGCTTCCGGCGCGCAATGACCAACTCGGGTTCGGCCGACGCCGCCATCGTTCTTCGCAGCGGCTCCGACAGCGAAATGGTCAGCGGCTTCGGTCGCAACGAGACCCGCGTGATCGCGGACGCGCCGGGCATCGCCCGCAATTCGGCGGGTCCCCTCGCCTCCGCGGAGCTTTTTGTCATCATCAACCTGCCCAAGCGCTCGACCGGCACCGACGCCAACGTGCCGTTGCGCGGAGTCGAGAGCGCCGCGACTTCGGTGCGCGACAATCTGAAGATCACCGCAGGCCGGATGTTCGAGTGGGGCAAGAACGAGGTCATCGTTGGGGCCGGGGCGGCCCGGGAGTACGCCGATCTCGACGTCGGCGGCTTCGTCAAGGTCGGCCGCGCTTCCTGGCCGGTCGTCGGTGTGTTCTCGGCGAACGGTGGGGTGGCGGAGTCGGAAATCTGGACCGATGCCCGGGTCCTTCAGGCCGCCTATAACCGCGGTGACTCCTTCCAGTCCGTCTACGCCCGGTTGACGTCGGCCGACGCGTTCCAGAAATTCAAGGATTCCCTCACCTCAAATCCGCAACTCAACGTCAAGGTGCTGCGCCAATCGGAGCATTATGCCGAGCAGTCGCAGGCCATCACCACCTTGATCACGACGCTGGGATTCCTCATCGCGTTCCTGATGGCCATCGGCGCGGTCTTCGGGGCGCTCAATACGATGTACAGCGCGGTCGCGGCGCGCACCCGGGAGATCGCCACATTGCGCGCGCTCGGGTTCGGCAGCGGCGCCGTGGTCATCGCGCTGATGTTCGAGTCGCTGCTGCTGGCGCTGTCCGGCGGCGCCATCGGCGCGGTGCTGGCCTACCTCGCCTTCAACAATTTCCACGCGGCAACGATGAACTGGCAGAGTTTCAGCCAGGTGGCTTTCTCCTTTGCCGTCACGCCGCGGTTGTTGGTGCAGGGCATCATCTGGGCAACGCTCATCGGTTTCGTTGGCGGGCTGCTGCCGGCGATCCGTGCGGCGCGCCTGCCTATCGCCGCCGCCCTCCGCGAGCTGTAAGGCCGGTCCGACGGCCGGTTGGCAGGTCAGTCGTCGCCTGGGCAATGACGCGGCAACACGTAGCAGCCAAAGCCAGTTTGTAACGTATCATATTTCAAACCGGCCGCGGTGGTGAACCTATATCCCAACCAACCACTATCTGGCTGGCTAAGGTGTGCTACTTGGCGAACGCCTTCTCGATGGTGTCGAGGGGGACGCCGAGCACCGCGCGGGCGATGGCGTCAAGCGCCGCCCGCGATCCCTGCAAATGTACGGTGCGATGGTGATGGCGCATCGTCCCGCCCGGAGCCAGCAGAGCGGCCGGGCTAGAAGTCTCGATTTCATAGAACGGCCCGAGCGGTGCCGCCCCCGGCGCCGGGGCGCCGTCGTTGTAGGCGTTAAGAATGTCGCCGGCATAAGGCTCAGCCATGTCAATCCAGCGGGAATCGACATAGGGCAATCTGCCTGCGTCCGCCGGCAGATCATAATTGATCAGCGTCAGAATGTTTCGCTCCGGATCCCAGCTTCCGGCAAAGGCCATGGCCTGGTCCCGGGGAATGCCCAGCTTGCCCCGCGACTGCCCGTCGGCACGGAGAAACACCGTTTGGTCGACCGCTCGGAGCCGGTCTGCCGGGATGGCACCGAAGTAGTCGCTCCGGATGGGCGAGCCCCCGGCCGCCAGCGCCTTTTGGATCGGGATCACCACCGTCGTCTTCGGTCCCGGTGTGAACATCCCCAGGATCCAGATTGACGGCAGTCCGGTTTCGCGGGTCCAGCTGCGGTCGCCCGCATTCCGGATCAAGTTGTCGGATTCATAGCCCACCAGCGAAATATCCGCGGGCAGCGCCACGCCAAATATCTTCTGCACCTCCGGCCGTTCCAGCATCCGGACGGTGCGCGTGAAGGAGACGTCCAGCTCGCTGCCACGGCGGTTTTGCAGGACTGCCCGCGCGGACAATGTGACCGTGTCCCTCGAGACAGACTCGACTTTCCATGCCTCGGAATCAACGACCGCCGGAGTCTGCCAGTATTGCAGGGTCTGGACCGGCGCACTGGGGGCGAAGAACAGGGCGTACGGCCCGCCTTCCGGCCCCAACCAGAAGCGGTCCTCACCGCCAAACGCGTTCATGTGCGGGCGCAACTGCCCCGAGGCGATCAGTTCGCGGTTGACCCAGCCGTAGGAAACCCCGGCTTCGCCGGTGGCCGTGCTGGTCATCACCCGCCCCTGAAAGGCGGGGATCACCACGACCTGGGCGTTGCTGTCTCCCGATTTGAGGACGATGAGCTGCTGGTGCGCCGCGAGAAATTTCAGGTCATCGCCAAAACTCGGACCGGTCGCCGCACCTGCCTGCGGCAGCCCCACGACCAACGAGCCGGCAAAGATACCGGCGCCTATTGCCGCAAATGTCTTAACTCTCAGGGATTCATTGAACGATGCGCCGAAGTTTTTCATGCGATTGGTCAGGTTCTTTCGCGTTCGGCCGACCCCGGGGCTTTGCCCGGAAGATCAACCTTTGCGATCTTATGGCCTTAGCGAGCCCGGAAATCAAAAGCGATGGGAAATCGGTGCGTCAGGTCAGGGTCGGCGGCGCCGTTTCGCCTTCCCGTCCGGCACGTCCTCCTTGGCCGGCAGGACCGTTTGCTCCGCGGTCACCAGCGCATCAAACGCCCCGGCGCAATCGGATGCCGCGGACAGGTCGGCAATGATATTTGTCTTCACCGCCATCAGACAGAGCCGCGCCAGGGTGTGCAAATGGATGCGGTCGTCCTGACAACAGACCAGGAAGAACAGCCGCGTTGCCCGGCCATCCGGCGCGCCAAACGGAATCGCCTGGATCGTGCGACCCAGCACGATGAACGAACCGTCAAAACGATAAGGCTGATGCTGGCGGGCGTGCAGCAGGGCGAGCCCGCCGGGCAGCGCCGTCGAGCAGAGCGCCTCGCGTGACTCCACGCTGTCCAGCAACTCCCGCGGATCGAACACGCGCCCGGTGCCGTTTGCCAATGCCACCAGGTCGCGGATCGCGGAAGCTTTCGTCTTCGACGCCAGCCCGAGTTCGATGTACTCCGGCCGGAGCAGGACCGGAACCAGCGCCCCCTGGGGAAACTGCTGTTGGGTGCCGCGCATCGTCTTTCGATGGTACCAATCCAGCCCCTGCCCCGGCAGGCGGAGGATACGCTGTGACGCCCAGGCATCAATTTCGTCGCGCTGGAAGAGCATCCGGCCGCCGCGAAGCGCGCAGGGAATGTCCCCTTCCTGCACCAGCCGTTCAACGTGCCGGCGCGCAACATGCAGGTAGTCGGCCAACTGATCGACGGTGAACATCGTGTGCGGCATAGCTTCGGGAAGCTAACCCAGTCGTCCCGTCTTGAGAAGCCGCATCGCAAGGTACCGGCTGACGGATTTTCCCCAACGAATAGCCACCAGAAGCACCACCGAAACCAAGCCCGGACGGCGCGCCGCCGTACGTTGGCGGTCACCAGATCCATGATCTGTTCAGGCCAGATCCACCGCCACGATCTCATGGTCGAGAATCGAAGGCACCGTGACTTCGAGCCATCCGCCGGCCGGCCGACTCTGGACCGGCTGGTTGCCGACGAGCAAATGCACGCTGTGCACTTCGGCGCCGGCCGGGATTTGCAGGCGCACACGCTGCTCGCCGACCGGGAGCAACTCACGGATCGGACCTTTCAGCATCATCGGATTGGTGAGATTCACGAGGTGAACGGTCATGGAATCCTTCTGCCGCCACACCGTCACATCGAGCACCCCGGGGCCGGTCACCGTCACCGGGGGATTTTCGTTGGTCGCCCAGGCGACGGCGTTGCGGAGCAGTTTGCCGTGATCGACATCGAGGATTTCCCAGAAGGTCCGGTCAATGTCCCAGGGGAAATAAACGACCCGGCCGGCACCCGCCTCGCGGAGAAAGACCTGCGGGATGTCGGTTCGCGGGGTCTTCATGAAGACTTTCTCCATCGGGAGGTCGGGATAGGACGGAATCAAGGTCAACGGGGGCGCGGCGAATTTTTCCCGGGCCGTCACCTCGAGCCGCCAGACGCCGTGGATGATTCGTGGCGCCGCCTCCAGCCCCGCGAGCAGCGGGTGGCCGGGCGCTGAGTCGTGTTCCAGCCGCAGATAGGCGTTGTGCATCGGCCCCTCGGTGCGGCCCGTGAAGCTCACGCCGAAAAGATCCGCGAGTCCGAAGTCCTTTCGCTTCACGCCCCATTCGTCACCGAGCGAGGTCCCGGAGGTGGCCACCACGCCGCCACCGCGCGCGACAAACCGGCGGAGCTGGTCGCATTGTGCGTCGGAGAGTGCGGCGATGTCCGGCAGGATTAGGGTCTTGAACGCCGTGAGGTGCTCCGCACCGAGCAGGCGGTCATGCACCATCTCGAATGGCACGCGCGCCTCGATCAGGGCGTGGTACCAGCCGAGCCCGGCATCCTCGGCCCGGTTGTGAGCCCCGGGTTCGTCGGCATGAAACCAAGCGGTCTGCTGCGAATAGACGAGGCCCACGCGGGCCAGCGGACGCTCGTTGCGCAGATAACGCTCGGCACCATGGCACCAGCGGTAGAGTTCCTCGACCGGCTGGAGCCAGCGGGGATCATTGATGCTGCCGGCGAATTTCGTGAACCACGGGCGCAGGCCGTTCGCGATGCCGTCGAGCGCCCACAGGCGGACCTCCGGGGCGCTCTGCACCGAATCCTTCCAGCGGTACTGGTTGTCCAGCCCGACACTGAAGATGCCGACAATCGGCTTCCGGCCCATCGTGGCGCGGAACTCCTTGCCTCGTTTGCCGTTGGCCCACGGCGCCATCAGCCCCTGGCGCGACTGGTGGTCGGCCATGAGCGTCGGGGCGAGTTCGCCGATCCGCTTCATGTCGAGTGAACTGGTGGCCCCGCCCCCCGTGTTGGGAATCACGCACGAATCGGGATTGATGGCCCGGATGGCGCCGTCCCAGAGACGCCAAAGGGCGAAGAGCCGTTCCTGCCGCCAGAGAATGTAAGCGCGCCGCGCCGGATCTTGCGGGTTTTCTGTCCGGGGCAACTCGAACCCGGTGGCGGTCTTGAAATTCGTCCGGCAATGTTCGCAATAACACATGCCGGAACCGTCCCAGCGGTTGATAAAGATGCCATCAACGTGGTACGCCGACATGATCTCGCGCTTCACCTCGGTCATGAACTCGAAATTGTAGGGGCCGAGCCCGCAAGTGACCCACATCTCGGGCGAAGCCCAGTGCCGGCGGGGCCGGCCGTCAGCCGACACGGCAATCCAGTCAGGATGCGCCGCTTGCGCATCGTCATAGGTGGCATGCGGGTCGGTGCGGGCGAGGACCACCATGCCGAGTTTGCGGCAGCCGGTGATCAATTCACCCAGGACGTCGCGCTCGCCGAGCCAGGCACTGCGATGGTGAAATGGGATCCTGGTCGGGTAATACGCCACGCAGCCGCCCGCGCTGAGGCACACGGCATCCGATCTGGTGCGGGCGAAATAATCCAACCAGAACGGCAGATCGAACTTGCCGGGATCATCCTCGACCAGCGTGAGCTGCGCCCAGCGCATGGGCCGGTCGATCCACGAGGGGGTGGGCGGAATGAAGTCGGTTGCGGCGGCGGCCGTCACCTCCACCCCCGGTGCGCCCCGAAGCGCAAGCCTGCCCAGCGTGACGGTGGCGCCCGCAACCGCGGTGGCCTTGAGAAAGTGGCGGCGAGAAAGCTCGGGCATTGGGGACGCGGTGCAGGGGAGGATCAGCCAATCGTGCGCCGCACGGCAACCGCGGAATGTGAAACCTGCTGCGAAAACCTGGCGGATCATTTTTCGCCATGGGGGCTCGTGCCCCGGCGAATCACGATCCCTTCGCCTCCACCCGTCCGCCCCGAGCCCGCGACGACGATCGGTTGACCCGGCAATGCATCCCGGCACTGGGCAGGAATAGTTGTCTTAATGAATAAGGGTTCAGCCCGCTCCAGTGCGGACATTCACCCAAATCTAGTTAGTGTCGGCGCAACCAAAGGAACCCCATGTCCAAGTTGACCGATTCCGAAACCACCCGGATGCACCCTGAAACGCTCGCGCTCAGTTACGGCTTTGATCCGTTTCTTAGCGAGGGAGCCGTGAAGCCCCCCGTCTTTCTCACTTCAACATTCGCCTTCAAACAAGCGGCCGACGGCAAGAAGTTCTTCGCCTGGGCGCATGGCGAGGGCGCCCCCCGGCCCAAGCACGACATGGGCCTGATCTACTCGCGCATCAACAACCCCAATCTCGAGATTTTCGAGGACCGGGTGGCCCTGTGGGAGGGCATGAAGGATGCCTACAGTTTCTCCAGCGGCATGGCGGCCATCGCTACCACCCTCCTGGCCACGCACAGTCCGGGAGACGAAATGATTGTGTGCGCTCCAGTCTACGGCGGCACTGATTCGCTGATCCATCTCTTCCTCGCCCGTTTTGGCATCAAGGCGCACTTTGTCCCGGCCGGCACCGGCGCCCCCGAGCAGGCCGAAAAACTCATCACGCCGCACACGCGGTCCATCTTCGTCGAAAGCCCGGCCAATCCCAACAACCGGCTGACGGACATCGGTCGCATGAAGGAGATCGCCTTGCGTCATTCGCCGGCACCCGCAGGCCGGAGCGCCGGGCGCATCCTGATCATAGTGGACAACACGATGGCGGGCCCGGTCTTTGCCCATCCGGCCCGGGTCGGCGCCGACATCGTGCTCTACTCCGCCACGAAGTTCATCGGCGGACACTCGGATGTCGTCGGCGGCGTGGCTTTGGCCAACGACGACGATCTGCTCACCGCCCTCGCCCATCACCGAGCGATGCTCGGCGGGATGCCCAACCCCTACACCGCCTGGCTGCTCACGCGCTCGCTCGAGACGTTGAAGATCCGTGCTGAGGAGCAGCAGCGCAACGCCATGCAGGTGGCGGAGTTTCTCACCCGTCACGCCAAGGTGCGGAAAGTGTGCTATCTCGGACTCCTGACGCCAGCGGACCCGGAATATGCCATCTACTTGAAACAGCACACCGGACCGGGCTCGCTCATCTCGTTTTATATCCGCGGCGGGGAAAAGGAGGCCTTCGCCTTCCTCGACCATCTGAAAGTATTCCGTCTTGCCGTGTCCCTCGGCTCCACCGAATCGCTGGCGCAACATCCGGCCGCGATGACGCACTCCGGGCTGACACCGGCCGACAAACTGTTTGGGGAGATCACCGACGACCTCGTGCGCCTCTCCATCGGCATTGAGCACGCCGAGGACCTGATCTGGGATCTGACCCAGGCGCTGGAGCAGGCATGAGCGTCCAAACTTCCCCTCGCCTAACACCGGGAAACCTGTTCTTTTCGCGCGCCTCGAGATCGAACCCCAACCCGCTCTTCCATGCCATTCCGTCCCGCCTGCTCCCGCCGTGACTTCCTTAAGACCTCGCTTGCCGCCTCCTCGCTCTTTGTCCTCCCCCGCTTTGCCATTGGCCAGCAGGGCAAGGCGCCGGGCCGGAAACTGAATCTCGCTTTCATCGGTGCGGGTGGACAGGCCGAAGCGGCATTCTCCGAGTGCGAAGGGGAAAACTACGTCGCGCTGTGCGATGTGGACGACGCGCGAGCCGCCGCAGCCTACGCCAAATATCCCGACGCCAAGCGCTTCAAGGATTTTCGCGTGATGCTCGACAAGATGCACAAAGAGATCGATGCGGTCGTCGTTTCGACGCCGGACCACATTCATTTTTCCGCGGCCTATCTTTCCATGCAGCTCGGCAAACACATCTTTGTTCAAAAGCCGCTCACCCACAACATCTGGCAGGCGCGCACCCTCCGCCGGGCCGCCACGCACTACAAAGTTATCTCGCAGATGGGCAACCAGGGTCACACGACCGAAGGCATCCGGTACGTGAAGGAATGGTACGACGCCGGCGTGCTTGGCGAGGTGCGTGAAGTCCATGCCTGGTTCGATGGGCCGGATTTTGTCGGGGCGCCCTTTTTCCGGATTCCCGCGACCTTCCCGCCGCCCACCGAACCCGTGCCGGCGACGCTCGACTGGAATCTCTGGCTCGGACCGGCCAAGAAACGACCTTACAGCCCAGCCTACGTTCCGCTTACCTGGCGCGGCCATTGGGATTTTGGCTGCGGCGAACTCGGCGACTGGGCCTGCCACACGCTTGACGCGCCATTCTGGTCGCTCGAACTCGATGCCCCCGTCCGGGTCACCGTGGAAAATCTTGAGTCGATCCATGAAGGCTTCGTGCCCCGCTCGTCCCACCTGAAGTTTGAATTCCCGGCCCGCGGCGCCAAGCCGCCGGTCTCGCTGCACTGGTATGACGGCGGCCAGCACCCCGCCCCACCCCTTGATTGGGACCGTTCCAAGGCGTTCCCGAAATCGGGGATGCTCATGGTCGGCGACAAGCAAACGCTCATCACCGGCGGACGCCCCGACAGTCCCCAGTTGCTCAACGACGCTGTCTGGCAGGATTTCAGGCGCAACCTCCCGGCCAAAGTCATCCCGCGGGTGAAGGGCGGGCCTTTCCAGGAGTGGATCCGTGCGATCAAGGGCGAAGGCCCGCTGCCCGGCTCAAACTTCGATTACGCCGCCCGCTTGACTGAAATGGCCCTCGTCGGAGTGATGGCGCAGCGCACCAACCGGGATATCGAGTGGGATGCCGCCAATATGCGCGTTTCCAACCATGCGGATTTCGAGAAGTATGTGCGCGAGCCGGCGCGTCACGGCTGGAACGTCGGCCGGGAAGTCTGGAGCTGAGGCCGGCCGCCACGCGGCGCCCGTCGGAACGTGAAGGTGGAACCGATAGCCCCCGCGCATCCGGAACTGCCGCACGAGAAACGACCGGTCCCGGCCCCGAGCTCCGACATTACGAGGTGGTTGAAGTGCGACGTGGCGATCCGGATGGATCGCACGTCGCAGATCTGTGCCTGACGACAATCTGTGTCCTGTGAGGACGACTCAGTTCGTGATGTCGAACGTGGTGCTTTCTTCGCGAATCGGCAGGTACGTCTTGTACCATTCCTTCTGCGCCGGGCTGCCGGCATACTCCTTCAGTGCGGCCTCGTCGGCAAACTCCATCACAAAGGCGTTGGCCTTGCCGCCCTGAACCTTGATCGATTTGGTCCACACTTGGGTTATGCCCTTGAACGCCGCCGGCAATGCCTGGACGCCGTCAAGCGCGGCCTTGATCTGCTCGGCCGTCGTACCGGCCTTCCATTTCACGGTGACCACGTGGAGCACCGTTTTGGGTGCGGTCTGCGCCGAAACATTCGCCGCCCCGAGCGTCAGCAAGGTCGCGGTCAGGAGGGTAATCATTAGCTTCTTCATCGTAGTATGCTATCTGGTTGGATGTTTTCACCACAACCTTCCGGTCGTGGGATACTGCCAAGCCGCTTCGGGATTGACAGACACCGTCGACGTTAGTCCGGCCGGAACGAAAGGAAAGCTTTGTCCGCGGATCCTCGCCGAGCAAATTCTCAGTGCCGGTCGTATGCCGGCGAGTATCCGTAGCCGCTGGCGGTGCTAAAGCACGCCGGCATTCGGCCCACGCCGCTCAGGGAATCCCCGCCCCAAAGGCGGTGAACCTTTCCGCGCCAGAGTCAAATCAGCCGCAGTACGGCGGAGGGATCCAGGTTTGCCTGAGCCTGCAAGGCGGTGCCTGATTGCGAGAGGAAGTTGGATCTGGCCAGTTGGGACAAGGCCGCGGCGGCCGCGGCATCGGCGGGACCGGAGCTGACCGCTTCAAGGTTCGCCTGTCCCGTCGCCCGGGTGGCGGCGGCGAGCTGAAGCCGGGAATTCGCGGCGCCGAGGGTGACGCGCTGGGCGGCGACTTCCTGCAGAGCATCGGAGATTTGCGCCCCCGCTGTCGGGCTGGTGAGATTCAAGTCATAGGCACCTGAATTCTGCTGGCTGACGATGCCTTGGATGGCGGTCTGGTGCAGGTCGGGCCGCGGGACCGACAGGGCCGAACCGGAGGCGTCGGCATCGAAGAATGCGCTGCCGGCTCCAACGCTGAGCGAAGCCCGCAGTTGATCCTGCAACGACTGGAATTCTGTCTGGGCAGACGTCGCGTCACCCGGAGTGCTGGCGGAATCATTCGCCTGGCCGGCCAGTTCACCCATGCGGGTGAGGGTCTTTTCCACTCCGCTCATAAAGCCATCCGCGGCCTGCAGGTACGAAACCGCATTCTGTACGCCGGCGGTGCCGGCCAGCGCCTGGCGGGCCTGCGCAGCCAGACTATCCGAGGCCAGCGGGGCTGCAGGATCATCGGGCTGGCTTACAATTGTCCCTACGGTTGACAACCGCGCGAGGGAGCCCGCGAGCAGTTCCTGACGCTGGCTGAGATAACTGGCGCTGGCTGGGAGATTGGTATCGATGACGCTCATAGGTGGAGAAATACGGGTGGATGAAGAAGGGGCGGCTCGGCGGAAGGCCGGATCAAGAAGGGACAACGGGCAGCGGTCTGACCGGGGGGGTCCCGCCGTTCCGCACAAGCTTGGGCAGCTTGGCCGATGGAAACGCAGCTGGCTCCAGGGCCGCCGCCTGATTGGAGGCACCGATGGCGGCCAGCACTTCCTTGCGGAAAATCGGGATCTCCCGTGGCGCCTCGATGCCAATCTTGACGATGTCACCCTCGACGCGGGTGATCCGGATCTCGATGTTGCCACCAATGACGATGGCTTCGTTTACTTTGCGGGATAAAACTAGCATGGCGACCTCCGTGTCTTGAGTTTAGTGAGCGGCGGCGCGCCCGACCACCGGCGTCTTTTCGACGAGGGAGTGGTGCGCACTGTAGCGGGAATAGTTGGCGATGACGAACTGCCGGCCCTCGCGGGTGCGGCGGTTGATGACGATGGGACCGACCAGGTTCACCGTGGCCTCCAGCGGGTTTTGGCGCTGCAGAGTCACAATATTCAGGACCATCGCCTCGGTGGCATCGTTCAGGTCCAGCGTCATGGCGTGCTCATCAAACAACTCCGGCTCGTAATCCGGCACGATCCCGCCGGGCTCGATCACGACAAAATGAACCGAGTCACGCGGACCGGTGAGTTTCAGCCAGAGAAACGGCAGATGGTCGGGCTGGTAGAGCAGCTCGGCGCGCCGGTAGCTTTCAAAGCCAATCAAGCCGCCGGGCAGCGTGAACGAGTTGGCGGATGGCGCCTCCAAGTCGGTGGGATAGACATCAGGCAGTACTTTCATGGCAATGGGGTCGGCGGGTGGTTATTTGATATAGTCGAGCAGCGAGAGCTTCATGATATTGGCGGCGGACTGCAGCGCCGCCTGATAGGCCGTCTGGGCCTGCGTCAGCTTGACGATGGTGGTGGGCAAATCGGCGCTGGTTTCGGAGGAGATGAGCTGGTTCACACTGGTGGTGCGATCCGTCTGCTCGGCCGTCGCCGCCTGAATGCGGGTTTGCATGCCGCCGTTGTCCGCGATCGCCGAGACCAGCAGGTTTTCGCTGCTGGTGAGCCCGGTCTGGGCGGCGTTGACGGCGGTGGTATCGCCGCTGGTCAGCGCATTGCGGAGACTGATGAGGTTGTTGACGAAGCCGGCGAGGCCCGAGTTGGTCGCCCCGCTCGTGCCGGGAGACACACTGGACGCTTCGGAAAGCGGGATGGCGGACTGGGCGGAGTTGCCGACATAGCTCACGGAGGTGACCTGGCCGCTGGCGTCGCGGGTGGCGACAACCGGCGGCGAATTCACGGCCGTGCCCGCGAAAAGGTAATTGCCGTTCAACGTCGTGTTCGTCCCCTGCACGGCCTGTTCGATGAGCTGGTTGACCTCGGTCGCGTAAGCCTTCATGCCGTCGGCCCCGATCACGCCGCTGCCGAGCGTGGCAAGTTCGCCGGCACGGTCGGAGATCTTCTTCAAGCCGGTCAATCCGGAAAACGACGCCTGGGCGGTATTCAAGGCGCTCGTCGCATTGAGGCCATATTGGGTGACCTGGCGGAGCTCGCTCTGCAAATTGAGGACGCGCCCGACGGCTGCCGGATCATCCTCGGGCTGGCTGATCCGCTGGCCGGTCGAAACCTGGTTTTGCAGCTTCGCCTGCTGCTCGGTGAGCATCTGGATCTGGCGGATGATCGTGTCGGAAATGGTATTGCTGGCTACGCGCATGAGAATGGGCGGCTAGAGTCCGGCGCCAAGATGGTTGACGACAGTGTCCAGCAGGCTGTCGATGGTGTTGAAGACGCGCGACGAGGCCTGGAACGCACGCTGATATTTGAGCAGATTGGCCGTTTCCTCATCCAGCGAGACGCCACTGACACCGTCGCGCTGCGTCCGGACCAGCTGTTCGATGTTCGTCTGGTCGCTGACGCGGGCGGTGGCACTGGCAACCGCCTGGCCGAGGTCACTGACGGCATTGGAAAAGAAGCCGCTGAAAGTACCGTTGATCGAATCGCCGCCGGTGGTGGAAAAGGATTGGTTGGCCAGCGCCGCGACCCCCAGCGCCACCGTGTTGTCGCCGGCCGCACCGCCATCGCTGGCCTTGAGGGTGGCGGAACTGACCCCGCTCGCGAGCGCGATGGTGCCCGCGGTCGTGCCCGCCGATGAGAAGAAATCCCCCGTGGATCCGGTGGGATTGTAGGCGGCGTTGACCGAGGTCACGAGCTGGGCGGCCAGCTGGTTGAGATTGTCGCGGACCGTTTGCACCGCGCCGTCGCGGGCCGTGAGCGCGCCCTGGATCGAGCCGCCGACCAGCGCGAGCGCCGTGGCCGGCGATCCCGCGGTGACCTGGGTGCCCGTGAACGCGACGGTTCCCTGCACGTTCGAACCGTTGACGAGAGTGACCGTGCCGCCACTGCCATCCTTCGCCAGCAACGACACGGTGCCGCTGGCCGAAGTCTGCATGGTGAAAGGTATCTTCGCGGCCAGTTGTTCGAGTGCGCTCTGCCGCTGGTCGCGCAGATCGACGGCGGAGCCGGGATTGTTGATCTCAAAGCGGGCAATCTGCCCGTTCAGGTCCGCCACGGTCTGCAGGAGCTGGTTGGTGCTGGCGACATCGGTGCCAATCTGCGTATTGAGATCGCTGGTGACCTTGGCCAGCCGCTGGTCCGCGAGCTGAAGCCGGTCCGTCAGGATACTGGCGCTTTGGATCACGGCCTGGCGCTGGCCGGAGTCGGTCGGATTGGCGGCCAGGCTTTGAAAACTGTTGAAGAAATCGTCGAGCGCGGCGCCGACCCCGTTGACGGTGGCGCTGCTGGCACCGCTGGCGCTCTGCGTACTGTCGACACTTTCGCCGAGGCTGGCCTCCGCGCGTTGGTAGGCGGCCTGTTCGGCTGTGTCGCCCGCCGTCAACGACGTCTCGCTCGTCACTTGCTGGTCGAGGAGCGAATCGCGCACCTGCTGGATGGCCAGGACCGTGACGCCCATATCCTCCGGACCTTGCGCCGTCTGGATCGTGCCCAGCGAACCAAGCAGGACCCGCTGGCGCGCGTAAGCCGGATTGTTGACGTTCGCCAGATTTTTCCCCGCAGTTTCAATCGCCCGGCTCTGGGCGCTGAGGGCCTGAATCGAATCGGTGAGACTGCCAAAGAGGCCGGGCATGGGGGGCGGGATTAAAGGGCTGGGGCGGAGCTCAACCGGCCGCGCGCAACGTGGAAGTGGCGTGCGCGGTCGTGAGGGAAACACGACCGGCCGGCGAATACGTCTTGGTGAACGTGTGGGGCCGGAGCTGCTGGATGATCTCCTGATGCACTTCGATGGTGCGAGCCAGCAGCGTGTGGTTCTGCCGGCTGGTGCGGCGCACGCGGTGGATCAGATGATTGACCTCGTTGATGAGCGCCGCGAGCAGCGGTTGCGCGACGGCATCGAACAGGGGCAGCAGCGAACGCAGGGTGGCGGTGGCCGGCTGGCTGTGGGCGGAGGCAAAGGCCGCCACGACGTTTTCCCGGTTGCAGCGGACGCCGTGGAGCGACCGCACCTGTTGCTCAATGGCCGTCGAGAGGCGCATGACTTCGCCAGCCTGGCGGTCAAAGAGAGACCTTTGCTGTTCATCAAACAAGCCGAGCAGGGCGCCGTATTCGGCGAGCTCGGCGCGCAGGCACTCGGCAATCTTCTGCCAGGTGGCGGAAACGGGTTCGGTTGTGCTCATGGTGAGGTGACCTTCGGTGGGATGGCAGCTGCCGGCTTGCCGCGCGGCGCGAGCTGCTGGGCGATCATGGGGGCGAGGCCCATGCCCCGGCCCTCGGAGAGTTTCTCGGCCAGCGTGTCCGTCAGCATGTACCCATAGACATTGCCCGCGGCGTTTTCGCCGCCGCCCATCATCGAGCCGATGCTGTCCTGGAGGAACTGCCGGAGAAGGATGGCTTCGAACTGGCTGGCCACCGCGGCCCGTTGCTCGTCGGGCGGGAGATTGCCCCGCTTCAGCGCCGCCAGATCATGGACGACGGCCGGCTGACGGGTGGCGGAGTTGACGGGTGGTACCTGCATGTCAGTTGATCACCAACTCGGCCTGGAGCGCACCGGAGCGCTTGAGGGTCTGGAAAATCGCCATCATTTCGCGGGTGGAGACCCCGAGGGCGTTGAGCGCCGCGGCCAGACGTTCGATGGTCGGCGATTCGTTCATGACGATAAAGCTGCCCTTCGTCTCGTTGACGTTGGTTTGGGTGCTGGGCACCGCCATGGTCTGGCCGCCATTGCTGAAGGGTGCAGGCTGCGAGACGCCAATATTGGAGCTGACCGTGATGGTCAGCGAACCATGCGCAATGGCGACTTGCGAGAGGCGCACCGTCGCCGTCGCGACGATGGTGCCGGTGCGTTCGTTGATCACAATCCGGGCGAGGGTGTCGGGGACCACGTCGATTGCGCCAAGGTCGGCGATAAAGGGCACGTCGCGTCCGGCATATTCCGCCGGCAGCCGCACCGCCACCGTGGCGGAGTCGGGGGCGAAGGCGGCTTGGGGAAACACGGCGTTGATGGCCGAGACCATGCGCGCTGCCGACGCAAAATCGGGATTGTGGAGCAGCAGGCGGACGGTGTTGTCGTGAACGAATTGCGCCGGGATTTCGCGCTCGACGATCGCGCCGTTGCTGATGACTCCGACCGTCGGGTGATTTTTCTGCACGGTGGCGCCGCCCGCCCCACCCTGCCCGCCCAGAAATCCGCCAATCGCGATCGGACCCTGCCCAACCGCATAGGCCCGGCCATCGGCCCCGAGCAGGGGCGTTTGGAGCAGCACCCCGCCTTGCAGGCTTTTCGCGTCGCCCATGGAGGCAACCGTGACATCGATGCGGGCACCAGGCTTGAGGAAGGCGCTGATATCGGCCGTGACCATCACCGTCGCGACATTCTTGGATTTGATGTCCTGCGGGTTGAGGGTCAGGCCGTAGCGTTGCAGCACGTTGGCAATGCTGCGGAGCGTCGTGATCGCGTTGCTGTCGCCATCGCCGGCGAGTCCCACCACGAGTCCGTAACCGACCAGCTGGTTGTCGCGGCCGCCCTCGATGAGCGTGAGGTCCTTGATCCGACTCGCCTGGGCGACCGTGAAGAGGGCCAGGCTGAGGCAAAGGGAGATGAACGTCCGTGTCATGGTGTCTTTAAAGAGGTTCAGAAGGGACGGAGTTTCTCGTAAACTTTGGCGAGCCAGCCGCGTTTCTGTGCGTCAGTCAGCGAGCCCTCGCTGACACATTCCACCCGGGCGTCGGCGATGTTGCTGGACTGGACGGTGTTGTCGCTGCCGACATCGTCGGCCCGCACGAGACCGTGCAAGACCACGTATTGGGTCTCGCCCGAGAAGGTGACCACGCGGACGCCCTCGATGACGAGGTTGCCGTTCGGCAGCACGTCGGTCACCAGCACGGCGGCCCGACTGACCAAGCTCTGATTGTTGCTGACGTCACCGCCCCCGTCATAGGCCGCCTTGCCACTCAGCGAGATGCTGGGCAGGGCACCCTTGTGCAGACCGGTGGAGGGATAGAGAAAACTTTGCACGGCGTCGGTAATCGAAGAGTCGCGGTTGGACTTCTTGCTCTGGCTGCTCTGGGCCGCGATTGATTCGCTCACCAGGATCGTGAGGATATCTCCCGCGTGCGCCGCCTTGTGGTCGGCATACATGCCGCGGTCACCGGGACCATCGATCCACAGGGAACCGGCCCAGACGGGCAACACCTGGCTGAGGCTGGCGAGGGAGAGGAAGATCAACCGGGAAAAGCGCATGGAAGGAATCAGAAATGGATCTGGACACGGTTTTCCGCGACCACCTGCGCCGCGAAATCCTTTTTGGACTCGGGATTGCGAATGCTCACGGTATCGCCCTCGGCGCCGTTTTCCAACGCAAGCCCTTTCATCGTGACCTGCAGCTGGCCGTCGATTGCCGCGACCTCGACCAGGTCGCCTTTGCGCACAAGCGGCCGGCGGGAGACGTCGTGCCACGTCAGCAGGCGGTCGGGCTGGACCGAGCGGGCAAACATGAATCCGTGATCGCCGACCGTCGCGGGCAGGGCGTCGCGTTCGCGCAGGAAATCGACCCGCCGCACATCCAGCAGGGTCGGATCAAAAGCGCCGTTGGCCGCAAGCGGCAGGCGCGCGGACCAGGCGTCGCGCCAGAGGGTGGCGTGCAGCGTGGTGGTGTATTCGCCCGCACTCTCGCCGTCGGCCAGGACGCGGCAGCGGACCAGCATGGCGGAAGCCATGACCGCGGGATATTCCGTCACCTCCACGGTCCACACCCGCGCATCGCGCGCCGGGGCGGACCAGGTGCGCAGCAACTCAAGCTGAAGTTCGCCTTCCAGCTTGTAGTGCGCCACGAGATTTCCCGCCAGCGCACCCACAAAATCCTCCCGGGTGAACCGAGCCGGTGTCGCGGCGGTTTCGGCCGCCCGGCCTGAAGCAACCAGGGTGAGCGCCAGCAAGGCGGGAACCAGTAATTTGAGCAGGAGGCGCATCGGCGGTCAGCGTTTCATGTTGGCTACGTTCTGGAGCATCTCGTCCGAGGTCTGGATGGACTTGGAATTGATTTCATAAGCCCGCTGAGCCGTGATCAGGTTGACCATCTCCTCGACGATGTTGACATTCGAAGACTCGGTATAGCCCTGCATGATGCTGCCATAACCCGACTCGCTCGGGGCACCGGTCTCCGGCGGACCGCTGGCGCCCGTCTCGTCATAAAGATTGCCGCCCATGCTGCGCAGCCCCGAAGGATTGGCGAAACGCGTGAGCGTGAGGCGGAAGGACGTGGTGCCACTGGCGGTTTGCACCGTGACCTGGCCGTTCTGGGCGATGTCGACGGAGCTGGCGCCGATCGGGATGGCCTGGAAGCCGCTGAGCAGGGGCAGCCCGTCGACCGTCACCACCTGACCCTGCGCATTCAGCTTGAACGAGCCGTCCCGGGTGTAGCCGATCGTGCCGTCGGGTTTCTGCACCTCGAAAAAACCGTCGCCCTGGATCGCCAGATCGAGCTTCTCCCCGGTCTGGGTGAGCTGGCCCTGGGTAAACACCTTGGACGTCGCGGCGACCCGTGAACCGTTGCCGACCTCGATCCCCGTGGGCACAATGTTGCCGGCCCCGGAATCCGAGCCGGATGCGCGTGGTTTTTGGTAAAGCAAATCCTGAAACTCGATCTTGCTGCGCTTGAAGCCCGGCGTGTTCACGTTCGCGAGATTGTTCGCGATGGTATTAAGGTTGAGTTGCTGGGCCTCCATGCCCGTGGCGGCGGAATAGAGCGAAAGGTTCATAGGCAGCGGACGCAGCCGGACGGGCCGGTGGAATCAGGGTGGTCGGAGGCGGGGTTCATGGCGGAAGAGTATCAGCCGAGGGCATCCAGCGCCTTCTGCATCGTCTCATCAGTGGCGGTGATTATTTTCTGGTTGGCCTCGTAGGCCCGCGAAATGAGCACCATGTCCACCATTTCACGCAGGGGGGTGACATTGCTGCCCTCCAGATAGCCCTGCATCAGTTCCGGTTTTTCCACCGGCACGGGCTGGACCCCGGCGCCGGCGAGAAAATATCCACCGGCCACGGGAGTGAGTTTGGATGGATCGGCGAACCGCTGGACGGACAGCTTCCCGAGGGAGGTTTCACCCTGAAAAACCGAGCCATCGCTATTGATGGTGATATCGGGCAAACCGGGCACGAGGGTGATCGGGCTGCCGCTGTCGCTCATCACTTCCTGGCCGCCGGTGGTGATCAGGGTACGGTCCGAACGCACATTGAATTCGCCGCTACGGGTGTAGGCTTTCGAGCCATCCGGCATCTGCACCTCAAAGAATCCCTCTCCCTGGATCGCGACATCCAAGTCCCGCTGGGTGGGCTGGGTCTCGCCGGAAGTGAAATTAATGCCGGTATTGACGACGGGAAAGACCGCCTGCGTACCGCTAGCATCGTTTCCGGTCGGGCCGGAGCCGGACTCCACCTCACCGCTCAATTGCGAACTGAAATTCACCGTGCGCTTCCGGTAACCGGACGTCTGGCTGGACGTAATATTCTGCGTCACTACATCCTGCCAACGCTCCAAGGCAGAAAGGGCCGAGGCACTTTGATAGAGACCGATATTCATCCAATCGCCTGTTATGCAAGGTCTATGCCAAGATTGTTACTTGCAACCCGCCAACATCTTATAAATATCGCGCCATTGCCGTGGCAAATTTTGCCCAACCGATCCACGGCAGTTTCTGCCGAGGATGTTTGTCTGCCCGCCTACTGACCCGGCGGATAAAGGCACTCGATCTCCGTGCGTTCACCACACGTGCAGGTGATGACCATGCGGATGATCTTGTCGCCTTGCTTGACGATGTCGACGTGTGGGGCGGGTCCAGCCGGGGCCAACGGTCCGGGAGTCCCGGCGGTCGGGACACCCGTGTGCGGCGATCGCAACGCCGTCACATTCAGCAAACGTTTCCCCTGTAGAAATGATTTCATAGCCGGGGTTTCTGGTCAGCGAGGCGGTGCCGCGTGACGTCCTTGGCGGCGGGCACACTTTCAGCCGTGTCGGCCGGACGTTCCTTTTGCGGGCTGGCTGAAAGGCTGAGACTCAACGTGACGCGCGCATTCGCCTGCGCTTCGGGTTTTTCCCCCGGCAACGGCCGGGTGTCGGCGTAGCCGGTGACGCGCTCGATATATTTCGCGTCCACGGCGTAGTGGACAAGGCTGCGTCGCGAAGCATTGGCCCGGTCGGCGGAAAGCTCCCACCCGGTATACTCGGGGGATTTGTCAACCGCCGCGCTGGTGTGCCCATCGATCGTCACCCGGAAATGATGGCGCTCGATCATCCAGGCCAGGCCTTGCATGGCGTAACGCCCCCAATCGGTGAATTCCGCCGTACCCTTGACGAAGAGCGGGCGGCTGGCCCGGTCAAACAACGTCACCCGCAGACTGTCGGACGTCACCTGGATATCGATCGGTTTGTCGGCGAGGTCTTCATCCAGATGCAGGAGGCGGGTGTAATCGGCCGCGACCGAGTTGAGAAAGGCGATTTGGATCTGCTTCTTGTTTTCCGGCACCTTGTCATTGCCCTCATCGTTGCCCGAGGCGCTGGTGCTCTTGTTGCTGTTGAACGGCATCACACCCGACGACTGGTTGGTGGGGGAATTGAAGGGATTCCGAAAATACTGCGCGGTGGCGATGAGGATCTTCTGATCCTGGGCGGAAATCCACAACACGAGGAAGAGGGCCATCATCGCCGTCATGAAATCCGCGAACGCGACCTTCCATGCCCCTCCGTGATGCGCCTCTTTTTTCCTGGCCATGGGGTGCTCCGTTATTTGGTGCCGAGGCTTTTCAACGCGGCTTCCAACTCTTCCCCGTTCGGCTGGACCGAGCTGTCAAGCGAGCGGCGGGCGACTTCGACCGCGGTGAGCGGCGCAAGGCCCTTGGCGAAGCCGGCGACCGCCTGCATGATGCAGCGGAGGCACTGCTGCTCGGTGGAGTTGTTAAACTTGATCCGGCCACACAACGGATTGACGAGGCCGTAGGCGCAAAAGACACCCAACAGGGTGCCGGTCAGCGCGGCGGCCACCTTTTCGCCGACGGCCTCGGGCCCATCGGCAATGGCGGTCATCGTGTTGATGATGCCGAGCACCGCCGCCACGATGCCGATGGCGGGAAGCGAGTCACCGATCAATTGCAGGGCGTGCACCGGGTGGTCCGCCTCCGCCTCCTTGGCTTCCAACTCGGCGCCCATGAGATTTTCCAGCTGATCCGGCTTGATCTTGCCGTCGATGACCGGTTTCAGCCCGTTGCAGAGAAATTCCAGGCGTTCAGGATGATTGAGCAACGACGGGTATTTCTGGAAGACCGCACTCGCCTTCGGGTTCATCACGTGCTCCTCCAGAGCGATCAGGCCATTCCGGCGGCCGATCATGAAGACCTCATAGAGCAGCTTGAGCAGGTCGTAAAAGTCATTCCGGCCGGCCGTCTTCCCCCGCAGGGCCTCCTTGGATTTGTGGAGGATGTCCTTGATGACATGCGAAGGGCTGGCGATCACGAGCACGCCGAGCGCGATCCCGAGGATCACGACGAACTCCGAGGGATGCAGCAACACCCCGGGATGCCCGCCGGCCAGCATGAAGCCGCCGAGGGTCGACGCGAAGACGATCAGAACTCCGACCAGAATCAGCATGAGCGGCGGCTCACCGGTTTTGCGCGCGGCTGAGGAAGGCCCGCAACCCGAGGATGGTCTGCGAGTGAATCTGGCAAATCCGGGATTCCGTCAGGCCAAAGACCGCTGCGATCTCGGCCAGCCGCATGCTTTCAAAGTAGTACATGGCAAGTATCTTCCGTGGTATATCGGGCAATTCCTTGATGCGTTGAGCCACAAGTTGCATCATCTCAGCCTTTTCGAGCCGGTCGCGACCCGTGACATCAGTTTCGTCCGCCAGCAGTTCGTGCAACGACGTGCCGCCGGAGTCCTCCGTCTCCGAACGCTGGTCGATGGCGATGAAGGTCACCGGTTTGGAGTCCTCAAGCCATTTGGCAAATTCCTTCTCGCTCAGGCCGAGGCTGACGCGGATCTCCTCGTCCTTGGCAACGCGTCCGAGGCGCTGCTCGAGGGTGTTGATCGCCTCCTTCATCTTGCGGGCGCGGGCGCGGGCGCGCCGCGGGCACCAGTCCATCCGGCGCAATTCGTCCAGGATTGCGCCGCGAATGCGCATTGTCGCATAGGCGGCAAAAGTGCTGCCCTGTTCCGGGTCGTATTTGCGCACGGCGGCGATGAGGCCGGTGACACCGACACTGTAGAGATCGTCGGCATCAATGTGCGACGGCAGGTTGAGCTTGATCCGGTCGACTACATTTCGGACCAACGGGAGGTAGCGTTCGATCAATTCCTTTTGGTCGAGGTCGCCAGTATTGACACCTTGGTAGGTGCGCCACGCGGTGGCTGATGCGGCATCCATGCCTGCTGCGGGAACAGTTGCGTTCATGGCATAGGCGGGGGTTAGGGTTGTGTGCCCCGGGTGGTCGCCGTCGCGGCGGCCTTTTGCCGGGTGAGAATGGTTTCGCGCAGACCGCGCAACAGCACGGTCCAGAACCAGCGGAAAAGCAGGGCGCCCGCGAGGCAGCCAAACGCTGCGTCCAGCAGGATTCGATCAGGCGGGCGGTCGGCCAGCCAGCCGGCCGTGGCCGCCAGGGCGAAGCCGAGAACTCCTCCGGATAAGAATACAAATCGCATGGTCGGGCGGGGCGGCGGTTAAGGTCAGTCGGTGAAGGGCAGCGTGCGGCGCGCAAGGGTCTGGGCCGCTTCGATCTCGAAATCACCGGTCAGCGAAGGCCCGGTGGAGAGAAACAGCGGCTCGAGTTCGCTTTCGAGCAGGTAGTCCCACAACCGGCCCCATTGCGGCGTTTCGTCGAGATGGGTGAAAATCACATGCGTGGCGCCCAACTCGCGGCCCACCGCAAATGCGCGGCGCAAGGCACCATGCTCGTAGGCGGCATTCAACACGAGCACGCGCTCGGCGATCTGCTCCCGGTCCAAGAACGCCGTGAGCCCGGCGTTGTCCTCCGGCTGGCGCAACGACAGGCCCGGCAGGTCGAAATAGACAAATCCGCCCGGCATGACCGGCTGGGTGCTGGCGGGATAGTGGGCCAAGGGCACGCCCAGCGCCTCGCAAAACACGGGCAACGGCCCGGGAGTATTGGGCCGGTCAAATTCGGCCAGCACCACGTGACCGAAGCGCGCCCGGCGGAATATCTCGGCCGCGAGCCATTTGCACAGGGCGGTCGTGCGCCCCACTCCGGGTGCGCCAAGAAATGCCGCCCGGCTCAGGGCCGGACGGGCGGGCCGCGACTCGATTTGCGCGCAAAGCTGCCGACCGACCCCGACGACCGCCCGGTGCAACGGCGCAACGGAAAGCTCGGTCCAGTCTGACGCCGCTTCCAACCGGTTCAGGACGCGCTCCGAAAACCCGGAGCGGCGCAGCAGCTCGGGCAAAGTGGTGGAACTCCCGGCCGGCGCCTTTCGGCTCGCCGGCGCAACGACGACCGGCGGCTTGTCCAGGGTTATTTCCACGGCGGCCGGCTCGGGTGCGGCCAGTGGCGCCGGCGGATCAAGCTGGACGATCACTTCCAACTTCGGGGCTGACACCAGGCGGCGCCAGCCGCTGCCCTGGACGGAGCGGACCGACAACACGCGCGCCTGTTCACCCAGTTGTTCGCGGATCAGCGTGGCCGCCTGCCCGGCGGAATCGACGACGAATCGGAAGCAGGTGCCGGCAGCGGGGGCGGACTCGATGGCAGGGTGGCTCATGGGGATCAGGCGGCAGCCTTGATGGCCGCGACCTCGCTGCGTCCCAGGTTCAACGGCAGCGGGACGATGCCGGCATTTTCAATCTCGGTGCTGACCGGCAGTTCCTGGAAGGACACCACGACCAACCGGGGGAAAGAGGGCTCGAAGAATCGTTTCAACGGCAGCCGCGCATCAGCGGAAACAACCAGCACGGCGGGGAGACCGCTCTGCGCCAGTTCGGTGGTGCGGCGGCTGAACTCGTCGAGGAGGTGGCGGCCGATGGCCGGTTCGAGCGCGAGGCCGACATCGGTGGCGGTGCGGTTGATCTTGCCCGTCAGCAGCTGTTCCAACCGCGGGTCGAGGGTCAGGGCCTTGATGATGCCGGGCCGGCTTTCGTAGTCCGGCACAAAATAAAGCCCGAGGCGGCGGCGCACGAGTTCGGACAAATCGTCCGGATTCTTGGACAACGAGGCGAAGTCGGCGATGCCCTCGAGGATGACGGGAAGGTTGGCGATCGATACACCTTCGCGCAGCAGGTTCTGCAGGACGCGCTGGATGATGCCGATACCCACCAGATCGGGGAGCAGTTCGGCCACCAACGCGGGATGCGTGACCTTGATGTGGTCGACCAATGATTGCACGTCCTGCCGTGTGACCAGCAGATGGGCGTGAGTCTTGAGAGTCTCGGAAAGATGGGTGATGAGCACCGACGAGGGGTCGACCACCGTGTAGCCGTTCGCCTCGGCGGTCTTCTTCTCCGGCTCCTCGATCCAGGTGGCTTCGAGGTTGAAAACCGGCTCGCGCGTGGCCGTGCCGCGCAGACGCACAGTACTGCCGGACACGTTCATCGCCATCCAGCGACCGGGCGCCAGCAGTCCGCGCATCAGCGGCTTGCCGCGCAGCAGAAAGCGATACTCATTGGCCTCAAGCTCGAGGTTGTCGCGGACCGAGACCGGCGGGACGATGATGCCTTTTTCCCGCGCGAGGGTCTTGCGGACACCGGTGATGCGCGCCAGGAGATCGCCGCCGGCCTTGGCATCAGCCAGACCAAGCAGGCCAAAACCTATCTCAATGGAGAAGACATCCACGTCGATGAGCTTGCGGACGTCTTCGGCTCCCACCGGGGTTGAGAGCGAAGTGACGGGAACCGCCGCCTCCCCCGCCTTGGCCGGCGCGCCCTTGCCGGAGGATTTCCCCGCCAGAGGCACCGCCGCAACCGGGGCGGAGGCGTTTTCCTGGTCCTTCAGCGTCTTGGCGGCAAAGCCCGCGAGCCCCGCGAGCGCCAGAAACGGGATGGCCGGCATGCCGGGCATGAAACCGAAAATCGCGAGGCAGCCGGAGGCGATGGTCAGGGCGCGGGGATAGCGGATCAACTGGCCGGCGATCTGCGTGCCCAGATTGTTGTTGTCCGACGCCCGGGTGACCAGAATGCCGGCGCCGACCGAGATGATGAGCGACGGAATCTGCGTGACCAGGCCGTCACCGATGGACAGCAGGGTGAATTTTTGCAGCGATTCAGCGAGCGACAGGTCCATCTGCAGCACGCCCACGGCAAAACCGCCGATGACATTGACCAGCGTAATGATGATGCCGGCAATCGCGTCGCCGCGCACGAATTTCGACGCCCCGTCCATCGCCCCGTAAAAATCGGCCTCCTTCTGCACCTTGCCGCGCCGTGCGGTGGCGGTGGCCTCGTCGATGATCCCGGCGTTCAACTCGGCATCGATGGCCATCTGTTTGCCGGGCAGCGCGTCGAGCGTGAACCGGGCGCTCACCTCGGCGATACGGCCCGCGCCCTTGGTGATGACGACGAAATTGATGACCACCAGGATCAGGAACACCACCGCCCCGACGATGTAGTTGCCCTGGATGACGAAATGGCCGAACGACTCGATGATGTGGCCCGCATAACCGCTGCCGAGGATCAGGCGCGTCGAGCTGATGTTAAGCGCCAGGCGGAAAAGCGTCAGGGTCAACAGCATCGTGGGAAAGCCGGAAAATTCCGGCGGATCCTTCACGTAGAGAATGGACAGCAGGACGAGCAGCGAGAGACCGATGCTGAGGGCCAGCAGCATATCGATCACGAAAGGAGGCACCGGCACCACGAGCAGCAGCACGGTGCCGAACAGGCCCGCGGCCAGCAGCAAATCAGCGCGCTTCAGCAGGCGGGTGATGAAATTGATCGGCGGCAGGCTCATGACTTAAGCGGCCGCCTCGAAACGGCGCGACTTCAGGCGGTGGAAATAATAACGGTGCGTGCGATAGACCACGGCCAGGATCGACGCCACGGCCTGGTAAAGTTCCGCCGGAATCGCCTCACCCACCTGGCCGAGTGAAAACAGGAGGCGCGCGACCGGCTTGTTCTCGACGGTGGGCACCCCGTGCTCAGCCGCGAGGGCCTTGATGCGCTGCGCGAATCGGTTCTCCCCTTTCGCGAGCACCACGGGCGCCTGGTCCTTGCCCCGTTCATAGCGCAAGGCCACGGCATAATGGGTGGGATTCGTCAGCACCACGTCGGCAGTCGGCACCGCCGAGAGCATCTGCTTCTGCATGAGCCGGCGGGCCAGGCGGCGCTGCGCACTCTTGACCAGCCCGCTGCCGTCGGCGTTCCGCCGTTCGTCCTTCACCTCCTGGCGCGTCATCATCATGTCCCGCGAGCTCTTGTATTTTTCATACGCGTAACCGATGGCCGCTATCAGTCCGAGAGCCAGCAGCAGCCGGCCGAAGAAATCCAGCGTCGCGTGATGGAGAAATTGTCCGAGGTAGGCGGCCTCAATCGGCGCGGTAAACAGCGGATCGGCCACGAGGCGCTTGGCGCCCGCCCACAACGCCAGTCCGATGGCCACCAGTTTCAACAGGTCGATGCCACCCCGGACCAGGGCGGCCTTGGAAAAAACCCGGCCGAAGCCGGCCGCCGGATCGAGTCCGTCAAATTTCAGGCCGATCGCCTCGGATGAAAGCCTGAATCCGCTCTGCAGGCCGCCGCCGAGCATGGCCGCCCCCACGCAGGCGAGCAGGACAGGCAAAAGCGCCTTCCCCACGGTGAACATCACTTCACTCAACTGGGTTGTCACCGTGTCGAACTGGACCGGGGTCGAGGCAAAACGGGTGAAGATGCCGATCGCATACTCCGCGACATCACGTGCGGTCGATTCCGCGGTGAAAGCCAGCACGCCCAACGCCGCCGCCAGCAGAATGAGCACCTGCAGCTCGGGCGATTTCGCGAACTGCCCTTTATCGATCGCCTCGGACACCCGCTTCTCGGTCGGTTGTTCGGTTTTTTGTTCCTGGTCGACGTCGGACATGCGCGGACCCACCAGAGCAATGCCGATGCCAACTACCAGCACCCCACCCTTAACCATATGCCATCAAATACTTGTGGCATTCTGAGTTAACCGGCGCTCAAGATTTCAATTTATGGGCCGATCAGGTTCATCGGGCGGGAAATTTTTGCCGCTCGCCGCGATTGATCTGACTGCGGTTCCCCGCCGATCCTCCCGCGACACAATCGGCGCCCGGTCGCGAGCACAACAGGTCACACCTTCGAAAGAATCCGCAGCATATTGACGGGCATATCGGCGAATTCGACGAAAAGATAACGGGCGATGAGCGCGCCGGCACCCGCAAACAACATTATTCCCGCCAGCAATCGCAGCGGGAAACTGAGGAGAAAAACATTCATTTTTGGTACGGCCCGCCCGAGCACCGAAAAGGCGAGATTCACGAGGAAATTGAGCGCGATGAACGGCGCCGCAATGCGCAAACCCAGCTCGATCACATGACCGCAGGACTCGATCAAATATTCGGGCGCCGCCGCCTGGAAGATTGCCTGGCCCGGCGCCGCGAGCCGGAAGCTGCGGGCAAAGGCGGTGATCGCCGCCAGGTGTCCCCCGACCAGGAAGAACAGCAGCCCGGCGAACGTGGCGAGAAACGCGGCCAGCGGCTCGCTCGCCGGCTCCGGAACACCCAGTCCCGGCGACGCAGAAAAACCGATTTCGGTCGTGATGATCCGCCCGGCCATTTCCACCGCGGTAAAGGTCAACCGGCCGATAAATCCCAGCACGAGACCCAGGATCACTTCGCCTCCGGCCGCCCGGGCCAGATCCCATTGGGCCGCGGGCAACGGCGCCGACGGCACGATGCCCGCGACCAGTGTCGCCAGACAAGCCCCCAGCGCGACGCGCACCGTCACCGGCAGCGGCCGGCCCGCCAGCGTGGGGAACATCATGATGACGCCAAGCGAGCGCAGCAACACCATCAACCACGTGAACAGATATTCGAGGCTCATGCGCGGCCCGGTCGGCCGGCGCTAGTGCGCCAGCGTCCCCATGCGACTGATGAAGGAAATGGTGAACTCCGAGAGCGTGCGCAAAAGCCAGGGTGTCAGCAGCAGCAGCGTGCCGGACAACGCCAGTAGTTTTGGCGCAAAAGTCAGCGTGGGTTCCTGCAGGCTGGTGACCGATTGAAACAGGCTCGTCAACAGACCCACCACGAGCATGACGCCGAGAAAAGGCGCGACCACATAGAGCGAGAACAGAATGGTCGTCTTGAATATGTCGACGGCGAGTTCGGGATTCATGGCGATAGGAGTCAGCCGGTGAAGCTCTGCACCAGCGCCTTGACCACCAGATGCCAGCCGTCAACGAGCACGAAAAGCAGCAGCTTGAACGGCAAAGCGACGACGACCGGCGGCATCATCATCATGCCGAGGGACATCAGCACCGAGGACACGAGAAAATCAATCACCAGGAACGGCAGAAAAAGCAGAAAGCCCATCTGGAACGAGGTCTGGAGTTCGCTCACCACGAAGGCCGGCACCACGACGCGCATCGACAGATCTTTCACCGCGGTCGGACCGTAGCCGCCCAGCTCGAGGAAATATTCCAGGTCGCGGGTACGGGTTTGCTTGAGCATGAACTCCTTCAAAGGCACCGCCGCCTTGTCGAGCGCCTCGACCGAAGTCATTTTTCCCCCCAGGTAAGGCTGGATGGCCTCCACGTTCATGCGGTCGAATACCGGCCCCATCAGAAAGAAGGTCAGAAAGAGCGACAGGCCGATGATGATCTGGTTGGAGGGGGCGCTCGGCACACCGAGCGCCGTCCGCACGAAACCCAGCACGATGACGATGCGCGTGAAACTGGTCATCAGCAGCACGATCGACGGCGCCAGCGTGAGCAACGTCATGAGGATCACGATCTGCACCGCCACGCTCACGTCGCCCGCCCGTTGCGATCCGTCCAGACCGATGGTCAGCCGGAGCGGGTCGGCCTTGGGCGGGACCGCTGCGGCGGGCACGACGGCCGGCGGCATGCCCGACGGCGTCATGATGGCGGTGGCCGCGACATTTTGCTGGGCCGTTCCCGTCGGCGCCAGCAGACCGAAAACCGCCACGGCGAAGGCCCCGGCAACGAACTGTCCGAGATGTTTCACGGGGATTTGGCGCCCGGGGCTCCATCCAACGGCGTGAGCAAGTCGATGCGTCCGGGACATACCCCCAGCAGATATTTCTTCTCTTCGTAAGATGCGACCACCAGATATTGGCGGTTGCCGAGCGACTTGGTCTCGGCGATCGCGAGCCTGCGCATGGGCGCAGCGGAACCCAGCGGGTTGCGTCTGCGCCAGAGCAGCCAGGCCCCGGTTCCGGCGAACAGCAGTGCGATGCCAAGTACCGAAACATAGCCCGGGCCGCCGCGGGCGACCGGCTCAGACCGGGCTCCGGGACTGTGCGGGTAGATCACCGCGGCATCCGCCGCCTTATCCTCGGCGGAACCTGTCGGTCCGATCGCGGCCCCAATCCAAAGCAGTGGGAGGAGGCGGGCCATTCTGAACCCCGCGGCTAATCCGGCGCGGTTCATGCCGGGGGTTTGGCGCTGCCGACGAGCTCGGTGATCTTGATGCCGAAGTTGTCTTCCACGACCACCACCTCGCCGTAGGCGACGAGTTTCTCGTTGACGTAGAGGCCGACCGGATCGCTGGCGTGCTGGTTGAGCTGCACGACCGAGCCCGGAGCCAGCTCCAGCACCTCGCGCATCGGCAGCACGCAAGAGCCGAGCTGCACTGTGACCTTCACTCTGACGTCGAGTACGATATCAAGGGCTTTTTCGTCCATTAAGTTTGGCATGGTTGGTGTCTTCCTGGGGTAGTTTGCGGGCAAGTTTCACAGCGACACGGTCGGTATCCAGACCAACCGTGCCGGAAAATTTGGGCATGCCGTTGAGCAGCACGGTGGTGTCCTGCAGATGCGTCGCCTGCATTTCCAGCACATCGCCGACCCGCAGGCTGAAGATTTCCCGCAGGCTCAGCTCAAAGGCCTGCCACTCGGCGCGCACCGGCACGGCGATCTGGTCGTAGGCGGGCTGCCAGTTGGCCTGTTTCTCAACCCGGGAAACGGTGGCGTCCTTCTGGCGGCGGGCCTGCATCGACTTCACCAGCGGCTCGATCGTGTAATACGGCAGGCCGATCTGGATCTGTTCGGAGCAGTCGCCGAAAGCCACCTCCAAAGGCAGGATCAGCATCACGGCATCGCGGGGCGATGTCTGGAGATAGCGACCGTTGCTTTCATGGCCGATGATGAGGCCGTGCAGTTCCTTTTCCCCTTTCCACTGGTTGCACCACTCCTCGAGGATGATCAGGATCACGTCCTCCAGCAGCGCGACTTCGATCTCGGTCAGGCCGCGCTCGGCCTTCACCGAGTGGCCGCGACCGCCCAGCAGGCGGTCGGCGATGGTCAGGGCCAGACGGGGGTTGAGGTCGAGGATGCCCACTCCGATCAGGGGTTCGGCTTTGAACAGGCAGATATGCGAAAGATTGGGCAGGGCCTCGGTGAACTTCGCGTAAGTCGTCGTCGTGAGCTTGGTCAGCTTGAGGCTGAATTCCATGCGGAGGAACAGCGACAGGCGCGCACTCAGGTAGGAGGCGAATTCTTCGTGCAGGGATTGCAGCCGGCGCAACTCCCCGTCGGAGAAAAACACCGGGTTGCGGAAATCACACACCTCGACCTTGGGATTGGCGTCCGGGGGCATCCGCTGGCCGTCGGCCCGCAGAAAATGGAGCTTCGGCGCCTGCTGGTCGTTCGTCTGGGCCAGCAGCCGGTCGATCTCGGACTGGTCGAGCGTCGTGATCTCAGAGCTGGGCGGTTCCTCGGCCATGGTCGGTCAGGTTACTGCACGACGAAATCGGAAAAATAGACCTGATCCGCGACCCGGTGGCCGAGCGCCTGATTGTAGGCCTGCACCAGTTTCTCCCGCAGGACATTCTTGGCGCCGGGCTCCTCCAGGTCGGCCAGCGAGAGCGAGGAAAGCACGTTGAGCGTGATGTCGGTGAGCTTGGCTTTCTGGGCCTCGAAGGCGCTCTTGATGTTCGCATCCATTCCCGTGACAATAAAGGAGGTCTTGAGGTAGCGCGTGCCCATGGTGCCGGCCAGGTTCACCACGACATTCTGAAATTCGTAGGTGGCGGGATTGTCGGTCTCCTTGCCTCCCTTGGCGCCTTTGGCCCCCGTTTCGCCCTTGGACTCGCCGGCGGCGGCCGCATGTTCCTCGGTGGCCTCGCCAACCTTGACGGTGGCAAGTTTCTTCTGAATCCGGGGCAGCAGGACATACTCGCCGACCGCCCAGCTAAGCGCCGGAGCCAGCACAACGGCGGCAATGACCGGGAGCCAGGGACGGAGAAAAGACATCTTTGAGGCCGGGGCGACGGTCGTCGCCGAAGCAGCGGCGGCGGCCGGGGCAGCCGCTGGAGTGGCCGGGGTGGTGGCTTCAGTTTTGGTGGCCATGGGAGAGGGCTGGAACCGGTCAGGCTCAGCGGGTCTTCAGGTTCACGATGTCGTCGAGGATGGTGTCGGACACGGTGATGAGCCTGGAGCCAGCCTGGAAACTGCGCTGGGTGGTGATGAGATTTGAGAACTGTTCGGTGAGATCGACGTTCGACAGTTCGAGGGTGCCGGCTTGGAGGCTGCCGAGGCCGTTGGAGCCGGGGGCGTTGACGCCTCCAGCCTGAAAAGCAAAACTTCCGGCGGCGGCGCCAATTGGCCCGGCGGCGAGCATGCCGGAAAACAGATTGTTGCCCTCCTTCACCAGCGCGTTCTGGTCGGTGTACGCCTGAAGCTCCACCTGATTGGTGGTGGCCGACGAACCGTCCGAGTAGAATTCCACCACGTTGCCACCCTTGTCGATGCTCACGGACTGAAGCTGGGTTCCGGTCGGCGGCGTGCCGAGCTTGATGTCACCGACGGTGCCGAGTCCGGCGCCGGTGAGGCCCTGCACACGGTACCCTTGAGCGGAGACCAGATAGCCCTGATTGTCCCAGCTGAAGGTCCCGTCGCGCGTGGCGTAGGTGGATCCGTCGCCGGGGTTCCTGACTTGAAAATAGCCCGTTCCGGAAATTCCCAGATCGGAACCGTTGCCCGTCGTCTCCAGGGAGCCTTGGGCGTAATTGTTGCTGATGCCGGCCAGTTTGACGCCCGTGCCGACCGAAATACCCGGAGTGTTGGACGTGGTGGCGCTGGACGGGGAAGAGCGCTGCAGGATGTTGCTGAAGCTGTCGGCGTATTCGGCGCTGCTGCTTTTGAAGCCCGTGGTGTTCACGTTGGCGATATTGTTGCCGATGACTTCGAGACCTTTCATGAAGGTGCGCAGCGCGCTGACGCCGCTGCCCAATGTGCCGATAAGTGACATGGTGGAGTGGTGGTTGAGGATTAGGCTCCGCCGGGAGTGGCCGATGGCGTCGCTGTGGTCGCAGGATTGGAAACCGTGCCGGACTGAACCGAGAGCACGGAGGAAATAGCGTAGGGATTGCCGCCGACCACAATCTTGGGCCCGTTACTGTCCACCTGTACGGCGCTGACGATGCCGGAAGCCGAGCCACCATTGCCGTTGTCAACCGTCACCATCTGGCCGAGATAACTGTTGGCCGCCATGAGATCCTGGGTCGCGCTGAGCTTGGTCATCTGGGTGGTCATGGTCTGGGTCTGCTGCAGCGAGGTGAACTGCGCCATCTGCGCGATGAACGCGGTATCATCCATCGGCTTCAGGGGATCCTGGCTTTGGAACTGGACGGCCAGCAGCTTCATGAAATCTTCGGAGCCCAGTGTCTTGGGCGCGCTGACCACCGGCACGGTTGACGGATTGTTCTGGGTTGATGAAACGGATGTGACAGTCATGGGAGGATCAGGCGAAAGCCTGGAGCAAGGGCGTGGAACTGGAGACGGTTGTGGCAACCGGGACGGGCTCGGCCGTCACGGGATCTGAAATTTCCGGCGGAAAGATCGAAACAACGGGCTCCGGGGCGGACTGCCAGCGTTGGTCGGGCGCGCCCTGCCCGGTCGAGCCAAAGGCGGTTTCGCCTCCGCCACCCGGGGAAGAGCTGAAAACCGGTTCTGCGAGGCGGATTTCACGACTGACGGCCGGCGGCACCACGGCCTGCCACTCCTGGGTCAGCGCCGAACGCATTTCCGCCGATTCGGTGTGAAAGGTCGTGTGCACCGTCCCGTCGCGAAGTTCCACGCGAAGGGCAAGCCGTTGGTCGCCCACGTGAAATTGAAGATCGAGCATGTTCTGCCCCAAGCCTTCGTGACGGTCCAGCGCTGCAACCGCGGTAACCACGGCCGTCATCGCTCCGCGCAAAGAAACTTCCGGGGCCGGAGCGCCGGGATCGAAGCTCAATGCCCGGGAGCTCTCCGGCGAGGCCGACAGCACCGGCACCACCGCGGCGGCTGTGGCGGTTTTCGATCGGTTGGGCGCAACGGCGGGCATGACGGCTGCCACCTGAGCAACGCCGATGCCAACACTCGCCGCCGGCTTGGTAACCGCCGCGTAACCAGTGTTTAGAAAATCTTTTTTATCGGGCAGGACTAAGTCCGGGAATCTTTCTCCGGATTGGATCGCCGGAGCGGCAATTTTTTCCGCCGCGAGCGCCTTGTCTGCCGCGAGGGGCTGGCTCACCGGTTGACCGCTGGCCGCCGACGGTATCAATTGGGCCGCGGCCGCTGACGGCCCGCCCTGAACCGTTGTGCCCGTTGTGATGGGGAGATCGGCCTGCGGGTCCGTCGGAACGGCGCCGGCCGGACCGGTCGCGGTGACTTTATCCGTCGGAGATCCGATCGCCGGGATTGGCTTTCCCATCGGAAACGGCGTTCCGGTGACCGATCCGGGAGTTGTCGGAACAAAAGCCCGTGAAGAAGGTGAAGTGAAGAAGACCGAAACCAAGGCCGGAGGCGAAGTCTCGCTCTGCCCGGATTTTCCGAGGTTGGTCGACGCCGGTGCGGCCGGCGACGCCGCCGACACGGGCATCAAGAACGAGGCCAGCAAAGCGGCGGCGGCGTTTTCCATCTCGGCCGGGTCCGCCTTGGCGGCCGGCTTCGGCGCCGACCCACCGGCCGGGAGAAATTGATCGAACGAAACGAGGGACGGATCCCCCGCGCTCTGGCCTGGAACGCCGGTCGCAGAAGTGGCGGCACCGGCCGAGGCGTTGGCGGGTTCCGGAGAAACGGGGAGCGGAAGAGAAAGTTGCATGTTGCCGGTTGCATTTCCTTCCGTGGAGAGCAGCCGCCCGGTCCGTGGGCGGGGATGGTGGCTTAAGGATTCGAGGCGGTCTTGGTGGATCGGACAAGGCGGAGACGGTCGGACAGCAGCGCGGCCCGGCGAGCCAGCGTGCCGTCGGGCCCGGTGGTGCGGCTCATTTCCTCGAAAATGGGCGCGACCACATCGGGTTTCATCATCGAGAGAATCTTGACGACCATCAGATCGTCCATCTCGCGGATGATGGCGACCGCGGCCTTGGGGGTGAGATTGGTGTAGGTCTGGGCCAGGACGCGGATATTCTTGATTTCGTCCGCGTTGATCTCGATCACCCTGGTCGCGATCTCCTGGCGGAGACCCTCGATCTCGGTCCGGACTTTGTTCAACTCCTGCCGTTCCGCGGCCAGCTGTGACTCCCGGCGGTCGAGCTGCTCGGCCTGGACGTGCATCCGGTCACGCTCCCCTTTCAGCTCATTGGCGAGATTGTCGATTTCGATCGTCCAGAAATTCCATCCGCGTTCGCGCTGGTCACCACCGAGCGCATCCTTGTGCGGCACGAGCCGCGCGGCGTGTTCAAAGGCGGCTTCGGTGGCCCGCCAGAAGGGCACCAAGCCGGTGCCCAGACCCACGGTGAGTCCCAGGGCGGCGGCGACGAAAGGATTGGCGAGCTTGCTCATGCGGCCGTGACGGTGGAGTTCGCAAGCCGGCGCGCGACCCGGGCTCCCGCCAGTTCGTCGAGTTCGAGTTGTGCCTCGCGCTCGTCCTCCCGCCGGTGGAGGGTGCGCGCCTTCTGCTCAAGTTTCTCCACCACCTTCACGGCCCGGTGTGACTCCATATATTCCTGCCGACGCTTTTCCATGGCCGTACGGGCTTCGATCAATTGGTGCTCCGCCTTCATCCCGTCCGCGCAAACGCGGCGATAGGCGCTCCAGAAGCTGATCTCATCGGCGGCCTTGAACGATCCGCGCCGGCTGTCGTGCAGGATGACCTCGAGCTCGTGGCGTTGCGCCCGGACCGTGGCGAGATGCTCTTCAGCCATGACGTAGGTCCGCGCAGACTCGGCAAAAGCCTGGCGCGCCCGGGCCTGGCGGTGCGCCCGGAGGATGGCCACGGGCCGCAGGGGAAATCGGAATTTCTTCATGGGAGGATGCGTTTGAGGGTGGCGTAGCTTTCCGCACGGGCGGTGTGCTCATGCACCGGCTGGCGGGCAAATTTTCCGAGCGGCTCGTGCAGCGCGATGGCCTGGTCGAGCGCGGCATTCGCGCCCTTCTGGTAGGCGCCGATGGAGATAAGATCTTCGTTCTTGCGGTAAAGCGCCAGATTCTCCCGTGCGCGACCCGCCAGGGCGACCTCCTCGACCGTGCAGATGTCCTGAGTGAGACGGCTGACACTTTCCAGCACATCAATGGCCGGGTAGTGATTGAAATGCGCGAGGTGACGCGAGAGGACCAGATGCCCGTCGAGGATGCCGCGCACTGCGTCGGCCACCGGCTCGTTCATATCGTCGCCCTCAACCAGCACGGTATAGAGCGCGGTGATGGCGCCGCGCTCGCCGGCGCCGGAACGCTCCAGCAGGCGGGGCAACAACGCGAAGACCGAGGGCGTGTAGCCGCGGGTCGCGGGTGGCTCGCCGATGGCCAGGCCGATCTCGCGCTGCGCCATGGCGAACCGGGTGACCGAGTCCATCATGAGAAGCACGTTCTTGCCCTGGTTGCGCCACGCCTCGGCGATGGCCGTGGCGGTGAAGGCGGCGCGCAGGCGCAACGGCGCCGGCTGATCGGAGGTGGCGACCACCACCACCGAGCGTTTGAGACCCTCCGGCCCCAGGTCCTTTTCCAGAAATTCACGCACTTCGCGGCCGCGCTCGCCCACGAGGGCGACAACCACGACGTCGGCATCCGCTCCGCGGGCGATCATGCCCAGCAAGGTGGACTTGCCCACCCCGGAACCGGCGAACAGGCCCAGGCGCTGGCCGCAGCCGAGCGGGACAAAGGTGTCGATGGCCCGCACGCCCGTGGCAAACGGCTCGCGGATGCGCTGGCGCCGGAGTGGATGGGGCGGCTTCCCGGTGCCGTAATCTTTTTGCTCGACCGGAAGCAGGCCCCGCCCGTCAAACGGCCGGCCAAGTGCATCGAGCACGCGCCCCAGCATCTCCGGACCGGGGCGCGGCAGTGGCGGCCGGTCGAAGGCCGCGACCTCGCAACCGACGTGCAGGCCGCTGGTCTCGCCCAGCGGCATCAGCAGAACCCGGTGTTCGCGAAAACCAACCACCTCAGCCTGCACCGAGAAGTCGGCCCGCGGTGAACGCAGCAGGCAGAGTTCCCCGAGGCCCACGTTGGGTCCGTCGGACTCGATGATCAGGCCGGTGACCGCCGTGACCGTGCCGAGGCGTTGGACCGTGGGCAGGTGCCGCACCTGCGTGCGGATGGCCTCGACGAGCGGTGTGACGGAAACATTCATGCGACGGCCAGGGCGCGGGCCAGCGCGTCCAGCTTGGTCTGCTGGCGGGCGTCGGTGAGACCGAAGCGGCTGCGCACCTGGCAGTCGCCAGGCACGAGGGCCGGGTCCGGGCGGATTTGCAGACCGGGATAGCGCTCGAGCCAGCCCGGATTCAGCTGGTTGAACAGACCGGCGTCGCGGGGACAAAGGATGAGTTCGAGATGATCGCGCTCGGGGAAAAGCTGGTCAAGGGCGTCGCGGCAAAGGCGTTCGATCGTCTCGACCGGCGGCTCATAGCCCGAGAGGAGATGCCGGGCGATATCCAAGGCCAGCGCGGGCAGCGCTTCCCGCAATTGTTTCATCAAACCAGCCTCAAGCTGCGCCAGTTGCGGCATCACGTTGTTGCTCAAGTGGGCGACTTCGGCGCGAATATCGACCATCTGCTGGTCGGCCAGCGCCCGGGCCGAATCCACCCCGCGGCGGTACGAAGCTTCGCCATGGGCATTGTATTCCGACTCGGTGTACAGCCGCCCGGACCGCCCCGGCATGATGGTGCCGGTCAGCGGACGGTCGAAGGGAATGAGCTTGGTGTGACCCATGGGACGTCAGGCCACGAGGCTCTCGGCCCCTTCGGAGTCGAGGGTGATCGCCCCTTCCTCCTCGAGTCGGCGCACCACCTGGATGATGGAATCCTGCGCAGTCTCGACGTCCTTGAGCCGGACCGGCCCGAGGAGATCGATCTCCTCCCGCAGGCTTTCCGCCGCGCGCTTGGAAATGGAGGCATAGATCTTGTCCCGGAGCGCCGTGCTGGCCGATTTCATCGCCACGCCAAGGTTGCTCGAATCGACCTCGCGCAATACGCGTTGCAGGTCGACCGGCTGCAGACGGGACAGCTCCTCGAAGCTGAACATCTTCTTGCGGATGGCGGCGCCGAGCTGGGCATTGCGCTCTTCGAGGCGGCCCAGAAGAGTCTTGGACATATCCTTGTCCAGTTCATTAAGCAGGTCGGCCACGGCGCGCACCCCGCCGCTGCGGTGGAAGGAGGGCCGCACCTTGCTGTCAAAATGTTTGCCGAGCGCCCGGACGATCTTGGCCACCAGGTCGAGCGACGTCGATTCGATGGTGCCGAGCCGTTCGACCACGTCTTCGCGCAACTCGGGGCTGAGCAGCGAGAAGACTTCCGAGGCCTTGGCGGTGTCGAGGTACGACAACACAAAGGAAATTGTCTGGGGCTGCTCGGATTTGATCAGGTTGTAGATCTGACGGCCTTCCATCTCGCTGATGTCCTTGATGACGTCGACCGAGGTGCCGACCGGTCCGACGCGGCCGAGGATGGCGGAGGCCTTGAAGTCACCCTTGGCAATCTCCAGCGTGCGTTGGGCGTACGGCATGCCGCCGAGCGAGGCATTGACGCTCAGGGCCACAATGCCGCCAAATTCCTCCATCACCTGTTTCTGCACTGTCTCCGGAATGATCGGGAAGGTGGACATTTCGCGGCAGAGCAGCTCGATCGTGGCGTCGTCGAGATGTTTGAAAACCTCCGCGGCTGCGTCCGGCCCGACAACGATCAGGAAGACGGCGAGCCTTTGCTGCCGGGTGAGTTTGGGATAGTCGATTTCGGCCATGGCGTCAGTTCTTGTTGCCGGGTGCGGTGGCGACCCAGTCGCGCAGTGCCACGCCGATGTTGGCCGGCTTATTCCGGATCAGCTGGTTGAGCATTTCGGGTGTCACGCCGTTGGTGTGCGGCAGCGCCCGCCCCATGGCTTCCGGCGGCAGGGCGAGCACCTCGAGCGGCACGGGCTCGGGCTTCTGCCGGGACAGCAGGCGAAGAAAAAAGCCGAAGACCAGCACGGCGATCCCTACGGCCGCCCAGCGGCTGGCCGCCTCCGTCCATCCCATCCAGCGGCTCTCGCTCTGGATGGCAGCGATCTGCGCCGGAAGGCGCTCCACGGTCTGAAAGGGAACCTCCTGCAATGAAACGAGGGAATCGATCGACTGGCCGGGAACGGGCTTGAGGCCGAGCGCATTGAGCACGACCTGGCGCAGGGCGCTGAGTTCCTCCGGTGTGCGTTTGGGCGCGGTGGTCTCGGTGCCCGGCGCACTGCCCGCGGGGGCCGGCGGAGCCGGACGCTGGGCGATGAAGACGGCGGCACTGATGTTCTTCACCGTGCCGGGATTGCGCGTCACATTGGTCGTGGTGCGGTTGATTTCGTAAGTCGTGGTGCGATTCTTCCGATTCTGCTCGGTGGTGGAGGTCGGGCGGGCGGCGGCCTCGTTGGCCGCCGGGGCTTTTTCCGGGGTGTTCGCGCTGACACCCACCGCGCCGCCGGTGGTCCGCTGTTCGGTGGCGTTGGAGACATCCTCGGAGATGGTCTGTGAGCGCACGACCTGACCGTCCGGGTCGTACTTCTCCTGCGTCGAGGTGGTCGACTCGGTTTCAATCTCCGCCGACACCCGCACGACGGCGTTGCCCGGACCGATGACCTGCGCGAGCATGGACTCGACCTTCTTGGAAAGATAATCCTCCACCTGTTCGCGATAACGCATCTGGCTGGAGGCCGTGCCCAAGGTGGGATCCTGTTTCAATTCGTCGGAGAGCACATGGCCGCGATTGTCGACCACGGCGACGAGATCGGGCTGCAGGCCCTGCACCGAGTTGGCCACGAGGTTGCGGATCGCGTTGACCTGCTCCGATTCAAGGTGGCCGCCGCCAAGATCCACAAACACCGAGGCGGAGGGCTTCACGCCCTGCTCGGTGAGGAGCAGCCGGTTCTCGGGCTGCACAATCATGACCCGGGCGGCCTGAACGCCCTGCAGCTGGGTGATGGTCCGGGCCAGCTCGCCCTGGATGGCGCGCAGATAGTTGGTGCGCTGCACAAAATCGGAGAGGCCGAACTGGCCCTTGTCAAAGATCTCAAAGCCGACCCCATCGCCGCTGGGCAGACCTTTCGCGGCCAGATCCATGCGGAGCTTGTAGACCTGGTCCGAGGGAACCTGCACCGCCGTGCCACCCGCGGTGACTTGGTGGGGAATGTTCAGCGTCTCGAGGTGGCTGATGACCGCCGCCGCGTCCTTTTCACTCAGGCGGGCATAGAGCAGCTGGTAATCCGGCCGCCGCGACCAGACGACGACGGCAATCAGGCCGCCGACGACCGCCACCGAGGCGACCATGAGCGAGACCCGTTGGTTGAGGCCGAGTTCACCCCAGAGGGCGAGAAGGGATTTTGCGAAATTGTTCATTTATAAGCTCCGGACGGGTGTCACACCTGCATGCGCATGAGTTCCTGGTAGGATTCGATGAGCTTGTTGCGCACCTCGACCATCAGGGAAAACGAAACTCCGGCCTCCTGCATCGCGATGACGCTCTGATGGAGCTGGTCGCTCTCGCCGAGCAACACCTGCCTGGTCAGCGCCTGGGCCTCGGCCTGCTTGGCATCGACCGACGCGACCAGGCCGTCGAGCATGTGGCCAAAACCGTCAGTGGGCGTCGTGCCAGCCGGCGCCAGGTGTACCCCGGGCAGCGTCGGCAGCGGTGCGTCAACCCGGGTGAGCGGCGAGGCGCCGGAGAGCATGGGAGTGACGGAACCGACGGGCGACATGGGGCGGAATCAGGCTTGCTGGGCGGCGGTCATTTGCCGATGTCCAGGGTTCGCATCGCCATCTGGCGGGCATTTTTTACGACCGAAAGGTTGGCCTCATAAGTGCGGGAGGCGGTGATAAGATCCACCATTTCCTGCGAGAGGTTGACGTTGGGCATCGTCACCAGACCGTCGGGCGACGCATCGGGATGCTGGGGGTTGTAGATCTGCTGGCCGGGGGTGTGGTCCGTGCTGATCTGCGCGACCCGCACACTTTGCAGTGCACCACCCTCGGCCCCCTGGTTGCGGACCAACTCGGTTTCAAATGACACGACCTGGCGCTGGTAGGGCCCGCCGCTTGCGGTGCGCGTCGTTTGGGCGTTGGCGATATTCTGGGCGACAATGTCGAGGCGGGTTTTTTGCGCCGCCAATGCACTGGCACTGATGTCGATTCCGGAAATAAGGTTCATGGGAAAAGGCGGGCTGACGGGTATCAAACGCTATGGCCGGTGATGGCCATCTTCAGTTGCTTGATGTTCTGCGTGATGACCTCCGTGAGGTACTGGTGTTCGACCGCATTGCGGTTCATCGCGAGCAGTTCGTGCTCAATCTCAACTGAGTTGCCATCGGGGCGCAGGGACCGGGCGGAAGGATCTTCCGTGATCTGCGGATGCAGCGAGGAGGCGGTGGAGGCGAGTTCGCCCGCGGCCAGCCGGGATTTCAGCTGCGCCGCAAAATCAGGCGAGACATCCACCCGGTGGTAGCCCGGCGTTTCGGCATTGGCCACGTTCGCAGCGATGGCCTCCTGCCGCACCACCGCAGCGTCCAGGAGCTTCCGGGCCAGGACGTAATTGTCAGACTGGAAGATGGGATCAACCATTTGCGTTCGACGCTAACGCAACCGCCATGCCAGTCTCCTTCCCGGGACCCGAACCCACTATTTTTCAGCGAGATAAAACTTTCTCCAACCCGATGGGCGCCTGATTCTCGCGCGGCCGGGCGAAACGATCCGCACGTCGGGCAATTTTTGCCGCCCGCCGTGAATCGGCCGAAGGACATTCCTACACTTGGGGGGAATTGTGCCGATGATCCTCGATACGATCCCATGCGGGAAAACGAATTCGAATTCATCCGCGGCCTCGTTTACGAGCACAGCCGCATCAACCTCGGACCGGAGAAGCGCGAGCTTGTCTCCGCCCGTCTCGGCAAGCGGCTGCGCGCCACGAACCTGACAACGGTCGGCGATTACTGCGATTTCCTGCAATCCCAGCGGGACGGCGAGGAGCTGGCCCATCTGATCGACGCCATCTCGACCAACCACACCTTCTTCTTCCGTGAAATCGCGCATTTTGACTTTCTCCGACAGACGATGCTGCCGGAGATGAAAGCCCGGGCGGGCGCGGAGCATTGGCCGCGCCTGGACATCTGGAGCGCCGCCTGCTCCTCGGGCGAGGAGCCGTACTCCATCGCCATGACCCTCGACGAATGCCTCGGCGCCACCTGGCCCTGGCACGTCGAATGCACCGATATCTCCAACCGCATCCTGGCCAAGGCCCAGGCCGGCATCTACCGCGACGACACCGTCGGCAAACTCGCGCCAGCACGCATCCACAATTATTTCCTACGCGGTCACGGTCCGCAGGAAGGCAACTACCGCATCAAGCCGGCCCTCCACGCCGGCCTCAGCTTCCGGCAGTTGAACCTGCTCGAGGGCCCGCCGCCGTTCCAGCATCCGTTCCACGTCATTTTCTGCCGGAACGTCATGATCTACTTCGACCGGCCGACCCAGGAGGAACTCGTGCAGAAACTCACCCGGCACATCGTCCCCGGCGGCTACCTGTTCGTCGGCCACTCGGAAAGCCTCACCGGCATCCGCCATTCCCTGCAGGCCATCCGTCCCGCCATTTACCGGCGGCCGCTCACCTCTTGACTGCCATGCCGTCCAGGAAAATCAGGGTCTTGATCATAGACGACTCGGCCGTCGTCCGCCGAATGGCGACTGACGCGTTGAGTACTGATCCCGAAATCGAGGTCGTCGGCACTGCCGTGGATCCATACGCCGCGCGGGACAAGATCAAAGAGCTGAATCCCGATGTCATCATCCTCGACATAGAAATGCCGCGCATGGACGGGCTCACCTTCCTCGAGATAATCATGAAGCAGCGGCCAACCCGCGTAATCGTCATGAGTTCGCTCTCCCAGCGCGGCTCCGAGCATGCCCTCGAGGCGCTGCGGCTCGGCGCGTTGGACGTGCTGGGCAAGCCCAGCGGTTCATATTCTTTCGGTGACCTGGGTGCGCAGTTGATCCACCGGATCAAGGCCGCAGCCGGGGTTTGCCTGCGTGCTCGTCCGCTTTCAGCCGCGGTCGCCCGCGATATCGGCGTCAAACCGACCGGGCGGATGACGCCCGTGTCTGGCCGGCCGTTCGATCCCCGGGCCTTGATTCTGCTCGGCGCGTCGACCGGCGGCACGGAGGCCTTGCGGGATGTCATCACCCGCCTGCCGCCGAACCTGCCGGGCATTGCCATCGTGCAGCACATCCCCGCGATGTTTTCCCGCGCGTTTGCCGACCGCCTGCGCAGTCTCAGCGCACTGGATGTCCGTGAAGCGGTCGACGGCGACCGGCTCGCGCCCGGCGTCGCGCTGGTCGCGCCGGGCAATTTCCATCTCCTGGTGCAGTGGCAGCACGATCATTATCGGGCCCGCGTCGTCGACGGTCCGCCGATCTGGCACCAACGTCCCGCCGTGGACATGCTGTTCAAGTCCGCCGCCGACAGCGGTGCGGCCCCCCACATGATCGCGGGAATTCTCACCGGCATGGGCAAGGACGGAGCGGACGGCCTGCTGCACTTGCGGCGGAAAGGTGCCACCACGTTCGCCCAGGATGAGGCCAGCTCGGTCGTCTACGGCATGCCCCGCGTCGCGTGGGAGACCGGCGCCGCGCAGAGCCAGCTTCCACTGGGCCAGGTCGCCGATTTCATCACCGGCCATTTTGTCTCTCCTCCCGCGGCCCAGCCGGTGGCCGCCCACTCCCCATGAGCCAGTCCCCGTCCCCTGCCGAATTGCCCGCCATTCTGGTCGTTGATGACGAGCCGTTTGTTCTTTCTGCACTGAAGGAAACACTCGAACGAGAAAACTACCACGTCGTCGCCGTCGCCAGTCCGCTCAAGGCCCTGGCCATCCTCGCCGAGCGCGATTTCGCCGTCATCATCTCCGACCAGCGCATGCCCGAGATGATGGGGCTCGACTTCCTCATCGAAAGCAAGCGCCTCCGGCCCAATACGTCGCGCATCCTCATCACCGCCGTGCTGTCGCTGCCGACGCTGGTGGATTCGATCAACAAGGGAGAGATCTTCCGTTTTGTGGCTAAACCCTGGCTGCGGGAGGAGCTGACGGCCACGGTGCGCAACGCCATCCACCGCTACGAGCTCATCATCCACAATGCCGCGCTCCAGGCGGAGGCGCTGCGCCTGAACGATGAACTGAAAACCGCCAACGCCGCGCTGGAAGCGAAGGTGCACGATCTCGAACAGCAGCGCCAGCAGCTCGACACGGTCAACCGGGAGCTGGCCATTTCCTACGATCATTCCCTCGAGCTCTGTCGCCGCATCCTCACCACCTTTGACCCCGTGCTTGGCGGTCAGGCCAAGACGCTCGTTGATGTCTGCTCCCGCATGGCCGAGACCGACCACTTCACCGACGAGGAACGCCGGGTGTTGCGGGCGGCTCCGCTGCTGTGCGATCTCGGCCTGATCGGCATTCCGCGCGAACTGTTCCGTGCCTTCCGGACCCATCCCGAGCGGCTGACCGAGCGTGAACGCGCCATGCTCAGCAATCACCCGGTCTTCTCCCAAACCCTGGCGACCTACGTCGACAGCCG
>JBBIHQ010000021.1:0-47309 GCA_037446975.1 Opitutia bacterium
TCGTTTCAGGTTTGGCATCTGCCGGCTTCACCCGTTTTGCCACAAGGTCCTCAGTGGCAAAATCGCCAACGTTGCGGGTAAGCTTCATCTCGTCGCCCGCAATCTTGCCGGTATAGGTGATCGCCACCTCGTTGCCGTCGAAGTTCAACGGCTCGACAAATGAAAGGCTGTCCCCGCTGAGCTTGATCTCCTTGAGCTCCGCCTCGCCCTTGCCCATTGAGTGGTCAAAGGTCGCCTTGCCGGTGATCTTCTCCCCTTCGACTTTGAATTCATAGATATATTTCTGGACACCGATCTGGGTGTCGAATTCGGCCGTCCATTTACCGGCGAGGTCGGCGGCGTGAGTCAGGCTCGATCCGCCCAAAAACAGGGCGGCGAGGGCGATTGTTTTGCAGAGATTCATGAGGTGGGATTTCCTTTTTTGGGGCGGAGGTGGGAATCCGTCAGCGTGCATGAATCCGGCAACGTGGGAACGGTATTTTTGCGATTATCGGGTTCCGGGGTTTTGAGATCACGTGGCGGTTTGCATCGTTTTGATCTGGACCACGCATTGTCATGCTGCCGGAAGCTCGGATTCTAGCGGGCCTGAGGCGCAGTTCCCGCGGGAGAAGGTTGGACCGGAACTGCGACGAATGCCCGGCCGGTTTTTTCACAGGCTCAATGGAAATCATGACTGGTTTGAGCCGGAAGCCCGACGTTGGGCATGGCGGTGATCTCCTCCGCCATGACATGAATCACCCCCTGCTCGTTTTGCACCCGCCCGGTGATGACCAGTGCCGGTTCCAGGTTGATGATAAGCCGGCAATCCTCGAACAGGTTGGGGCGCACGATCGCGTTCGCGTGCCCCGTCTCGTCCTCAAGGGTGATGAAGCAAAATCCCTTGGCGGTGCCTGGTCGCTGCCGGGTGATGACGGCGCCGCCGATCTTCACCCGGTCACCGTTCCGCGCCTGTTGCAACGACTCCGCCGGCCAGACCTCCGGCATTCTCGCCCGCAACAGCTGCATCGGATGCCGTCCGGTGGTCAGGCCCAGCGTTTCATAGTCGGCCTGCAGCCGCTCCAGATGCGTCATCATTTCCAACGGTGACAAGACCGGCTCCGGTTCCTCCACCGCGACCAGCCGGAACAGTTCGTCGCCGGAGTTCGTTTCCTCCACCTGCCACAAGGCCTGCCGCCGGTGCTTGGCCAGCGTGTTCAGGGCACCGGCCTTGGCGAGGGCCCGCCGTTCTGGCGCGCTGAAATCCGTCCGTCGCAAAAAGTCCGACGTCGAGGTGAACGGCAGTTTCGTTCGCGTCTCGATCATCGCGGCGACATTCGCCGCCCGCACGCCGCGCACCGAGGCGAAGCCCAGCCGGATGGTGTCGTCGGCGACGACCTCGCACCACTGCCCGGAAAGCTGCACGCACACCGGCAGGGTCCTGACGCCATGCCGCCGCGCGTCCTGCACGAGGCTTGCCGCCGAGTAAAACCCCATCGGCTGGTTGTTGAGCAGCCCGGCATAGAACGCGGCCGGCCGGTGGACCTTCAGCCACGCCGAGGCGTAGGCAAGCGACGCAAACGAAATCGCGTGGCTCTCCGGGAAGCCGTACAGCGCGAACGACGCGAGGGACTGCAGGATGGATTCAACGGCGGGCGCCGTGACCCCGTTGCGGTGCAAGGCCACACCCAGTTTTTCCTTCATCCGGTTGAGGCGTTCCTGCGAGCGCGTGAAGCCGATGGCGCGGCGCAGTTCGTCGGCTTCGGCTGCCGTGAAACCGCCCAATTCCATCGCCAGCCGGAGCACCTGCTCCTGGAACAGCACCACGCCCAAGGTCCGTTCCAGAATCGGCCTGGCCCGTTCGTCGGGATAGGTCACCGGTTCCTTGCCCGCCCGCCGGGCGAGGTAGGGGTTCACGGCGTTGCCTTGGATCGGTCCCGGCCGGATGATCGCCACCTCGATCGCCAGGTCATAGAAAGTTTCCGGTTTCATGCGCGGCAGGGTGCTCATCTGGGCGCGTGATTCGATCTGGAACAGCCCGACCGTGTCTGCTTCCTGGATGATCTTGAAAGTCGCCGGATCGTCCTTGGGAATGCGCGCCAGATCCACCGGCTGTCCGCGCTGGGCGCAGATTTCCAGGGTGTCCTGCAGCACGGCCATCATGCCGAGCCCGAGCAGGTCCACCTTGACGATGCCCATGTCCTCGCAATCGCTCTTGTCCCACTGGAGCACACTCCGGCCCGGCATCCGGGCGTGTTCCAACGGCACGTAGTCATTGAGCTGGCCGGCGCACAGCACCATGCCGCCGGAGTGCTGGCCGAGATGGCGCGGCAGTCCGTAGACCCGCTGGCAGGTGTCGAGCAGGGCAGGGAGCCGCGGGTGGTCCGGCGGGACCCCGGCCAGTTTCAGCTGCTCGGCCAGCCGGATGGTTTGCGGATAATCGCCGCCGTGGAAAAGCGACGAAAACCGGTCGAGCACCTCGTCGGGCAACGCCAGCACCTTGCCGACCTCGCGCATGGTGCTCTTGCCTTTGAACGTGATGACATTCGCGGTCATGGCCGCGCCCCGGCGGCCGTAACGCCGATACAGTTCCTGAATCACCTCCTCGCGTCGCTCCATGCTCGGCAGGTCGAGGTCGATGTCCGGCCAGTCGGTCCGGCCCTCGCTCAGGAACCGTTCGAAGAGCAGCTTGCTGCCGATCGGGTCCACCGCGGTGATCCCGAGCGAATAGCACACAGCGCTGTTGGCCGCGCTGCCGCGGCCCTGCACGAGGATTCCGCGCTGCCGCGCAAAGGCGCACAGGTCCCATACGATGAGAAAATAACCGCTGAAGCCCAGTTTCCCGATCAGCGCCAGTTCGCGTTCCAGTTGCCGGCGCACCTCGCCGGCCACGGAACCATACCGCTGCTGCGCGCCGAAGAAGGTCATTTTCCGCAGAAACGAATCCTGTGATTCGCCGGCCGGTACGCCGTAGTCCGGAAACCGGTAGCCAAGGTTTGCGAGCGTGAACTCCAGTCGCCCGGCCAGTCTCACCGTGTTGGCCACCGCCTCCGGCAAATCGGGAAAGAGTGCCGTCATTTCCCTCGCCGCTTTCAGGTGTCGTTCCCGATTGTGCGCCAGCTTCCGGCCGGCCGCATCGAGCGTCACATGTTCACGCAGGCAGGTGAACACATCCGCCACATTGCGCGCCTCCCGGGTCGCATAGGTGGCGCCATTGGTGGCGAGCAGGGGCAGGGCCTCGGCCCGCGCCCAATCGACCAGGAATTCATTCGCGTCTTCCTCGCCGGGCACGAGGTGGCGCTGCAGTTCCACAAAGAGCCGGTCCGGACCGAAGATCCGTTGCAGCCTTTTCCCGGCGTCCATGGCGGCCTGCCGGCCGTGCTCGCGCCAGGCGCGCCGCACCGGCCCCTCCTCGTCGCCGGTGAGCGCAATCAGGCCTGCGTTGTTTTCCGCCAGTTCCCGCCACGCCACCCGGCCTTCGCCCTTGGGCGACCGGAGATTGGCGGTCGTGAGCAGTCCGCCGAGGTGGCGGTACCCCGCTTGCGTGGCCACGAGCAACGGCACCACGCCGCCGTCGTCCATGGTCAGTTCGCATCCGACCGGGGCCCGGAAGCCTGCTTCCCTGGCCGCCATGTGCAGACGCACCGCACCATAAACGCCGTCGCGGTCACAGAGGGCCAGCGCGGGCAGCTGCAGCCGGCCCGCCTCGACGGCCAGCGCTTCCGGTGACGAGCCGCCGCGCAAGAACGAAAACGCACTGCGCGCATGGAGTTCGACATAGTCCATCAGTCGAAAACCCCTTCGACGCACCAGCCCGACGCGGTGTGCGCCAGTTGATAGACCGCGCCATCCGCCAGCTCGAGCTGCCAGGTCTCGACCGCCCACGCCTCGGGCCGCCACCAATCGCCGTCGGCCGGCCACGGTCCAGCAAGTTGACGGACCGACCCCGCGAGTTCGCCGGCGAGAAACGCAGGTTTCCCGTCTGCCAGCGTGACCCGCACCGGCCAAGCGGGGCGGAAGCGCCGGAGCACGAGTCCGCGGGGGGCGTGCAGGGGTTGCTCCGCCGGCACCGGTATCGTGTCAGCCGGTCGGACCAGGGTAAACGCATCCGGCCGGTGTGTGTCCGTCATGACCGGAGTGCCGATCCGGTCGTCGCCAATAAGAGCACCGACCCGAGCGAGATTTTCCCAAAAAACGGCGGGATCGCGCAAGCCGGTGTCGAAAAGCCCGTCCTGCTTTTGTTGGGGCCGGGCCGGGGATGCGGCCAGCCGGGCGCCCACCAGATGGGAGGCCAGTTGCAACGTCTCCAGGTGGGAGAGCAGCACGCGCATCCAGGAAGCCACATCGACCCCCGGTTCCGGCAGGCGGAACTCCCGCCGGTAATCGCTTTCGTCCTCGAGCCGCAGCGTGAGGGCCAGCGACTCCGCGACCAGTCCGGCACCGCGCAGTTCGAACGCCACCCGCTCGGCGAAACGCTGCAGTTTGAAGGTCAGCGGTTCCAGTGTATCGATGGGATTTTCGTACGCCCATTCCGCCACGAACGACTTCGAGGGTTCAACCAGCCGCAGCACCCGGATTGTTTCCCCGGCCGCCCTTTCCCACAAGGCGACGCCTTCCGTGCCGAGCCGCTGGCCCACGTCGGATTTTGTCAGTGCCGTCAGATCACCCAGGGTTTTCAGGCCCCAGTCCGCCAAAATCTCCCGCTGCCCCGGCGTCGGTTCCGCCGCCGCGAGTGGCAGGCGGCGCAGAAATTCCCGGTGATCCCGTACAAGCAGGACCGGCCTGGCCTGGCGCGCCGCATAATCTGCGAGGAGCGGGGTGGTAGCGGCGCCAGCTTGGGCCGGCAGGCCCGCTTGGGTGAGTTCCCTCACCCGCCGCCGCATCGTTGCCTCGGTCCGGCTCGCGTCGGCTCCCTGCAAATCCACCGTGCAGCAACCTGCGGTTGTCGCCTCGACTCGTGGCGACAGGGTGAATGCTGCCGCCAGCAGCATCCGCTGGGCCTCGACTTCCGCCGCCGGCTCGCGCGTTCGCAAAATGATTCCGAGGCACCGCGCCATCGCCAGAGTCGTCGTGAGGCCCGGCGCCACCCCGGCCGCCTCCGCCGAAACCTCCGTCAACACCGCCTTCCGGCCTTCACCTGCCACCAAGGCCACCGGCTTGCCGGCCAGCACGGGTTCACTCCGCCGCAAGGCGTGCAACGCAAAGTCCGGAACCCGCAAAACGGCGTAGTTCATCCCGCCAGTTCCTCGGGCCGCGCATGCCCCCGCCCCAGTTGCACGTCCAGTTGAGCCAGCAGCCCATCCCGCGGCATCCGCCGCGCGGTGACGCCCAGTGGCGTGTTCAGGATCAGCCGCCACGGTACCGCCGGCACCACCCCGACCGTGGTCTGCACCAATATCGCGGCCGGCCGGCTTTCCGCCGCCCGGTGCAGCCGGTGCCATTGCCCCTTTGGAATGCCCAGCAGGGTTCGCCGTTCGATGCCACGCAGGTCCAGCACCACGACGGCGTAATTTCCATCGCGGACGAGCACGTCCACGGCAGCCAGCGCTTCCGTCAGTTTCCTCGGCCGCACCCACACCAGATGACGCAAGGCATCATCGGGCACGGTCTCGGGGGCGAATCCATCCGCGGCGTCCACCAGTGCGACCCGCTGGCGATCCACCCGTGTGGTCACGAGCAATCGCGTCAGGATCATCTGGGCGCCGCTGCCGGCGACGGCTGAAACCAACTCCGTCAACCGTCCGGCCGCGAGCCCGCCGCCGAGCACATCGTCAATCGCCGGGACGCCCGTGGCCACGCCGCCGGCCGGCTGCCGCACTGGCGTGGGGAAGCGGGAGTCCACGAGGGACCGCAGGGCGGCGATGGTCGGGTGGGACACGGGCGTGCATGCAGCTCAGGCAATTCTCCGCCGGATCACCCCGACCACCACGCCCTGGCATTCCAATCGCGAGGGCACGAGGTCGGGGTAGTGCGGATTTTCCGCCCGCAACAACGTTCGCCCGCGCTCGCGGACGAATCGCTTCAAGGTCGTGGTGGTTTCATCGACGAGGGCGGCGATGATGTCGCCGGGCCGCGGTTCCTTCCGGACCAGCGCCACCAGATCGCCGTCAAAAATATTCGCCCCCGTCATCGAGTCACCCCTGACCCGCAGGAACCAGAAATATCCCGGCCGCGGCTTTCGCACCCCGAAGACAGCGGCATCAATGCTCACTTTCTCGTCCGGCTCCTGTTCCTGCATCGCCGGCAGGCCGGCCGGGATGGTGCCATACACGGGAAAGGCAAAATGATCCTGGATCTCCGCCGCGCTCAGGCCCCATTTCTTATCCGCCAGCTTCTGCACCCGTTCCTGCCGGGCGAGCGCCTGCAGGTGTTTTGCCGCGGCCGGCTGGCTGAAGCCGAACTTCCGCGCCACCTCGCGCGTCGAGGGCGGCACGCCCTGCGCGTGCTGGTGGTCGCGGACAAAGGCCAAGATTGCTTCCTGCCGTTCGGTCATGGGTTATCAACTGATAACCATGGCGGGAAAAATCAAGCTCCGTTATCGAACAGGTCCGGTTCCGCCGCCGTTTCCTCCGGTGGCTCAAGGCATTGCGGCCCCTCATTTTTTGCGTTGTTCACGAAGCGGTTTACCTCCCGTTCGGACATTTTCTCCGGCGCGAGGGGCTTGGTCAGTTCCCGGTATTCGGGCTCGGGCAACGGTTCGGTTCCGATCCAGCGGGGCATGGTTTCCCGGGTGAGCATGACCGGCATCCGGTTATGAATCGGCGCGACCAGTTCATTGGGCACGGTGGTCAGGATGGCGAAACACGGCGGCAGGGAGTGGCTCGTGCCCGGTTCCCAAATGCCGGCGAAGGCGAAGGGTTCCTCCTCCTTGAGGGTGAATAGATGGGGGCGTTTCATCTTTCGGACGGTGGCCCATTCATAAAAGCCGTTGGCGGGGATCAGACAGCGGCGCCGGGCGATGGCCTGCCGGAAGGCCGGCGAGGTCGCGGCCTTTTCCGCAGTCGCATTCGGCAGCATCCGCATCTGCGGCTGGTCGCGTTCATAGAATGGCACGAGGCCCCACATCATGCCGCACACCGCCGGAGCTTCGTCCTGGACCGCCACGACCGGGACGACCTGGGTCAGCGTGATGTTGTATTTGGGTTTCACCCATTCCGGCGGGGCAAGGTTTTTTGCCAGCGCCCGGGCGATCGCGGCCAGGGCCGCGTCGGTTTTGTGCAGGGTGTAGCGGACACACATGCAATTCATTCCTAGCCGGAGTGGACCGCGGTGCAACCGGAGACTGGTCGGGGCAACCAGGGCCGGGCTCGCGTCTTGATCATGCGGGGAAAAGACACTACCTGTGCCGCATGAAATATTTCTACGCCAGGTTGCACGCGCCGCGGCCGGATTTTGCGCAAACCATGACGCCCGCCGAGTTGAAGTTGATGCAGGAGCACGGTGCTTACCTGCGCACTTTCGCGGAGAAACGGTGGGCCGTGGCGTTCGGCCCGGTGGCGGACCCCAAGGGTGCGTTCGGCGTCGGCATTTGGGAGGTGCCCGACGACGTGGATGTCGCGGCGATTTGCGCCGCTGATCCGGCAGTCAAGTCGGGCCTGGGTTTCCGCTACGAGCTGCATCCGATGCCGAGCCTGGTCACCCGAAAGTAGCCGGACATGCCACGGGGTTAATGCCCTGGCGCAGGCGGGCGGAGTTGACCCCGGCGAGGATGTCCGGCCTGCTGGTCGTTCATGGCCAGAAGCGTTGTCTTTGAAGGCACTCCGCGCTGCGAGCGGTGCCGGTTTGCGCCCCGGTGGTGCATCTGCGACGGCTGGCAGGCCGTCGTATGTCCGCTGGAGGTGGACGTTCTCATCCACCACCGGGAATTCTGGCGACCGACGAGCACAGGCCGGTTGATCAACCGCGTGATTCCCGCCTCGCGGCACCATATTTTCCGGCGCGAAATGCCGCCGGCTCGGGAATCAATCGTGCGGCCCGGACGTTCGCTCTGGATTCTGCATCCGCGCGGTGAACCGCTTCCCGCCGGCGAGCCGCCCGCCGGCCTGCAGGTCCTGCTGCTGGACGGAAGCTGGCGCGAGGCGGCGCGGATGTCGCTGGCCGTGGCACCCTGGGGCCGGCTGGTCCGGCTGCCGATGACCGGTCCGGGCCGCTACCGATTGCGCACCCCGGCGCACGAGGGGAAATATTCCACGGTCGAGTCGCTGATGTTTCTGTTCGCCGCCCTCGGTCTGACAAAGGAGGAGACGCAGCTCCGGCTCCAGTTTGAGCTGCATGTCTATGCCGGGCTGCGTTCGCGCGGCGCAAAGGCGAAAGCCGATGAGTTCCTCGCGACCTCGCCGATACGCGACGCCTTCCCGGAGTTGCTGCGGCAGATGGCCCAACGCCGGCCGCGCACCTGAAAATCTTCTACTGCCAGGTTACGGTTTGGCTTGGAGCGAAGGAAGAAAATGACGGTCGCTTCACGGGCGCCGTCGGCGATCCTTGAATTCGACCGGGGCAGGCGCCTCGGTGGGCAACTGGTCCTTGCACAATTCGAGGATCTCGATGGCCGTCAGGCCGGTCTGCGCGGCGTCGTTGGTGGAGATACCCGGCGCTTCCTCGACCGGATTCAACACGGCAGGACCTGTGAGCAGGTGCGGGCTGACGGACCAACCTCTCCGACTGAGCAGGCCGGCAATCGCCTTTTGCGCGAACGCCGGGTCCTTCGTGTGGGCATAGGCGTAAGCGGCCAGCCGCGGACCGCTTTGCTCGTTCAGGATGTAACGGGCGTCGGCACCCTCGGTGCCAGTGGTCCGGTCGAGCGTGAGGATCTCCGCTGGCGCGCCGCCGATGCGGCAGTATTGCAGCCAGGCGGTCGCAAAGTCCTTCCGGCCGAGCAGGGGCACAAGTTCGAACATCACTTCGCCGCCGCCTTGGATGGTCGCGAGATTGTAGCTCACCGGCACCGATTCCTTTGTCAATGGGTCGCGAATCGCCGTCAGTCTGCCGGTTGCGAGGTCGTACCCGACCACTTGGGCACCGCCGCCTCGCAGCGGGCCGATTCCGCCGCCCGGCAGATCGGGATTGAGACCGTTCAGCTGGCCGGTCTGAAGCCAGTAGGGCATCGCCATGATAGAATCAACCCCCGCCAGAATGCGGTCGCGCCATTGGTTGTCCCCGGTGCGTTCCCATTCGGTCATCCAGTTGCCGGCGAGCGCAAACCAGTCCGGTCCGATGCGGAGGCGGGCGGCGAACTGGGGTTCGCCCGGAACCTGCGGCTCCGCCTCGCGCATGGGATCATATTTTGCCGCGGCGACATCGGAATGAATCATCGCATGCATGATATCCCCGGTGCGCTCATCGGTGGTCAGGTAATAGTAGGGGCGCCAGTGCGCGGCCTGGCTGATGCGAACCTCCTTGGCGCCGTCACCCCATTTGACCACATTGTGACGTGAGCCAAGTCCGGCCATTGGCCCCAGATGATAGACATCGGTCTCGCTGGTGTTGCGCGTGTGGGCTTCGGCGAGCCGGAAGACGTCGGGGCGGCCGGTCCGCAGGAAACTATACCAGAGCCACAGGGGCGCCCCCAATTCGGTGTTGTCCCAGGCGTGCCCGCCCCAGTCATAATGCCAGTTGTGCCGCGGCAACGAGTAGGAATGCATGACATCGCCATACTGCCAGAACCCATACCAGTTCCGCTCGTCAACCTGCTTTTCGTAATAAGCCAGCACGGAGTCGAGTCCGTCCTCGATGGCTTTCTTGAACGGGGTCGAGCGGTCAGGCAGGCTCCAGACGCCGAACACACCGGTTGAGTGAATATATTCCGGGGTGGCCGCGAACAGCGCGGTCTCGGTGCCGGCTTGGGCCATCGCCGCCATGGCGGGCCGGGTCGGCAGCGAATTGCACGGCAGGAGTGTCAGTTCGCTCGTGCGCGCGACGCCATAGGCCGTGCTCAGCCCGGGTTGCACATCCTCGTACGAGGCGAGCAGGCCGTGCGCGACGACGTCGTAGTGGCGCATGTCCATCTGCGGTCCGTCCGGCGACCAGAGCCACGCGGTTAGTTCCGCGGCGGGACTGCTGGCGCGGTGCACCTCCAGCGCGGACGGATAGGACTGCCAGAAATTCTTCACGCTTACGCCGAGACCGCCGGTGAGATCGCCGACGAAGGCCAGACCGCCGGCCCGCCGGCCCGCGGCGGAGAACAACCACGAGCTCTTGGGATTGGTGCGTTTGACGATCGTAAAGCCGTTGGGGTTCGGCTGCGTGAGCTTGAAGTCGTCCCAGATCGCATTCCGGTCGAATTCTCCCCGACCCGTGAACGGCTGGCCCGCTTCCTGGGCAACATTGCCGCCGCCGGGCTGGAGCGGTTCGGACCACAAGCCGCCGTCGGTGCCCGCGAAACGAACCGTGCGGTTGCGGGGTGCCTCGCGCAGTGGCACGGCGAACTGCACCCCGAGGCCGCGCACGAAATCCTTTTCCTGGTCACCGTCGAAAACGACCGTATGCACCAGCCGCACCGCCGTTTCTCCACTGTAGAAGTAAAGCCGCACTGTGAACGGCAGCCACTCGCGTCCCGAGGAAACTCCACGGTGAATTCCCTCAAGCCGTACCACCGCGCGCACGGGACCGGACTGCTCGACTGTGACCTGCCTGACCACACCGAGAAATTTTTCGCGCTTGGGCGTATCTTCATTCTCAGTGACGGGACCATCCTGCAGGAGGCACACCAGTCGACCGTTCCGGGCCACCTCGGTCCCGGCGATGCTGAGTGAGTCCACCAGGCTTTCGCCGCCAAGGGGGATGACGCACCTGAGTACGCCCGTGTCGACGACGACCGACTTGCCGTCATTCGTAACGTGAACGTTGCCGGCCACGGCGGTGGACGGGCCGGTCGTGAGAGTCAGCTCCCCCAATGATCCGGCGGGCTTGATGGTGGCGAGGCCGCTCCACTTGAGCGAACCGTCGGGCCAGTAGGCCAGCGGCCAGCTTTGCAGAGGCAAGGCCTTACCTTGCGCGTCGGTCAGATTGAAGGTCGCCGCGCGAGGCACGGCGCCCTCCGGCCATGGCACACCCCAACTGACGCCTTGGGCGAGTCCGGGCTGCGGGGTGCCAAGCCAATGCAGTTGTACCGGCTGAGGTGAGGCCGACGCTGATCCGGCCAGTGAAAGAGTAATAACGACCAGGAGCAGGGGCAGATTCCTCATGGGGCAAAGGGCTATCCGATTTCGCGGGAAAATGAAACCCCGGACAACGGAAACAGGAATTGACCGGCAGGAAAACATGGGCTTGCTTGAAACGTCACCGCCAGTCTTTCCACGCAGCCCTCAACCCGCTTTCAAGATGGCCCACATCGTCACCAATAAATGCAATGGATGCAAATTCACCGATTGTGTGGAGGTGTGTCCCGTCGCCTGCTTTTACGAAATGGACAACCAGGTGGTCATCCACCCGGATGATTGCATCGATTGCGCCGCGTGTGTCGATGTGTGCCCCGTGCAGGCGATCTACGCGGAGCAGAACGTGCCGGCGGAGTTTGCGGCCAACATCGAGTTCAATGGGGCCCAGGCCCGGCAGATCAAGGACGGGGGCGCAGCGGCAATCACCGTTCAGAAAGATCCCTTGCCGACTGCCGCGGAGCGGAGGAAAGCACTGGGATTCTGAGCGCTACGTTGCCGCCTGACAGACCGAGGTCGCCGGTTTCAAGACCGCAGCCGGTCCCGTGCTCGATCATTCCAACCTGGACTGATTTGTTGGCAGACCGGTGGTATTGTGGCGCCGGCTGACCGACGGCTTTGGCCGATGCACGAGGAAACCGGCGGCACCCGCTAGGGCGCCGAGCGCGGGCAGCCACACGGTCCAATGCCCGGATGAATCATTCGTGGCGCCACAGATTTCCGGTCCACCGAGCCCGAGTGCGGTCCCGAGGCCGGCGTAGGCCAGCAGGCACAGGGCGCATTTGGGCGCAAGGGCCAGGAAGGCGGCCGGCATCAGCCAGCCGCACTTCCGGGCAAACCGCCGGAGGCGTTGCTCAGGCGGTGGCGATGACATGCTCGTAGCGGTCATGGTGGCGGACCCAGCTCATCGTCGCTTCAGGATCCTCATTCCGGCCCTCGGGTACGAGGTCGAGCAGGTCGTAAGTGGTCATGACCACTTCCACGCCCCGGCCATAAGTGGAATAGGTGTGGTACACGATGCCGGCGGCATCCTTGGCAAAGACGCTTATGCCGGGCGCCTCGGTCACCGGGAAGTCCATCTTGGTGTAGTTATAATCGACTTGTCCCCGTGCGATTTCCTTTTCTGTGAACGACACATTGAAATCCTGGTTGAAGTCGGTGCCATGCGCCGAGACCCAATTGACGGCCCAGCCCATCCGCGCTTTGAACGGCAGGATTTCCGCGAGCGGGGCGTGCGAGATGGCAACGAAGGACACGTCGCGTGCATTGAGGTGCGGCACGGTCGGGTTGAAGTGGTCCAACATATAGGAGCAGCTTTTGCAGCCCTGCTCCCAGCCGGGCCCGAGCATGAAATGCTGGACCATCAGTTGGCTGCGGCCTTCGAACAGGTCGGCCAACGTCACCCGGCCGTCGGGTGATTCGAAGGTGTAGGCCTTGTTGATTTTCACCCACGGCAGTTCGCGGCGATGGGCGGCCAGTTGGTCACCCAACCGGGTGAATTCTTTTTCTTTGCGCAGGAGCTCGCGGCGGACCGCGAGCCATTGTTCGGGGGAGACGATCTTGGGTTGGATGGTGGGCGTGGATTTCATGGTATCGAGGGATTTGGTTATGAGCTATTTCGATGGAGGGATTGGATTGAACACAGGTTGGCGGATGGACAAGGCGGTAGCCTTGGGTGAATCTGGCGAGGAACGGTCAGGGTGGCTCAGGGCCGTCCGACCGGAAATTTTCGATTGGTTTAGCCCGACGGCGTGGCGGCGCGGAGTTTCTCGTAATCGGCTTTGAGTTTCGCGTGCATCGGCCAGAACGGCGGACGCGGCGCACCCTCGAGCAGCGCGATGAGCTGCGCGAGATGCGTGTGCCAGCCGCTCGCGTAGCCGTGGAGGAAAGGCAGATCTGCGCCGCGGGCGCGATGCGTGAGAACCAGCAGGACTTCCTTGCCCTGCGGCGTAAGCTCGAACGTCACATCCGAATCTTCGTCAAACGTATAGCTGAGCACGCGCGGCGGTTCCCAGCGCAGCACGGTGCATGGCATCTTGAATCCCGGATCCTGCACATGCTTGTGATCCTCGGGCGGCGTCTCATCGGGCGCGATGTTCTGGTGGTGAAAGAACAGCTCCACCTTGCCGCCCTTTTTCGGCTCCATCGGCCCGCCGGCGAACCAGCGGGCGCGCTTCTCGGCGTCCGTGAGGTAATCCCAGATGCGCTCAATCGGGCCGGGTAGCGTGCGGACCAGCCGCACTTCCGCAGGAGTGGTGAACTTTCCGGGTTGTTCGTTGATTTTCATGATCTTTCGTTGAATGCGAGGGAAGCGCGTCGTTTTGACCGGTCAGTCAGGCCGTGAGGCGCTTTTCGTATTCGGCCTTGAGCCGGGCATGCGTCGCCCAGAAAAGCGGTTGCGGTCCTCCTTCCAGTTGGGCGAGCAGGATGGCGAGATGCGTGTGCCAGCCGGAAGCGAAACCGATGAGGGAGGGCAGGTCGTCTCCGCGGCTGCGATGGGTGAGGATCATGAGCACCTTGCTGTCCTGCGGGATCAGCTCAAAGGTGACGTCCGAGTTCTCGCCGAACGTGTAGCTGAGCACACGCGGCGGCTCGCAGCGGAGAATCGTGCCCGCCAAGCTTTTGCCCCCATTGTGCTTGCAGGCGTGCTCGGCGGGCGGTGTCTCGGTGGGGGAGATATTCTTGTGTTGGAAGAAGAGATGCATCTTTCCTCCGGCGCGCAGCTCCATCGGTCCGCCGGCGAACCAGCGGCTGCGCTTTTCCGGGTCGGTCAGGAAGGTCCAGATGCGTTCGATGGGCCCCGGCAGGGTGCGCATGATGCGGATTTCGCCGGGGGCGGGGAACTGGGCGGGTTCGTCGTTGTTCTTCATGATTTTTTCCTCTTCAGGCGTTCGTCGTCGGCCTTTAACTCGCGCTCAAGGGCGTCGAGGCGGTGCGACCAGACCGAGCGTGTTTTCTCCAGCCAGTCTTCGAGGTCGTCGAAGCCGGCGGGGTTGAGGGCCTGGATGCGCGACTGGCCTTCGGCGCGGGTCGTGACGAGCCCGGCCTCGCGGAGCACATTCAGGTGCTGGGAGATCGCCGGGGCGCTCAGGTCGAACTCGCTCACGAGCTCACCGGCGGTCCGCTCGCGCACGGCCAGCAGTTCGACAATGCGCCGCCGCGTCGGGTCGGCGATGGCAAGGAGGCTTTGCATGCCCGATACGATTAAGTTTAAACTTAATTAAGCAAGCACTAAATCACTTTTCAGGTGAAATTCTTCTGCCGGCTGGCGGTCGCATCCGGACCGGGCGCGGTAAAATTGTCGCCTCGGCGGCGGGTGACGTCGGTGAATCAGAGCGGACGCAGTTCCACGAGCCAGACGTCGTTTTCGCGCAACTTGAAACTGCGGGAGAAGACGCCGTCGGCCCCGACGGTGACTTTCTCGTCCAGGACAGGAACGCCCGACGAGGCCTGACGCAACATTGCGACCTGGGGGCGCGTGAGTTGGGCCGGCGAGCCGAGGTCGCGCCACGCTGATTGCACATCGTTGGCGCGGTAGCCGACCTTCGTGGCGAGCAGACGATACGTGGCGGGCTTGAGGCCGGCGAGGCGCAGCTCGGCGGCGCCCTTCGGCTTGGCGGGCTGATCGCGAGCATAGAATTCCTGATTGATGACCGACGGGCCGGGGTGCGTGATCGTGAAGTCCCAGAAAAGCGCCTGCACGCCGCCGGCGGCGTCGCGGCAGACGAACGAGTCGGGATCGGCGTTGGCCAGCTCGGTGTCGCCAAGGCGATTAAGGAATTCATAGGCGAAATAGGAGGGCTTCGCGAGATCCTGGTAGTTGAGCATCCCAAAACCGCCGTGGAACGGGGTCGTGCGCGGGCCGGCCTCCTCGAAAATGTCGGTGAAGGTCCAATACGACATCGACGTGGCGGCGGCTCCGATATGGCGGATCTTGTCGAGGATGAAGGCGGCGCTGTGGTAGCTGTCGTGGATCGGATCGAACGGCGTGTAAGAGCTGCTCCATTCGGTGTAGTGGAGTTCCGCCTTGGCGAAGGAGGAGCGGTCGATTTTGGCGCGGACACCCTTCACCTCGCCGGTGATCGCGTTGCGGTCCGGCGAGAAGACAGTCCCGGCGTTGCCGTTTTCGTCGAGGTAACCGCTCATCGTGGCGTAGCTGTGCGTGCTGACGAAGTCGAGCGGCAGCTTGTTTTCCGCACAATAGGCGAGAGTCTCGTCGATCCAACCGCTGCCGGCCGTGGCGGGCCCGCCGACCCGGTAGGCGGCATCGACGGATTTCACCGCGCGTGCGGTGGTCGCATAGAGCTTGTAGTATTCGGCGCGGGCGACCGGGGCGAACTCGGCGTCGGTCTTGCCGCCGGTGGTACCCATCCAAAAGCCGGTCAGGTTGGGTTCGTTCCAGACCTCGAAATACCATGTGCGCACCTCGGCGGGGCCATAGCGCTCGGTCTCGTGTCTGACGAATGCGGCGATAAACGCCTCCCATTTCGCGTAGTCTTTCGGCGGCGTGACGTTCGCCTTGTACCAGAAGATCGTCTGTGGGCCGCTCGCGAGCGCGCTGGGCATGAAGCCGAGTTCGACGAACGGTTTCATCCCGATGCTTTCAAGGAAGTCGAAGAGTTCGTCGACATATTGCCAGTTGTAGACCGGCCGGCCCTGTTTGTCCTCCTGGTAGACGCCCATGTCGTCGCAGAAAAGTCCGTGGAAGCGGATGTAGCGGAAACCGCACTCGGAGCGGGCGCGGCGAAGCTGGCGCTGCCAGTCGGCACGGAGGCCCTCGTTGGCGCGGCCCGCGCCGACGCAGAAATTATACATCCGGCTCATTGCCCCGCGCGGCTTCGCCAGGTCGGCGTCGATCACCCGAGGTGTGGCAGCAGGCGCGGCGCGCAGGTTGAAGGGGAGGGCAAGCAGCAGGCAGAGGACAAGACGTTTGGACATGGGGTGAAGGGAATGATTCGCGCCGCAACCATTGGCGGCTTTTCCGCGCCAGTCAAAGCAACGTGCGGATGGCCGACTGATCACTCGCCGGTCGAGGCCTGACCTATCGCCTCTTTTGCAGGCTCTGAAGTCTAATGATTTCTTGGACGATAGTCACGGCAATAGGCAATTGTGATTCAGGGGTGAAGCCCGGGCTGGCCCTTTTGGATTTGGGTCTAGCCCTGGCCGGGCCCGGCGGGCCGGCGCAGGACGAGAAGATTTCCCGTGAGGCAGCACAGGATCCCGCCGACCGTGGCCGCGTGCCAATGCAAGCCTTCGAAGCAGGTCGACATCAGCAAGGCGACGACTGGAATCGCCGCATTGGCGTAGCCGGCGCGGTCGGCGCCGATGCGGCCGAGCAGCGTGAGGTAGGCGCCGAAAGCGAGGATCGAGCCGAACACGGCAAGATAGACCAGCGACAGGACGTAGGGGGCGGAGTACTCGAAAACCACGGGCCGGCCGCCGGCAAAGGCGAACGCCGCCACCGACGCGGCGCCGTAGAGCATCCCGAAGGTATTGAGCTGGACCACGGGAAGGCCCTTCCGTTGATTGCGGGCCGCGAGGAGATTGCCGAGCGAGGCGGAAACGACCCCGACCAGGGCATAGCCAAAGCCGAGGACTTCCCGGCCCGTGGCGGAGGCCTGGCTTATTTCCGGGAGAAAAATCAAGGCCACTCCCGCCACCCCGAACGCCGCACCCGCCAACTTGACCGGTTTCAGCGGAGTGCCAAAGAAGAGTCGCGCGCCGATGATGTTGAGGAAGACGATCAGCGAGAATATCACCGCCACCAAGCCGGACGCGATCAGGCCTTCGGCGCGATAGACGCAAATATAGTTCAGACCGAAAAGAAGCAGCCCTTGGCCGGCCATCGCCGCATGCTCGCGCCAGGAGTAGTTCAGGCGCAGGCGGCGCACCGCGCACCAGGCCAGCAGGAGGATCCCCGCGAGAACGAAACGATACGCGACGGACATTTCCGGCGGGACCCGGCCGAGCTGAAACGTGATGGCGAACCAGGTGGAGCCCCAGATCAGGACGGCCGCGAGATATAGTCCGAGATTGTTCATGGCGTCCGCCGAACAAGGCCTCGTTCCATGGCCCGCCGGGGCGGGCGGCGATGGCACGGGCCGCGTTCGAACCGGGCAGAGCGCGGCTTAGGCCGGGTCATAGTCCAAGTAGGGCGCCAGCCATCTTTCGCCGGCCTCCATCGACTGATTTTTGCGCCGCGCGTAGTCTTCGACCTGGTCGCGGGCCAGCTTGCCGACGGCGAAGTATTTTGAATCCGGATGGCTGAAATAGTGACCGCTGACACTGCTGGCGGGGAACATGGCGTTCGACTCTGTCAACTTGATGCCGGTGGCTTCGGTCGCGTGGAGGAGTTCGAACAACGGCGGTTTCTCCGTGTGATCCGGGCAGGCGGGATAACCGGGCGCGGGTCGGATGCCGCGGTATTTTTCGCGGATGATGTCCTTCATCTCCAGATTCTCGGTCAGGCCGTAGCCGGACGCGTCGCGGGCCTTCTTGTGCATCAGCTCGGCGAGCGCCTCGGCGAGCCGGTCGCCCAGCGCCTTGGCCATGATGGCCGAATAGTCGTCGTGCTTCGCCTCGAATTCCCTGGCGAATTCCTCAACCCCGTGACCGGCGGTGACGGCGAAGGCGCCGAGATAATCGATCCGACCCGAAGTCTTGGGAGCGATGAAGTCGGCGAGGCAGTGGTTGAACTGACCGGCGGGCTTTTCGTTCTGCTGCCGGAGAAAATGGAAGGTCTTGAGCACCTTGAACCGCGAAACGTCGGAATAGACCTCGACGCTGTCGCCCACGGCGTTGGCCGGCCAGAAACCGATGACCGCCTTGGCGGTAAAGCGCCTTCCCGCGACGATCTGCTTGAGCATCTTCTGCGCGTCAGCAAACAGCTTGGTGGCTTCCTCCCCGACCTTCTCGTCCTTGAGGATGTCGGGATAACGGCCGTGGAGCTCCCACGCCGAGAAAAACGGGCCCCAATCGATGTACTCGGCGATGTCGTCAAGACTGAGACGGAGGTCCGACGGCGAAAGACGGGCGGCGGGGGCCGACGAGAAGACCCGCGTGCCGGTGAACAGGGGCGTGGGAATGTCCACGGTGCCCCAATCTGTCGGCTGCCGGCGGGCGCGGGCCTCGGTGATCGACAGCAGTTTTCGGGCGCCCTTGCGATCGGCGAAATCAACGCGCTGCTTTTCCTGCTTCGCTTTGATCTCGGCGGCAAACCCGGGCTTGTTCTCCGGGCTCAGCAACTGCGAGACGACCCCGATGACCCGCGAGGCGTCCAGCACGTGGACGACGGGTTCGTCGTAGTTTGGCGCGATCTTGACGGCAGTGTGCGCGGCGGAGGTGGTGGCGCCGCCAATGAGCAGCGGGAGCTTGAAGTCGAGCCGCTTCATCTCCTTCGCGACGTGCACCATCTCGTCGAGCGAGGGCGTGATAAGGCCGGAGAGACCGATGATGTGCGCACCCTTCTCCCGGGCGGCGGCGAGGATCTTTTCGCACGACACCATGACGCCGAGATCAACAACCTCGTAATTGTTGCACGCGAGGACGACGCCGACGATATTCTTGCCGATGTCGTGCACGTCGCCTTTGACGGTGGCCATGATGATTTTGCCCTGGGCGCGGGCCGTGCCGCCGGAGGCGACCAGCTGCTTTTTCTCCTCCTCCATGAACGGCTGGAGATAGGCGACGGCTTTCTTCATCACGCGGGCGCTCTTGACGACCTGCGGGAGGAACATCTTGCCGGAGCCGAAGAGATCGCCGACGACGCGCATCCCGTCCATGAGCGGGCCTTCGATGATGAGCAGCGGCTTGCCGTATTTCTGGCGGGCTTCCTCGGTATCGGCGTCGATGAAGGCATCGATGCCCTTCACGAGGGCGTGCGAGAGACGCTCCTCGATGGTTCCATGGCGCCAGGCATCGACCGCAACGGCGGCCTCGACGCTCGAGCCGTCGGCCTTGGCGGCGGCTTCCTTCGCCTTGAGCTCCTCGCCGAGGGTCACGAGGCGCTCGGTGGCGTCGGGGCGTCGGTTGAGCAGGACATCTTCGACGTGCGTGAGTAGGTCTTTGTCGATCTCTTCGTAGACCTCGAGCATCGACGGGTTGACGATGCCCATGTCCATGCCGGCGCGGATGGCGTGGTAGAGGAACGCCGAGTGCATCGCCTCGCGGACGACGTTGTTCCCGCGGTAGCTGAAGGAGATGTTCGACACTCCGCCGCTCACCTTGGCGTGGGGGAGGTGGGCCTTGATCCAGCGCGTCGCCTCGATGAAATCCACCGCGTAGTTGTTGTGCTCCTCAATGCCGGTGCCAACCGTGAGGATGTTGGGGTCGAAGATGATGTCCTCGGGCGGGAAGCCGACCGTGTCGACGAGCAGGCGGTAAGCGCGTTCGCAGATGCGGATCTTCTCCGCGTAGGACGAAGCCTGGCCCTTTTCGTCAAACGCCATGACCACGACGGCGGCTCCATAACGAAGAATGGCCCGGGCCTGATCGAGGAACTTGGCCTCACCCTCCTTGAGCGAAATGGAGTTTACGATGCCCTTGCCTTGAATGCATTTCAGGCCGGCTTCGATGACCTCCCATTTGGAGGAGTCGACCATCACGGGAACCTTGGCGACCTCGGGTTCGCTGCCGATCAGGTGAAGAAAGCGGGTCATGGCGGCGATGCCGTCGATGAGGCCGTCGTCCATGCATACATCGATGACGTTGGCGCCGTTTTCGACCTGCTGCCGGGCAATGGTGACAGCCTCCTCAAAACTGCCCGCCTTGATCAGCTTGGCGAATTTCGGGGAGCCGGCGACGTTGGCGCGCTCGCCGATCATGATGAAGGTGCCCAATTGTTGGGTGAAGGGCAGGGACCCGGAAAGCCGGAGCGGACGCGGGTCCCGTTGCGGCGGGCTCGCCGCCCCGGATGCATCCGCAGAACTCGCGCGCCATTCGTCGCGATTCCGCGGCGCAAGCGGCGTTGCCCCCGGTTTCACGACCGTGACCTTGCGCGCAGGTTTGGGCGCGAGGGACTGCGCAATGGCGGCGATGTGCTCGGGAGTGTTGCCGCAGCAGCCGCCGGCAATGTTGAGCAGGCCGCTGGAGGCGAACTCGCCGAGGTAGCGGGCCATGTCGGCGGGGCCGAGGTCGAATCCGGTCGGGGTGAGCGGATTGGGCATGCCCGCGTTCGGGTAGCAGGAAATAAAGGTGTCGGATTTCTCGCCCAACTCCTCGAGGAACGGGCGCATGAGGTCGGGGCCGAGCGAGCAGTTGAGACCGACGGCAAGAGGTTTGACGTGACGCACGGCGTTCCAGAACGCCTCGACGGTCTGCGCGGAGATCATGGTCTCGCCGCCGCGACCAACGGCCGCCGAGACCATGAGCGGAAGGCGGATCTTGTCCCCGGCAAAAATCTCCTCGATGGCGACGAGAGCGGCCTTGGCGTTAAGGGAGTCGAAAATGGTTTCGACCAGCAACAGGTCGACACCGCCCGCGATGAGTGCGCGGACCTGGCGGCGATAGTCGGCCTTCACCTGGTCGAAGGTGACAACGCGGAACCCGGCGTCGTCGTGATCGGGGGAATTGGAGAGCGAAACGGTCAGCGGCCCGACGGCACCGGCGACGTAGCGGCGGCGGCCGGTGGCGTTGGCGATGCGGTCGGCCCACTCGCGGCACTGAAGAGCCGAGGTGTAGTTGATGTCCCAGGCGAGCGACTCAAGGAACTTGTTTTCGATGACGCCCTGATAGAACACCGGATCCTTGCGGCCGCCTTTTTCGCGCGGATCTTCAATGAAGAATTCGCTCTGCCCGATGGAGGTGGCGGAAAACGTGTTGGTCTCGATGATGTCCGCTCCGGCTTCGAGAAACCGCCGGTGGATGTCGCCGATATCAGCCGGCCGCGTGAGCGAATAGATGTCGCCGTTGTTCTTGAGATCCTTCGGGGCGTCCTTGAAGCGAACACCGCGGGCCCCCTCCTCGGTGATATTGTATGAGCGGATGGTGGTTCCCATGGCTCCGTCTATGATGGCGACGCGTTCCGCCAGAAGCTGGCGGAGGGAGATTTCAGCGGCGGTGGGAGGAGAGACAGGCATTGGACAATAACGTATCTTTACATCAAGATTTGTTGATATGAAAAAGCAAGCCGGGTGTTTGTCCTATGGTTGGATTGCGTTTATGACGGGGAATAAAGCGGTTACGTAGTACTTAGGCAAGAAGTGCACAGGCTTTTGGCTTGCGTGGATGGGGCCGGAGACGGTGTTGTGCGTCTGCCTGAGGTTCTTTCAATCAAACTCTGAAGCAACAGGGAAGGCCGTGAAATCCGGCCACAGTTGCGCTGCGGTAACGCATCACAGACCCTTATCCCGCCGCAGGAGCGGGAGCAAAGCCAATCTCCGGCGAGTGCCGGAGGTGAAGGCGAGGGGCGAGGTGCGCGCGAGGCGCGCAGATGTTCAAGCAGCAAGGAACCGGTGAAAAGATTCACTCCTGATCCCGGGTCCTTGCCGCTTGGCACTTGCGCTCAACGTGCGCTCATATGCGGAGTCCGAACATCTGCCTTTGGAGACTCACCACGCCGGTGCTAGTGCGCGCACCAGCGACAAACCTTCAACGCACATTTGAAGGGTGGGAGTGGATGCGTGCGATGGGTGTAGCCGGCCTCCTTGAGGCCGGTCCGGGGTCGATGACTCCGGCGGCAGTCCTTCGCGGCGGTCTGCTCTTGCCGTAAAACAAAGCAGACCATGAAAGCCATCATCCCCGCGTCGTTTCGACGACACCTCTTGTCAATCGCCGGCCTTTGGCCGGCTCTCACGGCGTTCGCGCAGAGCCCCATCGAGCCGCTCACGCCCTACGTCATTGTCGGCACACGCACGCCCATTGCCATGAACGCAGCCGGAAGCGCGATCGACACCCTGAGCGCCGACGACATTGCGCGCATGCAGCTTCCGCTGCTGCGGGGCGCGCTCACGAGCATTCCCGGCGCGCCGGCCTTTGCCAGCGGGGCGAACGGGGCCGTGACGTCGCTGTTCCTGCGCGGCACCAATTCCAACCAGACGCTTTTCCTCGTTGACGGCATCCGGTTCAACGATCCCAACACCGACTATGCCGTCGCGCTGGGCGGTGCGTGCATGGGAGCGTGCGACAGCCTGGAGGTGGCACACGGTCCGCAGAGCACGCTTTACGGTGGCGAGGCCGTCGGCGGGGTCGTGGCAATCCGCGGTCAGCGGGGCCGCGGGGCCGCGCAGGACACCATGGCGGTGGAAGCGGGCTCCTTTGGCACGGTGCAGGGAGCGGTGAGCGCGCAGGCGGGTGATGACAAAGGCGCGTATGCATTTTCCGCGGCCGGCGGTCATACCGACAATGTGCGCCTGAACAACGCCTTCGACAGCGCAAACTACACGCTGCGGCTGGACCGGAAGATTTCCGAGGCCGTGTCGGTCGGCGCCACCTGGCGCGGATTTGTCGCCACCTATGGCGACCCGGGCGATCGCTACACCAACGATCCGGACAATCAGGACCGGGAGAGCAACCAGCTCGCGACAATGTTTGCCGATCTCGGGCATGGCACCGACCTGACCAGCCATATTGTGCTGGGCGGCCAGGACCGGCGGTTTGTGTCGGACAATCCAAGTCCGTTTGGCGAGCAGATCACAGTCGTGAAAAACCGCCGCGCCGTGCTCGACTGGCAGAGCACCTACACGGCGAACCAAGAGCACCGGGTGACGGGCGGGTTCACCGCCGAGTTGAACGCCACCCGCAACACCGGCTTTGGCGACATCAACCAGCGGCAGCGGTTGCTTGCCTTTTTTGCCCAGGACGAATGGACGCCGGTGCAGCACCTCTACCTGACCGGCGGACTGCGCAGCGACGACTTCGACACTTTCGGCCGGGCCACGACGGGCCGGGTGACGGCGGCCTGGCTGACCAATGACACCCGGCTGAAATTCCGCGCCAGCTATGGGACGGGATTCCGGGCACCAGGCTTCCTCGATCTTTACGGCCAGAGCGCGTTTTACGTCGGCAATCCGAAGCTCAGGCCGGAAAAAGCGCGCGGTTGGGACGCCGGGGCGGATTATTATCTCGCCGGCAACCGCGGCACGCTGAGCGCCACTTTTTTCCAGACCGATCTGCGGGACCTGATCACGTATGATTTCTCCGCGTTTCCCGCGACGGTGATAAACGTCGAGGAAGCCCGGACGCAGGGGGTCGAGCTGGCGGCTAAGGTTGATCTCGCCGGAAGTTGGAAGGCACGGCTGGCCTACACCTATCTCGAGGCCGATAACCAGACCGAGCATGTCAGGCTGCTGCGCCGGCCGAGAAACAGCGGTTCCCTCGACCTGTGGCACGAGCTTGGTGGCGGTCTCAGCGCCGGCATGGGCATGGCTTTCGCAGCCGGCCGGCAGGATGTCGACGCGGCGACGTTCGCAACGATCAATGCGCCCGACTACGCCGTGGTCCGACTCTACGGCGCTTGGCAGGCCACGCCGCGGCTGGCCTTGAAGATGCGGCTGGAAAATCTGCTCAACAAAAAATATGAGGAGGTGAACGGCTACCCCCAGCTGGGCTTCGGCGCCTTTGCGGGGGTGGAATGGAGGTTGTGAGAAGCGCATGGCGGACCTGCTGAACCCGCCACGACCGGCAGCGGGACCAGCACCGTTGCGGCATGTTCACGACCCGGTGCTCGTCCCCGCGCCTGCGGGCGACGCACACGGATCCCGCTGCCGGGCCTGCCTGACCGGCCGCCAGCCTCCGGGCTTGCGGCTTATGGGTGAATCCGAAGAATGATGTCATGCTTTGCCGTTCCCTGTCGCTTGCCCTGTTGCTCGCATCGCTTTGTCCACCGGTCCGGGCCGCCGATTATCCCATCCATCCCGTGCCCTTCACGGCGGTGCGGGTGACCGGCGGCTTCTGGCAGGAGAAACAGGAGATCAACCGCACGGTCACGGTGCCCTTCGCTCTGAAGCAATGCGAGGAATCGGGGCGATTGAAGAACTTCGACCTCGCGGCCGAGGTGATGCGCCGGCGCGCCACGGGCGAGCCCCATTTTCAGATCGAGCCGCCGACGAGCTTTCCCTTTGACGACACCGACGCCTACAAGGCGATCGAGGGGGCGTCCTATGTGCTCAGCATGCAACCCGACCCGGCGCTGGAGAAACACCTCGATGATTGGATTGCGCGGATCACAGCGGCGCAGGAACCGGACGGCTACCTCTACACCTTCCGCACGATGCATCCCGAATCGCCGGGACACAAATGGGTCGGGCAAAATCGTTGGGACGAGGATCCCAAGCTGAGCCATGAACTCTACGACGCGGGACATCTTTACGAGGCGGGCGTCGCGTATTTCCAGGCGACGGGCAAACGCACGCTGCTGGATGTCTGCCTGAAGAACGCCGAGCTGCTGTGGCGGGTATTTGGCGAAAACCGGCGGCGCCTGGCGCCCGGCCACGAGATTGTCGAAATGGGCCTGGTGAAGCTTCACCGCGTCACCGGGGACCCGCGCTGGCTGGAGCTGGCAAAGGAGTTTCTCGATGCCCGCGGGCCCAACGGACCGTCCTACAACCAACAGCAGGCGCTCGTGGTCGACCAGACCGAGGCGGTCGGCCACGCCGTGCGCGCGAATTATCTGTATTCAGGCATGGCGGATGTCGCAGCGCTGACGGGTGACGGACGATATTCCGCCGCCATCAAGAAGATCTGGGAGAATGTCGTGACGAAGAAGCTATATCTGACCGGCGGAGTCGGCGCCTTGGCGGACGGCGAGGCCTATGGGGCGGATTACGAGTTGCCGGAAAACGGTTACAACGAGACCTGCGCGGCAGTCGCGTTGATGATGTGGAACCACCGGATGTTCCTGCTCACCGGCGACGCCAAATACATGGATGTGTTCGAGCGCACGGCCTTCAACGGTTTCATCAGCGGCGTGTCGGAGTCGGGAGACCGTTTTTTCTACACCAACCCGCTGGTCTATGATGGGAAGGCGAAGAACAACTACGGAGTCGCCGGGCGCGCGCCCTGGTTCGGTTGCGCCTGCTGTCCACCCAATCTGATGCGCACACTGGCCTCACTCACCGGATATTTCTACGCCGTGCGCGACGATTCGCTTTATGTTAACTTCTACGCCCAGAGCAATGGGGAGGCAAAGATTGCCGGAACCACGGTGAAACTGGTGCAGACGACGGATTATCCATGGTCGGGCAAGGTGACGCTGGCCGCAACGTTGGACCATCCGGCGACGTTCACGATGCGTCTGCGAATTCCCGGCTGGGCCCAGGGCCGGCCGGTGCCCTCCGACCTTTACACCTACGAGGAGAAGATGAAGCCCGCGTGGCGAGCGACCTTGAATGGCGAGCTCATTCCCGCCGTTGCCGACGACCAGGGCTATGCGTCGGTCACGCGCGAATGGCGGACCGGCGACACGATCGAGCTCGATTTTCCACTGCGCGTGCACGAAGTGCTGGGCAACCGGAAGATCGCGGCCACGCGCGGCCGGGTGGCATTCGAGCGCGGACCGGTGGTCTATTGCGTGGAGGATATCGACCAGCAAGGCACACCAACCGTCTTGGCGGCTCCGTTCCACATTTCGACCCGGGACCAGCCGGCGCTGCTCGGCGGCGTCACCGTGCTGGATATCGATGGAGCAGCGGGAGCGACGCTCCGGGCGATTCCGTATTTCGCCTGGAACAACCGCGGTCTCGCCCCCATGGCCGTGTGGCTGACGGAGGCCACTCCGGCCGGCGCCACGGATTTGGTGCGGACCCGTTGAGCATTACCCGGCGCTGGCGCCGCCTTCATCAAGTGATCGTCGCGCGCCGGCGGTTCAATTCCTGCAGGTGGGCGAGCAATTCGCCGGCGTCAAGGCCGGCAGTCCAGCCGTAGGCGGCGAGTACGGCGGAATTGACCTGCTCCGGGTCGCCGCCGCGGGCGGCGCGGGCCACCGCATGGCGGTGCTCCTCTTGCGTCGACGTCAAGGCGTTCAAAGTAACGGATGGCGGCCAGGGAAACGGAAACGAATCGACTGCGAGCGTGGGCGTGCGGACCGGGTGAACCGCCCGCCACCACCCGGCGAAAAGCCGCGACTGCAGCATTCCGGAGGTGAAATCGTCGTCGCGCGCGACGGCGAGAATCGTGGCATCAGGGACCACCGAACTTTCGATCCAGGTGAATTCGGGTGTGCGGGCGCCAAGCGGCGTGGCGAGATAGCGATCGCGCCGGGCCAACGCCGTGCGCAGCCGTCCATCCGCGTGGGGATTCACCCACCAGCGGTCACGATCCTTTCCCACGGAGTGGCGAAGCCGTTGAAAAGGTTGCGCGAAGAGCGCGGCCTCGGCTTCGGTGAGGCCGGCGGGAAAATCGATCTGCCACATGCAGCCTGGGCGATGGAGATTGGCGGCGTTGACCACCTGGCGGAGGACATCGGCATTGGGTTTGCCGTGCGAGTTGCGGGCGCCGAGCATTTGCCCCGCCGCTTTGGCGGTGAGCGTGCCGGCGGCGGTCACGGGCTCACCAACGAAAGCCAGGCCGGAGTTTTCGACAAGCGGTTGCGGATCAAAGGAACACATGATGGCCGGACCGCCGAGCTATTTGAGATTGAGGAATGCGGCGAGGTTCTTCACCGCCGCCGCTACCTTGTATCCACGGCGGACGCGGCGCGACACCAGCCGGAGGCGGCGTTTCACCCGGTCGGCCTTCGGATCGACGTGGCCGACAAGATCGGTGCCGACGAGAACCGGCAACGCATAGTAACCGCGCCGACGTCTCGCCGGCGGGACATACACCTCCCAGGTGTAATCGAAATCCCAGAGAGCCGACGTCACGCGCCGATCATAGATGAGAGGATCGAGGGGGGCAAGAAGCCGGGGAGCTTCCGGCATCCCCGGGTTGGGCGCCGTGAAATCAAAAAGCGGCTCATCCGTGCGGAGGCAGTGGAGGGTCGGGCAGCCGTCGACCTGAACCGGCCGTATCAAGTCTTCGACGAGCAGGATTTCCTTCTTCTTGAGCAAAACCAGCCGACGCTGGCGAAGCGTGGTTTGAACCAACCAGCGGTCGGTCTCATCGCTGGACGGCTCTGTCGCCGCCAAGGTCGCGGCCGGCAGAACCCGTTCGGGCAGATCATAAAGCCGGCGGTTTCCGATGCCGCGACCGGCAATCAACAGCCGGCCGTGAAAAAAGAGCTTTTGCAGCGTGGCCTTGGCCTGAGTGGCCGCCCTCCATACGTGGCGGGAGCGACCGCTGTCCGCGAAATCCTCCGACGAGAGCGGGCCGCGGGCGGCGATCTCGGCGAGAAGGGAAGGAACCAATTCCCTCTGCCGCGGCGAAAGCCGGCCGGACCAGGCGCCCGTCCGTCGGGTCCGGGCGCGCATCACCGACTGGAGGTGGGGCCACGCGGCAAGCGGGAAGGCCACGAGGATGCCGGTCGAGGGAATATGATGCTCGAAGGCGGTGCGTTGCTCCGCTGACGGTGCGACCCTATCGCCGTGCAGGTGGCTCATCAAGCCGCCTTCGCGGTAGTCGCGAACGCGATTGCGCAAAATCAGGTCGTGCATGCGACCGCACACATTGATCGGGTCGATCTGAATGTAGCCGTGATGATTGAGCGCGGTGGCGACATCCGGGGCGGGCTGGTCGAGCAGCAGGGCGCGGCGCATAAAGCGGCGGGCGACAACCGGCGTGATCATCAGCGGGCTCATGGGTCGACAAATGGCATGAAAAAGGCCGCGCAGCCGGCGCGGCCTTGGCGAGAGAATTTCCGTCCCGTATTATTTCTTCGGTGCAGTTGCCTCGATGTCCTGCAGGCGCTTGTCCAGGGCGTTCATCTCCGTGACGAGGCGCTCTTCCATCTTCTTGCGGTCAGAGCTGTTGATGATGCTCAGACTGGAAGCGTCGCGCACGATGTTGGCGGGCAGGGTCAGCAGGCGGGTGATGAGCCCCTGATCCTTGAATGTGCTCAGGTACAGGGCCGTGATCTCATGCGAAAGCTTCATCGAATCCTGTGCAACCGCCTGCGAGGCCAGAAGCTGCGTGTTGAGCGCCTGGTTGCGGGACATCTCGGAAGTCAGCACGCCGCTGATCTGGTCGGAAATGCGCTGGCTGTAAGTATTGATGGAGTCGCGGGTGAGATTCTGGTCCTTGGACATTTCGGCGAGAATCGGGGAGATCTTCTCGGCCATGCGGCTGGAGACCTTGTCCACCTGTTCGTTTTGGAGCTTTTCGGCTTCCTCGGGAGTTTTCGGAACCTGCTGGCCATAAGGCATGACCTTCTTGGCGATGGCATCGGCGAGCTGGTTGACCTTTTCGGCGTTTAACTTCGCGACTTCCTCGTCGGTCATGAACACGTCGGCGGCGCGCTTGGCAATCGCGTCCTTGAGCAGCTGGTTGACCGATTCGATATGCCGGCGGGTTTCCTCGGCGGAGGCTTTCATCTCGGCGTTGGTCTGGTCTCGCAGCGCCGTGATCTCAGCCTGTTGCTTGGCCGCCATTTCCTTGACCGTGGTTTGGTAAAACCAAAAGGCTGCGCCGATAATCAGAATAGCGGTCAAAAGGACCGCGGGTAGTTGTTCTTTAAACTTTTGCCACATGGTGTGTGTCTGGTTGAGTGGGGGTGTCAGACTGACAGACATGGATAACAGATTGATGTTCAAATGCAATGCCGCCTTATCCGGAAATAATTCCTCCGAATGAGCCTAAACCGCTATGAACAAGCAGTGTTCGACTACTGGCAAAGGGAGCCAGACGAGTGCCGCCATTGGCAGAACAAAGTCATCGAGGCGGCCCGGAGCGGGGCAGGCCAACCAGGGGAAACGGCTCGGAAACTGGAGCGCGAATTATGGGACTATTTCCTTGAGCGCAGTCAGCACGTGAACCGATTGAGCGAGCTTCAACCGGGTGGCCCGGTCCGGGTCAGCCTGTTGAATCTGGCCGAGCATGTCGTCCGATTGTGGAGTTCGGTACCCAAGCTGAAAAAACCAACTGCGGGTCCCCCTCTTTGACGGCAACGGCCGTCACGTGGAATTTTCACAGATTTGCAATTACTGCATTTACAAAGCCGGCAAGAAGATGCATCCGTTATTCACAAGTTATCCACGCGATGGAAAACACTCTAAGTGCGGTTTACAATTCTCCGCAGCAGCAGGTTGAAGTAAGAGTCAAAACCTACGTTCTAGACACGAACGTCCTGCTGCATGACCCGCAGTCGATCTTCAAGTTTGAGGACAATAGTCTGGCGATTCCCGTTGAGGTGCTCGAAGAGCTCGACGCTATAAAAGGGGAGCAGTCCACCGAGCGTGGTCGCAACGCCCGGCGGGTGCACCGCATCCTGCAGGAGTTGTTGCCGGATTCGCGGTCGATGCATGAAGGGGTGAAGCTGCCGAACGGCGGTACGCTTTCGGTCATCATCAACCGTTATCTGGTGGAGAACAACTGGTCGTCTCCCGCCATGCAGCGCCTGCGCGCCGTGTTGACCGACTTCACCAAGAAGGACAACCGCATCATTGCGAGCGCCCTTTTCGTCCAGGAAACCTATCCGCCGCCGACGATCCTGGTCACCAAGGATGTCAACGTGCAGCTCAAGGCGCGCGCGGTCGGTCTCGAGGCTCAGGATTATCTCAACGACAAGGTGCCCCAGGCCGACAGTGACGAGGGCGCCTACCAGACGCTGACGCTTGATGTTTACGAAATGCAGCGCTTCTGCTCCGAGGGCGAACTGGAGCTGGCGCCGGAGGTGAACGCCAAGCTCTACCTGAACGAATATGTCCTGCTGATGACGCCCGAGGGCAAGACGATGCCCGGCCGTTATTATGGCAACGGCGCGGTGCGCCGGCTGCATCTCCCCGATTTTGTGAAGGCGCCCGGTGGCATCCCGATCCGTCCGCGCAATCTCGAGCAGCAGTTCTTTGTCGATGCGTTGATGGACGACTCCATCTCCCTCGTCACCTGCTTCGGCAAAGCCGGCACCGGGAAGACCCTGCTTTCCACCGCCTGCGCGCTCTACCAGACCACCGACGAAAACTCGCGCTATGACGGTCTCTCCATCTCCCGCCCGGTCATCGCGCTGGGCAAGGACATCGGATTCCTGCCCGGCACGCTGGAGGAAAAGATGAAGCCGTGGCTGCAGCCGTATCACGACGCCCTCGAAGTGCTCATGCCTTCCAAGCCGCAAAAGGAACCGCAGTTTGCGAGCAAGAAGACCGGCAAGAAGAGCAAAAAACGGGACGACGGACTGCTGCTGATGTCGTCCGCTCACAACGGCCACAGCAACGGGGCGCTGCCGCCCATCAAGCCCTACGAACGCCTGATCAAGAACGGCGTGGTGGAGATCGAGGCATTGTGCTTTATCCGCGGCCGGTCCATCGCCCGCCGCTTCTTCATCCTGGACGAGGCGCAGCAGCTCACGCCGCACGAGGTCAAGACGGTCATCACCCGCATCTCCGAGAGCTCCAAACTTGTTTTGATCGGTGATCCGGCGCAGATCGACAATCCGTATGTCGATTCGCGCAGCAACGGACTCGTATACTGCCACAACCGGATGAAGGGTCATGCGCTTGCGGCGCACGTGAAGCTGTCAAAGGGTGAGCGCTCCAAGCTCGCCGAGCTCGCGGCGGATCTGCTGTGACCGGCCAAGCCGGTCTCCGGGCGGGTTTGTGGGTTCACCCGAAGATTGCGCGCAGCCGACTCCCGGCCTGCGCCCCGTGGCGCTCCGGGCGGCGAGGCCTGAAGGCAGACTGGATTCGCGAGTTTCCCTGACCTCCGGGAATGGGGCGGGGCCGGTGGCGGGTGACGAAGGCGACATTTTTTTTGCGCTGGCTTCCAAGGAGTTGCCACACCCGGCTGACGGACCCGGAAGAATTCGACTTGAGGAAACGCCAATGCATGCAAGTAATTACTTGCATGAACGAGTCCACGCACCTGCCCGCCGACACCCACCAGCGCCTGTTGGAAGGGGCCGCCCGGGTCTTCGCCCGCGACGGCATTGCCGGATCAACCACGCGGGAGATCGCGCGCGAAGCCGGGGTCAACGAGGTGACCCTTTTCCGGCACTTCCAAAGCAAGGATAAATTGATCGCCGCGGTGATCGGCTGGAACTTCGGCACGCAGGCGGCGGCGGCGCGCCCGGCCGCGCCGGTCGCCACCGGAGACTTGGCGGCGGACCTGACGGGCCATGCCCGCCGTTACGAAAACCTGCTCAAGGAAAACCTGCCGCTGATCCGCACAATGATCGGCGAGATCCAGCATCACGGGGATCACGAGCGCCAGGTCTTCAAGGCCATCTTCCGGCCGCTGCGCGAGGCGCTGGTCAGCCGCCTGAAGGAAGCTCGCGACCATGGCGATCTGCTGTCCGCGACCGATCCGGAGATTCTGGCCGACCTGTTCAACGCCATGATCTTCACGGGCGTGCTCCGCCGCGCTTCCGTTCATACGAAGATCGAATATTCCGCCGCCAGCTACCTGCAGACGGCCGTGGAACTGCTCCGGCGCGGCGCGACTGTTTCCTGATCGTCGATGAAGCGTGCCGCTCACGGACTCTACGGCTCCGACCGGAGCCTGCTCGGCCCCCTTGCCGCCCGGATGGCGGACCGGGGTGTGCTGAAATGGGTGATTGCCATCACGGCGGCGCTTGGCGCCCTGCTCGAGATCGTCGACACCAGCATCGTCAATGTCGCCATGCCCGACATCCAGGGAAACCTCGGCGCCACGCTCTCCGAGGTCGGCTGGGTCTCGACCGCGTACGCCTGCGCCAATGTCGTGATGATTCCACTCGCCGCCTGGCTGAGCGACCGCTTCGGCCGCAAGCGCTACATGTTGTTTTCTCTCGCCGGTTTCACGGCCTCGTCGGTCTTGTGCGGCCTGTCCGGCAGCCTCGGCATGCTGATTTTCGCCCGGGTGCTCCAGGGGCTGTGCGGTGGCGGTCTGCTGGCCAAGGCGCAGTCGGTGCTCTTCGAGACGTTCGACCGGCACGAGCAGCCCGCCGCGCAGGCCATCTTCGGGATCGGAGTCATCGCCGGGCCCGCCATCGGGCCGGTGCTCGGCGGCTACCTGACCGACACGCTGGGCTGGCGCTGGATCTTCTTCATCAACCTGCCGGTGGGCATTTTCGCCGTGCTCATGACCGTCATCTTTTTCCCGCGCGATGACGACAACTCCCACGCGCACAAGAGCGTCGACTGGACCGGCATCGGCCTCCTCGCTCTCGGCCTCGCCTGCTTCCAGACCATGCTGGAAGAGGGCCAGCAGGAGGACTGGTTTGCCTCTGACTTCATCCGGACTGTTGCCGTTGGTGCCGTCGTCGGCATCGGCCTGTTCATCTGGCATGAACTGCGGGTCAAGCATCCGGCGGTCGACCTGCGGGTGTTGCGGCACCGGTCGCTGGCGGCCGGCAGCATCTATTCGCTGGTGCTCGGCATGGGCCTCTACGGGGTGATGTTCGCCGTGCCGATCTTCGTGCAGGTCTATCTGCGCTTCACCGCCACCCAAAGCGGCTTTCTGCTCATGCCGGGCGCCATCGCCTCGGCCCTCATGATGCTCATCATGGGCAAGGTCGCCGGGCGGCTGGACGCCCGATTGCTCATCGCCACCGGGGCCACGGGCATGTTGGTGACGGCCCTCATGCTGGCGGACATCAATCCCGGCAGCAATTACACCTCGCTGTTCTGGCCGCTGGTGCTCCGCGGCCTGGCCACGGTGATGATGTTCCTTCCGCTCTCGCTTGCCACGCTGGGCGACCTCCCCAAGCGCGAAGTCGCCGCGGGCGCCGGGTTCTACAACCTCACGCGCCAGCTTGGCAGCAGTGTCGGCATCGCGCTCATCACCACCGTCCTCGCCCATCGCGAAGCCGTGCATCGCGCCGTGTTGGTCGCCAAGCTGCGGGCACCCGGCGGCAGTCCCGCCACCCAGTGGCAGATGTTCGGCCCCGCCGTGACCTCGCGCCTCCAATTTCTCGATTTCATCTTCACCCTGCATACCTCGGACCCGGTCCGCGCGCAGCAGCAGGCCATGGTGATGATCGATCGCACCGTCAATGCGCAATCGCTGCTGCTCGCGTTTGCCGATGTCTTTTACTACGTAGCCTTTGCCTTCCTGGTCACCCTCCCGTTGCTCCTGTTGCTCGGCCGGGGCCACAAAACCGCGGCTGTCGCCGTCCATTGATCGACCCAAACTTTTCTTTCCATGAGTTCTCCTTCTTCCGAATCTTTGTCCGCCAAGGCCTCCGCCCCGACACCCCCGGCGGGTGCGCGGCGCAAACCCCTTGCTGGCTACCGCAAGCAGGCCCTGCTGGCGATCGTCGTCATCGCCATAGTCATCTGGCTCGGCCGGCTCGCCGTCCACGCCTATTACTATGAGGAGACGGACGACGCTTACGTCACCGGACACATCGACCAAGTCGGTCCGCAAATCCAGGGAAAGGTGAAAGAAGTCCGGGTGGTGGAAAATCAGAAGGTGAAAGCGGGGGAGGTGCTCGTCGTGCTCGACCCGGCCGAATTTGAGATCGCCCGCCAGAAGGCTGCGGCCGGCTTGGTCCAGGCCCGTGCGGGTGAGAGCCAGACCACCGCGGCCGGCGCGCAGGCGGACGCACAATTGGCCGAAGCCCGGGCCCGGGTGGCACAGGCCGGCGCCCAGATCAGCCAGGCGGAGGCCCAGCTCAACCTCGCCCGGCTGACCGTGGCACGTGACCGCCAGCTCATGGCGAATGGCGGCGCCGTAACCCGTGCCGACGTGGACAACGCCCAGGCCGCCTTCGATGCCGCCCAGGCTGCGCTGGATGCGGCGACGGCCAACCGCACCGCGGCCCAGGCCGCTGTCGGTTCGGCGCAGGCCGCCGTGAATTCCGCCACCGCTCAGGCCGAGGCATCCCGCGCCGCCGTCGGCGTGGCCGGCGCCGCCCTGAACGACGCCCAACGGCAACTCTCCTATACCCAGCTCACGGCCCCGGCTGATGGGCGCGTCGGAAACAAGGCCGTCGAGGTGGGCAATTACGTCCTGCCGGGACAGATCCTCCTTTCGCTGGCCGAGCCGGATCCCTGGATCATCGCGAATTTCAAGGAGACCCAGCTTCCGCGCATGCGTCCGGGCCAGGACGTGCAGATCACGGTCGATGCCATCCCGGAAGCGGTGTTGCACGGCCGGGTTGACAGCGTCTCGCCCGCCAGCGGCTCCCAGTTTGCCCTGTTGCCGGCCGACAACGCCACGGGAAATTTCAACAAGGTTGTCCAGCGCTTCCCCGTGAAGATCACCCTGCCGCCCGAGACTTTGCACGAGTTTGGCGACCGGCTGCGACTGGGTTCGTCAGTGATTGTGAACGTCCGCGTGCGCTAGGCCGGATTGGCCGGGGATTTTCCTGCCGGCCCGGTTCGCCGTGCTGAACCAAATCGCCAGGATGGACCGCTGCCGGCCGCACTTGGCGCCGGCGGCACACGTGAGCTTGACGCCGGGGAACGGTCCAAGACTGCCGATCGCGCCGCGGACCAGCGGCTGGAACAGCGTGCGGCACCACCGCACCTCCGCCGCCTTATTCCTTTACTTCAACCTCGACCGGCTGCTCCTCGGTTTCGGTCTCAGGCTCCTCGTCCAGCAGGCTCGGCTCACCCTTGCGGTGGGCGAGCCACTCCATCACCCCGGAGAAGAGACCGGCGAACATCAGATCGCCGAACAGGGTGTTGCGGAAAAAGAAGATGGTCGGCGGGTACTCCGGATGCCCGACAGTCAAGGCCTGCCACCAGCCGGCGAGCGTCTTGGGGTAGAACGGGTCGGACGCCCACGATTGGGAGTTGGTCACCAAATAAAAAACGACGGCGCTCAGCAACGCGCCGTTCAGCAGGTTGAGCCAGGATTTGCGTTTTGCGACCCACGCGCCGATGAGCAGCGCCACTCCGAAACAGGCGGTGCGCACAACGAGACCGCTCAACGGCCAGTCCATGTGGTATTCCCGGGCATAGAAATGGTTGATGTAGAGATCAGACAGGGCGAGAGCCGCGAACGGGATAAGCCACATCCAGCGGTTGCGGAAATAAACCGCACCGCAAAACGCGATGGCCATGACCGGCGAGATATTCGACAGCGACAGGTCCATCGTCGGCAGCAGCCGGTAGAGGGTGGCGAGAAGAATGAGCAGGACGGCGACAGGCATGAGGCGGGATGAGAACCGGGGAGAACGGTGGAGACAAAACAAAACGGTGTCAGTTTTCCGCCAGGCGCGCGAGCAGCCAGAGCAGATCGGAGACCCGGTTGACATACTGGAGGAGCAAAGGGCGTACCGTCTTGCCCTGTCCGGCCAGCCCGATCAATTCCCGCTCGGACCGTCGGGCCGCGGTGCGGGCGAGATCGAGGGCGGCTGCGTGCAGATTGGCGCCTGGCGTGGCCCAGCCGTCGAATTTCGGTCCGCGAGCCTCGGCCGCTGCCACGGCGGCGTCGATCCGGGCGAGTTCAGCTTCGCCGACCTTGACGAATTTGGAGACGGTGTAGCGCCCGGCGTCGCATTCCGCGCACGTGATCTCTCCCATCAGGGCGACGAGATCCCGTTGGATGTGTTCAAGTTCGCGATGGCCGGCGTCGGCCGGCCGGGTGGCCTTGGCAAGACCGAGGGCGGCGTTGAACTCGTCGAGCGCGCCCACGGCCCTGATCTGCGGGTGGCTCTTGGGCACGCGCTGGCCATAAAGCAGGCTGGTGGTCCCGTCGTCGCCGGTGCGGGTGGCGATCGATCGGGATTTGGGGCGGCGGGCGGCGGGCATGTCAGGACTTTTTGGCAAGTTCCCGCGTGCGTTTTTTCAGCGCCTTCAATTCCGGCTCAATCGCCGCGAGCACGTCCTTCGCCATGTGGTCGATGTAGAGCACGCCGTGAAGGTGATCGACCTCATGCTGGACGCAGCGCGCCAGAAGTCCATTGCAGCGCAGGACATGGGCGTGGCCGGACGGGTCCTTGAAACGGACCGTGATTTCGTCGGGACGCACCACATCGCCGCGGATCTGCGGAAACGACAGGCAGCCCTCCTCGTAGACGGTCTCGGGCGCGGGCACGGCGGTCACCTCAGGATTCACCAATGCCAACGGCATGAACAACTCGAGCGGCGGGCGGGCCCCGTCGTATTCCCAGTCAAATTTCGCCTCCACCGGCCGCAAGTCGACCACGCAGAGCTGAAGGGCCTGCCCGACCTGCTGGGCGGCGAGGCCGATGCCCTCCGCCGCGTGCATGGCTTCGATCAGTTCCCCTGCCAGTTTTTGCAGCGCCGCGTTGAACGCCGCGACCTTGACACCTTTTTTGCGCAGTATCGGGTTGTTGTATTGAACAATCTTCAGGGGCATGGGTCTGGTTATAGCCTGCACATCGTATTTGTCGGGGCAAGTGTCCGGCAATTAAATTTGTTTCCTTCCACCAAACCATTATCACTCAACGCATGTCACCGCGTGCCACCGATTCCGGCGACCGTGCTGCCGTTTGGCAGCTCTGGCTGGCGCTGGGATTTGGGCTGCTGGTGCTGGCGTGGTTGTTGCCGGTCAATGTGAAGTCACTGAACGTCGCGCTGCTGCGCGAGGCGGGGCGCGACACTCCGACGGTTGCGAAGTTCGGCCGCGATCTGCTGGAGATCGACAAACCCGGGCCCGCCGCCCTGGTGCTGGAAGCGGCCCGGCAGACCGGGGATCCCGGCGCCAAGGCCTTCGGCGATGCCTACGATGCGTTTGCCCGGAACCACCGCGACATGATCCCGTGGGGCGGATGGGATGTCGCGCTTGAACCGTTGCTCGTCGGGCGCAATGCGGCGAGCCCGGCTGATTCGCAGCCGGTTTTGAAATTCCTGGTCCTGCAGGAGGCGCGCGAAAACCTCCGGCGGTATCTGGGCGTTTCGCGGCTGCCGGTCGTCCAGACCGTGCTCAAGACCGCCGAGCTGACCACCACGCAACGTTTTGTCCCGGCGAGCCGGCCCGGCGGTCAGCCGCTTGAGGCGGTGATCTTGCTCACGGCTTACCTCTGGCAGACGGAACATCTGTCGGCCTCGTTGCAGCGCCAAGTGCGCGCCTTGGCCGAGACGGCGGTGCAAACCGGCCAGATGGGCGAGCTGGAGGACTTCTATCTCGACATCCTGACCCTTGGCAAACGGCTGGACTGGGTGCAGCTCTCGGAACTGCTGCGCACGGCGGGCACCCTGGGCACGGTCGGGCAGTTTGCGCACCTGACCCGGGTCGCGCCCGAACATTTGCCGGTGATCTACACCGCGGCGTTGATGACGAATTCGGCGGACAAGGTGGCGCATTACCTCATCGCCTTTGGCCAGCCCGGGGCGGAGAACCTGAAACTGGCGCTCTCGTACGGAGCGGGGGCCGTGCAGCAGCTGGTGGAGCGGCAGGTGCCGGTCACCCGCGGCACCGGCCCGGAGTTTGAATTGGGCGCGGCTTTTGCCCTGCGGCATCCGGAGTTCGCCCTGGTGGGAAAGTATGCCGCCTTTCTGGGCGGTGTTTTCCTGCTGCTGCGCGCCCTGGACTTTCGGCTGTTCCGGTCCGTCGAATCGACCCTGCGCAGCGCTTTTCCCCGCATGGGCAGCGGCCTGATCGCCGCCATACTCACCTTCATCTTCTTCGTCTTTTCCGAGCCATTCCTGCTCAACGCCGCCCCGGTCTCCGACTATAAGATCAAACTCACCATTCCGGTCATCGGTGCCATCAGCGCGCCGGCCGCCGCCGCTTCAACCCCGCCCACCCATATGGAACTAACCACCATCCTCTCCATCACGATCTTTGCCGCCATCCAGGTCGGCATGTATGTCATCTGCCTCCTGAAGATCTCCGATGTGGCCCGGCAGGGCCTGCCGGCGGCGACCAAGCTCAGGCTCATGGAGAACGAGGAGAACCTGTTTGACGGCGGTCTCTACATCGGCATCGCCGGCACGGCCACGGCCCTCGTCCTGCAGGTGCTGCATGTGATCGACGCCAACCTGCTGGCCGCTTACTCCTCCAATCTTTTCGGCATCGTCTGCGTGGCGCTGGTGAAGATCCGCCACGTCCGTCCGTACAAGCGCCAGCTCATCCTCGAGGTCCAGCAAGGCGTGACGGCCTGAGGAATCCGCCCCATGAACAAGACGCTGCTGCTGATCATGTGCGACTTCATGTTGCTCAATCTCCTGGCGCTGACCCGCTGGGAAAAGGCGGAGCCGACGCACACCCAGCTTGAGACGGCCGCGCCGCGTTCGGCGGTCAACGCGCCGGCGGTGAACGCCGACATGGTCGAGCTCATGCGCATTTCCCTGGAGGACGAGAAGGCCTCGCGCGAGCGGCTCGCCGCCCAGCTTTCGTCAACGCAGGGCTCGCTGTCCGAGCGGGAAAAGAATCTCGCGACGTTGCAGCAGCAGAAGGGACAGCTGGAGAGCGCCCTCGCCACCACCCAGTCCAGCGCGCGCGAGCTGGAGCAGCGCTTCACGACCACGGCCAAGGAGGCATCGATGTCCAAGGAAGAACTGGCGCGGATGCAGCGTGAACTGGAGGAGCGCAAGGCCGAGGCCGAACGCCAGAAGGCGGCCCTGGCCCAGATGGAGCGGCAGAATGCCGAGGCGCGCCAGCGCATCGAAAATCTCAATGTCGCCGTGCGGGTGGCGGAGCAGGAGAAGCAGCTTATCAGCCAGAATCTGGCGGAGGCCAAACAGCAGGTCGAGGTGGAGCGGCTCGAACGGGTCAAGGTGCAGGAGCAGACGACCCAGTTGACCCAGGGGGTCGGCCAGCTGGCGGAGAAATCCGGCGAGCTCAGCAAGGAGATCCGCGAAAACCGCCCGATCAATCCCAACATCATTTTCACCGACTTCCTCGCCAACCGCGTGCAGACGAGGATCACCGCCCGTCGCCCCGGCTTTCTGCCGGTCCTCAGCCCGGCGGTCAAGGACCGGGACACGCAGACCGTGCTGGTGAGCGACGGCAACAAGATCTACGCCCTGATGCACCTGAGCGACACGCCGTTTGCGCTCAGTGAGACGCCGCCCGATTACGATCAGATCACCGGCCAGCTGATCCGGGGCTCTTTCAACGCGCCAATGGCCCAACTGCAGTTTCTCCAGCTTGATCCCCGCGTTGTGGTCGTGCCAGTGGACGAGCCACTGGTTGCCCTCATGGGTGCCAAGGTCTATCAGCTGGCCAAGGAGCCGTTCAAGTTTCCCGAGGCCGTGCTCGTGCGCGCTGATGACGGCCGCTACGGCGAGACGCCGTTCCACATTGACCAGTCGAACTCCAGTTATGTGAAGCTGGACAACCGCATCGTGACCCGGCTGTTTGGCGAGATATCGCCCAAGCGGGGCGATCTCGTCTTCAGCAAGACCGGCGAGATTATCGGCATCATGGTCAACAGCGACTATTGCGCCGTGCTGGGCAATTTCACCCCGGCCTACACCATCAAGATCGGGGAAAATCCCGAGCCCAAGACGAGCGTGATTCTCGCCGATATCTTCACCCGGTTGCAGAGGCTGCCGTTCAAGCTCCAGTGAGGGCAGGGCGCAAGGTCCCCGGCGGTTGGTGGTGAAGTGGACTGATTCTGCTGTGGGAGGGGCCTTGAGGCCCCGGCTTTCGTCCCGCTATTTACAGGCGGGCGGATTCCCGCCAATCAGGGGTGTGCTCCCAAACCTGCTGGACTCGCTAGGGTTGAACGACCCATGGACCTATCTGATCGTGTTCCTGGGCGTCTCGCTGCTGATGATGTGGCGGCTGGAGGCGATGCTTGATCACGGGCTTGAGGGCACGGCACTGGGCACGCTCATCATGCCCTATTGTTCGGGATTGGGTAACCTGATCTTTGTGACCATCATGGTGGCGCGCAATGGTGCGCCGCGCGAGGTGCTGACCAACTGCCTCGTCAACAATGTCACCAATCTCACCCTGCTCCTCGGCCTGCCGGCGGTCCTCTGGACTCTGCAAGTGATGCCGGGGAAGGCCGCGAAGAGCGGCAAGGAGGTGAAGCGGCCCAAGAATGCCGGGACCGAGGGCCAGCTCAACCGGCTGTCGCTGCTCCTCACCTTGGTGGCGGTGCTGTTTTTCACCGGCGCGGTATGGGCGCTCGGTCGCGACGGAAAACTTGACCGCAATGATGGCTTGATGCTCATCGGACTTTTCCTCTTCTGGCAGTGCTTCCAGGTCTTCGACGTGCTCAAGCACAACGTCCGTCACCGTGTGTCCTTCGGCGTGATGTTCTACCTCGATACCTTGGTGGTGCTCGCCTGTGCATACATCCTCTATGAGGACATCGATTGGCTGGTGAAATGGCTTTCGGCCCAAAGGACCGGCTTCATCAGCGGGACCAATCTCGGCTGGCTGTCCGGCTGGCTGATGGTGCTGCCCAATGCCTTGCTTGCCCTGTACTGGGGCAGGAAGCGCCGGGCCGATGTGGTTTACACTTCACAGGTTGGTGACGGCCATATCTGCATACCGCTATGCCTCGGGCTGTTCGCCGTGGTGAAGCCCCTTCCGGTGACGGACTTCTTCCAAACCGGGCTGCTGATCCTCATGGCGTCGGTCGTGGTACACGTGGTTCTGCTGCTGGTTACCGGTGGCCTGCCGCGGTGGGCGGGAGCGACCCTCATGACCCTGTACGGCTGGTTTGTCTGGCAGGGGCTGCTCGGTTGAGCGATCAGCCCTCGGATGGAGCCAAGCCAAGGGTTCGCTCAATCTTCCAGCTGAGAGCCGAGAGCTGACAGCTGACCGCCGCTGCTCACTCCAGCGGATCCGAACGGAATTTCGTGCCAAGGCCGGCGAATGGCTTTTGGGCTTCGAGCCACAGGGGATCTTGCCGGATGTCGGCCATGGATTTGCCGGTATGGTTGCAGAACAGGTAGCTGGCCGGGCCGAGACGCATGCACGCGTCGAAGCGCGTTCCCGTCGCATCCTGGACGAAGGCAAAATCGCCGACGGCCATCTGCCGCCGGTCCAGTTCCGTCCGCAACGGACCGATGTCCTCCTTGAACTTGCGCTGATACTTCTCGGCCCGCGGACCATGATAGGCGAGAATGGCGCCCTGTTCACTGGCCAGCTTCACCAGCACCCATTCGTCGAAAACGGGCTGGCGGTAGAGCGCGTTCATGCGACCGAGGGTAAGGATTATGGCGGAGCGGGCGTCGTCGAGATTCATGATCCGGGATGGCGGTGTTTTTGGGCCATCGGCGAAGACGAGGCCAGCCCATAGTGTCCTGGGTGGCGGATTTACGCGCCACTCACGAACCGGGTCTGCTCAATATCTGGTCTTCGGGTCGAAATGTGGATTGAAGATCAGGCCGATGAAATGGCCGAAAGGGTCGCGCACAGCCGCTACCCTGATGTCGCCGCCCACGTCCCTTGGCTCCTCGTGTTTCTGTGCTCCGAGAGCGTGGAGGCGGGCATGGTCCGTCGCAATGCCGTCAACGCCCCGGTAGGTTATGCCGCCGCCCTGGCCGCCGGACGCCGGGGCATCGGGATCAAGCCCCGGCTCGAAGCCGCCGATGTGGAAGCCCCCATAGAATGGCTCGTCTAAATAGGGGGCGACCCCGAAGGCCCGCGCCTACCACGCCTTAGCCCGGGCGCGGTCCGAAACCTTATGGATTACTGGGCGCAAACCTTTGATCATGGCACGGACAGAGGTTGCGGAAAACGCGCGGTCAGGCAAGGTGGTTTCCCTCATGACTACCTTCGGATCACACTTCGGGCGGATGCTGCTCGCCCTTTTCGTGGCGGGTGGACTGGCGGCGGCGGAGCCGGACTGGCGTCCGCTGTTCAACGGCCGGGATCTTGCCGGCTGGGAAACATTCATGACGAGACCCGATCCGTCGTGGAACGTGCCCGGCCTGCAACGTGACGCCGCGGGCAAATACCTCGGGTTCATCGGCCGGAACCGTGATCCGTTGAAGGTGTTCAACATCGAGACCATCGATGGCGGTCCGGTGATCCACATCACCGGCCAGGGATTCGGCGTGATGACCACCAAGGAGTCGTTCGGGAATTTCCACGTGCGCCTGCAGGTGAAGTGGGGCGAGAGGAAATGGGGCTACAAGCTCAACGCCCCGCGCGACAGCGGTCTGCTCTACTTCGTCCACGGCGAGCCGGGCTTCGACCACGAGACCTGGCCGCGCTCGATCGAGTTCCAGATCCAGGAGCACGACATGGGCGATCTTTATTCGCTGGGGGCGCAGATCACCGTGAACGCTCGTCCGGAAAAGGCGCCGGATGGCCGGACGCTCTACCATTACGATCCGGCGGGGGCGCCCACGCTTTTCACCCAGAAGCCGCCCGTCGGCAACCGTTGTGTACGATTGGAGGATGCCGAGAAGCCGCACGGTGAGTGGAACACGCTTGAGCTGGTCTGCTTCAACGGCGACAGCATCCACATCGTGAACGGCAAAGTCGTCATGCGGCTTCACCATGCCGAGAGGCTTGACGGCGCCGCCCCCGCGCCGATCACCGCGGGGCGGATCTGCCTGCAGACGGAAGGCGCGGAGGTCTACTACCGCCACGTCGAGATCCGGCCGATCACGGCGGTGCCCGCAGAGTGGGCGGAGAAGTGAGGGAGCCAGTCGATCGCGGACCAGCTGGGCGCGGAGCGGACCGCGGGCCGTTGGTGGCGGATTATCTTGCCTCGGGCAGGTTCAGCTCGCGCACCCAGATGTTCCGGAAGGCGACAGGATCCCGATGATCCTGTAACTGCAGCGGCAGCTTGGCCGGATGAGTCCGGTAGGCCGGCAGGGTGGGTTGGTGGAAGGTGGCGCCGTTGGGCGTGGGGCCCGTGAGGGTGACATCGTGCTGCACCAGCACGCCGTTGTGAAACGCGGTCAGCCGGGCCGGACTGAGCAGTCTTCCCTCGGTGGAGAAGCGCGGCGCGATGAATACGACGTCATAAACCTGCCACTCCCCGGGCCGACGGGAGGCATTCACCAGCGGCGCATGCTCCTTGTAGACCGACGCGGCCTGGCCGTTGACGTAGGTCGGATTCTCCCACGAATCGAGAATCTGCAGTTCGTAGAGGCCCATGAAAAACACGCCGCTGTTGCCACGATCCTGGCCCGTGCCTCTGATCTCGCCCGGCGCGCGCCATTCAAGGTGGAGCTGCACGTCGCCGAAGCTTTGTCTGGTGCGCAGGTCGCACGGTTTTGCCTTGGGAACCACGATCATGGCACCGTCCTCGATTTTCCAGCCGGCCTCGCCCGCCCGGACGGGTTCCCAGGCATCAAGCGACTTTCCGTCAAACAGGACAATGGCGTCGGACGGCACGCCACCAGCCGGGGCGTTGACCACCGGGGGCACCGGGTGCCAGACCTCGGTGAGTTCGTTGGCGGGCCGGCCCTCGGCGCCGGAAATTCCAACCGCCAATGAATTTAGGGCGGCAAGGGCGAGGCAAACACGGAAGGCAGATGCCCGCAGGATGGAGGCAGGAGGGCGCATGATCATCGCAGCCTTGCACCGCTCGGACGCCGAGGCAAATCCAGGATGCGTTTCCGCGCAAACCGGTTCCTGGCGCGAGCCGCAATTCGATTGGACAGCCGGATTAATCAGAACCAGATTGAATTTTCACCGCTTATGAAAATCCCCTCCGTTTTGATCGCTGGATTCGTCGTCGCCATGTCAGCCGCCCTGAGCGGCGCACCCGACCCCAACTGGCTCGACCACGACCGCGAGCGGCCGCAGCCCCCCGTGGTCAGCCCGGGGACCTTCAGCTCGCAGGAGCAACCCGGGGTGCCTCCGTCTGATGCCACCGTGCTGTATGACGGCAAGGACAACGCCCAATGGGTGGCGATGGATGGCAGCCCCACCAAGTGGGTCGTGCATGATGGCGCTCTGGAATGTGTCCCGGGCAGCGGCTATGTCCGCACGCTCCAATCATTCGGCGACTGCCAGCTTCATGTGGAATGGGCGGCGCCCACCCCACCGCATGGTACGAGCCAGGGCCGCGGCAACAGCGGCGTGTTCTTCGGCTTCGATCGTTATGAGGTTCAGGTGCTCGATTCCTACGAGAACAAGACCTACGCCGACGGCTCGGCCGCTTCGGTTTACGGACAGTATCCCCCGTTGGTGAATGTCTCCCTGCCGCCCGGGAAATGGCAGACCTACGACATCGTCTGGACCGCCCCGCGTTTCGACGCGGACGGGAAGCTCGTCTCGAAGGCCCGCGAAACGGTTTTCCACAACGGCGTGCTCGTGCAGAACAACGTGGAGCTGACCGGGCCGACCGGCTGGATCGGGCGCGTCCCCTACAAGGCGCACCCGGAGCGGCTGCCGATTGCGCTGCAGGATCACGGGAATCCGGTTCGCTACCGGAATATCTGGGTGCGGGAGCTGGGAAATCCGCGGCACAAGGAATTCATGCTGCCGGATGCGCTGCTCGAATCGTACGTCGGGGACTACGGAACCGGGCAGGGCGGCGGGGTGAAGATCCGCCGGCTCTCCGACGGGCTGCTCTCCCTCACGTTGTCCGGGGCGGAGGTGGCCTTGCACGCGATGTCCACGACCCGGTTCTATGCGCTTACGACCGACGTCCAGTGTGAATTCGATTTCTCGGGTCCGTCCAAGAAGGCAATTGTCACCGTGGGCGAAGACGAGACACACGCGATGAAGCTGGAACGGGTGATGCCGTAGGCGGCGTCTTGTGGCGCCCATTTGGTCGCTACCCGCTGCGAAGTCGGAAGCCTTACGCGATGACCGGACCCGTCCGTCGGGTGGTGGGGGCCGGAAGTTGACGGCCTCCGGCTACCCGGTTCGGCGCGATCATCCTGGGGCCTGAATCAGTCGACGCCGATTGACTTGCCGCCTTCTCTTTTGTCGAAGCTTCGAAAGGCGAACATCGTCTCGCTATCGATGATGCCTTCGATCTTCAGCAAGTGATCGGTGATGACCGATTCAATCTTATCGACGCTGGCGCTCTTGATGATCGCCATCAGGTCGTACCGTCCGGAGATCGAGTACACCTCCGCGACGTCTGGCATCTCCAACAAGATTTCGGCCGTACCGGTAACCTTGGCGTGGTCGACTTTTAGCAGGGCAATCGCTGTAGGCATGGAAGCATCCTCTCCCGGCCGGATGCGGGAGGCAACAGTTGTCTGCGATTCCGCTGCCAACGTTTACCAGGGCTCATCCGCGCCCCTGGCTGGCGCGGAGCATGCAGCAGCACGATCCGTGACCGCTGGTGGCGTTGGCTCCGACGGCTTTTTCATCTGCTGGGATTTCTCGCTGCGGTAAATTGTCGATACTTCTCTTCCGACTTGGTCCATATGCTTGCGCCGACGAACCAACCGGCGACCGGCCAGATAATCGCTGCGATGAGGAGAGTGGACACTGAGAAGCCTCGTCTCCAAAAGGAAAGCAGGGTCGCGATGGTTCCCGCCACGACACCCCAAAATACGACTCCGTAGAGGAGAATAAATTTTGTCCTACCGAGCTTACGTCGGCCTTCCCAGACCTTGAGGTCCTTCGGCATTTGGTCGTTCATCGTGAAAATCCTATTTGCAACAATTTAGCTCACCGATGGCGGCCCCTTCCTGGCCTCCGAAGTGGCCGAAGAGGTTGCGGGGCCGACATTCGGTGCAGCGACTGGTTCGGCGACTCCCCCAGACACTGGGCCTTATCTTTGTTACTCGCCTGGGCCTCGCGCTGTAGCATTCGGAGAACCTGCCCGGGGCGGGTCCTGAACTCCGTCGGCCGCTCCAGACCGGGGCACGCGGCACAAAAAACCAGGCGGTCCCCATTCAAGGAATAGATGGCCAGCAGGGTCTTCCCGGCGTCCTCCCCAATCGTGTCTGTCCAGTCCACGGTCTTCGGGTTGCGCGTCGGATCGAGTCTGTAGGTTCCCTTAATCGGAATGCTCCCGTCGGCTAGGGTCACCACAAACTCTTTGCCCACAAACGTTGTAATGGGCTCGGAGCCCCGCTCGTCGGGAGGTTCTCTCAAACCATCCCGCTCATGGCCGACTTGCTTCCAAGTGCCTTGGAACTTCTTCAACTCCTCCTCGATGCCCTCAAGGCAAGATGTAAAGTCGTTGCTCATCAAAGCCCCGATACTGTGTCCGCCCAGACACTATAGCTGCGTGTTGGCGCAGGCGGGAAATAGAGTGGGCTTGACCCTGAGCGCGGGTTACCCGGTGAGGGGCAGGCAATCATCATGCCGCCCTTCCTTCCGTCAGGCGCCAGCGTTTCCAGGAAACGATGTTATCGCGAGTCGGTGGATGGCCGGCATGCATCTCCTCGGGGAGCACGTCGGCGTATTTCCAGCCGCTCTTGCGCAGGGCGATATGGAGCCAGTGGCGCATGTAGGCGTAGCAATACTCGCGTTCGCATGGACCGTTCATGCGGGCGCGGAATTTTCTCTCCACGCGGTAAAGTACGTGGGCGCGGCGGGCGAGCCAGTCGGCCCAGCGGCGGTGCGGAAAACGCTTGAGGTCGAGGGCCAGCATCAGTTCGCGCACCACGCAGGCGGCGACGATCTCGGGGACAAGCACATGGTCGGGTGACCACGGGGCCTGCGGGCGGGCGAAGAAGTGGCGGGCGGCCCAGCCAAAGGCGCGGCGCGACTCGGGCCAGGTGCGCGGGTCGGCGGGGATGCGGGGAACGGGCGGGTCAGTCCGCTTCGACCGCGGGAGCGGGACGACTGATGAGGTGTGACGAGGCATGGCGAATCACTCGGCCTTGGGTGGATCTTCCTTCACGATATGGTGGGGCGAGTCGAGAGGCTGCGGGTAGGTGGCGGGCTTCGCCGCAAGTGCCAGCCCTTCCAGCGTCACGCTCGCAAAATTCGTCCCGTCGCCGAAGCGGGTCTTGGCGTCGAGGATTTCCAAGCCGGCGAGCCGGCCGCTGGCATCGTAGTCCGCGGCGATGCCCTCAGCGAGGTGCTTGGTGGTGACGGTCGTTTCGCGAAAGACGATGGCGAGCGCATCCACCTCGGGGTCGTAGGAGATTTTCATGATTTAGAAGTAATAGGTGTAAACCGTAACGACAACGATTTCGTTCGGTTCCTCGACGAAGACCGGGCGCACTTGTTTCGTGGCAAACGTGCGACCGTTCCAGTCACGGTCGAAAGGAAAATCCTTCCGGCAATTGAGCCGGCCGAGTTCTGCCGGCCCCCACGCGCAAGTGCGAATCGCCTCCTCGACTTCGGCCGCGGTGAATCCGCGGCTCGCGAGGTAGCCGGTGGCGTGCTTGGTGAGGCGGATGGGTTTCATGTCGGTTCATTCACCGTCACGCCCGCGCCAGCGCCTGCGGCGGGCAAGCCCTCGACGAGGGCGATTTCTTC
>JBBIHQ010000022.1:0-33793 GCA_037446975.1 Opitutia bacterium
GCAAGAACCAAATGGACAGCAGGCGTCGCGGTCGCCTGAATCAAGTGGTGCGTTTGCAGAAGATCACCCTGCAGGGATTCCGTAATCTTTCGTTTGTCTCGGTGGAATTGACCGGGACGCGGACATTCCTGTGCGGCGCCAATGCCCAGGGGAAAACCAACTTTCTCGAGGCAACCGGCTATGTAACGGCGTTACGCTCCTTTCGCGGAGCGGAGACCAGAAGCCTGATCGGATTGGGTCAGCCACAGACGGGCCTGGCCTTTGTGCTCGAGCACGAGCGGTTTGGCGAAAGCCGGATCACCATCACGCTCACTCCGCAAGGGCGCGACGTGATGTGGGAACAGGGCCGGGTGACCCGGCTGGCAGATTTTATCGGGAGATTTCCGACCGTCGTATTTTCTTCGCAGGACAGCCTGTTTTTGCGTGGTGCGCCCGCGGTCCGGCGCCGCTGGATTGATCTGACGCTGGCGGCGATGGATCCGGCCTACCTTGCGGCCCTGCAGTTCTACACCCGGGCGGTGGCGGAGCGTAACATGTTGCTCAGGCAAGGCGGGCGTGACGCCGGCGCGCTCGAGGCGTTCGAACATGAACTGGCGACGCAGGCACCGGTTTTGATGGCCAAGCGCAAGGCGGGTGCCGCGGTTCTGAACGAGATGTTTCGCTCGGCTCATGCGCGGCTGGTGCCGGAGAGCGAGCGGGCGGGAATGGCCTATGCGCCGGACTTAGGGTTGGACGCCCAAGAGGAATTCGCTGCGCGACTTGCGGCCGCCCGACCACGCGACACGCTGCTGAAATCCACCGAGCGAGGACCACACCGCGACGACCTTGAACTGCTGCTCAACGACCGGCCGGCGAGGCAGTTTGCGTCCGAAGGTCAGCAGCGCTGCCTTGTCATCGCGCTCCGACTGGCGCAGGCGGCGTATTACAGGGCGCAAAGCGGCGTCACGCCGGTGTTGCTGTGTGACGACGTGTTGGGGGAACTCGATCCCGACCGACGGGCGAAATTCTGGGCTTCGCTCGACGGTGAACCTCAGTTTATCGCCACGGGAACAAGTCCACCGCTGACGGACGAGAAAAGCTGGCAAATGCTCGAGGTCGTCAACGGGAGAATTCTTCCGTCGTGAAAGCCCGGGTGCCAGAAAGTCTGACGAGTTTCCACCACGCTCACCGCCGGTGGGTGATGCGTCTGGACGATGCGCTATGATGGCCTTTGAACCATGGCAATGGGGCCTGTTGATCATCGGGGCATTTTTCGTTGGTTTGACCAAGACAGGCGTTGCGGGGCTTGGTGTATTGTTCGTGGCGTTGTTTGCCAATGCGATGCCGGCCCGCCAGGCGACCGGGGTGGTGCTGCCGATGTTGATTTTGGGTGATATTTTTGCGGTCCTGCTGTACCGGCGGCATACCGAATGGCGGCATTTGTGGAAACTTTTCCCATGGACTGGAGCGGGAGTCGTACTTGGATGGCTGGCGCTCGGACATATCGATGACTTGCAGACAAGTCGGTTGGTCGGCGGGATTCTCATCTTCCTGTTGGTGGTCCATTATTGGCGAAATCGGTTGACGAAGTTGACCGCTACGGATGCCGGAAGGGTTCTGTTGGAAAACCGTCTGGCTGTCGCGCCGGCCTGGGTGGCAGCGGGCACGGGATTGCTCGCCGGGTTCACGACCTTGGTGGCAAACGCCGCAGGTTCGGTGATGATCATTTACCTATTGGCGATGCGGATGCCAAAATGGGGGTTCCTTGGTACGAACGCGGTGTTTTTCCTACTGCTGAACTGGTTCAAGGTGCCTTTTATGGCGAACCTTGGCCTCATCAGCCGCGAAAGCTTGCTGCTTAACCTCATTTTGGCGCCGGCGGTCATCATCGGCTGCCTACTCGGCCGCTACATGGCAGCACGGATGAATCAGAAATTGTTCGAGGCTACAGCGTTGGTTTTAACCGCAATTGCATCGCTGAAATTGCTACTCTTCTAGTCATTTTTGACGATAACGCATTGATGATAATATGTATAAAGAATCGGTAGGTTTATTCATTGCAATATAGGAAAAACACCCTAGATTAAAGTCGTGAACCTAAGGAAAATACCTCATGCAATTCTAGCCATTACGACACTCTGTCTGTGGGCTGGCACAGCTGCGCATGCGGGTACTGCAACCAATGTTAATGGTCTTTACTACACTGGGGTCAACAGCAGCGGGCAATTAATCGCGGATGGAACCACCGACCCGCTTTGGACCGTTACCTATGCGAAAGTAAATGGGGTGAGCTATACCGGAAACAGCACCTACACCGGAGCATCCTATGTTTTGGCGGCCAACTACATTGATGCCGCCTATGTCCCCGACAGTTCCACCTCCAAATGGATCACGGCCCCAGGTGCGAAGACTGCTTCGTCCGGCGGCACAACTAACGCCGGCGGTGATTATCTCCCCGGAAACGGCACGAGCGGCACCAACAGTGCCCAATATGTCTACCGGCTGGCTTTCAATATCGCCGGGACTGGCAGCGGCACCATTACCAACAATGTTTCAATTTCCCTGACGTTGGCAGCGGATGACCAATACAAGGTCTACGTCAACCCGACTCTTAATGCCAACGGCAGCGTGAATACCGGCAGCACTCTGGCGGGCTCAGCCCTGAACGCCTGGAGCAACACCTCGGCGATCTACCTGCAGAATTTCACCGATTCGAATTCGTCCAGCGACGCGAGTTTTGTTATCGGCACCAATTACATCTACGTGGTCGTGGACAACACCAACAGCCAAACCGGCACCTCGGGCTCAAGCGCCCTCAATCCCAGCGGATTGCTGGTCTATCAAGTAGGTTCGGTGGCGATGATTGACGGCAAGCCCGTGCCCGAGGTTGGCACTTGGCTGCCGCTGATCGGAGCGCTCGGGCTTTTTGGCTGGCGACGTTTTCGTCCGCAGACGCGGGCGGCTGCTTAGTCGGCAAGGGTGGACTTGATCAATTCCGCCTCGCGTAGCGTGAGGCTGTTGGAGGGTATCGCGGCCAGGATCCTCCGGGCCTCGGATTCGTGTTTTGTCCCGGCCAGGGCGAGCCCGTACGCAAAGGAAAGCGGCGGGGACCCGGCGGCTTCAGCCGCCCGCGGCTTGAGCAACGCAAGCGACTCATCGGTACGGTTCTGCATGAAGAGATTGAACGCATAAGTCGCCAGATAAACCGGATTGTGTGGCTCGAGGGCGAGATTGGCTCGTGCAACTTGCTCCGCCAGGCGTTGTTCACGTCCGGTGAGGGCCGCATAAAATGCGAAATTATTGCCCACGCCCGCATCCTGCGGGCGCAACAAATGCAGTTGGCGAAAAACCCGGTACAGCCCCTCGGCATCGCGTTGAACCTGATAATGCCGGGCCAGGGTTCCAAGGGCATCGACTGCAATCTTTCCCTCCTGCGCGGCAGCGATCCACCACAGGGTCTCCGCCTCAGACAGTCGACCCCAGCCATACAAGGTCGAACCGGCAAAAAGCGCATGGACGCCATTCAACTGCGCGTGGCTTCGTAGCGTTCGCAACAGGTCTTCGGCCAGCGCCTCGTTGCCCAACATGCGGGCCGCCTGCAGTCCGTAAGCCCAGCGGAGAAATTCCGCATCCGGCCCCCAGTTTCCTTCCTTGGTCCAGGCCTGCAGGGCCGGCCAGTCGGCGGTGAGCCGCAAGGCTTCGGCTCCTTCCACCACGAGGGGTGGTCGCCGCATGCCCGCCTCCGGCAGGCTCTGCATCCATTTGACCGCCTCGGCGCTTCGGCCGATTTGGTTCAGCCAGCTGAGCAACTGCACGGCCGCGTCGGGGCTGGTGGCATGATCTCTTTCCAGCGCCGATAAAACTTCGGCAAAACGCTTCTCATCCGCTTTTGAGAGCGCCTGCAGACAGGTTGGCATGTCGCTGACTGTGCACCCGGGGTTGAGACGCAACGCCTCTGCCCATTTCAACATCGCGGCCCGATCATCCCTCGTCTGAGCATCGGCGAGCAGCGCGCGCATTGTGACAACGCTCCAATCGCGGTCGGCCGTCCACTTGATCAGCAAATTCGTTCCCCGCTGGCGCACGGCCGGATCTTTGGCGTTGAGCAAGATCAGTCCCAGCGGCACTTCGTCAATTGCGACCCGACCGTCGAGGCGTGCCGCCGCCTCAAAATGACCTTCGGCGGCGGTGAAACGGAACTGCCGCCGGGCCAGCTCGCCCAGAACGCGCTGGGCCGCGGACGATTTTGCGCGCTCGTCAGCGGTCACCCGATCCAACGCGCGGCTGGCTTCGTCCGTCATGTCAGCGCGCAGCGCCGCGGCCGCCCAGGCGATGAGGAGTTCAGAATCTTCCGGAGCCAGATTGGCCGCATGGTGGGCATATTCCACGGCCTTTTCCTTTTGCCCACCCAATCGGGCCAGTTCGGCGGCGATCTGCCACGGCTCCGGATTCTCGGGCGCGACTATCATGGCCTGCTGTACCGCCTCCACGGCATTCTTGTATCGGCCGGCGGCCAGCCATTCGCGGGCCATCTTGACGGCATTGCGTTTGTTCCACCAAGGATAGGCCCAGAACCAGAGCATTCCCCCAATCACCACGGCGCACGCCGTCAGGTAGAGGGAAATCCGCGCGGCGCGGCTGGATTCAAAAACATCGAGCGATTTCCACCAGTAGTCGCGCAGATTGAACACCTCCAGTCGGGTCCTCAGCCGTTGCAGCCGATTGGGGAAGGGCGCGACCGTTCGCTCTGTGTTCGGGTCATGCCGCGGCGGTTTCATTCGATACCCCTGCAGTCTGGGCCACGTGCCGGGGGTGAAACAAGCCGGAAGCGGTGCCGCCCAAAACATTCCGCTTTTTCTTTCACCGGCATGAGTGTATTCGATGATCCACTTTATGGGGCGGACATCGGTCAGACAAATGTGGAAGGCGAAGCTCGAAGGCAGCCTCGCAGCCAAGGCGTGGCCCGAACCGCCGACGCTGCAGCGTCCGGCATTTCACGGGCGGGTGCTGGGCATTGATCCGAGTCTGCGGGGCACAGGCCTGGCTTTGATCGAATTCACTCCCGGCCGGCAGCCGTTGTTGCTTCACTGCCAGACGGTCAAGATTCCGGCGAAATTTCCCATGGCCACTTGTCTCGGCGAAATTCACCGGGCGGTCGCGGCATTCGTGGCGGAATTTGATCCGCTCCACGTCGCGCTGGAGCAGACGATTTATGTACAGAACTTCCAGACGGCGCAGATTCTCGGCGCGGCGCGTGGGGCGGCCATTTCAGCTGCCGCCCTCCGGCGGAAAGAGATCTTCGAGTATGCCCCACTGCGGGTGAAGCTGGCCGTGGTGGGACAGGGCCGCGCGAGCAAGGAACAGATGGCCCGTTCAGTCATGGCAATGTTGGGACACGGCCGGAAGCTGGCATTTGACGAAGCGGACGCGGCCGGAGTCGCGTTGTGTCACGCCTTGACGTGGCGCAAATAGTTTATCGGGCGGTGCCTGGCACCTAATAACCCCATCTGGCCGGCACCTGATGCTTGTATGCCGCACAGGAGATTCGCAAAATACCGGTTTCCACGTGGTATGAGAGCATCAAAGAGGACATTTCGTCCGCGGACGCAGAAAGCTTTTTGGGTTTTTCCCCAGGAACCGTCGCGGCCGGCCGCAGTTGCGGTCGGGTCAGATCGGAAGTCCGACGAACAACCGGTGGACGCCGTTGGGGCTGGATACGCTGGAGGCCCGGGTGCATCATTGTCGCCATGACTTCAGGATCGCTGCTGCTGGTGGCCGGGCTCTGCTCTTTGGTCGCCATCGTCGCCGGATACTGGATGTCACGCATCTGGTTGCTTGCAACATTGGTTGGAGCGGTCACGGCGCTCGCGGCCGCGACTATGGTGTTGTCGGGCGGAAAAGATTGGGATTGGCGGAGTTCCTTTCCGGTGGGGGGAGAAACGCTGCACCTTCGACTCGACGGACTCAGCGCCTTCTTTTTGGCATTGCTCAGCCTGGTGGGCGGGGCCGCCTCGGTTTATAGCCGCGAGTATTGGGCGGACAGCGCGCACCCTGGTTCGGCCCGAATCGGCCGGGCGTGGTGGACTGCTCTTCTGACGAGCCTGGGATTGGTGCTAATTGCAGGCAACGGACTGCATTTTCTCATCGGTTGGGAGGTGTTTTCCCTCAGCGCGTATTTTCTGATCACCCTTGACCGCCAGCGGCGTGAGGTGCGGGCGGCCGGCTGGCTTTATCTGGTGGCATCGCATGCGTCGGTGCTCGCGCTCTTTGCTTTTTTCACGCTTCTGGCGGCCCGGACCGGGAGTTGGGAGATCGGTCCGATGCGCGGACACGCGGAGCTGGCGCCGCTTTTCTGGTTGGCGTTGTTCGGCTTTGGTCTCAAAGCCGGGTTGTTTCCGCTGCACGTCTGGCTACCGTCGGCCCACGCCAGCGCGCCAAGCCATGTCTCGGCCATGCTGTCGGGCGTCACGCTCAAGATGGGCGTTTACGGACTGATTCGTTTCAGCGGCTGGCTGCCGATGCCCGTTGGTGCCGGCTGGATGGTGGCAACCCTTGGCGTGGTCAGCGCGGTGCTGGGCGTGGCCTTTGCCTTGGGCCAGCACGATCTCAAACGCCTGCTCGCCTATCACAGCGTTGAAAACATCGGCATCATACTCATCGGTTTGGGCTTTGCCTTGGTGGCGATGGAACAGGGCAATCCCGTCTGGGGGAGGCTGGCGCTGGTCGGCGGATTGCTGCATGTGTGGAATCACGGGCTGTTCAAGGCGCTCCTTTTTTTCGGCGCCGGGTCGGTGCTGCACTCGACGGGTACGCGGGAGATGAGCCGGTTGGGCGGACTGTGGCGGGTGATGCCGTGGACGGCCGGACTGTTCGGGATCGGGGCGATGGCGATCTGCGGCCTGCCGCCGCTCAACGGATTTGTCAGCGAATGGCTGGTCTATCTGGGGCTTTTCGACGCGACACTTTCCCATGGCCCCTCGGCGTGGGCCGCGATTCCCGCGGCGATATTGCTCGGTGTCACCGGGGCGCTGGCGCTGGCTTGTTTTGTCAAAGTGTGCAGCGTGGTGTTCCTCGGAGCTCCGCGCTCCGCTGCGGCGGAACAAGCGCATGAATGCGGCCCGGCAATGCGCATCGGGATGCTAATTCTGGCAGCGGCATGTGTGGCGATCGGATTGGCGCCGGTCTTCTTTTGGCCGGCGATCGCCCGGGCAGCCGGCGATTGGCGACCGGTCTGGATCGGCGACGAGGTACCGGCTCCGTTGTACGCGCTGGGATCAGTAAACCTGGCGCTGGCGGCGGTAGCGTCTCTGGCCGTCTGGTGGCTGTGGCGACGGACGCGACGGAACGGCCTGAAACGGGCACCGACATGGGATTGCGGTTACCTCGCACCAACGGCCAAGATGCAATACACCGCGGGTTCATTTGGCGCCACGCTAACCGAGTGGTTTGCCTTTATCCTGCGTCCGCAACGGCATGACCATCGCCCGGATGTGCCCTTCCCGCGTGCCGCCGATTTTTCCGAGCATACGCCCGAGACGGTATTGGAGCGGGTTGTCGAGCCGGCGGGCAGATTCGTGATGCAGATTTCCACCGCCGCGCGCCGGCTTCAGCACGGTCGGGTGCAATCCTACCTTTTCTACCTGTTAATAGGGATCGCCGCGCTGGCTGGTCTGGTCCTGGCGGGAGGCGGACCATGAACGCACCGGGCTCCCGTTGTCGGTTGCGAATATTTTGGGTGACGGCCTATCCGCGGTCTTTCATGCTATCTTTGCTCTCATGTACCTAAACCTGATCCAGATCGCCGAATCCTTTGGAGTGTCGGAAAAGGTCGTGGAAGGCTGGATCCGCGACGAGGGGCTGCCCCACACGCCGGACCGCGGCCGGTTGCTGTTTGACCGGGCCCAGGTGGTGCAGTGGGCGGCTGACCGGGGTTTGGCCACACAGGCGGGCTTTTTGGCACCCGAGACCAGTTCGCCGTTTGCCACCGGATTCCGCCTCGAACAATTGCTGCGAACGGGCCGAATCTGGCGGGACGTGCCGGCGGCCGACATATCCGCGGTGTTCGAAAAGATCGTGGGTGCACTGCCAGGGGCGACGCCGCCGGTACGCCAGCTGCTCGCCCAACGTCTGCGGGCGAAGGGTGGGGTGACCATTGCCCCCGTTGGCGGCGGTTTCGCCCTGCCTCATCCCAGCACCCGCATCGCCTTGGGGCGTGACTCCGGTACGCTGGCGCTGCTGCTCTTGCGCGAAGCGCTGGTGGAAACGGGCTCGCCCGACGGGGTGCCGATCACCCGGATGTTCTTCTTCGTCGCACCATCTCCGCGCGCGCATCTCGACCTGCTTGGGCGGCTCAGCCGCGCGCTGTCCCGCGGGCCGTTGCGCGAACTGGTGGTCAGCGGCGCGAGTGATGACGATATCTACTTCGCGGTGGCAGCGAGTGATGAGGGCGGGGCAAAGGGAGAGGCGCGTACATGACGGCCGGGCCCTTTCTGTTGCTGGCGGCCTTGTGTCTCGTGGTTGGAGTCGCGGCGGGCGCGCGCTGGCCTCGTCTGTGGCTTGTCCTGGTCATGACGGGCACGATTGCCGCGCTTGTCGCAGCCTTGATAATGTTGCTGGGGGCGCCGGATTGGGAGTGGCGGAACCAATTTTCCGTCGGTGGCGAGCCGCTGCATTTTCGACTCGACGCTTTAAGTGCGCTGTTCCTGGCGCTGGTGGGCGTGGTGGGTGGGGCGGGCGCAGTCTATGCCGGCGGATATTGGCCGGATAGTCATTACCCCGCTTCGGCTCCGCGCAGCCGGACCTGGTGGGCCGCGCTGATCTTGAGCATGCTGGCAATATTGTTGTCGTCCAACGGGCTCCATTTTCTCATCGCTTGGGAGCTGTTTGCGATCAGTGCGTATTTCTTGATCACGCTGGATAATGCACAGCGCGAGGTTCGTGCCGCGGGCTGGCTGTATCTGGCCGTGTCGCATGCGGGCACGGTTTGCCTTTTTGCTTTCTTTGCCGGGCTGGCTGCGCGCACCGGCAGCTGGGAACTTGGTCCGATGCGCGAACAGGCGGGGTTGGCTCCTTTCTTCTGGCTCATGCTGATGGGTTTTGGAGTGAAGGCGGGCGTTTTCCCCCTGCATATCTGGCTGCCGTCCGCCCATGCCAATGCACCCAGCCATGTCTCGGCGATCATGTCCGGCGTGGCGATCAAGATGGGCGTCTACGGAATCATACGCTTTAGCGGCTGGCTGCCGGCGCCGGCGGCGGCTGGGTGGGTGGTGCTCGGGCTCGGTGCGATGGGCGCGCTGCTGGGCATCATTTTTGCGTTCGCCCAAAACGACTTTAAGCGCCTGCTGGCCTATTGTTCCGTGGAGAATGTCGGCGTCATTATGGTTGGCCTCGGCGCCGCGCTGCTCGCGTCCGCCCACGGCGGCGGATTGTGGGGCCAACTGGCGCTAGCCGGCGCGCTGCTGCACGTCTGGAACCATGGCCTGTTCAAATCGCTCCTGTTCTTCGGCGCGGGCTCGGTGCTTCATGCGACCGGCACGCGGGAGATGAGCCGGCTCGGCGGATTGTGGCGGGTCATGCCTTGGACGGCTGGGCTCTTTGGCGTCGGGGCCTTGGCAGTATCCAGCCTGCCGCCGCTAAACGGATTTGTCAGCGAGTGGCTCGTTTATCTTGGTTTGTTTGATGCGGTGACCGGTCGCGGGCCGGCGGCGGGGGCGGCCATGCTGGCCGCTATCTTGCTCGGCATGGCCGGTGCGCTGGCGCTGGCGAGTTTCTTGAAGGCGGGCTCGGTGATTTTTTTGGGTGCCGCCCGCACCAAGGCGGCGGCCTTGGCGCACGAGTCCGGCTGGCAGATGCGGGGACCGATGTTGGTTCTGGCGGCGCTGTGCGGGTTGATCGGACTTGCCCCGGTTATATTCTGGCCGGCGGTTGCCCGGGCTGTGGGAATCTGGCTTCCTGCCTGGACGCCGGCGGCGGCGCCGGCGCCATTGTTGACGCTCGGGACCGTGCACGTGGTTCTCGCGCTGCTCATTGCGGTCGCCGCCACTTGGTTGTGGCACAAGGCCCACGTCAATGGTCTGCGGCGCGGACTCACGTGGGATTGCGCCTATGAGGGGCCGGCGGCACGCATGCAATATTCCGGCGGCTCTTTTTCCAGCACGTCGGCCCAGTGGTTTTCCTGGATTCTGCGCCCGGTCCTGAGCCTGCGGCGGCCGCGCGGGCCGTTCCCGTCGGCTGCAGTGAGACTGGAAACATTCCCGGAAGCGGTGCTGGAGCGGATTGTCGCCCCGGTTGGAACGGCGGTAATGCAGATTTCGACAGCGGTGCGCCGACTGCAACACGGCCGGTTGCAGGCTTACATTCTCTATATTGTGGCCGGCCTGACGGCGTTGAGCGGCTTGGTCTTGCTGGGGGGGGCGCGATGAACCTGGCGATCGATCTCATCGCCCGTTTGGCGTGGTGGCTGCTCCTAGCCCCGCTGCTTCCGGGCGTGATCAACAAGGTGAAAGCTTGGGTGGGGGGTCGCCGGGGGCCGCCCGTGCTGCAACTCTATTATGACTTGATGCGTCTGTGGCAGAAAGGCGTCGTGTTGAGCAAACTGGCTTCGCCGGGATTCGTGGCGGGCCCGGCGGTGGCGTGGGTCGCGATCACGGCCGCGGCGATGCTCGTGCCTTTGGGGCCGATGGGCGCGGCGCTGAGTTTTCGCGGCGACGTGCTGCTGATGCTCTACCTGCTGGCCTTGGCGCGGTTTTGCACCGGGTGGGCCGCGATGGAGACAGGCTCGGCGTTCGAGGGCATGGGGACGGTCCGGGAGGTCAGCTACGCGGTGCTCGCGGAAGCGGCCCTGATCGCCGCCATGCTCTCGTTGAGTGTCCAGACTGGAAGTGTGGCGTTGGCGACGATGCTGGACCCCTCGGCGGGTGCCGGGGCGGTGTTGCTGGCGGCGGGGATTTTTACCGTGCTGTTGGCGGAAAACTGCCGCGTTCCGTTTGATGATCCCAGCACGCACCTCGAACTGACTATGATCCATGAGGCCATGATCCTGGATCACAGCGGGCCGCCGCTTGCGGTCATCCTGCACGGAGCGTCCGTGAAGCTGCTGCTCTTCTCGGTCCTGCTGACCGAGGCGGTGCTGCCGATGGGTGAACTTTCGCCGTTCGCAAAAATGGGCGCGTTGCTGGCGGGAGTTCTGACCGTCACGATCAGCGTCGGCTTGGTTGAGTCGCTCCTGGCGCGATTTGCCTTCCGCCGCGTGCCGCTGCTCCTGACGACGGCGATACTCCTCTGTTTGTTTGCCCTGTTGGTTGCGTGGAAGGGGGGAGCGGTATGAGTGTGAACTTGAATTTGCTGATCGGCCTCGCCATGGGCCTGAATTTGATTGCGTTGGGCAGCAGTCGGCTGCCCGCGCTCATTCGCACGATGTCTTTGCAGGGTGTCGTCCTTGGAATCATGCCGTTGTTGATGGAAGCAAGGTTTGACTGGCAGGTCTGGTTGGTCGCTTTTGCCACCATCGGCGGCAAGGGCCTGATCATTCCCGCGTTGTTGCGCCGGGCGATGCGGGCGGCGAATATCCAGCGTGAAGTCGATCCTTTCATCGGGTTCGTCCCCTCTCTGCTTCTGGGGGCTGGCGGCACGATCGCCGCCGTGGCGCTGGCGCGTGCGCTGCCGCTGCTGCCCGAGCATGCGGGATCGCTGCTCGTGCCGGGCGCGCTGGCCTCGGTACTGACGGGATTTATTTTGCTCATCGGCCGGGCCAAGGCGATCTCCCAGGTCTGCGGCTATCTGATTTTGGAGAACGGCATCTACCTGTTTGGCCTGCTGCTGATCCACTCGACCCCGCTGCTGGTGGAAGCAGGCGTGCTCCTCGATCTGACCGTGGGCGTGTTCGTCATCGGTATCATCGTGGACCGCATCCAGCGGGCGTTCGATTCCCTCGACACCCGCAAACTTACCGTCTTGCGCGAATGATTTCCCTCCTGCTCATCATCGTGCCCATCGCGGGAGCGATCGTCGCCGCCCTTTGGCCGGATAATCGCACGCGGCCGTGGTTGCTGCCGGTCGTCGGGCTCGCCCATGTTGTATTGAGTTTCTGGCTGCTGCTGAATCCGCCGGTGGTCGCCCCGGATGCCTGGTTGGCCTTCGATCCGCTCGCGCGGGCGGTGCTTCCAGTCGTGTCGTTGTTGTTTTTTGTCTGCGCGATCTACGGCGTTGCTTATCTCCGGGTGCGGCAGGAGCGGGCAAACCGGGTGTTTGTCGCCCTGCTTCTGGCCGTGCTTGGCCTGTTGAGCGCCGGCCATCAGGCCCGCCATCTGGGTGTGCTGTGGATCGCGACCGAAGCGGTCACGCTGGCTTGCGTTCCTCTGCTGCACTTCAACGGCACTCCGCGGGCGTTTGAGGCCACGTGGAAATATCTGCTGGTCGGCGGCACCGGCATCGCCTTGTCCTTGCTCGGGTCGTTTTGCCTGGGCTACGCGTCGTTGCACGGTGGCGGAAAAGGGGACCTGACCTTCGTGACGTTGATGGCGCAAGGGGTGGGTCTGTCTCGACCGTGGCTGCTGGTCGCGTGGGTGTTGTTGCTGGTCGGTTATGGAACAAAGATGGGGTTGGCGCCGATGCACACCTGGAAACCGGACACGTATGGCGAGGCGCCCGGCATGGTGGGGGCGTTGCTGGCCGGCGGAGTAACCACCGTCGCGTTCACTGCCATTCTGCGCGTGCGAGCGGTGGTCAATGCTGCCGGCGCCGGCGCGATCGCTGACCGGACCCTGCTGGCCATCGGACTTTTCTCGATGCTGGTGGCCGCGCTGTTCCTCCTCGGCACCCGCAACTTCAAACGGATGCTGGCTTATTCGAGCGTGGAGCACATGGGCATTCTGAGCATCGGCGCTGCACTGGGCGGCCCCGGCGTCGGCGCCGCCTTGTTTCACGTGTGGAGCAACGGCCTGACCAAGGGAGCGCTTTTCCTGAGCGCTGGCAACATCCGCCGCGCCGCGGGCTCAGCCTCGATGGACGACGTGCGCGGCATGGCGGTGCTCGCTCCGCGCTCGGCGATGCTTTTTGTAGCCGGGTTGTTTGCGGTCACCGCTTGTCCGCCGTTTGGTCCATTCTTCAGTGAGCTCCGGGTGGTGCGGGCCGCACTTGCACTCCCAGGCCATGGATTTGCGGTCGGGATGTTCTTCAGCTGCCTGCTCTTCGCTTTTTTTGGCCTGACCCGGGTGGTCTTTGGCATTGTGGATGGCCGTCCGCGGCCTGGCGCGAAGGCCGGAGGCAAACGTTTTGTGGAATCGGCGGGCCTGATCCTGCCGCCGCTCGCTCTGATGTTCCTGTCATTGTGGCTGGGCCTTTTCACCCCGGCGGTGCTCCAACAAGCCTGGTCGGCCGCGGTGGTCCAGCTTTTCCCGTCCCCATGAGCGCCACCACGCCATTTGCCCTGCTGGCGAATGCCTCCGGCCTCGCGTGGACGGAGGTGCCGGAATGGCCGGCTGCGGAATTTGTGCGCGCCACCGCGGCCGAGTTGAGTCGCGGCGCGCGGCTCTGTTCGTGGTTTGGCGTGCCCGATGCCACGGGAGTGCGACTGGTCGCGGTGCTGGCCTTCGATGCGGACAACACCCTGGCGGTTGGTCGCAGCACACCCGTGACCGGCGCTTATCCCGCGCTTACGGCGACGCACTCGCAAGGCCATCTGTTCGAGCGCGAAGTCTGGGAACAGCACGGCCTGGTGCCGGAAGGCCATCCTTGGCTTAAACCCGTGCGGCGAGCCAACGGCACTGCGCCGACGGTTGGAGAATTTTTCCGGGTGGACGGACGCGAGGTGCACGAAGTCGCCGTCGGGCCGGTCCATGCCGGCATCATCGAACCGGGCCATTTCCGCTTCCAATGCGCCGGCGAGGAGGTGCTGTTCCTTGAGATAGCGCTCGGCTACCAGCATCGGGGGGTGGAGGAGGCGCTCGCCGGCGGACCGCATCGGGCGACCTCGAACCAGATGGAAACGGTGGCAGGCGACACCACGATCGCGCATGCAACGGCGCACGCAACGGTCCGGGAGGTGCTCGCCGGAACCGAAGCTCCGCTGCGCGCGCAATGGCTGCGCGCGATCGCGCTCGAACTCGAGCGGCTGGCCAACCACACCGGGGACCTCGGGGCGCTCGCCAACGACGTGGCGTTCTTGCCCACCTCGGCCGCTTGCGGCAAGATTCGCGGAGATTTTCTCAACCTCACGGCCCTGTTGTGCGGCAACCGCTTCGGACGCGGACTTGTTCGCCCCGGCGGATGCCGCTACGAGTTGGACCCGGCGCGCGCAACCGAGCTGCTTGCCCGCTTGGAGACTGCGGTTGCCGACGCCGAGCAGGCATGCACCTGGTTGTGGGACTCCGCCTCGGTCCGGGGAAGATTTGAAAACACCGGCACAGTGTTCCCCGCCCAAGCCACCGAAATCGGTCTGGTCGGCCTGGCGGCGCGGGCCTGCGGGCTGGTGCGCGACGTGCGTTACGATCACCCGGCGGGCTGGTACCGCTTCGCCCAGGTGCCGGTCGTAGTCTGGCCGGGCGGCGATGTATTTGCCCGCGCCCGGGTGCGTTCTCTTGAGATCCAGCGCTCAGGACAGTTTCTGCGTGAACTGCTCGCGTCTCCGATCGAAGGAGAATTGCGCGGTGAACTCGCTCCCGCGACCCCCGGGACCCTCGCGGTCGCCCTGGTGGAGGGCTGGCGCGGCGAAGTGTGCCATGTGGCCTTGACCGACTCCACGGGCCGGTTTCAGCGTTACAAGATCACCGATCCTTCGTTTCACAATTGGAGCGGACTCGCCCTTGCCCTGCGGGGCGCGGCCATCTCGGATTTTCCCATCTGCAACAAGAGTTTCAACCTTTCTTACTGCGGCTTCGATCTGTAAGTCCGCGTGTCAACACCATGTATGTTTTCGATACGATCGTCCACCGGCTGAAGCGAGGCTGCGAGACGATGGCCTACCCAAAGGGGCCGGCACCGATGCTGCCGGACCGTCACGGTGGCGCGCTTCGGGTCGAGGCCCGAAAATGCGTGGACGACTGCAACGCTTGCATCTCCGTGTGCCCGACCGAAGCTATCGTCCGCCCGGCTGGCAAGGCGGTGGCGCTGGACCTCGGGCGTTGTATTTTTTGCGCTGCCTGCGTCGAAACCTGCCCGGCGAAGGCAATCACGCAAACCGGGGACCATCGCATGGCGGTGCGGCGGCGCGAAGACCTGATGCTGGGCGAATCCGGGCGGGAAGAGATCCGGCTGGCGGCCGCGCTTGACGAGAAACTGCGAAAGCTGTTCGGCCGTTCGCTGCGACTGCGGCAGGTGAGCGCCGGGGGGTGCGCCGCCTGTGAAGCCGACACCAACGTGCTTGGGACAATTGGCTGGGACCTCGGTCGCTTTGGCATCCAGTTTGTCGCGTCGCCACGCCATGCGGACGGTCTGCTAATCACCGGCCCGGTGACAAAGGGGATGGAGCTGGCGCTGAAAAAAACTTGGGATGCGGTGCCGGCGCCGAAGATTGTCATCGCGGTGGGGGCCTGTGCGATCGCCGGAGGTCCGTTTGTCGGCCACCCTCAAGTGAACAACGGTGCTGCGGCAATTGTGCCGGTCGACCTCTTTATTCCCGGTTGCCCCCCTCATCCGCTTACCATTCTCGACGGCCTGCTCCGACTGTTGGACCGGCTCGACGAGCGGGTGGCACCACCGGCGGCCCGATGACCGGCGGCAGTCGCGCTGGGGAAATCCCGGTTCAAGTGTGCACTTGAGTTCCGGCGCCGAAAATACGTGCATCGGGACGGAATTCCTCAATCGATGTCCAAGACGCTCACAGGGCAGACGCCGGCCGCGGGTGATCTCGCCGCTTTGCTGAATCACTCGGTGCTGCGGCTCGGTGGGAACGTTCGCGTCGTCAAACTCCGGCAAGATCGGTTGGTCGTCAAATACCTCCCGGGCCGTCGCTATCTGGTGATGACCCCGCGGCAATGGGGAGTGTTGCAGGAATTTGGCGAGGGGCGGACCGTCACCAGCATCCTCTGTGCGGCTATCGCAAACCAGGGCTGCCCGTCGTTTCGCGAGTTTTATGCACTGGTCGTGCAGGCGGTTCGGGCTGGCATTTTGGAAACCGAGGGTCAGCCGTTGCCGGCAGAGGTTGCGGCGACAAGATGGCGACTGCGGCTCAACGGAACGGCGGTTCGCTGGATCGCAGTTGCTTGCATGGTTGCGACGGGAATCAGCTTGAGCCTGCGTCCGGTGCAGATGCCACAACATCCCGGCTGGCTGGTCTTGGGTTGGCTCGCGTCCTGCGGTGCGCTAAGCGCCGGGTGGGCACTGGCTGCCAGCGTGGTGCGCGCCGCGGGCGGTGAAGTGTATCGTCCGCGGTTTCTCTGGAAGACGATGGTGCCACGGTTCCGCGCTGACCTGGATGACGCGATCATGGGCGGCAGCGACACCGAGCTCAATGCCGCCATGGCACGACTCGCCCCGATTTTCGCCTTGGTTGTGGTGGCGGTCTGGTGGGTGCCCGGGTCGGTTGTCCCGCCGCTCTGCGGGGCCCTCCTGCAATTGTCTCCGGTCTGGAAGTCGCCGTTTCAAGACCTGTTGGGCGCGCTCTACCGAGACCCGAAGCTGGCAACGACGTACGATTTCGTTTTCGCGCGACGCCGGCTTTTTGCGCTCTTGGTGCATGTGCGACAACAGGTCGTCGATCGGAAATTTCTGCTGGCGAGCGCCGTCGCGACCGTGGCCTGGCTGCTGCTGGTTCTCTTGAGCGGCTGCGTGCTGTGGCAGGCCAATGCCGTGGAGCTGATCCAGCGCTTTCATGCGGCCGGTGGCTGGCGTTACACGGCACTGGCCATGCTCGTGTTGCTGGCGGCATTGGTCTTGGGCGCGATCGGGACGGTAAGCTGGATTGCCTTCAGCCATGTGCGCGCGTGGTGGCGCGAGAGCGCCGAACGGCGGTTGCGACCGCAACCAGCCTTAGTCTCGCCGGAGACCATCGCGGAATGGCTGAGCCAGACAGTGTTGTTCCGCGATTTGAATCCCGAGGATCTGCGGGCTGTCGCGAGCGTTGTGCGACCGGAGGAACACCGGCGCGGCAGCTTTGTCGTGCGGGAGGGCGAGCCGGGTGAACGGCTTTACGTGGTGCTTTCGGGGCGGCTCGAAGTCCGGCGCGACTATGCCCCGGGCCGTTCGGAGCCGGTGGCGGAGATGGGGAAGGGAGAGGTCTTTGGCGAGATCGCGCTGTTGCGGGGCGGAACGCGCACCCGTTCCATTCGCTGCCTCACTGGCAGCGTCCTCCTGGCGCTGGATAAGGCGGATTTCGAGCGACTGATACTGACCCGCCTGACCCGCCAGGCGGTTGAGGATGCGGTTCAGAAAGTGGGGTTTTTGCAGCATGCCGAGCTGACCCGCCAGTGGGATTTTGCGACAATGTCGGACTTTGCCACGAAAGCGAAGCTCCACGAGTGGCCCGAGGGCAGGGTCGTGATCAGGGAAGGCGAGACCAATCATTGGTTCTTCCTGGTATATCGGGGCGAATTGGCGGTCAGGAAGAAGGACAAGGAGCTGCGGCGCCTGAAAACGGGAGACAGCTTCGGGGAATTGAGTCTCGTGGGTGACGGTTTGGCGACCGCCAGCGTCGTCGTCCGAAGCAAGGTTGCGAGCGGGCTAGTCATCAGCGGCCGGGACTTTGTCGACTTTATCACCCGGGACTTTGCGGTCGGGATGCAATGGGAGGAAACGAGACCGCGGCGGGTCGAGTTACTGAGCCACCGGAGTTGACAATCGGCCGAACGGCGGATTTGCGCACCGTGCAAGGCGGGCGCATTTTCGCACCCAGATCCGGCCCGCCACCCCAATCGCGGTCTATTTCCCGAAAACTCCGCGGAGCGTTTTGCCGAGTTCCCCGATCCGGTATGGTTTCGTAAGATAGTCGCAAAAGCCGAGGTCGAGGAATTGGCGGCGCATCTCGTCATTATCGTAACCGCTGACCATGATGGCGCAAACCTTGGGATCAAGATCACGCATTTGCCGGAAGGTTTGTTCGCCGCCCAGGCCGCCGATAATCGTGAGGTCCATAATGACCGCGTCATAAGGGCGGCCGATATTAAGATAGCGTTTGTACAGCTTGATGGCCTCCTCGCCATTGCTCGCGAGGTCGAATTTGTAGCCGAGGCCTTCGAGCATCGTGCCAGTCAGCGCGCGAATCTCCTCGTCGTCGTCCATGAAGAGGACCCGCCCGGTCCCATCGTTCAACCTGGGCGCACGCCGCGCTTCAATCTTTTCGGGTTGGTCAGCTTGCGGTAGAAACACGGTGAAAGCTGTACCGACCCCGACCTCGGTGTCGACGCCCATTTGGCCGCCGTGGCGCAAGATGATCGACCGCACGGTGGCGAGGCCGAGGCCGGTGCCGGTCTTCTTGGTGGTGAAGAACGGATCAAAGATCTTGTCCAGATGCTCAGGCTTGATGCCATTGCCGTTGTCACGTACCTCGATCGCGACGTAAGTGCCGGCGGCCAGTTTTGCGACCTGGCCTTCGGTCAGCGTGACATTACCGGCGCCGATCCAGATTTGTCCCTGCCCGGTCGGCATCGCCTGGATGGCGTTGATGATGAGATTCTGGAAAACCTGGAGAATTTGTGCGCGGTCCACGCAGATGGTGGCGGTGTCAGGAGCAAAATTGGTCTCTACTTTCACCGTCGAGCCGGCGGCGGCGAGCCGCACCGATTCGGCCAGAATATCTGCCGGTTTCACCACTTGGCGGACCGCGGAGCCGCCCTTCGAGAACGTGAGCAGTTGCTTGGAAAGCGATTTGGCGGCGATGCAGGCATTCTCGCTGTTTGGCAGTCCCGTGTAGTCGTGGTTTTCCTTGGCTAGGGAGACGCCGCCGAGAATTGTGGTCAGCAGGTTGTTGAAATCGTGCGCAATGCCGCTCGCCAGCTGTCCGAGGGCGTCGAAACGGTTGGCCCGGAGAAGTTCCTCCGGGGTCAAGCTCATTTCATCGGGATTCCGAAACACGACAACCACGCCGGCGGGTTCGCCCGTCGCTCCGGCCACAGGGCGCGAGCTGAAAACGACCGGCTGGAACTTGCCGTTGCCGAGGTCGAGTGCGAATTCATCGTTGAGCGGCGTGGCGTCCCCGGTCGCGAGCGCCTTGGCCACCGGACTTTCCCCGGTCTGCCCGTTTTGTCGGTGAACCAGATGGAAGATTTCCCCGGCAGTCTGCCCGGCTGCCTTCTCGTTGGTGATTCCAAGCAGCTGCTCAGCCTTCGGGTTGAGAAAGACCGTCCGACCTTTGTCGTCGGCCAACAGCACACCTTCCTGCAGCTCACCCAGCAACACGGCCAGATGCGATGCCGGAAGACCTAGGCCGGATTCGCCTGCGGCACCCAAAGCCTCAGGCATCGGCACGGCGAAACCCAGCACGCGGATCAACTCTTTGCGGCGCGAAATATGCCGGACAATGCCGGCGTGAACCAGCACGTCCCGACCCTCCCGATGGCGAAGCCGCAAGGTATCGAAATAAGCAACCTGACTCGGGTGCTGCGCCAGAAAATAAGCCTGCAGTCCACCCGCGGTCTCATCCATGGGCAGAGCGCGCAGAAACGACTCGAGCGAATCGGGAAGTTCGTTTTCCTCGTAACCCAACAGGGACTTGAATCCGGGCGACAACCAGTAGAGTCCGGTCGAAAATTCGAGATCAAAGACGCCGACGCGCCCGCGCGCCGCGATCTGTTGGAGACGATCTTCCGCCCGGAGCCCGGCCTCCTCGAATTCCTTGCGATCACCGATGTCTAGATGGGCGCCGATCACGCGCTGCAGGGCGCCGTTGGGTCCGTAGAATTGCGCTCCCACGCTTTGCACCCAGACATAATGCCCGCGGGCATGCTTCATGCGAAACTCGAGCGAAAATTGGCGCGTGCCGGTCGAGCCGCTGCGGCCTTGCCGGTCCGGGGCGGCGGCAGAATCGTCGGGGTGAATCAGGGTCAGCCAGGACTCATAGGTGTTGGGCAGCTCCGAGTCGGCATAACCCAGCAGGCGTTTCCATGCCGCCGAGTAATACACCTCATGCTTGAGAAAATTCAGGTCGAAGAAACCCAGCGAACTCCGCTCGTTAAGCTGGTTGAGGAAATTGTCGGACGCCGGGACGGGCGCGGGAGGTGGAGCGGGCAGGCTGATAAAGGCAAAATACCCCGGCTGGACACCGCTGAATTTTTCGATCCGCACGAGGGCGTCGATTGCGCCGGTTTCCTTGGGCTGGAGCTGGAGGGTGATCGGTTGCTGCTGGGCGGCAGCAACAAGCACCTCCCATTGTGACTGAACCCAGCCCGACTCCCTTGACGTTACTTCAAAGACAAAGAGATTTGGGAGAAAATCATCCACCAACTCGGCAGCAGAGGCCTTCCACAGATTGCAGGCGGCGACACTCGCGGTTTGAATGCGGCCGGCTTCGTCCAGAATAAGGACGGCTTGTTCGGCCTGGGCCAAGGCTTTGGCGGCGGCCCTTTGGGTGGTGGACGTGTGCACTGGGGAAAGGTGCCGCATTTTCGAGTTCGGGACCCATCCCGCGAGCAAACTCTCGCCTATAGCCTTCCTTCAGGCGGTTATTTAAACCGGTTTTACGATTCGCGGGGTGTTTTGATGGAACGCTTACATCGGCGCATTGGCGTCCTGCAGCCACCGGCGTATCCGCCCTTCTAGAAAATCTATGCAAGCCGGCTGATCATTTAGGCACGGAATGTGTTCAAACCATTCGCCTCCTGCGGCGAGGTAATTTTTCGCCCCTTCCACACGGATCTCCTCCAAGGTCTCCAGACAATCGGTCACGAAGGCCGGGGTTATGACCAGCAAGCGTTTCTTGCCGGCCTTCGGCAAGCGTTCGAATTCATGATCCGTAAAAGGCGACAGCCAAGGTTCACCCACCAATCGGGATTGGAACGACATGGTCCATTTGGCCGGATCAAGACCTGCCCGGGCCGCAAACAGCCGGGTGGTCCGCGTGACCTGCGCCTTGTAGCAGGTCGAATGAGCCGGACTGCAAACATTGCAGCAGTCGGGTACCAACTGGCAGTGGGCCCGGGACGAATCGGCTTTCGTCAGGTGCCGGACCGGCAGACCATGATAACTGAACAGCAAGTGGTCGTGCGGCATGGCAAGGTACGGACGGGCGCTCTCCACCAGCGCGGCGATATAATCATCGTCGGCAAAGAAAGGCTGGACGGACTCGATGTGCAGATCCGGAGCTATCTTGGCGGCTTCCCGGCGCACTTTGACCACCACCGTCTCCCAACTTGACATGGCATAGTGCGGATACTGGGGAAAAAGCAGCAGGCGGTCTGCCCCGGTGGCGGCGATCCGATGGAGAGCTTCGGTGATCGAGGGGCGGCCGTAGTTCATGGCGAGTTCCACCGGCACGTCGACCCGCTGCTGCAATTTTGCCTGGGTGAGCTTGCTCGTGACGATCAGGGGCGAACCGTCCTTGGTCCAGACACTCTGGTAGGCGTGCGCAGATTTGGGCGCCCGAAACGTGGTGATAATGCCGTTGACCAGCAGCCAGCGGAACGGTTGCGCCGGTCTGTCGATTACGCGTTCATCACCAAGAAACTCCCGCAGATAACGACGTACATCCGGCACGGAGGTGGATTCCGGGGAGCCGAGATTAAGCAGCAGGACGGCGCGCTTGGTCATATGCGGCTCATTCATCAGAGCGGGGGCTATATTGTCAAATGACGTTGCGCTGCCGAAGGGTAAAATCGTTCTCGGCACCGGAGGGTTCTTGGCTAAATTCATACAAGGAGTTGCCGACATCTAATATACCCCTTGAAGTTGCACTTTCCTTTGTTCGTTACATATCGCGCCTCATAGCTGAGGCTATCCCACGTGCCGACGTTTTGTATCTGGCCCGCCACTTTGCCTGCCTTCCCGGCTGTAGTACCGCCGGCTCTGCTGGGAACAGCGGCTGGGTTTCAGCTCTCGCCGGTGGCGGCCGGCGTGGTGGCGGTGGTGACGGGTTTGGTCGCCGGTCTGGCGGCATGGCAGATCAGTCGGTCAAGGCAGGTGGGAAAGAATCGCCAGGCGCTGCAGGCGGCTCAACAGGTTACCTCGCTGATTGAGCACACGGACTGTCTGATCTGGGAGGCCCGGGTGCAGGTCAGCCCGCCGGACTGGAAGAGCGAGTACACCCTGCACGCCTCGGTGCTCTCCCGAAAACTCTTCGGCGCGCCGTTGCCATCGCCGGTGGTGGAATTGTGGCACCGGCTCGACATTCCGGAAATAGCGGAGATGGACCAGCGATTACGTGCGGCTTTGGAGAACAAGCTGCCCGGTTACGTCCAGCAGTTCCACGTGATTCAGGACGGAATCGTCAGGTGGCTGCATGAAGAGGTGTCGATCACGCCGACCGGGCCCGGCCATTTCTGGCTGGCCGGACTGGTGACCGATGTGACGGCCCAGCGCGAATCTGAGCAGGCCCGGCGCGCGAGCGAAGAGCGGATGAACCAGCTGATGACCCATGCCAACTGCCTGCTTTGGCAGGCGCATGTCACCCGGGACGAGGCGGACCAATTCAACTGGGATTGGTATGTGCCCCGCTCGGAGCTTTACCGGCGAATGATGGGCGAGAATCCCGATCAGCGGGCGATCATGCCTTGGGGCGTGATCAATGTGCCTGAGTTCCCTGAGCTTGAAGCCCGCAGTCGTGACGCCATGTTGCGGGGTCTGCCGGGTTATGAGCAGATCTTCCGGGTGATCAAGGACAACAATGTCCTGTGGATGCATGAGCAGGCTTCGATCACGCGGCTCGGTGCAAACAAGTGGAAGATCGAGGGGGTGGTCATCGATATAACGGCCCGGCGGCAAGCCGAGGAAGCCCAGCGCAAGAGCGAAAGGCGGCTGGAGCAGTTGCTGGAGCGGGCGGATTGCACGATCTGGCAGGGGCAGGTCACCAAGCTCGCCGGGGGGGATCTACAGTGGCAGATCTACATCCCCCCTTCTTCGCTCTACCGGCGAATTCACGGTAGTGAGCCCATAAACAAGGAAGGATTTGACTGGGGAAGACTACAGGTGCCCGAGTACCAGGAAATGATGCGGCGGTGCCGGGAGGCGCTGTTTGGCAACGCCAGCGGCTACGAGCAGGTTTTTCACATCAACCGGGACGGAGGTGATCTCTGGCTGGCCGAGCAAGTCAGCATCAATTCGGTCGGACCGGACAGCTGGGACCTTGTTGGCATCATCACGGATATTACCGCGCGTCACGACGCGGAGGAGGCCCGGCGGAGCAGCCGGGCGCAATTGCAGCAGATACTTGAGCTGGCTGACTGCATGGTTTGGGAGGCGACGGTAACCCCGCGCAGTGACGGCGGGTTCGATTGGAAGCTGTTCGCCCCGCGCTCCATGCTTCATCGCCGGCTGTTCGGGGACAAGGAGGACGCTGAAGGTCTCGATTGGAGCCTGCTGGACGTGCCGGAAATGGACGAGATGTCCCGGCGGGCGGATCATGCGTTACGCGCGCGGGAACCACGTTATGAACAGGAATTCAGGGTGATCTCGCCCTTGCGGGTGACCTGGCTTCATGAGGTTGTCACCCTCGTCCATGAGCCTTCGGGCCGGTCCCGACTGGTGGGCGTGATCACCGACGTGACGGCACAGCGGGAGGCGCAGGAAGCCCGGCGGGCCAGCGAGGACCAGGTGCGCCAGATCCTCACGACGGCTGACTGTCTTTTGTGGCAGGCGCGGGTCTTCATCATTGGACCGGATAATTTGCGGTGGGTGATGTTCGTTCCGCCGTCGCGGCTCTACCGCGAGCTGTTCGGTTCGGATCCGCCCGATCCACCGGTGCTGCTCTGGCTGGAGATTATCGATGAAGCCACCAACCGCGAAAACAATGCGCGGTCAACCCGCGCGATTTTATCCGGCGCGCCGGGCTACGAGCACGAGTTCCGCGCCCAACGGGGCGACCGAGTCTTCTGGCTCCATGAATCGGTTGCGATCGTTCCGGTCGGTCCGGGGGAGTGGCGGCTCGTCGGGGTGATGACCGACGTCACGGCCCGACGGGCGGCGGAGGAAGCCTGGCGGAACAGCGAAGGACGCCTGCAGAAACTGCTGACCCGCGCCGATTGTCTGTTGTGGGAAGGGACGGTCGAGTTGACACCGGACAGCTGGAAATGGGACTTTGAAATTCAGCCTTCCGGGCTCCGCCAGAAATTATATGGCCCGCCAGAACTGGATGATGCGGCTGGTCTATGGCGACGTTTCAACATCCCGGAATGGACGGAGATGGGTCGCCGCTGCCGCACGGCCTTGACCGAAGGCCGGCCAGGCTATGAGCAGATTTTTCACATCCTCAAGGAAGACGGAAGCATTATCTGGATTCAGGAAACCGTATCGATCAAGCAGATCGGCCCGGCGCGATTTTCGCTCGTGGGCGTGGCGACGGATATCACCCGTCAGCAAGGCGCCGAGGCGGCACTTGCCGCGGAGAAGGAACGGCTGGCGGTGACATTGCGGGCCATGGCCGAGGGGGTAGTCACCACCGACGTCGCCGGCCGGGTGCAGTTCATCAATCCGGCGGCGATGGCGATCACCCAGTGGGAGGCGGATGCCATCGGCCGGCCGGTATCGGAAATTTTCGTACTGGAGAATGATCGAACAGGTGTCGCCTTCGACCTACCGGTGGCACAAGTGGCCCGGGGCGATATTGTGTCGGAGTTGCCGGCCCGAACCCGGCTGGTGACACGGAACAAACAACAACGGCTGGTCGACGGTTGCTGCGCGCCGATCCATTCCGCCGACAGCCAGGTGATCGGCATGGTGTTCGTGTTGCGGGATGTCACGGAACATGAACGCCTCGAGCAGGAGCTGATCCGCGCCACCCGGCTGGAGTCGGTCGGTATTCTTGCGGGCGGGATCGCGCACGATTTCAACAACATCCTGACCGGAGTGATGGGCAACCTCGCTCTGGCCCAGCTGGACATCGATGCCGGTACCGAAAGCGGCGCCCGGTTGCGGGAGGCGGAGAAAGCCGCGCTGCGCGCCCGGGACCTGACGCAGCAGTTGCTGACGTTTGCGAAGGGCGGCGAGCCGATCCGCGAGGCGCTGCATCTGGAAGCCATCTTGCGCGACACGACGTCGTTTGCCCTGCACGGATCCAGCGTGATGCCGGTTTATCACATCCCCGCCGACCTCTGGTCGGTCGACGCCGACAAGGGGCAGATAAGTCGCGTGGTGCAGAATCTGGTGATCAATGCGGTCCAGGCGATGCCGGCCGGCGGCACGCTGCGGCTGAACGCAAGCAACGAAAATGTCGCCGCACCCGGCCGCCCCGGGCTTGTCCCGGGAGACTACGTGCAGATCGCCATTGCCGACACCGGCGAGGGGATCAAGGCGGATCACCTGGCGCGCATCTTCGACCCCTATTTCACAACCAAGCAAACCGGGACCGGCCTTGGCTTGGCGGCGGTTTATTCGATAATCAAGAAGCACCGCGGCTATATTGATGTGGAATCCCAGATCGGCCGCGGCAGCACCTTCCGGGTCTGGCTGCCCGCATTGCATGAAACACGGGTCGCTTCCAGTCCCCCGATGCCGGTGGCATTGGATCGATTCGAAGGCCGGGTGCTCTTCATGGACGACGAGGAGCCAATCCGGCGCTTGGCCGTGCAGATGCTGCAGCGGCTGGGTTTTGTCGTGGACGTGGCGGTGGATGGCGTCGAGGCGATCGAGAAGTTCCGCGCCGCCCGGGTGGCGGGCCAGCCTCACCGCCTTGTCATCATGGACCTCACCGTGCCGGGCGGCCTCGGGGGGCGGGAAGCCATCGCGCAACTGCGGGAAATCGATCCGCTGGTGAAGGCGATTGTTTCCAGCGGCTATTCCAGCGACCCGGTGCTGGCGAACTACCGCGACCACGGTTTTTGCGGCATGGTGGCCAAGCCGTACAAATTTGACGACTTCATCAAAGCGATCCAGCAGGCGTTGACCGACCAGGCGGTCTAGGGAGGCTTGGGGCCAGCGGCGGACCCGGACGTTCAGGCGGCGAGGGAGCGGATGGCGGCGATCAACCGGTGGGCATTCTCCGGCGCGATGCGGTCGGTGACTATGGTTTTGGATGTGGAGCGTTCGAGATCGAGTCTCGTGCCGTGCTCCGAGCCGGGCCGGACAAAATCCTCGATGAAGTCCATGCCGCCACGGGGCTTGATCCACCGGTAATAAATGTCCGCCGTTTCGGATTCGATGACGATGTCCAGCTTCAGGAGAATGTGGCAGTAAAGCGTCAGATCCCGGTACGAGGCAAACCAGGTCGGGGGGCAGACGAGTTGATCCCTGATGATCAGCGTCATGGCAGAATCCTTTCTGCAATTTTTATGCCGTCGGATGGCAAAGTTGAGATTTTATCTGGATTTGAAGGCGGGCAGCGCGTTCACTGGTTCCGCCTATATCGGCACGTATTTCCATGAGTTCAACACAACCACCAGTTCTTCTCATCATCCGCGACGGTTGGGGCAAAAACCCCGATCCGGCGCAGAACAGGTTTAATGCCACTTTCCTTGCGCAGAAACCATGCGACGACGCCTTGCATGCCGAATATCCGCATACTCTCGTCGCTGCGAGCGGCCTCGATGTCGGTCTGCCTGACGGAGTGATGGGCAATAGCGAGGTGGGTCACGAAAACATCGGTGCCGGCCGGATCGTCGATCAGGAGCTGGTGCGGATCAACAAGCTGTTTTCCGAAAAACGCCTCGCGGCCAACCCGGTCTGGCGTGGCGCGGTCGAGCGCGTGAAGTCGCGTCGTTCCCGGCTGCATCTCATGGGCATCGTGTCCGATGCCGGGGTGCATGGCATGCTCGAGCACCTTTACGGCCTCCTGCGTCAGGCGAAGGCAGACGGCCTGACCGAGGTATTCATCCACGCCTTCACCGACGGCCGGGATACGCCGCCGATGAGTGGCCTGGGTTACATCAAACAAGTCGAGGCGCAGTGCAAGGTCATCGGGCTTGGCCGGATCGCGTCGGTTTGCGGGCGGTTTTGGGCCATGGATCGCGACAACCGCTGGGAACGCGTGCAGCAGGCCTATGACATGCTGACCGGCCGCAAAGCCCTTGCGACCGCAACCAGCGCCGGGGCCGCCCTGCAGGCATACTACGAGCATCCGCTCACCGAGACCCAAAAAGGCGATGAATTCGTCCCCGCAACGAACGTGGTCGGCGTCGACGGCAAACCGCTGGCGGTGATTGGCGACGGCGACGCGGTGCTTTTCTACAACTACCGGGGCGACCGTCCGCGCGAGATCACGAAGGCGTTTGTGCTCGATGATTTCAAGGGCTTTGCTCGCGGTCCCAAGCTCGACCTCTATTATGCCACGATGACCGAGTATGAGTCCGGGCTGCCGGTGCAGGTCATTCTGCCGAAGCCGGAGAAGTTGAAGAATATTCTGGGCCAGGTGGTCAGCGAAGCAGGCATCGCCCAGTTTCGCTGCGCCGAAACCGAAAAGAATCCCCATGTGACTTTTTTCTTCAACAACTACCGCAAGGATCCGTTTCCCGGCGAAGACCGCGCCTGCCCGCCAAGCCCCAAGGTTGCGACCTACGACATGCAACCCGAGATGTCATCGGTGGAGGTGACGCGCCTGGCCAAGGCCGCCGTCCTGTCCGGCCGCTACGGCCTGATCGTGGTAAATTACGCCAACCCCGACATGGTTGGACATACCGGTTCGCTGCCCGCCGCCATCAAGGCGGTTGAAGCGACGGACCGCGGGGTGGGAGAATTGCTCTCCGCGTTGACCCAGGTGCACGGCAAGGCGGTGGTTCTCGCCGATCACGGCAATTGCGAACAGATGTGGGATCCGGTGACCAACAGCCCGCACACGTCGCACACGCTCAATCTCGTCGAGGTCTTCGCGGTGGGCGACGGCTTGGCCGCGGGCCGGACAAGGATGCGCTCCGGGGGCCGGCTGGCCGACATTGCTCCAACCGTGTTGCAGTTGATGGGCTTGCCCAAACCCGTGGAAATGACCGGCCAGGGCCTGATTATGACATGAGAATATCTGTTTGCGCTCGCCGGACCAGCCAAGCTTAGTTCCGCCTTTAGTCTCCATGCAACGCACCCATCACTGCGCCCAACTCACGAAAGCCAATCTCGGAACAACCGCTTCGCTTGCCGGCTGGGTGGACTCGGTCCGCGATCACGGAGGCATCATTTTCGTCGATCTGCGCGACCGCGAAGGCATCACGCAGGTAAAGTTCGACTCGTCGCTCCGCGAGCAGGCGGCCCATCTCAAGGATGAATCGGTCATCGGCATCAAGGGCCGCGTCGAATTGCGCCCGGCGGACATGGTGAACCAGAACCTGCCGACCGGTGAGATCGAGGTCGATGCCACTGAATTGGTGGTGTACAATGTGGCGGAGACCCCGCCGTTCCCGCTGACGGACGTGGGCGGAGACAAGGTCAACGAGGACCTGCGCCTGACCTATCGTTATCTGGATCTACGCCGGCCAAAGATGCGCAAGAATCTGGTCACCCGCCATCGCGCGACCAAGGCGGTGCGCGATTACTTCGACGCCCAGGGTTTTATCGAGGTTGAGACACCGGCGCTGTTCAAAAGCACGCCCGAGGGTGCGCGCGAATATCTCGTGCCGTCCCGCATTCATCCCGGCCAGTTTTACGCACTTTCGCAGTCGCCGCAGCAGTTCAAGCAGATCCTGATGGTTGCCGGCGTGGAGAAGTATTTCCAGATCGCCCGTTGTTTCCGCGACGAGGATCTGCGCGCGGACCGCCAGATGGAGTTCACTCAGATCGATGTCGAAGCCTCGTTCATCGACCGGGAAGGCATCTATTCCCTTTTCGAAGGCATGCTGCGAAAGGTCTGGAAGGACGTGCTCAATCACGACCTGCCGGTGCCGTTTCCCCGCCTGCCGTACCAGGACGCCATGAATCGCTACGGCGTCGACAAACCGGACACCCGCTTCGGACTGGAGCTGGTCGATCTCTCCGCCACCTTCAAGCCGTCCGCCTTCAAGGTGTTCGCCTCCACGGTCGCGTCGGGCGGCTGCGTGAAGGCCATCAACGCCAAGGGGCTGGCGGACATCACCCAGGGCGAGATCGGCGCGTTGGAGGAAATCGCAAAATCACTGGGGGCGAAAGGGCTCGCCTACATCAAGGTCGAGGGCGGCGAATGGAAGTCGCCCATCGTCAAATTCTTCTCCGAGACAGAAAAAGCCGAGCTGGCCCAGAAACTGTCCGTTGCGGACGGTGACATCATCTTCTTCGCGGCCGCTCCGTGGGAGCGCGCCTGCGCCATCCTGGGCCGCACCCGCCTGGAGGCGGCGCTGCTGCTGGTCAAGCGGGGCAAGCTCAGCATCCCCGCCGACCAATGGAATTTTCTGTGGGTCGTGGATTTTCCGCTCATGAGCTACGACGAGGAGAGAAAGAGCTACGTGGCCACCCACCATCCGTTCACGGCGCCGGTTGGCGAGGATGAGCGTTTGCTCGAGAGTGATCCCAAGGCGGTCCGTGGCCAGCATTACGACGTCGTCCTCAACGGCATGGAACTGGGCGGCGGCTCCATTCGCATCCACCAGCCGGCCCTGCAGAAGAAGATTTTCGAAGAGGTGCTCAAGATCCCGGCGGACGTCGTCGAAAGTCGCTTTGGTTATATGCTCAAGGCCTTCACCTTTGGCGCGCCGCCGCACGGCGGCATTGCTTTCGGCCTCGACCGCATGGTGGCGTTGCTTTGCGGCACGACCAGCATCCGTGACGTGATCGCTTTTCCCAAGACGCAGAAAGCCCAGGATTTGATGGCCCAGAGTCCGACCGCCGTGACTGCGAAACAGCTCAAGGAACTGCACATCCAAACGGTCGTTCCGCCGTCGTGAGTCGCGCCAGTCTTTCCCCTATCGGAAAGTCGTCTCTGTCCCAACCACCCTCATGAAACTGATCACCGCCATCATCAAGCCGTTCAAACTCGACGCCGTGAAGGAAGCGCTCAACGGCATCGGTGTTGCGGGCATGACGGTAACCGAGGTCAAGGGTTTTGGCCGGCAAAAGGGCCACACGGAAATCTACCGGGGCAGCGAATACACGGTCGATTTTCTGCCCAAGGCAAAGATCGAGGTCGCCGTGTCCGACGATATCAAGGACAAGGTCATTGCCGCCATCGCCGACGCAGCCAGAACCGGCAAGATTGGCGACGGCAAGATCTTCGTTACGCCACTCGACGAGGTCATGCGCGTCCGCACCGACGAGCACGGCGATGCAGCGATCTAGGTCTCGCTCCCGATTCCTCCGACGGGCGGCGGCGGGCCCGGAAAAGGTTGGCCCGGGCTTGGTGCTCGGACGCCCGGATGCCGCAGCGGTCTGGACTTCTTTGGAGGCGGTGCCTAAGGTGCTGCCCAACAATCATACATTCCAATGAAACTTGTCACTGCTATCATCAAACCCTTCAAGCTTGAGGAAGTGAAGGAAGCGCTATCTTCGATCGAAATCGAGGGTATGACGGTTACCGAAGTCAAAGGCTTCGGCCGCCAGAAAGGGCACACTGAGATCTACCGCGGAAGCGAATATACCGTGGATTTTCTGCCCAAGGTGAAGATCGAGATCGCCGTGGCCGATGATATCCTCGACAAGGTCGTCGCGACCATCGCCAAGGCGGCCAAGACCGGCAAGATCGGCGACGGCAAGATATTCATCACGCCTCTGGAAGAGGTGCTGCGCATCCGGACGGATGAGCGTGGTGACGCTGCCGTCTGACGCGCCAACCGGCGGCGATTTGCCGGTTTGGCCGGTCAAGGGAGAAGGGCCTTGTGCTTTGCTCCCGGTACCGGTCGGGCGATTCTCAATCAACTTCCTTTCCTGATGCCTGCGGTCAACCGGATCAAAGTCCTGGACTCCCACACCGGCGGGGAGCCGACGCGACTCGTTTTGGAAGGAGGGCCGGACTTGGGGCGCGGACCGCTAAGCGAACGGGTCAAGCTCCTGAAGGAAAAGCACGACGGGTTCCGCTCGGCGGTGGTGAACGAGCCGCGTGGTTCCGACGTCATGGTGGGGGCATTGCTGTGCGAACCTCACGAGCCGGGCTGCCAGTTTGGGGTGATTTTTTTCAACAATATCGGATGCCTTGGCATGTGCGGGCATGGCACCATCGGATTGGTGGTTTCGCTGGCCCACTTGGGTCGGATCAAACCCGGCTCCGTGCGAATCGACACGCCGGTCGGTCCGGTCGAGGCGATGTTACACCCCAACGGTGAGGTATCGTTCAACAATGTGCCGAGTTACCGCAGGGAAAAGGAACTCCCGCTGTATTTGCCCGGCGTTGGCGACGTGATGTGCGATCTGGCTTGGGGCGGAAACTGGTTCTGCCTGATTGAAAACCACGACCAGAAACTGGAGCTGGCCAACGTCGCGCAGCTGACCGACTACACTTCACGCATCCGCCAGGCGGTCAGCGATTCCGGCTTCCCCGAGGTGGACCACGTCGAGCTGTTCGGACCTTCGGACAAGCCAGGGGTGAACAGCCGGAATTTTGTCCTCTGTCCGGGCAAGGCCTACGACCGCTCGCCCTGCGGCACGGGTACCAGCGCGAAGCTCGCCTGTCTGGCGGCCGACAACAAACTGGCGCCCGGCGCGGAATGGGTGCAGGAGAGCATAGTGGGCAGTGTTTTCCGCGGGAAATATCGGAAGCAGGGGGACAAGATCATTCCGACCATTACGGGCACGGCGTATGTCATGGCGGAATCGACCTTGATCATCGATTCGGCTGATCCTTTCGCTTCTGGCATCCGCCCATAAGATGCGCCAGTCGAAGTCGGTCATCATCTGCGGTGGCGGAATTGTCGGACTTTGTTCCGCCTATTACCTCGCCCGCGAGGGGTATGCGGTGACGTTGCTGGAGCGGAATGCAGCGGACCACGATCATTGTGCGCTGGGGAGCGCCGGTTTCATATCGCCGAGCCACGTCATTCCGCTGTCGTCACCGGGCATGGTCTGGCAAGGGCTCAAGTGGATGATGAACCCGCGCAGCCCGTTCTACATCAAGCCGCGCCTTGACAGTGACCTGCTGCGTTGGAGCTGGCTTTTTTGGCGGGCGTGCAACCGCCGCCACGTGTCCCGCGCCGCTCCCATCCTGCGCGATCTCTGTCTCGGCAGCCGCCGCCTGTTTGAGGAGATTGATGAGATCACGGGCGATGTTTTCGAATTCAAGAAGGAGGGGCTGCTGAACTTGTGCAAAACCCAGGAGGGGCTTGATCACGAGGCCAACGGATTGGCCCGCCTTGCGAACGAGCTTGGGATCGAGGCGCGTGTTCTGAGCTCCAGGCAGACGGCCGAATTGGAGCCCGGTACCAGGCTGGAGGTCGCTGGTTCGGTCTATTTCCCGGTTGACGCCCATCTGACGCCGTGGCGCTTCGCCCAAACCCTGACCACGCTGCTCAAGGAAATGGGCGTGCGGTTCCAGTGGAGTGCGAGCGTCTTCGGCTGGCGGACCGACGGACGTCGCATCGCTGCGGTGCAAACAACCGTAGGCGACCTGCTTGCCGACGAGTTCGTGCTCGCCGGCGGTTCGTGGTCGCCATCCATGCTGACCGGGCTGGGCCTCCGGCTGCCGGTTCAAGCCGGCAAAGGCTACAGCCTCACGCTGCCCAAACCGCGTTTCAAACTGAGCAAGTCGCTGATCTTTACCGAGCGCCGGATTGCCGTGACTCCGATGGGTGAGACGCTGCGATTTGGCGGCACGATGGAGCTTTCCGGCGTCAATCACGTCGTGAGGTCCGAACGTGTCCGGCAGATCATCGAATCGGTGCCGCAATATTTTCCGGATTTCACTGAGCAGGATTTTGCGGGCATCCAGCCCTGGCACGGACTCCGTCCGGTCTCACCGGACGGGCTGCCATACGTCGGCCGTTTCAACCGCTACGGCAATCTCACCGCCGCGTGCGGGCACGCCATGCTGGGATTGACGCTGGCGCCCATCACCGGCCTGCTGGTCGCCGAGATTCTGACGGGACGCAAACCGAGCGTGAGTCTGCCAATGCTCGATCCGAACCGTTACCTGTAATTTCATAGTCGGGAGACCGGACGATCGGTCTCGCCTCCAAATCATCAATCATTCCCCGATCATGCTCTGGAAAGGTGTCATTCCCGCCGTCACGACCAGCCTGAAAGCCGACCTCTCGATCGATCATGCGGCTCTTGCGGCGCATTGCCGATGGATGATCGACAGCGGCTGTACGGGCATCGTGGTTTGCGGCTCACTGGGCGAGGCCGCCACCCTCAGCTTTGACGAGAAAATCGCCGTTCTTCGCACCGCCGTTTCCGCCGTGGGCGATCGCACGCCGGTCGTGCTAGGCATCGCTTCGCTCACTACGGTTGAGGCGGTCGCCATGGCCCAGGCGGCGAACCAGGCCGGGGCCCATGGCCTGATGGTGTTGCCGCCTTATGTTTATGCGGGGGACTGGCGCGAGATGAAGGCGCACGTCAGCGCGGTAATCGGCGCGACGAGACTCTCCTGCATGCTCTACAACAACCCGCCGGCATACATAACCGATTTTATGCCGGAGCAGGTCGCCGAATTGGCGGTGGAGCATTCGAATCTGCACGCCGTGAAGGAGTCCAGCGGCGATATCCGCCGGGTGACCGAGCTCAGGGCGATCCTGGGCCCGAGGTTCGACGTTTTGGTCGGCCTGGACGACTCCATTGTGGAGGGTGTCTGTGCGGGTGCCGTCGGTTGGATAGCGGGATTGGTCAATGCGTTTCCCGTCGAGTCGGTGGCCCTTTTTGATTTTGCCAGCCGCGGGGACAGGGTTCGCGCCGCCGCACTCTACAAGTGGTTTTTGCCGCTCCT
>JBBIHQ010000022.1:33893-46978 GCA_037446975.1 Opitutia bacterium
AACCGCACCCCATGAAACCCGACGGCGGCTCACTTATCGGCTTTGGCTCCAGCGGACCCGGGGGCGTGGAGTTCCAGGCATTCGATCCCGTGCGGGGAGCGTATTTTGAGCCATCGTTCACCTCCGCCACCGATGACGATGTCGAGCGCGCGGTTGTACTGGCTGCCGCCGCGTCGGTAGTCTGGGCGAATCTTTCCGGCGCCAGGAAGCACCGGTTCCTCCGGGCGATCGCAGAAAATCTCGAAGCCAAGGCGGCGGACCTGATCGCCCGCGCCGGACTTGAGACGGCGCTGGCCGAGGGGCGGTTGAAAAGCGAACTGGCCCGCACCTGCGGACAACTCCGGCTTTACGGCGTCGCGGCGGAACGCGGAGACTGGGTCGACGCCCGAATCGAGACCGCGCAGCCCGGCCGCCAGCCAATACCCAAACCCGACCATCGCTCGATGCTGCGGCCGATTGGCCCGGTTGTGGTATTTGGCTCCAGCAATTTTCCTTTCGCCTACTCGGTGGCAGGTGGCGATACGGCGTCGGCTTTCGCCGCCGGTTGTCCGGTCATCGTCAAGGCGCACCCGGCGCACCCCGGTACGAGCGAGCTGGTGGGCCGGCTGATCCTGCATGCAGTCCGGGACTGTGGCCTGCCCGAGGGCACGTTTTCCCTGCTGTTCGATGCCGGCTTCGAGGTTGGCCAGGCATTGGTTCGGCATCCTCTGGTCCGGGCGGTGGGTTTCACCGGTTCGCTCACGGGAGGCCGGGCTTTGACCGATCTTGCGGCGGGGCGGTCCGAGCCGATCCCGGTCTATGCCGAGATGGGGAGCATCAACCCGTTTTTTATTCTGCCCGGTGCACTCGCTGAACGGGCAGCGGAGATCGCAGTCGGCTTGCACGCGTCGGCCACTCTCGGCGTCGGGCAGTTCTGCACCAATCCAGGGTTGATCTTGCTGCAGCGATCGGGACCGGCGGAACAATTCGTCAAGGCACTGACGGAGAAACTCTCCGCCACCACGGAATCGGCGATGCTGACGGCGGGAATCCGGAAGAATTTCGCCAACCACATTTCGGTGCGGGCTCAACAGCCGGGAGTGAAGGTCGTGGTCCAGGCCAGGACCGCCAGTGTCTGCGGGGCGGCACCCGTCTGGTTCGAGACCGACGCGCGGACGTTCCTCATCAACCCCTTGTTGGCCGAGGAGATCTTCGGCCCAAGTTCGCTCGTTGTCTGGTGCAAGGATCGGGCGGAGATGCTAATGGTGGCCCGCCAGCTCGGCGGCAACCTGACGGCGACCCTGCACACGGGTGACGCTGAGGCAAGGGAACAGGGAGAGTTGATCGATATTCTGGCGACAAAGGCCGGGCGGTTGATCCTCAATGGCTATCCGACCGGACTCGAGGTCAGTGATGCCATTGTGCACGGCGGGCCCTATCCGGCGACGAGCGATGGTGGCCGCAGCACGTCCGTCGGCACGCGCGCCCTCACTCGCTGGGCGCGACTCGTTTGCTATCAAGGTTTTTCCGACGACTTGCTTCCCCTCGAGTTACAGGATGCGAATCCGCTCGGATTGCTCCGTCTGGTGAACGGGGAGTGGTCGAAAAACCCAGTCGGATAGGCCGGAGTTTTCGCCGGGACTGGGTACTGAAACACAACCTAGACAGCGCCGATCGTCTCGGCTAGGCTGCTTCGATGTCTCCCTCGCTCTCGTTTATCACCGCCAATTTTGTCGCCCGTCAGCTCGGCTACCGCATGGAAAAGGGCTGGATGCAGGGCGACGATGCCACCCAGGCATGGTTTACACCGTTGGAGACATTTCGCGAGCGCTTCGAGACGATGCTGCTCGAAGTGAAGGCAGTGGGTTTTTCGTCAATCGATCTCTGGGCGGCGCACCTGCACTGGCGCTGGGCCACATTGCAGCATGTTGAGACCGCCCGGGCATTGCTTGCCCAGCACGGCCTGGCCGTGCGCAGCTACGCCGCGTGGGTGCCGGGCGAGGCGGCCGATTTGCATGGCGCCTGCCGGTTTTGCGTCGCGTTGAACATTCCCATCATTGCCGGGCACATTGAGCTTTTTGCCAAGGAACGCGCCGCCGCCGTGGCGATCCTGCGGGAACATGGCATGACATACGCGATCGAGAACCATCCGGAGCGGAATGCCGGCGAGATGTGGACCCGCCTCGGAAAAGGTGATGAGGACGTGGTTGGCGTCGCGCTCGACACCGGCTGGTGCGCCACGCAGGGTTGGGATCCGCTGGCCGCTGTGGTGGAATTGGGCCCGCGCCTCAAGACGGTGCACTTGAAGGACGTCAAGTCCCGGCGGACGGAAAAAACCGGATTTACCTTTATCGACATGGGACACGAAACGTGCCGGCTCGGCGACGGCGTGGTGCCGGTGAAGGCCATCCTTGGGGTTTTGCGTGCGCGGGAATTCCGCGGACCGCTTGGCATCGAGCACGAACCCGAACTGTTTGATCCGCAAACGGAGGTGAAGGAGAGCCGCGAACTCGTCGAGCAATGGTGGGCGGCGATGGAAGTCAAGGAGGTCGCGCCGCCCCTGCGGGTGGCGGTCGTCGGATGTGGAAATATCGCCGGACCTTACGGGGACGCGATGAGCGCACGCGCCGAAATCAAAATTCTTGGCGCGACCGATATCGACAACGCGCGGGCCCAGGCCTGGGCCCGGAAGCATGGCGGTCGCGCGTATGCCTCGTTTGACGAAGTGCTGGCCGACCCGGCGGTGGAAGCCGTGATAAACCTGACCATCCAGCAGGCACACGTCGAGGTGGTCACGCGCTGCTTGGCGGCCGGCAAACATGTGCATTCGGAAAAGCCGCTTGCTCCGACCTACGCCGAAGCGAGCCAACTGGTGGCGCTCGCTGAGGCGCGTGGCTTGAGGCTGAGCTGCGCGCCGGTGACATGGTTGGGTGAAGCCCAGCAAACTGCTTGGAAGCTGGTGCGCGACGGTCGTATTGGCACGCCGCGCATTGCCTATGCCGCGGTGGATTGGGGTCGGATCGAATCATGGCATCCCAATCCCGCGCCGTTCTATGCGGTGGGCCCGGTTTTCGATGTGGGCGTTTACCCGCTGACCTTGCTCACCGCTTGGTTTGGCCCGGTGACGCGCGTCATTGCTGGTGGAGGAATCGTGAATCCCGACCGGATCACGAAGGAGGGCAAGCCGTTCAAGATCACCACTGAAAACTGGACCGTGGCCGTGTTGGATTTCGCCAGCGGTTTGCGGGCCCGGTTGACGGCGGACTTTTATGTCGGGGAGCCGGCGGAGAACCGAGCCGGATTGGAGGTTCACGGGGATGGTGGTTCGGTGGCGATCGGATGGCATGCCGCCACCTCGCCGGTGCGCCTCGGAAAGTTTGGCGAAAAATACCAGCGGGTGCCGCTGGTGCGTCCACCGGCTGGACAAGGCGATTGGTATTGCGACTGGAGCGCGGGAGTTTTTGAACTTTGGCGGGCGCTCCGTTCGGGGAAGCCGCACCCGACGGGCGGGGCTCACGCGGCTCATGTGGTCGAGGTGATGCAGTCGGTGCACCGCTCGATCAGCGAGGGCCGTGCGGTCGGGCTGGTCAGCACATTTCCTGCGCCGTTGCCGCTGGCTTGGGCCAAATAAGGCATCCGGGAATGCCTTGCGCTGGCGAGGGACCAATGCGCCACTACGGGCAGGCGGTGCCTCGGTGCAACTTCTCCGCGCGGCCGGTCCTTCAACGCTGTTGATTCATCAGCGCGGGATTGAGCCGGACGGCCTCAAGGTAATGCTGGCTTGCTTCCTGGAGACGACCGAGCTGGCGAAGTGAAAGGGCAAGATTCATCTGCGTGTCGGCGTCATTGGGATTACGCCGGAGCGCCTCCTCAAATTGCCCCACCGCGGCGTCAAACCGGCCCGCCCGGATGAGCGCGTGGCCATAGGTGCTGCGCGGCTCCGGTGAGTCTGGGTCAAGCGCGATCGCCCTTTCGAAATGCGGCACAGCCTCCGGGAAACGGTCCGTCAGCATGAGGGCAATGGCCAAACTCAGCTCCGCCTCGGCATAGCCGGGTCGGAGTTGCAGAGCGCGTTCGAAATGCGGGATCGCCTCGGCAGGATGGCCGAGCTCGGCCAGCGCCCGGCCCAGATTGTGCTCGGCCTCCGGATAGTCCGGCCAGCGCTGCAGGGCCCGTTTGAATTCGGCCACGCTTTCGGGCAGACGGTTGGCATCCATCAGCGCAAGGCCGAGATTGTTGGACGCCTGGTAATACCGTGGCTCCAGCTGCACGGCCCGCTCGAAGTGCGGGATGGCCTGGGGCAGCTGCCCGAGACGCATCAGAGCGTCGCCGAGATTATTTTCCGCCTGGGCGTAATTTGGCCGGACCTTTAATGCGCGCTCAAGGAGGGGAATGGCGTCAGCCGGCCGGCCCGCGTCCGTGTACACGATCGCCAGGTTGGTGTAGGCCATCCAGCAGGTCGGATTTCGGTCGATGGTCGTTTGGTAGAGGGTCGGGAGGTCGCGATACATGCCACACTGCCGCCAGCTCAAAGCTCCGCAGCCGGTCAGCAGCATGGTGGCGACGGCAAAGCGGGTCCACCGAGGCAGCCGGGCCGCCATTTGCATCATTCCCGCTGCGGCCAGCGCGAAGAATGCGAGACTCGCCAGATATTGAAAATGATCCGCCACATACGAAAAGAGAAAGGGATAGATGTTGAAAAAACCCAGGACCGGGAAAAGCGTTCCGGCGAACAACAGTCCGGCGGCCAGCGGGCCGCGCGATCGATGCCGCCACCACACCAGCCCGCCCAGGAGGGCCAGGGCGCTTACGAGGTACGCCCACGATGAGAATGCGCCGGCGTCGACGGTCCAGTGCGGATAAATAAAAATCAGGTCAACCGGCCAGATGAGCTTGCCGAGATAAAACCAAACGATGCGCCCGGCGAGCAGGCCGCGCTGCAGGACGCCCAGATCGAAATCCGCGCCCTGGGCGCCGATCAGCTCCCGTTCAAAATGCGCGGTGAACAAACCTGAGGCCGCACCGAGCACGAACCACGGCAGCAGCGGCAGCACGTCGCGCCGCCAGTCCAGGCGGCCGCGCCGCCACCAGAAGATCACCAGCAACGCCGCGGGCAACGTGGCCGTGACTGTCTTGGTCAGCAGGGCCAGGATAAACCAGCCGCCAGCCAGGGCATATGACCGGCGGCTGCGGTCCAGGTCGAAGCGGAGATAAGCCAGCGCCGCGGTCAGATAGAAGACGCTTGAGAGGGTGTTCTTTTGCTCGGAAATCCACGCGACCGACTCGACACACACCGGATGCAGGGCAAACAACAGTGCGGCGAACCACGCGCCCGGGACCGCCAGCCGGCGCAGGAGCACGCCGAAAAGGCACGCCGTCGTGGCGTGAAGCAGGACATTGAACAAATGATAGCCCAGCGTCGAATCGCCCCAGAGCAGGTGTTCCAGCCAGAACACAGAATGGAGCAGCGGGTAGTATTGCTGCGTCGCTCCAATCTCGAACCAGATCCGGCCGAAGCCCGCGAGTGAGCGCAGATCCGGTCGGGTGACGTGGCCGCCGTCGTCCCAGATGAATCCGCCGTTGAGGGCCGGGAGATAAGCCAGCAAGGTGACAACAAAGAGCAGCGCGCAAATCCAGCCAGCTGGCCACGGCAAGCCCTCCGCGGGCGGTGCCGCAGCGGCCATCTGTTTCGGCTTGCCGGAGCGTCGGGACATGACGGGACTAATAAAGAGCGCGGCAGAATACCGGCGACACTATTCGATGAGCGGAGTGGAAGGCGGGGCTCTTCGATCCACCGGTCACTTCTCCGACAAGACACCAAGGCAAAAAATCGCCGTCACCCGGAAGGATGACGGCGATGAAGCGATAGAATTACCCCTAACAACTACAAATCAAAGGAAGCAGACAGGATGAACTGCTGCGGATCGGTGATGCGGTAGGTGCTGATCGAGCCGTCCGGGAAGGCAGTGATGGGCTGCAGGTGCGTGGTCTGGCCGAGATTGCGGACATTGAACCTGAACGTCGCCCCGACCTTGTCATGCCAGAGCTTGGTCTTGTAGCTGACAAACGCGTCCACGTAATAGTGGGCCTTGTCAAAGATCGGCCGGTTGGGATCGAGGTCGGTGTAGATGCCGGTGGAATCCTGGATGCCGTAATAACCGATGGCCCCCTTGTCTTCCCAGCGGACCGCGCCGCCAACACTCATGTTCTTTACCCATTTGTTGTCACTGATGCCCGCGAGCTGAAAGCTGGTGGCTACGCGGAAGTTGTAGCGGCGGGTCTGGGGGTTGGCCTTGCCTTCTTGGGCCCGCATGATCCCAAAGGGCGCCTGCACAAACGCCTGGTAGTTTTGCTGCGGCGTAGCGGAAGTGGCGGTGTAGGTGGCAGGCGTGCCGGCAGCCGGGACCGTGCCTGATTGGGTATAGTGATGAAGCCACCAGAGTTTATTCGGGTTGCCTTCCGCGATCGCATTCGCATCGAGGATGCTCGGGTCCACGAGCGTGGTCCAGATCGGCAAACGCTGTGCGATCCAATCGACGAGTGCCTTGGAGACGTTCATGTTGATCGTCTTCGAGTCGGTGATCGAACCGGTGATCGTCCAGTATCTGGTCGGATTTACATTGAACTCGAGCTCCGTGCCGACCGAACGGACATCCGCGGTAGCTCCGACTGGCGGGTTGGCGTTAGCCCAGTAGGCGAAATCAGCGGCGCTGAATCCCGTCTCGGTTTGGACTTGGGCAGCGACCTGGTCCGCACTCCAAGTCGGGTTTTGCCACGTCACCCAGCGGGTCGCATTGCTATAAAGGTTGTGCGAGGGGGTGGGGCTGCCGGCGCCGGTGGTCGCGAAGTCAATGCGGAGCACGCGTCCGGCCACCGTGCTCATATCATTGGTTTGGGCGTCCTTTTGGAAGTTGTCGTAATGCGTGGCGCGGACAACGAGCTTGCCGTCAAACAGGTTGAGCCCGAGCCCCCAGCTCTTGTCCGTGCCGGTGGGGTTGGGCAGGAGGTTCCGGTAGAGATCCTGCGCCGGGTTCGACACGAGGAAGCTGCTCGATTTGTTGGTATTCAGGGAAAGGCCGTTGAGCAGACTGCCGAGGAACCGGCCGGCACTGTTGCTGCTGTTGGCCAGGCCATTCGTGAAAGCCGTGTTATAGAGGGGACGGAGAACAAACTGCACATTGGTGGTGCGACCGCCGTTCGTGAAGTAAGTATCCTGCCAGCCGTTGACGGCGGCGCTGTTGAAAGTGAAGCCGTCACCATTGAGGTAGGCGTTCGTCGGGAATCCCAAGAAGCCGTATTTCGTGTCGACCGAGTCGTTGCGCGCTCCGAGCGTGGTGACCAAGCGATCACCAAAGAGGTGGTTCTGCCCCACCACACCCTTGGTCCTGATGATCTGCTTCGTGTTGAACGTGCCGCCGGATTTATCGGCCGCGACCTGCCCAAGGAGAATCTGATCGGTGTGGAAGACACCCGTGGCGGAGTTGCCCCAGATAAAGGGATAACTGCCCAGGCTGTAGTCGCTCGGAGCGTAGTCCACATTATTGCCTTTATTGTCGCCGACGTAAAAGCGGTACTCGTTCGACGTGATCGGAAGGTTGGTGGGAGTACCGGACGGAGAACTCTGCGTGCCGGTGTACGTACCGACCGGAATCCAGCTGGGGTTTGAGGCCATGGCGTCGCGCCACGAGTACTGGCGATTGATGCGATACTTATATTCCGCATAGCCGGTGAACTGGAACCAACCGAGCCACTTCAGCGCGTTCTTTTCCTCGGTGAGATCGAGCCGGTAGGCCAGCTGGGCGCGGCTGGTGTCCCATTTCTGGGGGTTCTCCTGGGTGCGTGGCTTGTCTACCGCCAGGTAGGGGCGGAGGAAATACGGATTGGGTGTGCCATCGAGCCGGCGCTCATTGATGTCGATCATGAGCTGGCCGGACTGGCCGTTGTCGTTGACCACCCCGACGATATTCCGGGTCCAGCGGTCCGAATCTTCGCGCATGAATGCCACTTGGGCCGCGAGGGTCTGCATCTGTGTGTTGATGAACATCTGCTCGATCTGGAAGTTCGACGTGGTCGTGCGGTCCCAGAAACGATTGGGCGCCGAAAGATTGATCGAAGACCAGTCATAGATGCTCTGGTCGCTGATGGTCGGCGTGGTGTTGAACAGGTACTGCGCGAACGGGCGCGGGGCCGTGCCTGAGAATACCGCGCCGGCAGCGGCGCTGGTCTGCAGCAAATGGGCCCCGGTGAAGTTGGCGGTGGGAGTGGTCGCGTTGGTCGTGCTTTGCGGCGCGGCCCAATAGGTAAGGCCGCTCTGGTCGATGTACATCTGCGCGTGGTTGTTGCCCAGATAGCTCGAGTTGAAGACATCGGGACCGTTGTAGGTGGTGGCGGTATAGGTTCCGACCGCGGAACCATCGGCCCGGTGGACCGTCATGGTGACCGGATCCCAGGTCGGCCGGCCTTGGGCAATCCAGTAGGAAATGTTGTCGCGCGGCGGGATGGCGTTCGGCCGGTTGCCGTAGGCGTGATAATAGAACACCGAACCGCTGATCGTGGTGTTCTTGAACGGCTGGTATTTGGCCATGAAGTTGTAACGTTCCGTATCGACGCCGGAGGGCTTGCGGACAAACCCATCATGCTGGAAAACACCGCTGGCGCGAACGGCCAGCTTGCCCTGCAGGATAACCTTGTTCACGTCCAAGGAGGTGCGCCAGCCGTCGTAGCTGTCCCGCCGATATTCCGTGGTCATGCGGTCGTGCGTCAGGTTGGCCGAGGCCGGAACCATGTTGACGGTGCCGGAGGGCTGGCCCAGGCCGAAGACGTTGGCGTTGGGGCCGCGGCTCACCTCGAGCGCATCGATGGTGATCGGGTCGACCGGGACGCGGCCCATGGTCTCGACGTTGCCGAGAGCGATGTTGGCGGGTGCAATGCCGCGGACGCGGTTGGCCTGCGTCGGGTTAGACTGCACATTGTCACCGATGCTGCCGTTGCGGTCGAGGGTGTAGTCGGTGTAAGTGCCGGTGCCTTCAGTGCCCGCGACGTACAGGAACACGTCGTTCATATCGAGCATCGCAAAGTCCGCCATCTGACCCTTGGTCATGATCGTGATGGACGACGCGAGGTCATCGAGCTTCGTGTTGAAGCGCGTGCCGGACATGGTGTTCGCCGAATAGTAACCCCGCGTGTCGGCCACGACCTCGAAGGGCGAGAGTTGAATGACCTCCTTGTCGGCGTCGGCGGCCTTGGCGGCCGCGGTTTCGACCGGGACTGGTTGGGCCTTTTCGTCCGACGCCGGGACGGCGGCGGCAGACGGTGCTGGCGCGGTTTGCGCTTTGGCAAACAAGGCGGACAGTACGAGGAATAGCGGCGCGAGCAAGAGCCAGCGCAGCGACATGCAGGGTCGGTTGCTTGAGTTCATGTGGGGTGAAGGGGTGCGGTACTTGGTTCTGACACCCGATTGCTTAGGTAAGCGTTTTGCGTAATTCAATACCATTAATGAACGAGTGTTTCATTAGTGAACTATTTGCCTCGCGCCGATTGAGGCTCGAAGGCGTGAAATTCACGGCGTCGGCAGGCCTAGGCTGGCTCCTAGATTGGGATTTTACCACAGCGCTCCCGAATTTTTGGCCATCCGTTTTGCAGAAGGGAAATCTTGATCAACTTGGCTTGGGTGTCCATTACCGAGCGGGCCAAGGATCACATCCAGCCCCCGGGAGGCCCTGAGGCTGGGTCATTTTTTCCCGAACCCGGCAGCGTGAAAACGAATGGCGCGCTGGTAGGCAGTGAGCCCGGGATCGTCGGTTGTGTCACACAGGGTGTCCAACAGCAGCTTGAGCGCTTCGGCATGCTGGCCTTGGGCGTGAAGGGTGAGGGCGAGAAAGACATCAAACTCGCGGTTCTCCGGGAACTGGGCCTTGCCGGAGCGGAGCACTTCAACGGACCGGTCGAGTTGCCCAAGCGAACGGAGTGTGGTGCCGAGCCCCAGCAGCGCCCCGGAAAGCTCATTGGGCGGCAAGCCGAGCGCGATGGCTTTCTCGTAATGCGGCAGGGCGTCGGCGGCGCGACCGAGCACGTCACAGGACCAGGCCAGCTGGTAGCTGATCTCGGCGATGTTCGGGTGGCGTTCGTCGAGCGACCTTAACCGGGGGAGAATTTCGCGCGACTGGCCGTGAGCCCGCGCGCCGACAATGGCGGAGAGTTCTTCCTGCCATTCGCTCATAGCGGCAAGCGGTTGGCGTCGGCCTTCAGGCAAAACATCGGCGGTTCGCGGCCAGATTTTCAGCTCTAGGCCTGCGACTTGTTGCCAACAGCCTTTTTCTCCGGGAGCGCGCGGGTGGCGACTTCGGCCGCGAAACGGGTCAGGAGGTCGGCGACCTGGTGGACGCCTTCGTCGCCCTTTGCCCGGGAACGCACCGACGCGCTTTGCGTCTCGGCCTCTTTCGCGCCAACCACCAGCACGTAGGGAATCTTCTCGATTTCGGCCCGACGGATCTTGGCGCCGAGTTTGTCCGAATGGGTGTCGAGCGATGCGCGGAGGCCCGCCGCGGTGAGCCGGTCGAGCGTGGCCTTGGCGTAGTCGAGATTCTTGTCGCTGATGGGCACGAGCCGGATCTGCTCCGGCGCCAGCCAGAGAGGGAAATCGCCGCCGAAATGCTCGATGAGCACGCCGCAGAAGCGCTCCATCGAGCCGAAAGGCGCCCGGTGGATCATCACGGGACGGTGCGACGCGTTGTCTGCTCCGATATAGGTGAGATCGAAACGGACCGGCAGGTTGTAGTCTACCTGCACAGTGCCGAGCTGCCATTCGCGGCCGATGACATCGCGGACCATGAAGTCGATCTTCGGTCCGTAGAAGGCGGCTTCCCCGGCTTCCTCGGTGAAGGCCACGCCGAGGGTCTTGGCGGCTTCGCGGCAGGCAGCCTCGGCCTTGTCCCAGTTGGCGGCATCACCCGTGTATTTGTTGGAGTCGGGGTCGCGCAGACCGATCCGCACGCGGTAGTCGGACATGCCAAGGGTCGTGAGGACGGTTTTTACGAGCGAAAGACAGCCGAGAATTTCCGTCTGCACCTGTTCCTCGGTGCAGAAGAGGTGGGCGTCGTCCTGGGTGAAGCCGCGGACGCGGGTCATGCCGTTGAGCTCTCCGGATTGTTCCCAGCGATAGACGGTGCCGAACTCGGCGAGGCGCACCGGCAGGTCGCGGTAGGAGTGCGGCTGCGACGAGAAAATCTTCACGTGGTGCGGGCAATTCATCGGCTTGAGCAGGAAGCCGTCGATGAGCTGGTCGTCGGGCAGGATGCGGTCCTTCGTGACGGTCTCCTTGCCGGTGAGCTTGTTGACCTTCTCGGCGAGGTGAACCGACACGGCGTCGATGCGGTTCGACATTTCCGCGCAAGAGCAGCCGGAGGAGATGAGCTGGTCGAGGAAGTCACGTTCGACGACCGGCGGGAACTGCGAGTCCTTGTAGTAGGGAAAGTGTCCGGAGGTCTTGTAGAGCGCCAGCCGGCCGATGTGAGGGGTGAAGACCTGCGAGTAACCCTGCTTCCTCAATTCGCCCATGATGAAGGTCTGCAGCTCCTGGCGGAGGATCGAACCGTTGGGGGTCCAGAGAATCAGGCCTTGGCCGACATCCTCGTCGATGTGGAAAAGCTTGAGATCCTTGCCGAGCTTGCGGTGGTCGCGGAGCTTCGCCTGCTCCATTTGCGTAAGGTAATTGGCAAGCTCCTCCTTCGAGGGGAACGCGGTGCCGTAGATGCGCTGGAGCTGCTTGTTGGTCTCGTCACCGCGATGATACGCGCCGGCGATGGAGAGCAGTTTGAACGCCTTGATCTGTTTCGTGTAGCGGACGTGGGTGCCCGCGCAGAGGTCGGCAAACTCGCCATTGGTGTAGAATGAAATGGCCTCGCCCGCGGGAATGTCGGCGAGCCGGCCCAGTTTGTAGCGCTCCTGGCCGCGCGATCGGATGATTTGCTCGGCCTCGGCGCGCGGGACCTCCTTGCGGATGAACGGCTGGTTCTCGTCGATGACTTCCTTCATCTTCACCTCGATCTTCGCGAGGTCTTCGGCGGTCAGCTTGTGGTCGAGGTCGACGTCGTAATAGAAGCCCGTGTCGGTCGGCGGTCCGATGTCGAGCTTGGCATCAGGGAAGACGCGGAGCAGGGCCGTGGCCAGCACGTGCGAGGCCGAGTGGCGGAGTTCTTCGAGCGGAGTCATCGACATGGCGGGAGTTGGTTGTGGTCCTGCCTACGATTGCAGGGCCGAAATGGTATTTGGCGACACGGAAGGGCCGGGTGTCAATGCCGGGCTAAGTCCAAGGCAGTTTGGCCACAAAAAGCACAAAAAACGCAAAATCACTTCTTCAACGGCTCGAGCTTGTAGCCGTCCTTGCCGTCGAGCATGGACCAGCCGGCGGCGGCGAGTTCCTTGCGGAGGGCATCGGCGGTGGCGAAGTCCTTGGCGGCTTTCGCGGCCCAGCGCTCCTCGGCGAGTGCGGAGATTTCAATTGGGATTGCGGATTGCGCAGGGACAGGCCGGGTGAATCCAAGGGCATACAAAATTTTCCTCAACCCTTTGAGATGCTGAAGTGCTTCGCCCTCTTTAAAAAACTTCGGTTCCACCAGTGAACTGTAGTCGGAACTCGCTTCAAAAATCGCAGCCAGAGCCGCGGGAGTGTTCAGATCGTCGCACAGTGCATCCCAAGCCGATTGATAGACGGAAAAAGAATCGGTAAGGGAGGGAGCTTCCACCATGAATATTCCGCCTAATTCAGGTTTCTCATAGAATACTTGGAGAATTAGGTGGTGAATAAGTCGGGATATTTTTTTGATCGCACTTTCCGCGGCGTGCAGCGAGTCCAGCGTGAAGTTGAGCTGCTTGCGCGGGTGGCCCATGAGCAGAGCATAACGCAGTGCCATTGGGCTGAAGCCTTTCGCGACAATGTCATCGACGGTGTAAAAGTTGCCGAGGCTCTTGCTCATCTTCTTCCCGTCCACGAGCAGGTGCTCGCTGTGATACCAGTGCCGGGCGAATTTCTGCCCGTTGCAGCATTCGCTCTGCGCGATCTCGTTTTCGTGGTGCGGGAAGAGCAGGTCCACCCCGCCGGTGTGGAG
>JBBIHQ010000023.1:0-46055 GCA_037446975.1 Opitutia bacterium
AATAACCCATCCCTGCCATGCGCCAATATGGAATCCTGCTCATCCTTGGTCTCGTCCTTGCCTTCATCGCTTTTCAAGCGCGCACCGGCATTCTCCGCCGGAAGAATCCCGGCGAACCGGCGAACAAATATATGCGCGAGATAATGGAGAGTCCCCAGCTTAGCGAACATGACGCGACCATGGTGCGCGAGAAATACGACACGGCGCACGTCAACCCTTCCGGCCTGCGCTATATCGAGCGCCGGCCCGGCACCGGCAACCCGCCCGCGACCGGCAGCGAGGTGGTGGTGCAGTATGACGGCTACCTGCTGGACGGAACGAAATTCGACAGCTCGCGCGATCAGGGAGCGCCGTTCGTTTTTCGGGTTGGAACGGGCCGTGTCATCAAGGGATGGGACGAGGCCTTTGCGACGATGAAAAAGGGGGAGAAACGCACCCTGATCATTCCGTGGTGGCTGGCCTACGGCGAGGAAGGCAAAGGCCCGATCCCCCCAAAGGCCACGCTGGTTTTTGAGGTCGAGCTGCTGGATATCAGGTAGGCCGGCGGGAACAATCCGGCGTCCGGTCCTGTCGCAGCTTGCTCGCCCCCTTGATAACGCACTCCCCCACCAAGCGTAGATGAGCAGGGCAATTATCATCGCCGGGGGCGGAATAGGCGGACTGGCGGCGGCTTTGGCGCTGCGCCAGTCCGGTGTCGATGTGGCTATCTTCGAGCGGGCGCCGGTTTTCGCGGAAGTGGGAGCGGGCATGAGCCTCTGGCCAAATGCCACTCGCGTGCTGCAGTCGTTGGGAGTCCTTGAGCAAGTGATGGCGCGGGGCGAACCGGTCAACCGGTTCAACTTGCTGCGACCCGACGGCACCGCCATTTCCACCATCCCGATGTCCGGGTATGCCACTCCGGCCCTTTGTATTCATCGGGCGGATCTGCACCAAGCGATGCGTCAAGCCCTGCCGGCTGCCTGCCTGGAAGCCAGCCAGTCAATCGAGTCATTTACGCAGTGCGCGGGCCAGGTCACCGTCAGGTCGGCCGGCGGGCTCGAAGCCCAGGCTGACGGCTTGATCGGGGCCGACGGCGTTAACTCCGTCATCCGGTCGCAGCTCCACGGGGTCGCCAAACCCATTTACCGGGGTTACTGTATCTGGCGCGGCATTGCTCCCGACCTCGGCGTAAGGACTCGCGGGCACATCAGCGAGACGTGGGGCGCGGGACAGCGATTTGGAATCCTGCCCATGGGCCAAGGGCGCATCTGTTGGTACGCCACGCGCAATTGTCCTCCCGCGGAACGGGACGGTCCGGAGGGGCGCAAGGCTGAAATTCAGGCCTTGTTTAGGGACTGGCATGATCCGATTCCGGCGCTGATTTCGGCCACAAACCCGGCTGCCATCATGAAGAACGACGCCCGCGACCGGGTGCCGCTCCGAACCTGGGGAAAAGGCTGCGTCACCTTGCTGGGCGATGCCGCCCATCCCATCACGCCAAATGTCGGCCAAGGTGCCTGCATGGCAATCGAGGATGCCGCCTGCCTGGCCAAGTTGGTGTCCGGCGCACATGACTTGGCCGCTGCTTTTCGCTCATACGAGGCCATGCGCAGTCCCCGGACCACGTTTGTCGCCCGGCAAGCGCGGCGGATCGGTGCAATCGGGCAGTGGCAGAACCCGTGGATCGTGAAGACGCGCAATTTTTTCACCCGGCTGGTTCTTTCGCGTCCGCCTGATGCGCAACTAAACGCCGTATATGCCTACAAAATCTGAGCCATCCGTCGCCGCCCTGTCCCGCCTGCTCCTGCTCCTGGGCTTTGCTCCGCTGTTCGCCGCTGCCAGCGGCCCTGCGGTCATCGTGGATTCGTCCCGGTCGCGGGTGGAAATTTCCGTGAAATCCACCGTCGATTCGTTCGTCGCCCAGCTCAGCGATTATGATGCAATCATCACCGTGTCTTCGCCGACCGGGCCGGTGGAGTCCGCCATCTTCCGCGCCAGATTCACCTCGATCAAGACGGGCAAGGCGGATCGGGACCGTGATATGAATGAATGGCAGCAGACCGCCAAATTTTCCGAGGTGGTGTTTACGCTCGACGCGCTCGAAACGGCGGCTCGCGGAGGTTATGTCGCCCGAGGAAAATTGCGATTTCACGGCGTCGAACGCCTCGTGAGTTTCCCACTTTCGATCGAACGAAAGAATCCGGCCATTACGATCGAAGGGGAAGCGGCCGTCGACACCCGCGACTTCGGCCTGTCGGTGATCAAGAAATTCCTTGTCCTGAAGGTCGATCCGGTCGTGCACGTGCATTTCCACCTGCAGGGAAAAATTGCCGGGCCGCCCTGATGGCATCCGGCCCGGGTCTCAAGCTCCCGCGCTATCCGTCCTACAGGCCCAACAGGCTGGCGTTGCGCTTCAGCCAGCGCTCCGCCTCGCGCCACCACGGGCAGACTTCATTAACGCGCGTCCAGAAGCGGTCGGAATGGTTCATTTCCCGGAGATGCATCAGTTCGTGATAGATGATGTAGTCGCGCACCGTGTCGGGGGTCTGCACCAGCCGCCAATTCAAGGAAACGGTACCCCCGGTCGAGCACGAACCCCAGCGCGAACGCTGGTTGCGCACTGTGACATGCTTCACGTCCACTGCGGTTTCGGCCGAAAGTTCCCAAGCCCGTGCCGGCAGCTCGATCCGGCCGCGCCGCGCAAATTGCGCCTCAAGCGCCGGTCGCAGGTCACCGGCCAGGCCAGACAGACGAAAGACATCCGCTGCCAGGCAGACGGCGGGGCGTTCCCCCGCACTGGCCTGGCGAATCTCAGTGAGCTCTCCGCGCCACAGCACCCGGGTTCCCAAGGTCCAGGTTTCCGCCGCGCGCGGCTTGCGCGCCTGCCGGGCCCGGGCTCGCTCGAGCCAGTCCCGGTGTTGCTCGACAAACCGGTGCGCCTCCCGCTCCGAACCACGGCCGGGAATTGTGGCCACGCCGACTCCGTCCCGGCGCAAGGTCAGACGATAGTGGCGGGCCCGCTCGCTCCGGACAAAGATGACATCCGGCTCCGCCGCCGCGGTTCTGGTTTCGAAAAATTCCGGCTGTTCCCCGCTCACAGGAACTCTTGGCTAAACATAGTTGCGAGGTGACGCCAGCCGTGAATGGCTAACCGCTTTCATGGGGATGGCGGCCGGCGCCCGTTGTCCGGCCGGTTGACCAGCCTCGGATCGTTTTCAACCCCGATCCATTCCGACGTTCCATCGGAAGAAACCCGAATCGCAAGTGCCTTGTAACTTGCGCCTCGGTCAAAAATTCCGTGAAAGCAACCGTCCGTCCGACTTCGCTTGATTCTCATTGCTTGCACCGCGAGCCCACTTTCATACTTTGCATTCCCGATGATGCAAGGGTTGCTCATTTCCTATTCACAGCGAAAGCACGGCGTGCGCGCTTTCACCCTGGTTGAGGTGATGGTTGTCGTGGTGATCATCGGATTGCTGGCTGCAATGTCACTGCCAACCTACCGGCACATCACCATGCGGTCGAAAACCACGGCACTGGTGAACGATCTGCGGGCCTATTCAACCGCTCTCGTGACCTATAATCTGCAAAATGGCCACTGGCCGGCGGACACGGCGCCGCAAACCATTCCGCCTGAACTGGCCGACGCCCTGCCCAAAGCCTTTGCCCAGAAGACCCCGATCGGCGGCGTCTACAAGTGGAACTACGACGTTTCGGCCGACGGTATCACCGCCAAAGCCGCCATCATCATCGAAACGTCCGGCAGTGAAGTGATGACGGACGACGTCGATTTGCTGGAGATGGTCGACAAGGAAATGGATGACGGGAATCTCTCCACGGGAAATGTCATGCTCGGTTCGACGAATTCGCTGGTCTACATAATCGAGAAATGATCCCGCCCTATCGAGTAACCCTGGTTCAGTTGAAGGCCAACGCCACGGCATTGGGGGCGGCCGGCGACAAGATTGAACTCGGCCAGCTTACCGCTGAGGAAATCTACCGGCTGGCGGGCAACCTTCTTCTGGTGGATGTCTCGGCCAATCCCAAGGCCGAGCCCGGCATCATCGTCCAGCGCGGCGAGAAGGGCTGGCGGATCGCGGTCCATTCGGGCCGGTTGCGCATGCACAAGAGCACTTCGCTGTTCGACGAATATTGGACGGCCGAAAACCCGCAGGGGCTCGCGCAGCTGCCCCCCTTCGTGGCCGGAAGCGCCGCACCGTTTTCGCCCCGGCAGACCGCTTCCCGGGGCCAGGCGGCCAAGCCGAATATATTCAAGTCAATCGCCGAGGTGGCCGGCCTTTTTGCCCTGGGGGTGCTGCTCATCATGGTCGGATTCTGGTTCGGCCTGCCTCACCGGAGATTGAGCGACCTGCCTCCTGATGTGGTGCTGGTCACGGCCGACACCGAACGCACGTCCGTATTCAACGCCGTGGCCGGCAGCTATGCCACCGGCTCCGGGAAGAAACCCGGGGAAAGTCTGGTCACCATCACGCCTGACGGCCGGGTGTCGCTCGGGACCATCGGCAAGGACGGCAAACCCACTCCGCCCCGCATCCAGGAGCAGGCGCGCGCCGGTCGCAAAGGCAGCCTGGCGGTCGTCGTCACTTCGTTCGGAGTGATTGCTGAGTTCCCCCCGGATGCCGTGAACGTCGGTTCGCTGAATTCCCACTGGCGCCGATTGATGACCAACTGACCGCGGATTTCCGCTACGTCAGTTTTTTGTAGAAGATGGCGTTTGGCGCCAGCCGGCCGTCCGGGTCCGAAGCGTAATCAGGAATGCTGCCGGCCAAGGTGTAGCCCAGCTGCTGGTAGAACCTCACCGCCCCGCTCCCGCCTGCGCTGGTATCGAGAAAAAGCAGCCGGCGGCCGCGCACCCGGGCTTCGGTTTCCACCTGCGCCATCAAGGCGGCGCCGATCCCCTGACCGCGCCGCGCCGCCCACACCATCACCTTTTGCACCTCGGCGCGGTGACGGCCGTTCGTCCGGAACTCCAGCGCCAGTTGCGCGCTGCCAACGACGCACCCCTGCTCATCCAGCGCGCCCAGGAGAATTCTGTGACCGGACGCCACTTCCGCGCCGACCTTCCTCCAGTAGTCCGTCAATTCAGCGTCCGTCAGCGGCAAGGTGAATCCGATGGATGCGCCGTGCTCGACGGCGTCGCGCAACAACCCGGCGAGTTCAGTCATCCGGCCGCCCGGTCCATCAGGGGAAATCTTTTCGATGTGCATTTCGGGATCACATGGTTCGCCAGCCAGCAGAGGGTCAAAGCAGCATCACCCGCCAGCCAAGCGGCTGACCCGGCTCGATGGTCAGCCAGGCAAAGCTTGCCCGGGCGCCACGATTCGGCCGGGTAATGCAGCCGGGGTTGAGCCAGCGCACCCCCTGCTTGTCCGTCTCGTCACGCGGCACATGGGTGTGGCCGTGCAAAACCACGTCCGTTTCGGGCGGGGCGAGACCCGGCGGAACGTGCGTGAGAAAGAATTTCAAGCCGGCGCGCTCCAGTCGCAATTCCCTCGGCCAGAAGTCGTGCGACTCGTTGTTGCCAAGCACCACGTGCAGCGGTCTTCCCAGATTTTTGAACTCCACCAAGGTCACCGGGTCGCACACATCGCCGAGATGCCAGATCTCGTCGGCTTCCTGCAACCGCTGCGGAAACGCCGGCGGGTAGCGGTCATGGGTGTCCGCGATAACGGCAATGCGGATCATTTGGCGGCGGCCGGGCGCGCCAGCCGGACATAGGGTTCCTCGTGCAGGTTCGCGGCGCGTTTGCCGGATAGCAGTTGCGTCCATACCCGGGCGCAGGCGAGCACGACCGTGGCGACGAGCACGAGAAACACCCCGGTGACAACCGCGTCCACTCGGTTGTTGAAATGCTGCGCGCTCCAGGTCGCAAGTTCGGCCGTGGTGCCACCGGTGGCGAGTTTCCCCTCCAAGTCGCGCGCCACGGAGAGAAAACCCAGCGGCGCGGGACTGAATATCTTCATGACCCCGGCGGTCATGGTCACAGCCAGCAACCAGCCCAGCGGCAGCAAGGTGACCCACAGGTACCGCGTCCGGCCCATCTTGATCAGCACGGTGGTGCCAAGCGCGAGCGCCAGCACCGCCAGCAACTGGTTGGCGATGCCGAAGATGGGCCAGAGCGAATTGATGCCGCCGAGCGGATCGATCACCCCCTGATAGAGAAACCAGCCCCAACATCCGACAAACAACGCCGTGGCCAGCACGCCGGCTCCGAACGAGCGCGTGTTACCCAGAGGAGCCCAGACCGCTCCAAGCAGGTCCTGGGTCAGGAACCGGCCGACGCGCGTGCCGGCGTCGAGCGTCGTCAGAATGAACAGCGCTTCGAACATGATCGCGAAGTGATACCAGAGCGCGAGCGCGGTCCGGCTGCCGACGACCCCGGCGAACATATGGGCCATGCCAACCGCGAAGGTCGGCGCCCCGCCGGTGCGTCCGACCATGGTTTTCTCCCCGACGCTGGCGGCCAGGCCCGCCATCTGTGCAGCCGTCACCGGAAAGCCGAGCGCCGTCATCTTCGTGGTCACAGCCTCGGCCGGTCCGGCCATGTTGATGGCGAAATACTGCCCGGGTTCCATGGCGCACGCCGCGATGAGCGCCATGACGCCAACACCCATCTCCGTCACCATCGCGCCGTAGCCGATCAGGCGGATGTGCGACTCGCGAGTGAGCAACTTGGGCGTCGTGCCGCTCGAGATCAGCGAATGAAAGCCTGAAACGGCCGCGCAGGCGATCGTGATGAAACAGAAGGGAAACACCGGGCCGGCGAAGACCGGCCCGCTGCCGTCAACGAACCGGGTCAGCGCCGGCATCCTCAACTGCGGGGCGAGCAGGATCACGGCGACCGCCAGGGCGGCCACGGTGCCGATCTTCATGAAGGTGCTCAGGTAGTCGCGCGGCGCGAGCAGCAGCCAGATTGGCAGGATCGACGCCAGCAGGCCGTAACCCATCAGCCACCACGCCAGCGTCGTGCCCTGCAAGGTGAGCATGCTCTCGAACGCCGTACCGCGGAGAAATTGTCCACCCCAGACCGCCGCCAACAGCGCGATGAAGCCGAGGCCGCTGACTGTCGCCAGCCCCTGGGAGCGGTAACCAACCGCCTTCATGCCCAAACCCATAATTACCGCGATCGGCATCGTTGCCGCGATGGTGAACAAACCCCACGGGCTCTCCGCGAGCGCCTTGACCACGACCAGCGCGAGCACGGCCAGCAGAATAATCATGATCGCGAGGATGCTTACCAGCGCCACGCCACCGGCGAACGGCCCGACCTCCTCGCGCACCATCTGGCCGAGGGATTTTCCACCCCGTCGGGTCGAGCAGAACAGGATCACGGAATCATGCACGGCTCCGCCCAGCGTCGCGCCCACCAGCATCCACAGCAGGCCCGGCAGGTAGCCGAATTGCGCCGCCAGCACCGGTCCGACCAGCGGCCCCGGCCCGGCAATGGCGGCAAAATGGTGGCCGAAGACCACCCACTTGTTCGTCTTCACGAAGTCCTTGCCGTCCTCGTGCACCTCGGCCGGCGTGGCCCGCAGTTCGTCCAGCGTCAGCACCTTCGCCATGAGCCACGCGGAATGGAACCGGTAGCTGACCGCAAACACACAAACCGCCGCAACCACCATCCAGAGGGCGTTGACCGGCTCGCCCCGCGACCAGGCGAGCACGCCGACGGCCGCGACGCCCAACCCAACGACAAAGGTCCAGATGCAGGCACGCAACCAAAGCGGGAATTTCATGGCGTGGAGTAACCCCTAGCTAAGGCCGGTAACCGCCCTCTCCAAGCGTGAAATTGGGCCGCCGGAGCCGCGCGTTCCGACCGCCTCAAACCTTGGGAAACTTAACCCACCTGGCGCCGAGCTGGCTGCTCTTCACGGCGGACTGGATGAACGCCAAGCCGGCGACGCCATCGTCAATCGTGGGGAAATCGTAACCGTCCTTCGGTGCCTTGCGTCCGGCCGCCACATCGGCCATTGCCGTCGCCGCCGCCCGGTAGACGTTGGCGAAAGCCTCGATGAAGCCCTCGGGATGCGCGAACGGCGTGCGGGTCGCACCTTGCGCGGCCGCGGACAGATAGTTGTTGCCACGCCGCGAAGTGACCGGTGGCGCGTCGGCTTTCTTGAAAACGAGTTCATTGGGGTCTTCCTGGTGCCACTCGAGGGCGCCCTTGGTGCCGTAAACGCGGATGTTGAGGTTGTTTTCGTCGCCGTTCGAAATCTGCGAGGCGAAGAGAATCCCCCGGGCTCCGCCTTTGAAGCGGAGCAGGCAGTTGCCATCATCGTCGAGCGGCCGGCCGGGAATGAACGTCGAGAGCTCGGCGCAGATTTCCTCGATCTCCAGCCCGGTGATGTACCGCACGAGATTGTGCGCATGGGTGCCGATGTCGCCCATGCAATTGGACACGCCGGCGACCGCGGGATCCATGCGCCAGTTGGAGAGTGCTCCGTCCGCCTTGTGCTCGAGCGCGGTGATCGCATAACCCTGCGGATATTCGGCGACGATCTTGAGCAGGCGGCCGAGCCGGCCGCTGCGCACCCATTCCCGCGCTTCCTTCACCATCGGGTATCCCGTGTAGTTGTGGGTCAGCGCGAAAATCCGGCCGGTCCGGCGCACGATCTCGCGGAGTTTCAGGCCCTCCTTGAGCGTGAAGCACAGCGGTTTGTCACACACAACGTGAAAGCCGGCCTCCAGAAACGCCTTGGCCACGGCAAAGTGGGTGTTGTTGCGCGTCACGATCGAGACGAAGTCGATGCGCCGGTCTGCGGGCAGCGCGGCCTCCGCCCGCACCATCTCCTGGTAGGTGGAATAAACCCGGGCGGGATCGACAAACAGATCCGCGCCGGAGAGTTTGGATTTGGCGGGGTCGGCGGAGAAACAGCCGGCCACGAGGTCGATCTCACCGTCGAGCCGGGCCGCCATCCGGTGGACTGAACCGATGAAGGCGCCGCGTCCGCCGCCGACCATGCCCATGCGAAGCTTGCGATTGAGGTTCATAGGAAGAGGGGGAAACCGGTGCGCGGCCCGGTCAACCAGGGTTCAGCACTTCACCGGCCGGCCGGTGCGCGCGGCGGCATAGGCGGCATCGATGATGCGCATCAGTGTGACCGCTTGTTCGGGGGTGTTCAGCGGCGCCTCGCGGCCTTCCAACGTGTGGATGAAATTCGCCGCGGAGCGCGTGCGGCCCATCGTCTCGTCCGGCGGCACCAGGATGGAGCGGTTCACCGAGCGACCGTGCTCCTGGACATAGAGTTCGCAGGTGTCGGCGGCGGTGTCGTCGAGGCCATCCACGCCGAAAAGCCGCTGGACCAGCCCGCCCGCCTTGGTGCCTTGGAATGCAACCGAGACTTCTTCGCGCCGGACCATCTCGGCCCAGGAAATCTGCAGCGAAATGATCTGGCCGGTTTTGAATTTGATCATGCCATGGCAGGCGTTTTCGACGTCGGTCACGCCCTTGGCGACATCAGGAATGCCCCACGGACCCTTGAAATTCCTGTCCGTGATGAAATCGCTGAATGTCTGCGCCATGACCCACTCCGGTTCCGGGTAGCCCATGAAGTAAAGCGCGAGATCAAGCATGTGGAGCAGGTCGATGAGCGGGCCGCCGCCGGAAAGCGCCTTTGTTGTGAACCAGCCGCCGAAACCGGGTATGCCCGCGCGCCTGATCCACTTCGCTTGCGCCGAATTGATGCGTCCAACCTGACCCCGGCGCACATACTCCATCAGCGCATACGACTCGGGCCGCGCCCGGTTGTTGAAATTGAACATCAGCGTGCGCTTCTTTTTCGCGGCCGCGGCGGCCATCGCCCGCGCTTCGCGGGCGTTCAGCGCGGGCGGCTTTTCGCAGAAGACATGCTTGCCGGCGGCCAGGGCCTGGAGGGCCACAGGCGCGTGAAATTTGTTGGGCACGATGACCGATACCGCGTCGATTTCCGGACACTCGCGCAGCATCTGGCCGACATTGCCGAAAGACCGGGCGACGCCCTCGCGGGCCGCGACTTTTTCCGCCGCCGCCGCGTTGACATCGGCCACCGCAACGATTTCTGCGCCGGCCGATTTGAAGCCGGCCGCGTGGTAGCGCAGCATGCCGCCGGCGCCGATGATGCCAATTTTGATGCTCATGAAATCAAGGTGCCCGCGGAACACACCGCATACTCCGCCGGTCCAGCCGGTTCCGCTTTTCTTCCGTGTATTCGGTGTGTTTCGCGGGCCAGACTCCTATTGGTTCTTCTTGTCAAACTGCGCGTCGAAGACGATCGCGCTGGAGGGAAAATCGACCTTGCGGACAAACGCCGCGGCCTCGGTCGCACCGTGGATGCGGTCCATGCGGCTGTCCTCCCACTCGACGGAGAGCGGACCGCGGTAACCGACGTCGTTCAGGGCGACGATGATGTCCTCGAATTTTATGTCGCCATGGCCGAGTGAGCGAAAGTCCCAGAACCGGCGGGCGTCCCCGAAACTCACGTGGCCACCGAACACCCCGACCGAGCCGTCCCCGTGGCCCCACCACACGTCTTTCATATGCACATGAAAGATGCGGTCGGCGAACAGGCGGATGAATTTCACGTAGTCCACCCCCTGGTAACCAAGGTGCGAGGGGTCGTAGTTGAAACCGAAACGCCGGTGCCCCTTCACCGCCGCCACGGCGCGTTGGGCCGAAGCGATATCAAAGGCGATCTCGGTCGGATGCACCTCGAGCCCGAAGTTTACATTGAATTTCTCGAAGGCGTCGAGGATCGGGCCGAACCGCCGGCCGAAGTCGGCGTAGCCGGCGTCCCAAAAAGCCTGCGAGGTCGGCGGAAAGGCGTAAATCGAATGCCAGATGCTGGAGCCCGTGAAGCCGTTGACGACGGCCGGAGTCTTTTCGCCTGTCTTGCGGCCGGGCTGCGCGTCGAAGAAGGCCCGGGCGGCCTTCGCCGTCAGGATCAGTTTCCTGGCGGCCCGCTGGCGCACGCCCTCGGGATCGCCGTCGCCCCAGACATCCGCCGGGAGGATCGCCCGGTGGCGCTCATCGATGAGATCGCACACCGCCTGGCCGACGAGGTGCGTCGAGACGGCATGACAGGTGAGGCCGTGTTTTTTGAGCAAGGCCCACTTGTCGTGAACGTATTTCTTCGACGTGGCGGCGGCGTCCACGTCAAAGTGGTCGCCCCAGCAGGCGAGTTCAACGCCATCATAGCCCATCGACTTGACGAGCGGGGCGAGTTTGTCGAGCGGGAGATCGGCCCACTGGCCGGTGAACAGGGTGACTGGACGGGGCATGGCGAAGCGGAGTTAAGGTACAACCGGAAGAGAGTTCCAGTATCTAATCTCACGTTCCGTTAGCCAAGCTTGTTCTGCCGGCGGGCCGTCGCGTTGGTCAAAAACGGAAGAAACAGTTCCCGGATATTTGTGCATTAACCCGGACCTGCTTCACGTTCCTTGCCCCCTGGAAATACAGCCCAGCAAACGAATCGTGAGCCCTGTCGACGGGACCCAGGTTCGGCCGGAAGGAAACCGCACCGGAGCTAGCCGCGAGCGAATTGGGTGATTCTCAAGAAATCAGAACGGATAGGGGTCACCGGAGTTCACAGATGCTTACCCGCCGGCGGCGAACTCTCCCCTGGGCTCCCGGATTGGGATCTTTGTGCACTCGTGACCGGACCTGCGATGGTTGGCGGGAACCGTGGCGTTCCAGCCTTCGCCAAGGATTCAAACTTCACTCCACGAACTTCGACGGACAAGACGGTGGAACAGAAAGCTGTGCCTAAAGGAGTCGTGCCATCCCCGCAGCTCCGAAAGTATTGCCCGAACCGGATCCTGGTCTATGCACTAAATGCAATCCCGTGCTCCCCACCACAATGAATTCATCCCCTGCCCGCCTTGCGTTGGTCCTGCTCGGCCTCATGACCTCCACCTTCGCCGCCCCGCCGAAAGACGGGGAGAATCCGGCGGACCATCTGCCGCCATACATGGTGCAAATGACTTCCTTTGGCGAACGCCCGGACTGGTCGCCGGACGGGAACAGGATCATCTTTCTGACGAAAACCTTCGGCGACGTGATGGAGCTGGACCTCGCGACGCACGCGATCCGCAACCTCACGGCGCATTACGCCCACTACGGCTACACCCGCGCGCTCTACCTTGCGAACGGCGACATCCTTCTCTCGGGGCCGGAAACCTTCGATCCCCAAAAGGCCGGGCGGGCGCGCAACCAGTGCTTTCTCTCCGTGCTGGACCGTGGTGGGAAAAAGCCCCCCGTACCGCTTGGCGTGCATTGCAACGAAGGGCCGGCCGTCTCGCGGCACCGGCTGCATATTGCCTGGACGGAATGGACCGACCCGAAGCCGGGCGAAGGTAATCTCTCCGGTTCGAAAATGTTCGAAGGCGACATCGTTTATACCACCGGCGAACCCAAGCTGGCGAATCCGCAGCTGATCGTCGACGGGAGCGATCTGCCCTTCCGCTGCACGATGGAGACGCAGAATTTCCGTCCACCTGACGAAAAGGAACTCACCTTCAGCGCGTACACGGAAGGCGGCCGGAAATCCGATGTGTGCGGCATCAACCTGGAGACGAAGAAGGTCGTGAAATACACCGACACCGCGGACACCTACGATGAACCCGAGGGGATCTACCCGGACGGACGGTACACGCTCGTCGAATGCGACGCGCAAAACCACCTTGGCCCGGGTCACATCGATCTCTGGCGGCTCAAGCTCGACGGCAGCGGCGAATACACCCGACTGACGCACTTCAGCGACTACCCGAATTACAAATGCTCGAATCCGGTGGTGCGCGACGACGGCCGCTACATCGCCTGCCAACTGGGTCACGCCGGCGAAGATGCCGGCGTGGGTCATGGCATTTTCGTCTACGACATCACGAAGGCGCCGACCGAAAGCAGGCGCTGATCCTGCGCCGGAAAACCGGGGCCGCCAAAGCCAAGCGGCCGCAGTGCCTCAGAGCGGTGTGAGCCGGGTCGCCGCCGCCTGCGCGTGCAGACAGAGCTCGGCGGCCTTGAACGCGTGGGCCTGCGACATGGCCTTTTCCGTGCGGTTAAGGCAATCGAGGATGAATTCGCCAAAAAAGCGGAACCCGATCTTCCCGGCCACGTTGAGGTGCTGCTCGCCCTTGTCGTCCACGAGGTAGAGCTGGTCGCCGAGCTTTTCGCGAGCCACGTCGACGTATTTGCGCAGCTCGATGTAGCCCTTCGTCCCGAGGATGACCGTGCGGCCGTCACCCCAGGTGCTGAGCCCGGGCGGCGTGAACCAGTCCACCCGGACATAGTTGCTCGTGCCGTTGTCGCCGACGAGCGAGGCCTCGCCGAAATCCTCGAACTCGGGCGTGTCGGGATTGGCGTAGTTCCCGACCGCCGCCTGCGCCACGGTGGCGTCGGTCGCCCCGCTGTAGAAAAGAAACTGTTCGAACTGGTGGCTGCCGATGTCGCAAAGTATGCCGCCGTATTTGGCCCGCTCGAAGAACCACGCCGGGCGACCGGTGCCGAGCCGGTGCGGGCCAAGCCCCAGCACCTGGATGACTTTCCCGATTGCGCCGCCGTGCACGAGGTCGCCGGCGTGCATTGCGCATTCCACGTGCAGCCGCTCGCTGAAATAGACCATGTATTTGCGGCCGGTTTCCCGCGCCACCTCGCGGGCCTCCGCCAGCTGGTAAAGCGCCGTGAACGGCGTCTTGTCCGTGAAATAATCCTTGCCGGCCAGCATGACGCGGCAGCCGATGGCGCCACGCTCGCTCGGAATGGCGGCCGCAGCCACCAGCTTTACCGCCGGATCGCCGAGAATCTCGTCGAAGGAGCGGGCGACCTTCACCGCCGGAAACTTGGCGCGGAAAGCCTCGATCTTCATTGGATCGGCATCGAAGACCCACCTGAGCTCGGCGCCGGCTTCGATGAGTCCGTTGCACTGGCCGTAGATGTGGCCGTGTTCGAGGTAGGCCGCGGCAAAAATGAATTCGCCGGGCTTTACGACCGGGTGGGGTTTGCCCTGCGGGGCGTAGTTCATGCCATCTGATTTCTGGGTCATGGGGACGGAAGATTGGGCGGAAGCAAGGGCCGTAGCGGTGCCGGTGGCGAGCAAGTGGAGGAAGTGGCGTCGGCTCGGGTCGGGCAAAACACGGCGAGTCTGGGCCGTGCCGACCAAACGGCGAGATTGAATTGAACCGGGCGGCGATTGCCGCTGCCGTGACAAACGGCGGTCCTTCCGGAAGGGCCCGGGGCGGTCGAGGAAGCGCTGGACATCACCGGCACACGGACAAAGCTGCCCCACCAACAACCCCGCGAAACGCTTCGTGTTGCGGCCCCGATTCGAAATTCATGCGCACCCCCGCGTCTGCCCAACCTTGGTGGCGATCACTCAACCGGGAGCACTGGTTTGTATTCAACGTCGCGTCGCTCGCCTGGTTGTTCGATTGTCTCGACCAGCAATTCTTCAACCTCGCGCGCGACGCCGCGCTGGACGATCTCCTCACCGACAAGACTCAGGCCACGGTATACGGCCCCTATACCACGTCGGTGTTTCTCCTTGGCTGGGCGGCCGGCGGCCTCCTTTTCGGCTCGCTGGGCGATCGCTATGGCCGGGCGCGCATCCTGACCATCTGTGTGTTGCTCTACTCGGTCTTTACCGGGCTGAATGCGTTCTCGACGAGCTTTCTTGATTTCTGCGCCTATCGTTTTCTCTCCGGTTTGGGCGTAGGTGGTGTTTTCGGTCTCGCCGTGGCGCTGGTCGCCGATTCCGTCCCCGACCACACCCGCGCACCGGCGCTCGGCCTGCTGCAATCTCTTTCAACGTGGGGCAACATCCTTGCCGGTCTGATCGGCATGGGAATCGGCACGCTTGCCGCGCGGCATTTCCTGCCGTTCAGTCTCAAGGCCTGGCAGGCCGTCTTTCTCGTCGGCGCCGTGCCGGCGTTTCTGTGCGTGTTCATCCTCCGGCGGCTCAAGGAACCTGACAAATGGGTGCAGGCATGCGCCGAAGGCGCCAAACGCGGGATCAGATTCGGTTCCTACGCCAAGCTGCTGGGCCATCCGCGCTGGGCGAAACATGCCTGGCTTGGTCTCGTGCTTTGCCTCGCCGGTATCGCCGGCCTGTGGGGCATCGGCAATTTCCACCCAAAGATCGTCGGCGCCATCATCGCCGCGCACCTCGCCGACGCGCGATTGTCGGCTGATGCGCTGGCCAGCCAGCAGGCCTTCTGGCGCTCAGCGGGGCTGCTGCTGCAAAATATCGGCGGCTTCACGGGAATGATGACGCTCGCTTGGGTCGCCCAAACCCGGGGTCGCAGGCCTGCCTTTGCCCTTGCGCTGCTGTGTTCGTTTCTTTCGACGGTGCTGGTCTTCAAGGGGCTGCGGGAGTTCAGCCAAATATTCTGGATGCTGCCCTTGATGGGATTCGGTCAGCTTTCGGTCTTTGCCGTCTACGCCATCTATCTGCCGGAACTATTCCCGACGAGCCTGCGCAGCACCGGCACGAGTTTTTGTTACAACTTCGGCCGCATTGTCGCCGCGTCGGCGCCATTCACGCTCAGTCGCATCACCGAGAGTCTCGGCGGCGATATCGAGGCTTTCCGCACCGCCGGAGTCTGCGTCAGCTTCATTCTGCTGGCCGGGCTCGCGGTGCTGCCTTTTCTACCGGAGACCAGGGATCAGCCGCTGCCGGAAGAATGATTTGCCCTGGTTTGCCCATAACAAGATATGAGCACATGCCTTGTACGTCGGCTGACCTTATTTTCAGAACCCCGCCGCGGTTGAAGACCACGGTCAATCCGCTGCGACCACCAGCTTTTGATTGATTAATTGCCGTGCTCCGGGAGATGCTAGGACCGTTACCTCCCAGCACCACGTGGCAAATCATGCGCAGTTTCTGCCAAGAAACACCAAGGCTTCACCATTGAGTAGAAAACGGTTCCCGGTAACGTTCATCCCAGTTTCCGCATCCACGCATGAATGATCATCCCCACGCGTTTCTCGCCCTGTTTCTGGGCGTCTCACTGGCCTTCCCGCTGGTGATGCTTGTCGTGGCGCGAAGCTGGGCCCGTTGGTTCCAACCGGCGAAACCAGGAGCCATCAAATCTGCCAGCTACGAGTGCGGAATGCCGCCAACCGGTGATTCTTGGATCCAGTTCAAGGCCCATTACTACCTCTATGCCATTTTGTTCCTGATTTTCGACGTCGAGGTTTTGTTTCTCCTGCCGTTCGCCGTCGCTTTCACCAGCCTGTCCGCCGGAGCGCTTCTTGCCATGCTGGTTTTCATCCTTCTGCTGGCCGAGGGCCTCGTGTGGGCCTGGCACCGTGGCCATCTTGAGTGGAAATAACATGAGCGACACTCCTTCGGCCATCACTGCGGCAGAGCGCGACGAACTTCGCCGCCACGGGATTTTACTGACCAGCATCGAGGAAATTTACAACTGGGGCCGGAGTCATTCGGTCTGGCCGCTGAATTTCGGTCTCGCCTGCTGCGCCATTGAAATGATTGCCGCATCCATGGCGCGGTTTGACATCGCCCGCTTCGGCTCGGAGGTGTTCCGCCCGTCGCCGCGTCAAGCCGACTTGCTCATCGTTTCCGGTACGGTCACCAAGAAGATGGCACCGCAGGTCGTCCGCCTGTGGAACCAGATGCCCGAGCCCAAGTACTGCATCGCCATGGGTGCATGCGCGATTTCCGGTGGACCCTTCAAGCAGGGTTACAACGTCCTGAAGGGCATCGACCGCTTCATTCCGGTCGACATCTACATACCCGGATGCCCGCCACGCCCCGAAGCGCTCCTCCACGGCCTGGTGGAGTTGCAGAAGAAGATCCGTGGTGAAAAGATCTCCGGTCCCGGCGCCCCCCGCCACCTGCAGCCCGACGATACCTGCGAGTATCCCGTGCCGGAATTCGGCGGGCACGACCTCGAACCCACGCACAATCCGGCCGTCTGGTCGGCCCCGGTCATCACCCGCCCGACGAAGATTTGAGCCATGGAAACACCGGAACAGATTCGCGACCGCCTGCTCGCCCGGTTTCCCGGAGCCGAGGCGACCGTGATCGCCAATTCCTCTCCGTCGGCGCAACACTCGCTGCTGCTCGGTGCCGCCTCGGCGCTCGAAATGGCGCGGTTCCTCCGGGACGATCCGGCACTTCTCCTTGACTGTTGTTCGAATGTCACCGGCGTCGACTGGCCGGAACAGGAAGTCGTCGAAACGGTCAAATCCACCGTCCCGGATCCCGCGGGTGGCCCGCCCAAGGTGGTTGAGCAAAAAACCAAGCGCCTCACGCCCGCCTATCTCGAAGTCGTCTACCATCTTTATTCCGTCGCGTTGCGCCATGGCCCCGTGGTCATCCGCCTGCGGACGGGCAACCGCGCCGATCAGGTAACCGTACCCTCGCTCACCCCGGTCTGGCGTGCCTGCGAGTTTCAGGAGCGCGAGGTGTTCGATCTTTTTGGCGTCGTATTTGCCGGCCACCCTGATCTGCGCCGCATTTTGATGTGGGACGGGTTCAAGGACCATCCGATGCGCAAGGATTACGTGGCCCCCGACGATTATGAATGGGAGCCGACGCCGCACGACGAAGTGCTCGACCGCGCGAAAGGGCACTACCCCGCCCCGCTGGCTTCACCTGCTGCTGCGCCGGCCCCGGAGGCCAAGCCGTGATCGCCGACCCGGTCAATCCGTTCTCCGCCGACTCCGGCGCGCAGGTCCGCGCCGTGCACGATGAATTTCACGGTGATCTGCTCGAGGTTTCAATGGGGCCGCACCACCCCTCCACCCACGGCGTGTTTCGCATGGTTGTGACGCTGGACGGCGAAACCATCGTCAAACTCAAGCCCGTCTTCGGCTATCTCCACCGCAACCACGAAAAGTTGGGGGAAAACACGACCTACCTCGGGTCGATGCCTTACACCGACCGGCTCGATTATCTCTGCCCGATGACGAACAACTGGGCCTACGCCATCGCGGTCGAGAAGCTCGCCGGTCTGACGGTGCCGGAACGCGCCGAATACCTCCGCGTCATCCTCGCCGAATTGACGCGCCTGGTGAACCACTCCGGTCTCGTGGGCTTCCTGATGCAGGATACCGGCTGTTCCGGCACGCCGCTGATGTACGCTTTCCGCGAACGCGAACGGGTGCTTGATCTCTTCGAGTCCCTCAGCGGTTCCCGCATGATGGTCAACTTCCAGCGTTTCGGCGGCTGCCGGGTCGACCCGTCGCCCGAATGGCTCGACGCCACCCGCAGACTGGTGGACGGATTCCCGCGATTCCTCGACGAGTTTGAAGCCCTGCTGCGGGGCAATGAGATTTTCATGGCCCGCACCCAGGGGGTCGGCCGCCTTTCCGCGCAACTCGCCATCAACGCCGGCTTCACCGGTCCGGGGCTGCGCGCCACCGGCGTGGCGCACGACCTCCGCAAGGTCGACGGCTACGGTTTTTATCCGCGCTTTGATTTCCGCGTGCCACTCGGTGAACACGGGGACACTTACGACCGCTACATGATCCGCATGCTCGAAATGCGGGAGTCGGTGAAGATCCTCCAGCAGGCGTTGCGCGATCTGCCGGGCGGCCCGGTCATGGATCCAAAGACGAAACTGCGCGGCTTCCGGCCCAAAGCCGGCGAAGCCTATGGCCGCATTGAGGGCCCGAAGGGCGAGATCGGCTTTTACCTCATCAGCGACGGCAGCCCGAATCCATGCCGCTACCGCATTCGCGCCCCCTCGTTCATCAACCTCACCATCCTCGAGGACCTTTGCCTCGGCCACACGATTGCCGATGCGGTGGTCATCCTCGGCAGCATCGACATCGTCCTCGGCGAAGTGGACCGGTGATAAGAACAACATGAAGAATCCCCTATCCAATATTCAGCCTTTACGGCGAGGCACGTGCCCCGCCCCGGCCCGCCTTCCTGGATTCCGGATCCTGTATCCTGAATTCTCCTGACCATGCTCGGCTCCGGCATCCTTCAAGGTCTGGCGGTCACGGCGAGAAACCTCGTCGGGAGCTTCCACGATCCGGCGCGCTACACCACCCAGGAATATCCCGAGGTCCTGCCCACGCTGCCCGAGAATTACCGGAATTTCCCCTTCCTGATCACGGAGAACGCCACCGATCCGATGGGCACCCTGCGCTGCGTGGCCTGCCAGATTTGCGAGAAGGAGTGCCCGCCCCAGTGCATCTACATCGAGAAGAGCAAGGACAAGAAGCCCGACGCCAACGGCAAGATGCAGCTCTATCCGGCGGTCTTTGACATCGATACTTCCGTTTGCATGAGCTGCCAGATCTGCGTCGAGGTCTGCCCGTTTGACGCCATCAAGATGGACCAGGTCTTCGCGATCGCCGCCACCGACCGTTTTACCGGCTTGCTGCTCGACCGCGCGCAGCTCGCCAAGCCCAATACCTACTACCACTCGATCCATCCGACCGAGGCCACCGAAGTCGACGCACGTCTGGCCGAGGAGAAACGGATCGCGGAGGAGAAAGCCAAGGCTGCCGCCGCCGCGAAAGCCGCCGCGCCGGCCAAACCTCTGCCCGGCGGACAGGCCCCGGCGGGCCAGCCAGGCGGAACGGGGCAACCTCCACCCAAAGCAGCGAGCGCGCCAGTGGCGCCCGCCCCCCAACCGCCGCCACCCGCCGCCCCGGGTTCATGATTTCCGCCACCCCAGAATCCTTCCTGGAGCGCCTGCCGCTCCTTGTCGGCGATCTTATCGCCCGCGTGGTCCCCGCGTCGCTGTTGTGGTTTGTCACCAGCCTGATCGCGATTGTCGCCATCCTCGCGGTCTTCGGCCTGCTTTTCGCGTTTCTCACCCTGGCCGAACGAAAAATCCTCGGCCGCATCCAGAACCGGCCCGGTCCCAACCGCACCGGTTATTTCGGCCTGCTTCAGCCGTTCGCTGACGGCATCAAGATGATCATCAAAGAGGACATTGTCCCGCGGGACGCGGACAAGGTGCTGCATTACCTCGCCCCGGTCGTGCTGGTCAGCCTGGCGCTCATGACCTTTGCGGTGCTGCCGTTCGGCCGCCATCTGGTCCCGGTTGAGCTGGACTCCGCCGTGCTCTATTTTTTTGCGGCCGGCGCGGCCACGGAACTCGCGGTCTTCATGGCCGGCTGGGCCAGCCACAACAAATACTCCCTGCTCGCCGCGATGCGCGCCCTGGCCCAGCTCATCAGTTACGAGCTGCCGCTGCTGCTCTCGGTCGTTCCGGTGGTCATGCTGGCGGGCACGCTGTCGACGACGGGTATCGTGGCCGCCCAAGGCGGATGGAAATACGGCCTCATTCCCCACTGGTATGTCCTCACGCCCTGGGGCTTCGCGGGATTCCTGATCTTCTTCACCGCCGCGCTGGCCGAGTCCAACCGCTCGCCATTCGATCTGCCCGAGGCCGAAAGCGAACTGATCGCCGGCCACCTCACGGAATATTCCGGCTTCAAATATGCGCTTTTCTTCATGGCCGAGTATTTCGGCATGACGGCTCTTTGCGGCATGGGCGTAACCCTCTACCTCGGCGGCTGGCAGGCGCCCTGCGCCTTCCTGGAGATCATTCCTTCCTACCTGTGGTTCCTCGCCAAGCTGCTCACGCTTCTGGTCCTTTTCATGTGGATTCGCGGCACGCTGCCGCGTCTGCGCATCGACCAGCTCACGCGTTTTGCGTGGAAGTTCCTGGTCCCGCTCGCCCTCATCAACCTCGGCACGGTCGCCTTCTGGCACCTGACCCTTGGCTGGGGCGGCGCGCTGCAACTGGCCCGGTGGGCGCTGGCCATCGCCTTTGTGGTTGGGCCCTTTGTCCTCATGGGCCGCCGGCTCAGCGCCGGCGTCGCCCCGCGCACCTACCGCTACGCCCCATGACCGCGATCCTTGCCTTCATCGCCCTTGTCATGCTCGGCAGCGCTGCGGCTGCGATGATTTCCCGCAACTTGGTGCACAGCGCGTTGCTGCTGGCCCTGAGCTGGCTGGGGACCGCCGGGTTCTATCTCTGGGCCGGCGCAGATTTCGCCGCCTTCGCCCAGGTGATTGTTTATGTCGGGGCGGTTTCCATGGTTGTCCTTTTCGCGGTGCTGCTCACCCGTCAAAACCCGGTGGGGGATGTGCTCGTCGAGCCCGCCTCGCGCAAGCGTTCCACGGCTGCCCTCTCGGTCGGCGCTTGCGTTGCGGCGGTACTATCCGCCGCGGTGATGTCGTCGAGCTTTCCGCCGGCTTCCGTCGCGGCGCCCACGGCCACCGTGAAGCAGATCGGCCTTGAGCTCATGGGGCCGTATGGTGCGGCTTTGCTGATCGTCGGGGTTCTCCTCACCGTGGCGTTGCTCGGCGCCATCGTCCTGGCCGCCAGTGAGCCGGAGCGCAACCCGGAGGACGCCCCGTGACTCAGCTGCATCTCTGTCTCCTGATTTCGTCCGCGCTGTTTTGCATCGGCCTCGCGGGCGCGCTCGCCCGGAGCAACACCATCCTCGTGCTCCTCGGCATCGAACTGATGCTCAACGCGGCCAATTTGAATTTCATCGCCTTCTGGCGATTCGGTCCGTCACCGGCCCATGCCACCGGGGTGATATTCGTGATATTCTCGATTGCGATCGCCGCGGCCGAAGCGGCCGTCGGCCTTGCCCTTATCATCTCCCTCTATCGCCACCAGCGGAATATCCGGCTGCAGGACGCCGTGAGGCTAAAAGGCTGATCCATGGTGCTTCCCGTCCAATCAGTCTGGCTCATCCCCGCGCTGCCGCTGCTGGCCGCCGGCATTGGGGCGCTGACTCCGCGCGGCGGTCGCGCTCTGGCGGCGGGCAGCGCCATTCTGGCGATGGCCGGCGCCTTCGTGCTGGCTTGTCTCGCGCTCAACGGATCGCTGAATTCCGCCGCCCCGCTGGGCTCCGTCCACGCGGTGCACAACTTCGACTGGTTTGACCTCGGTCATGGTGCGGTGCGACTCGGCTGGCTGCTCGACCCGCTCGCGGCGTTCATGTGTGTGATGGTCACCTTTGTCGGCCTGCTGATCTTCATTTTCAGTCTCGGCTACATGGAACCGGACGCCAACTTCACGCGCTTTTTCTGCTTCCTCAGCCTTTTTGCCGCCGCGATGCTTGGTTTGCTCGTCGCCAACAGCCTCCTCTTGCTCTTTATCTGCTGGGAACTCGTCGGCCTCGCCTCGTATTTGCTGATCGGTTTCTGGTTCCACAAGCCGGCGGCCGCCGCCGCCGCGAAAAAGGCGTTTATCACGACGCGCATCGGCGATCTCGGCCTGCTGCTCGGCCTGCTGTGGCTCTACGATTCAACCGGATCGCTTCTGTTCTACGACGGGGGTGCCGGGGTGCTCGAGTCCGCAGCCTTGGCCGGCCTCGCCGGACACCTGCTCGCCGGCGGCTTGGCGGCCTCGACGGCCATCGGTCTGCTCATCTTCTGCGGTGCAGCCGGCAAGTCCGGCCAGTTCCCGCTGCATGTGTGGCTGCCCGACGCGATGGAAGGTCCGACGCCGGTCAGCGCACTCATTCATGCCGCAACCATGGTGGCCGCCGGGGTGTTTCTGGTGGCGCGCGTCTATCCTTTGATGTCCGCCGACACCCTGCTCGCGGCGGTGCCGGTGCACGCCCTCACGGTCGTGGCGTTCATCGGCGCCATCACCGCTTTGCTGGGTGCGCTCATCGCTTGCGGTCAATCCGACATCAAGCGCGTCCTCGCGTTCTCCACCGTCTCGCAGCTTGGCTACATGATGCTTGCGCTCGGCGTCGGCTCGTGGACCGCCGCCATCTTCCACCTCCTGACTCATGCTTTCTTCAAGGCGCTGCTCTTCCTGGGCGCCGGCTCGGTCATCCATGCCGCGCACCACGAGCAGGATATCCGGTCGCTCGGCGGTCTCCGCCCGCGGATGAAGGTCACCTTCGCGACCTTCGCCCTCGGCATGATGGCGCTCGCCGGGGTGCCATTCCTTTTTTCGGGATTTTGGAGCAAGGAGGCAATTCTTCATGCCGCCCACGAGTGGGACGTTTCCCAGCTTCCGCTTTACGCCGGGTTGCTGGCCGTGGTGCTGACCGCGTTCTACATGACGCGTCTCGTGGCCGAGACCTTCCTGGGCCAGCCTCGGACCGCCCCGGCCGCGCAGGCGCAGGAGAATTCCGCCGTCATGACCGTGCCGCTCATCCTGCTGGCCGTGGGTGCCGTGCTGCTCGGCTTCATCGGCACGCCGGCCTGCCCCTGGCTGCAGGCCCGGCTCAGCGGCGAACCGCTGCACAGCAGCATGGGCAATTTTTTCGCCGGTGGCGGACTGATGTTTCTTTCGATCGTGCTCGTTGGCGCCGGACTTGGAGCCGGGTGGTGGCTCTACGGGCGCCAACTCCGGGCGACGGCCGAGGCGCGCGACCCTCTGGTCGTGGCGTCGCCCACCGTCATGGCGGCACTTGCCAACCGGCTGGGGTTTGACGAACTTTACGCCGCCACGGTTGGCCGGCTCAATACCCTGACTGCCGCGCTGGCGGACGGTCTCGATCGCTGGGTTTTTGGCGGCTTTATCAACTTCCTCGGGATGCTCGGCGTGTTTTCCGGCATGGTGAACCGGCAGGTCGATGAAGACACCTTGAACCACGGATTTGACAGCGTGAGTGAAAGCATTCGGGGCTCGGGCCGGCGTTATTCGCGGGCCCAGACCGGTGAGGCACATGGCTACCTGCGGGTGATCGCCATCGCCTTTGTGGTTTTGGCCTTCGTCCTCGTCCTGGGAGGTGTGCGATGAGCTCATTCCCTCTCCTCACCTTTCTCATCTTCATTCCGTGGATGGGGGTGTTGATGCTCGCGTCCATGCCTCACGCGCACCCAAAGATCGTCCGCGGACTCGCTCTCCTCTACAGTCTTTCCACTCTCGCCTTGGGTCTGCTGGCTTGGGGAAACTTTGATTCCGCCGCGCCGGGCTACCAGTTTGTCGAGCAACACCGCTGGATCAGCCTCGGCGTGTTGAATGTCTCTTATCATCTCGGACTCGACGGGATGAGTCTGCTGCTGGTGCTGTTGACCGGTCTCGTCGCTCCGGCCTGCCTGCTCGCGTCGTGGAAGATCGAGCGCGATCCGCGGCTTTTCTGCATGCTGTTCCTCTTCCTGCAAGGCGCGGCGCTCGGCGTCTTTCTCGCGCTGGATTTCTTTCCCTGGTTTGTTTTCTGGGAGCTCAGTCTCGTGCCGGCGTTTTTTCTCATCAAGCTCTGGGGCGGACCCGGTGCTTCGCGGGCGGCCTACCAGTTTGTGGTCTACACCATTGGCGGCAGCGCTTTCATGCTGCTGGCCTTCGCGGCCATATTCGCGGCCGCGGGCACCTTCGACTTTGTGGAACTGGCGGCCCTCGCCCACAACGGGGGACTCGCCGCCAAATTCAGCGGTCCCGTCCTGACCGCAATCTTCCTCGGCGTGCTGCTCGGGCTGGCGGTCAAGGTGCCGCTCTTTCCGTTCCACACCTGGTTGCCTTCGGCCTACGCGGAAGCACCCACCGGCGCCTCGATGTTTCTCACCGGCATCATGTCCAAGATGGGGGTCTACGGCTTTCTGCGAATCCTGTGGCCGCTATTCCCCGCGCAATTGCACGCTGCTGCACCCGGGCTCATCTGGCTCGCGCTGGGCGGCGTGGTGCTGGGTGCGTTTGCGGCGATGAAACAAACGGACCTCAAGCGGATGGTCGCCTACTCCTCCGTCAACCACCTGAGCTACTGTCTGCTCGCGCTGTTCGCCGTGGCGGGCACCGGCCGCCTGCACGTCGAAGCCTCGACAGCCGCGCTGAGCGGCACGCTGCTCCAGGTGTTCAACCACGGCCTTTCGGCCTCGGCCCTGTTTTTTTGTGTTGGCCTGCTGGAGGCGCGTGCCCACGGCAAACGCGGACTCAGTGACTTCGGCGGCGTACGCACCGCGGCTCCTGTCTTTGCCGGGCTGTGCGGCATCGCCATGTTCTCCTCTCTCGGTCTGCCCGGACTCAACGGTTTTGTCGGAGAGTTTCTGGTCTTTCGCGGCGTGTTTGGCCTCGCCCCATGGGCGGCGGCCATCGGCTGCCTCGGCTTGTTTGCCACGGCTTACTTTTTGCTCACCTTCTGGCAGCGGGTTTTTCACGGCCCCCAAGGGCCCGGTGTCGCCGCCTTCCCTGACCTCAACGGCTTGGAGCTGGTCACCCTTCTGCCGGCCATCGGGTTGATGTTTGTCCTCGGCGTCTGGCCGCAACTGCTCGTCAGCGTCTTCAATCCGCTGGTCACCACGTGGGTCGGTTCCCTGCCATGAGCCTGCTGCCCTACACCATCTATCTGTCTTTCGCCGGCGCGCTGCTGTCGCTGGCCGCCGGCACCCGTTCCGCCACGGCCGCGCGTGGAGTCGCGCTCGTCACGGCCGCGGGCTGCTGGGGCCTGACGCTGTTTGCCGCCAGCGGCTTCGTGCCGTCGAGCGGGATGCAGACCCTGGTGAATGTCCCGTGGATTCCCCAGCTGGGTATCAATTATCATCTCGCGGCCGACGGCATCAGCCTGACCCTCGTCGTGCTGACCGGGCTCGCGGCAACGGCCGGGGTGCTCTTTTCCTGGAACATCGCGGACCGCACCGGGGAATTCTTCGCGTTCTACCTCGCGTTGATCGGCGGTGTGTACGGCGTGTTTCTCAGCGCGGATGTCTTCGCCTTCTTTGTTTTCTACGAAATCGCCATCGTCCCGAAATACTTCCTCATCGCGAAGTGGGGCTCCACCAACCGCGAGTACGGTGCGATGAAGCTTGCGCTCTATTCGTTCGCGGGCAGCGCGTTGGTCCTCGCCGGCATTCTCTGGGCCTTTGCCGCCACGGGTGGCCACAGTTTCGGCGTGACCGACCTCGCCCGGGCGGCCACGGGGCTCACCCACGGCGAACAGGTCGGGATGTTTGCCCTGGTGTTCCTCGGCTTTGGTGTGCTGGCGGGCATGTTTCCTTTCCACACCTGGGCGCCAACCGGCCACGTGGCGGCTCCGACGGGCGCCTCGATGCTGCTGGCCGGCGTCGTGATGAAACTCGGCGCCTACGGCTGCCTGCGCGTGGCCATGGGAATTTTTCCGGAGGGCCTCGGGTTCTGGCAGCCCTATATCGCGTGGCTCGCAATCGCCGGGATCATCTATGCGGGCCTTGTTGCCCTCGTGCAGGACGACTTCAAGTTTGTCATCGGCTACTCGAGCGTGAGCCACATGGGCTTCGTGTTGCTCGGGCTGGCCGCCGCCAATCCGCAGGCCGTGGCGGGCGCCGTGCTGCAAATGTTCTCGCATGGCGTCATCGCCGGCCTGCTCTTCGCCGTTGTCGGGCGCATGGTTTACGAGCGCACCCACACCCGGCAGCTTGATGATCTGCGCAAGCTGCCGCTGCACCGGCTGCTGCCGTTTGCCGCCGTGGTCTTCGTTCTGGCCGGGCTCGCGTCAATGGGCATGCCGGGCTTCAGCGGTTTTCCGGCGGAGCTTACCATATTGATCGGCGCCTGGCAGACCTCGAAAATCTGGGCCTTGGCGGCGGCCATCGGCGTGCTCATTGCGGCCGCCTTCACGCTCCGGGTGATTCAGGTTTCCTTCTTCGGCCGGACTGACGGCGCCGCGACCGCCACCGATCACCACCCGCTGCCGCCGATCACCGGGCCGGAAAAAGCCGGGGCGTTCTTGCTTCTGGCGGCCACCCTGCTGATCGGCCTCAAGCCGGATCTCCTGCTCAATTGGATTGTACCAAGCCTGCAATCGCCCCTGATGCAGTCTGTGTGGCATGGAGGCGTGCCATGAGTTACAGCTATCTGATTCTTGCCCGGGCGATTCTGCCGGAGATGGCCTTGGTGGCCGGCGCGCTGCTGGTGCTCGGTTACGATCTGGTCTTCGGCCGGACCCGCACCATCAAGGAGCGCCTCTCGGCCTCACTCTGGATCGGAAGTTTTGCGCTGCTCGCTGCCATTGTTGATTCGGTCGCGGTCGGGGCGCTTGGCTCGGTGTATGGCAACAGCCTGGTCCTGGACAAGCTGGCGGTGGCCTCGCGTACCGGTGTGCTCGTGCTGGGATTGCTCACGCTCGGTGCGGCTGCGGGAGCGCGGATCCCGCGTCACCCGGCCGAATATGTCGCGATCATCCTCTTTGCGACCACCGGATTCATCCTGATGGCCGCCGCCCAGCAATTGCTGGTTGCGTTTGTGGCCCTCGAGCTGGCCAGTCTCTCGCTTTACGTGCTGGCCGGTTTCGCCAAGGACCGGCGGGAGTCGGCCGAGGCCGCCCTGAAATATTTCTTGTTTGGCGGCATGGCGTCGGCGTTCCTCCTTTTTGGCTTCAGCCTGATCTACGGGCTGACGGGCGAACTTGATCTCAACCGCATTGCCTTTGTGCTGGCGTACCGGGGGATCACTCCGCTGCTGGCCATGGCGCTGGTGATGGTGATGATCGCGTTCGGCTTCAAGGCTGCCGCCGCCCCGTTTCACCTGTGGGCGCCCGACGCCTACGAGGGCGCGCCCACTCCGTCGGCCGCGCTCATCGCGTCGGCCTCGAAGTTCGCGGGCTTCACTTTGTTTTATCGTCTCCTCTGGCCCGGCCTCGCGGCGGTGGCGGGTGACGTTTCCAAACCCGGCAATAGCGGCGGCTGGTTGCCGGTCGTGGCCCTCCTCGCCGGGGCATCCCTGCTGCTCGGAAACCTGGCCGCCCTGGCCCAGACCAACATCCGCCGGCTGCTCGCCTATTCGGCAATCGCCCACGCCGGGGTCATGCTGCTCGGGGTGATTGCGGGCGAGTTCGCCGGGCCGGGCCCGCTTTTCTACTATGTGTCCACCTATGGCGTGGCGACAGCGGGTGCCTTCGGAGTCATCGCCGTGCTCGAATGCAACGGCGGCTGCCAGAAGATCACCGACCTCGCCGGACTGAGCCGGCGCTCGCCGCTGCTGGCTGGATGCCTGGCGGTGTTTATCCTTTCGCTGGCGGGCATTCCGCCGCTGGCGGGTTTCTTTGGCAAGTTCGCCGTGTTTGCGGCCGCGCTCAAGCTCAACGGCCTGGGCGGACCGGCAGGCTGGCTGACGGTGCTGGCCATTTTGCTTAGTGCGGTTGCGCTCTATTATTATCTGCTCGTGCTTAAACAGGCGCTGGTGGCTGCTCCCGCGGAAAATTCCGCACCGGTTCGGGTGCCGGCCGCCACGGCCGTCACGCTGCTCGCCGCCGCCGGGTTGATTGTCGTGCTGGGCGTATTTCCGTCCCTGCTGCTCCCGCTTTTCTAACCGACCCGACCCCCGGGCGCCCCACCCCGGGTCCTGATCGACCGGAGAGCCATCCAGGCGGATGATTTCGGATCAAGACCGCACACGATTGGCCGATCATAGTGTATCCTTCCCCCGCAGGACGCTTCAACACGGCCACCTGGCGGAGGGGTTTTCATGCACGTCGATCAATCCATTCTCGTCCGATCCTTTCTCGCCTCGGGTACGCTTCCGCTGTCCCACTCCATCAGCAAGGTCCAGGCGATGTTGAACCACGCCGACTATGATGCGTGTGACCTCGCCGAACACCTGCGCCTGGATCCAACGCTGGCCGCCCGGGTGATGTCGGTGGCAAACTCCGCCTTTTTCAGCCGCCAGCCTTGTGCCGCCATTGACGAGGCGGTCAACCGGCTCGGTACCGTGCAGTTGACCCGCATCTTCTCCCAGGTTCTGGCGAGCGCTGCGCTGATCCGTCCGCTGCGGGCGTACGGATTCCCGGCGGACGCCATCTGGCGCCGGGCCGTTTTCGCCGCCGTCGGCTCTGAAATGGCCGCCGGGCGCACCGGGGAGGATCGTTCGGCCGCCTATATGGTCGGCCTTTTGAGCCAGGTGGGTATGCTGGTGCTCGACAGCCTTTGGGAGAAACAGGGAAAGACCCAACGATTCAATCCGGTCGATTTTGAGCGGGAATACTCAGTGGATGAAAAGAAACTGTGTGGTTTTGACCAGGCCAGCCTCGGCGCGGAATTGCTGCGCCAGCTCTCCTTTCCTCCCGCCGTGGTCGCCCCGATCAGCCGGCAATACGGCTACCCGTATGAGCCCCTGGAACGCGCCCTCTATGTGGGCCGTCTGGTGCGGGCGTGTGCCTACGAGGCTCCGACCCTCGAGCCCGATATGGACGTGCTGCGCGAATTCGGCCTGATGTCCACCAGCCAGCTGGAAGACTTCCTGGCGGATGTGCGCGAGGAAACACAGAACCTGATGCACGCCGCATGAAACCTTTCGCTTCATTTGTTTGCGCATTCGCAGGATTGCCTGGCGGCGAAAAATGTCCCTGATTGGGCGGCATGTTCCCTTTGCTGCGCAAATCATCTTCGTTTCCCTGCCCTCCTGCTCCTGCCTCGACCGGCTGTCTTCTCCTGCTTGCTGCCGTACTGGGGTCCAGCGGCTGCATGTCGACCGAAGTGCCGGAACACCCGGTTCACGTCGCTGGCGGAAAAGTGATCGGAATTCCGTTCGGCCCCAACGGCCCGCTTCCGGGGCGGGCCAACGGCTATGAAGTCGATTATGCCATGATCGGGCCGGGCGCCAACGACAAAGAGCTTACCTACCGGTTCGTCGTGAAAATTCCGCCGGGCGCCGTACCGCAGAATATCAAGGTTGAAGATATCACCGACGATGTAGCCTATCCACTCATCGACGACGTCCATCCGTGGTTGGATTCCGGTTTCTGGCACATTGAAACGCTGCCGATCAAGCACGACGATCCGCGGTTGGCGTGGGTGTTGAACGTCTCTCCCTCCCTCCGCGTTTATCGTTTCACCATCACCGACAACAGCAGCCGGAAGACCTTGCTCTATCAAGTCACCCCCTATGCGAACTTTCTCAAATACGAGATTCGCCAGAAATGGGGCGAGAAATACTGACCCGGCAACCGCGGGGCGGTTTCGGTCTTTGATGGATTCGCGCCATACCCCCGCGTCCGGGGCCCAGGCTCAAATCCGCCAGCTTTGCAGGATGCGCTGATAGTTGGCGCGCTCAAAGGCCGCGGCATCCGGACAACGGCGCAGGTTCATGGCCCCGCGAAATTCGTCCACGCTTACATAGCCGTGCTCGTCCATCCAGTTCTTCAAGCCGTGCAGGATTGTGGAGAGAAACCGCGGACCGTGTTTCAGCAGCACGGAGACCATCTGGACCGTGTGCGCCCCGGCCAGGATGGCTTTTATGACATCCTCCGCGCTGTGCGCCCCGCCAGTCGATGACAGCGAACCTTTCAGGTGCGGTGACATGATGGCGAGCCAGCGCAGGCGCAACAATAGCTCCGACGGGTCCGACAGCTTGAGCTGCGGCTGCACCTCGAGTTCCTCAATGTTCAGGTCCGGTTGATAAAACCGGTTGAATACGACCACCCCGGCAGCACCCGCCTCTTCCAAAGCCAGGGCGAATTGCGCCGGCGAGGTGTGGAAGGGAGAGATCTTGACCGCCAGGGGAACCTTCACGCTGCCCGCGACGCTGCGCACGGTTTCAATCATGTCGTTCTCCACCTCGGCGGCCCCGACATGGGCATCCGTGATCAAATGATAGAGGTTGAGCTCGATGGCGTCGGCGCCGGCGCCTTCGAATCGGCGGGCGTAATCGGTCCAGCCGCCCGGGCGGTAACCGTTGAGGGAAGCGATGACCGGGATGTTGAGGGCGGATTTGAGCTGCTCGATCTGCCGCAGGTAGTTGTCCGGCGTCAGCTGGTATTCCTCATAGTTGGGAAAATACGAGGTGGCCTCGGCGTTGCTCTCGGCCGGCATCTCGATGTCGCGGTTCAGCGCCCGCTGCTCGAGATCGATCTGCTCCTCAAAGAGCGAGCGCATCACCAGGGCGGCGGCGCCGGCATCCTGCAACTGCACCGCCGAGTTGAGGTTGTCGGCAAACGGGGAGGCGCCAACCACCAAGGGATTGCGGAGCTTAAGACCGAGGTAGGTGGTGGAGAGGTTCATGGCCGGGGTTGGGTTCATGGTTTTGTCGGAACCGGGGTGGCGGACACCGGCGGCACGACCGGGGCGGCAAGTTGCTGGTAAAGCGCGTAATGGGTGCGGACGTTCTTTTGGGCCCGGCCGGCCAGTTCCTCGGCGCGGGCCGGGGCGACATTCTTGAGGATGCCGAAACGGGTTTCATTCGCCATGAATTTGGCCAGCTCCGTCTTCGGCGGACCAGAGTCGAGCCGGAGGGCGGTTTCACCCTTTTCCGCCAGCCGCGGATCATAACGGAAGAGCGGCCAGTAACCCGTGTCGACCGCGAGCTTTTGCTGCTCAAGGCCGAGATGCAGCGGAAAGCCGTGCGCGATGCAATGCGAGTAGGCGATGATGAGTGCAGGACCATTGTAGGCCTCGGCTTCGCGGAACGCGGTGACCGTCTGGTTGTCCTTGGCACCGAAAGCGACGCGAGCAACATAGACGTGGCCGTATTGCATGGCGATCAGCGCGAGATCCTTCTTCGCATTGCCTTTGCCACCGGACGCGAATTTGGCGACCGCACCCATGGGCGTTGACTTGGACGCCTGACCGCCCGTGTTGGAGTAAACCTCGGTGTCAAGGACCAGCACCTTCACGTTGGCCCCGGAGGCCAGGACGTGGTCGAGTCCGCCGTAACCAATGTCGTAGGCCCAGCCGTCGCCGCCGATGATCCAGACCGATTTCCGGACGAGATCGTCCGCCAAGGCATTCAACCGCTGGACGTCGGCACCGGTGGCCGACTGGAGCTGCTGGCGCAGGGTGACCACCCGGTCGCGTTGAGCAGCGATGCCCGCTTCGGTGGATTGATCCGCGGTCAGCAACGCCTTCACCAAATCCGGGCCGGCGCGCGCCGCCAGTTTCTGCAGCAGGTCGCGCGCGGTGCGGGCCCGTTGTTCAACCGCCAGATGCATGCCCAGTCCAAATTCGGCATTGTCCTCGAAGAGCGAGTTGGCCCAAGTCGGTCCGCGACCGTCCTGGTTCGAACAGTACGGCGTGGTCGGGAGATTGCCGCCGTAGATGGAAGAACAGCCGGTCGCGTTGGCAACCAACAGCCGGTCACCGACGAGCTGGGTGAGCAACTTGATGTAAGGCGTTTCGCCGCAGCCGGCGCAGGCGCCCGAGAACTCAAACAACGGCGCCATGAACTGCGCGCCTTTGACCGTGGTCGGGTCGAGCCGCGAACGGTCGGGATCGGGCAGCTGGAGGAAGAAATCCCAGTTGGCGCGATCGGTTTCAAGCCGCGGCGGTTGTGCCGCCATGTCGATCGCCTTGTGCCGCGGGTTGGTCTTGTCCTTGGCCGGACATACCTGCACACACAACGAACAACCGGTGCAATCCTCGGGCGCAACCTGCAGCGTGTAGCGTTGGCCGGGAATTTCCGTGGAACGGAACGGCACCGAAAGGAATGAGGCGGGAGCTCCTTCGAGGCGGGCGGGCTCGACAAATTTCGCCCGGATGGCGGCATGCGGGCAGACGAGGACGCACTTGTTGCACTGGATGCAAACGGCCGGATCCCACGCGGGAATTTCCAGCGCGATGTTGCGTTTCTCGTAACGCGCGGTGCCGGTGGGCCAGCAACCGTCGAGCGGGATGGCGCTGACCGGCATCAGATCGCCTTGGTCGGCGAGCAGGCGGGCGGTCACTTTTTGGACAAAATCGGGGGCATGCGAGAACGACGGCGGGATCGAGGCCGACGCATCGGCCGCAGGTTCGGCGGGAATCGCCACCTCATGCAGGCCGGCCAGCGCGGCGTCGACGGCGGCGTAGTTCATTTTCACGATCTGTTCGCCTTTCTTGCCGTAGGTCTTGGCGATCGCCTTCTTGATCTGGACGATCGCTTCGTCCTTGGGCAGCACACCGGAAAGCGCGAAGAAACAGGTCTGCAGCACTGTGTTGGTCCGGCGGCCCATGCCGCTGGCTTGGGCCACCTGCGTGGCGTCAATCACATAGAGGCGCAGTTTCTTGCTGATCAGCACCTGCTGCCATTCACGGGGCAGCTTCAGCCAGGTTTCCTCCGCGGAGTATGGTGAGTTGAGCAGCACGGTCGCACCGGCCGCCGCATAGCCGAGCACATCGGTGCGCCCCACGAAACTGAACTGGCTGCACGCGACAAAATCCGCGCGGCGAATCAAATACGGTGCCCGGACCGGCCGCGGGCCGAACCGCAGGTGCGAGGTGGTCATCGACCCCGATTTTTTCGAGTCGTAGACGAAATAACCCTGGGCAAAGTTGTCCGTCTGTTCGCCGATGATCTTGATCGAGTTTTTGTTCGCACCGACCGTCCCGTCGGCTCCGAGGCCGACAAAAACGCAGCGCCGCACGTCCGCCGCCTCCAGGTCGAATTCGCTGTCGTAAGGCAGCGAGGTGCCGGTGACATCATCGAGGATGCCGACGGTAAAGTGATTCCGCGGCACCCAGCCGGCGAGGTGTTCGAAGACCGCGCGAGCCATGCCGGGCGTGAATTCCTTCGAGCCGAGCCCGTAACGGCCGCCGATTACGCGTGGCGACCCGGCGAGAGTAGAACCGGCCTCCGCCAAAGCACCGACAACGTTGAGATACAGCGGTTCGCCCAGCGATCCCGGCTCCTTGGTGCGGTCCAGCGCGGCGATGGCCTTAACCGTGGACGGCAGCGCCGCCAGGAACGACTTAAGATGAAACGGCAGAAACAGCCGCACCGCGATCACCCCGACTTTCTCGCCTTTGGCGACCAGCCAGTTGACCGTTTCGATGAGCGTCTCCACGCCGCTACCCATGGCCACGACCACCCGCTCAGCCTCGGGATGACCGTGGTAGTCAAACAAGTGGTAACTGCGGCCGGTGACTCCGGCAAAGCGGTCCATCACGTCCTGCACTGTACCCGGAAGACTGTCATAGAACCGGTTTACCGCCTCCCGGCCCTGGAAATACACATCGGGGTTCTGCGCTGTTCCGCGCAGGGTCGGACGGTCGGGGGTCATGGCCCGCGCGCGAAATGCCGCAATGTCTTTTTCGTCGATCACGGCTCTGATGTCACTGTCCGTCAGGAGGGCCAGTTTGGACACCTCGTGGGACGTGCGGAATCCATCAAAAAAATGGATGAAGGGAATGCGCGACCGGTAGCTGGCCGCATGGGCGATGAGCGCAAGATCGTGCGCCTCCTGACCGGAATTGCTGCAAAGCAAGGCGCAGCCGGTCGCGCGGCAGGCCATGACATCCTGATGGTCGCCAAAGATTGACAGCCCCTGTGCCGCCAGTGCCCGGGCGCTCACATGCATCGTAAACGGCAGCAACTCTCCCGCTATCTTGTAGAGATTGGGGATCATCAATAACAGGCCTTGCGAAGCCGTGAACGTCGTGGTGAGCGCGCCGCCCAGCAACCCGCCGTGCACGGCACCGGCCACGCCGCCCTCGGATTGCATCTCCACGATGCGCGGCACCTCGTTCCAGAGATTCAGCCGGCCCGCCGCCGCCCACTCGTCGCAGACCTCGGCCATGGTGGAAGACGGCGTGATGGGATAAATTGCGATCAGCTCGTTGAGCCGGTAGGCAACGGAGGCCACGGCCTCGTTCGCATCGCAGGTGGTGAAGGTGGATTTGGCGGTCTGACTGGGCATGGCCATAAGTGGGTGGTTCAGCCCAATTTGGGCTCCACGCATGATGCCATCAACCGAAGCCACCCTACTCCGCATATCTTGTCCAAGGTCGTGTGCCAATTGATGGCTGACGCACAAATTGCTCCGGATAACCCGGGTCACCGCCTCATTGATTTGTCCAGGTCGACCTCTGGCATGACCGGGATCACCAACGTGCTCAGGGATTCGTCCACCTGTAACCAACTCGTGACCCGGTCGTTCTCAAAATTTACGACGGAAGCGCCGTAATAATAGCTTTGCGGAGTCAGGTTGGTTGGCGGGCCTTGCGCACGGAATACTTCCGACCGGGATGAACCCACGGAAAAGGTGTTAAGCAGGTCGAAACCCATTTCCGTCCGGAAGCGGACGTGGAGCCGGGGAAAACCATCGGACCAGCCCGAAACGAGCCCGTCCCTGAAATAGACAACCGATGATCCGTATCGGTAGATTGACTCAGTGGCTTCATCGGGTGCTCCTTGGATAGAGAGAACCTTGGATTTGTTATCTCCCGTTTGAAAGGTGTCCATCTGCGCCTTTGCTTCATCGAGCAACTTGCCCCATTCGGCGGTGCGCACCGTATCCGCGGGCCTTTCTTCGGGATCGCGGGCTAGCGGGCTCCGCACCAAATCGGCCGGGCGGCTGGTGTTCTCAACAACTGGACGACCGGGAGAATCCTGCTTGGCAGGAGGTTGAACTGCTTTTGTTTTGCCCCGATCTTCTGTCGTGGATTTCGCGCGTGTCGCCTTGTGCGGCACAATAAGCTCAGCCGGTCTATGACTGTTGGGTGAGAAGAATAACGGCTTGGGGTACCCGTCATAATGCCCGGGCATGGTCTGCCGGATTGCGAAGCCGGCCGCGATGAGACCGACGGCTATCGCAATCTTGCTCCACGGCCAGTTGTGAAATCTCGTCGAGCCTGCTTCCTTCCGGGTTGCCGCCGGTTTGGCAGGCGGTGAAGCCGGATTCGCACGCGGATAACGTGTCCTCTTCGGACGCCTTGCTTCTGGAGGATCCGGAAAGACCGGGGCTGGGGGTGGCGATGGATCCGGGGCGACCGGGCGTGGCGCCCGGCGGACCGGTCGCTCGGGCTTGGGGGAGACGGGTGGAACTGGCCCGGGATCATTCTGCCGCCGCTTGGTATCGTAGGCTTCGCGGGCTTGGTCCGCCGGGCTGCGGGCCGGCTCGGGCGCGGACCTTTTCGGCGCCACCTTGGAAAGGAATTTCTTGTAGAGCTGTTTTTTGTAAAGCTGCTCGTAGGCCTCGTTGAGTTCCTTGGTCAGGTCCTCCGCCGTGGTGTGCATATAGGATCCGGATTTGAAGTGATCCGGATGCCACCGCTGGACAAGTTGCAGGTAGGATCGCCTGATTTCAGCCGCCGTGGCGCCCGGACGCAGGCCAAGCGCGCTGAAATAAACGTGGATTTCCTTGCGCATGGGGCCCCGAACGTCGGGTCAACCCCTCGTAATCGGACCGCGGCGATCCGAATTTAGCGGATTTTCAATCCTCCGGGCATTCCGCCAGTGGTTGCAGCCTCACGCTCCACCCCTCCGGGCTTGCGCGCCGGGCCGGGCCGTTGTCTGCTGCTGTCTTTCCGCCTTGTCATGAGCAGCAACGATGACCCGACCAAGTTTGTCTCTCCAGATGACTTTGCGGGAATGCGGGGCTTGGCGGCCGGCCAACAGGTGTTCGGGCGCTACCGGTTGGAAAAGATGGTCGGGCGCGGCGGGATGGGCGTCGTGTGGCGGGCGCGGGACGAGGAGTTGGATCGCACCGTGGCGCTGAAATTTCTGCCCGCGGAGGTGGCGGCCGATGTCGAGGCGGTGCGGGACCTGAAAATCGAGACGAAACGCTGTCTCGACCTCACGCACCCCAACATCGTGCGGGTTTACGATTTTGTGCAGGGTTCGGCTGGCGCGGCGATTGCGATGGAATTCGTGGAGGGCGAGAGCCTGGCCAGCCGCAAGGCCGGAAACGCAAACGGCTGCCTGTCGGTTCCGGACGTGGCGCGGTTCACCGGCCAGTTGTGCGCGGCCCTCGACTATGCCCACTTCAAGGCCCACCTCCTCCACCGGGATTTGAAGCCGGCCAACCTCCTGATCACCCGGGATGGCGACCTGAAGGTGATGGACTTTGGGATTGCGTGCAGCCTGGCGGAGACGCGCACGCGCCTCACGGCCCATGTCTCCCGTTCCACCTCCGGGACGCCGCTCTACATGAGCCCCCAGCATCTCATGGGCGAAAAGCCCAGCGTCGCCGACGACATCTATTCGCTGGGCGCGACGCTCTATGAACTTCTGACCGGCAAGCCGCCGTTTTACCGGGGAGATGGCGTTTCGTTGATGATGCAGGTCCGGGAAAAGGCGCCCAAGCCCATGGCGGAGCAGCGCGCGGACCTGCAGATTATTGCCGAACCGATCCCGTCCGAGTGGGAAAAAGTCATTTTGTTGTGTCTCGCGAAGGATCCTTTGGCTCGGCCGCGCAGCGCCGGCGTGGTGGCCCATCGCCTGGGCGTGGCGATCGAGTCGCCGACGGGATCATCGTCGGGCAATGCCGGATACCGGGGCCCGCCGGTCCGAAACACCAAGCGGCTCGTTCTCGCCGCTGGCATCACCGCCGGCCTGATCGCCGTCGGAGCGGGATGGTATCTGCTCGCTCGCACCGCGGCCCGGCCGCCGCGAGCTGCAGACCGTATATCGCAAGCCGCGGAAAGCGCACCGCCGGAAGGAACCGTTTCATCCGCGGCCCCGGCATCCGCCGGAACCGAGACGAAAAGGATTTTGCCGGCGCCCGTACTGGCGCTAGGGGGCGTGATCGTGCGCACCGAGCCGCCCGGAGCAGAAGTGACCGTCGGCGCGCTGGACCACGGACCAAGTCCGCTGACGCTGCGGGAGGTGAAGCTCGGCACTTATCCGGTGCGGGCGCGGGCGGCCGGCTATGAGGACTGGAGCGGCGAAGTGGAAGTGAAGCCCGACGATTTCACCGAGGTGAACGCCGCGCTGGTGCGAAGCATGGGGACCCTGCTGGTGACCAGCGAACCGGCCGGACTGGAGGCGGAACTGGTGGGGCGCGTCATGGCGGACGGTTCGGCTCCAGCGGGCCGGCAGACGCTCAAGACCCCGCAAAAAATGAAATTGCCGACCGGCGCCTACGAGATAATTTTCCGCCGGGCCGGCTGGCCGGAGCAGCGGAACACGGCGGACGTGGCGCGCAACTCGCTTGTGGAATCGGCCGCCGCGTTCGTGACGGGGACCTGCGTAATCACCTCGGAACCCGCCGGAGCAACGATCATTTCGGGCGGCAAAACGATCGGCACGACGCCATTGACCGTGCCCGATCTGCCGCCCGGGCCGGAGACGGCGGAACTACGGCTGACGGGTTATCAACCGGCAACCCTGAGTGGCATCGTGGCCGCGCGCAGCGAATTGCGGCTGAACGCGGTGCTCGAACGGCCGCGCACGCCGGAAGCGGGACGGGCCACCACCCTGCCGGAGCTTGACCTCGAACTGGAGTTTGTCGCGGCGGGAACGTTTTTGATGGGATCGCCGGAGGGCGAGGCGCATCGCAATAGCGAGGAAGGACCGCAGACGCAGGTGACATTGACGCAAGGCTACTGGCTGGGAAAAACCGAGGTAACCCAGCGACAGTATGAGCTGTTGATGGGAACGAACCCGAGCAAATTCACGGAGGCGGGCAAGGATGCGCCGGTGGAAAACGTCTCTTGGACCGACGCGCTGGAGTTTTGCCGCAGGGTTACGGATCGCGAGCGGACCGCGGGCCGGTTGCCAGCGGGCTACTCTTACACGCTGCCGAGCGAAGCGCAGTGGGAATACGCGTGCCGGGCCGGCACGACCACTCCTTACGCGGGGGAATTGAGCGGGCTCGCCTGGTTTGACAAGGAAGGCGGCAAGACGACGCACCCGGTGGCGCAGAAGGCGCCCAATGCCTGGGGGCTCCACGATATGCACGGCAACGTCTGGGAGTGGTGCCTCGACCTTTACGCGGACCGACTGCCCGGCGGCAGTGTGACGGATTACAACGGGCCGGCCACCGGCTCCCGCCATGTTTACCGTGGTGGCGGCTGGGACTCGGATGCCAAGGAGTGCCGCTCGGCGATCCGGGTGAAGGGTTCGGCGGACGACCGCGAAGACAATGTCGGATTCCGCCTCGCGTTGAGCGCATCGCAAATGGCCTCCATCGATTCGATCGAGGCGAAGCCCGCCAAGCCGGGGTTTATGAAGTCGGCGTTCAGCAGCGTGGTCAAGGTGTTCAAACCGGGGGACAAGCGTGCGGATCCGGGTTCGAGCATGGGCACTTTGAACGTGACCATCAGCAAGGCCCCGCCGGCGCCGCTTCGCTTTACCCTGACCCTTTCCTCCACGGACGGCACGGCGGGCCCCCTCGACTTTTCAGTCGACGAGATGGTCACCAAAGGCCGGACGACCGGCGGCGCGTTCACCGCAAAACTGACGATACCACCGGGCACCTATACGTTCGTGGTAAAGTCAACCGGCTATAAGGATGTGTCCCAAGCTGGCCCGCGCTTCGGCTTCGGCCGGAAAAGGGATCAGGTCGAAGTCAAGGCGGGCGGCGAAAAAACTCTTGAGCTGGAGTTGGAGCCCGCCAAGACGGATTGACGATGGTGGGTTTAACTCACCCCGGGGCCTGTCAAGGGCTTGCGTGCGGAATATTTCGGGATATCAACCAAGGCATCGTGAGCGCCATCGGAATTCTCGCACAATCAATCCGCTTGTGACTGACAACCCACACCCGGAGAAAATGCCGCCGGTCGCGTCCGCGAACGAAGCAGGGAAAGGCAAACGCCCGGTCGCAGCAACTGAAGAACCCACGCCCGCGAACAAACTAACGCCGGAAGAACAGATGGCCCTGTTTGAGAAGGAACTCAAAGAAAAGGACTGGGGTCACCAGCCGTGTTGACCGGGCGGCCGGCGACCAGGCCGGATCAATCTTCCCGAAATAGCCTCCGGTTGACTGGTCCGATCCGTTGCCGGTGGGCACCAGATATTTGCGCAACTTATAGGTTGTTCTCCCCCGGGCTTGCCGCTTGTGTTTGAAAATCGCCAGCGGATAGGTTCGCCACATTCGTCAGGCGGCAATTCCACGTGGGCCGCCGGCTCCCTGCCGCCCGGCGAACGAACCACACACAACCCCACCGGGCCAGGCCCGACTGCTGCCGATTTTCTGTCGGCTCAAGCCGGCCCGCCGCCCACAACTGAAATCGTTATGAATTCAAGATCAAGACTGCTGGTATTGCCCGTCATCCTTGCGATGACGTTCGGATCGCTGCTTGCCGACACCAAACCCGCCCTGGTCGTGCAGGTGGTCGCCACCGACAACCAAGACGCCTACGTCGCCTCGATCGCCAAGATCAACGCGCTCGTCAAGGAGAAGACGGGACTCGAACGCATACGCCATGTCTGGGTCGGCGATTTCGCCGGCGACAACTCCCACGGAATCTTCGTCGTGAGTCAGTTTGCTTCCGCCGCAGCTGAGGCTCAGTTGACGGCGAAATTGAAGGATGATGCGGATATCAAAGGGGTGATGGCGCAGTTGAAAGGCATGCGGCACCTGGGCCCCAGTTATCTCTACAAAGGCGTGCGCAACGATGGCCTGTATGATGGCGGCGCCGTTTTCAACACCAGCATCGTTTGCTCCGACGAGGACGCCTACGTAAAGGCGCTCGACGGTCTCAAGGCGATCTTCGACGCAAACGGCTTCAAGGACTCCAAAATCAACCTCTGGCGCGTCGCCGGGGGCCGCACCACCTCGACCCATCTGGTCGTGATCGCCTTTCCGTCGGAGACCCGGGTGGCGGAGCTTATCGATGCCATCCACGACAAAGCTCTGCTGAAAGAGTGGAACGTCGAGGCGGCCAAGATCCGCACGACGGTGCACAACGGGACCTATCACGAAATCACCAAATAAGCGGTTTGACCGGCACGCCCTCCGTCGCTGCTAAGCACCGGCGACGGAGAGGCGCCATGCCGGTGGCTCCCAGGCGTTCGCCGGGTTGAATCGGGGTGCCAATGCCGCGTGGGCCTCACGCAGACAACGTTCGGTTGCCGTCCAGTCGAGGCAGCTGTCGGTGACGGAAACCCCGTAGCGCAACCTGGCTGCGGGCAGGACCAAAGGCTGGCTTCCGCCGAACAGGTTGCTTTCGATCATAATTCCGATGATCGCGCGATCACCGGCGAGAATTTGCGCGACGACATCGGCCAAGACTTCCGGCTGGCGCCCGGGATCGCGGCCCGAGTTGTCATGATTGCAGTCGACCATGATCGCCCGGGAAAGGCCGGCCTGGCCCAGTATGGATTCGACTTCGGCGAGATGCGCCGGGGAGTAGTTGGGGCCACCGGCGCCGCCCCGCAGGACAACATGGCAGTCCGGATTCCCGCAGGTGCGGACCGCTGCCGCGCGACCGTCGGCCGAAATTCCAAGGAACGCCTGCATCTGGCCGGCCGCCTTGATGGCATTGACCGCATTTTGTACCGTGCCCTCGGTTCCGTTCTTGAAGCCGAGCGGCATCGAAAGACCGGAAGCGAGTTGGCGGTGCATCTGCGACTCGGCGGTGCGGGCGCCAATTGCCGCCCAGCAAACCAGATCGGCGATGTATTGCGGACTGATCGGATCCAGAAACTCGGTGGCGGTCGGCAATCCCAAGTCGAGCATTTCGCGCAAGAACCGCCGGGCCAGCCGGAGCCCCGCCGCGATGTCGCCGCTGCCATCCAGATGGGGGTCGAGAATGAGCCCACCCCAACCCACACTGGTCCGGGGTTTCTCGAAATAGGCCCGCATTACGATCACGAACCGATCATCCACCTCGGCCGCCAGTGCCGCCAACCGCCGTCCGTATTCCCGGCCAGCCTCGACATCATGGATTGAGCAAGGGCCCACGACAGCCAGCAGGCGCGGATCGCGTCCGGTGAGGATTTGATGGATTATCCTCCGGCTGCGACCGACCAAAGTGGCTTGGGCGCCGGTTATGGGCAGGGCATCCAGCAGTTCGGCCGGCGCTGGAAGCGGCTGGCATTCCAAAATATTGAGATCCGCGGTGCGATGCATGGCAGGCGAAGAAGCCGGGAAGCGGCGGATCAAATCACGGCGACTGCTTCCATCTCGACGAGAAGATCGGAGCGGCAGACGTCGGCCTGCACGCAGATCTTGGGGAACGCGGGCACCTGCAGCAGACGCGTCACCCGGTTCCACGCTTCCCAGGCCGGCAGGTCCTTGCAGAACAGGGTGGCCGAGGTGATATTGTGCAGACTGCCGCCCTGGGCTTCCAGAATGGCCGAGATGCTCAACAATGTCTCGAGGCTTTGGCACTCGGCATCACCGAGATGGGTGCTTGCCCCCGCGGCATTGATGCTGGCCGTGCCCGAAATGTGCACCGTCTTCCGGCCTTCGATCTTGAAAGCCATCCCCCGGGAAAAGGCGGACCCGTAGTTGAATGACTGGTCCTGCCGCGGACTGCATCGGATCGGCTCCGCCACCGCTCCGGCGGGTCCGTCGTTCTTCAGTGCCAGCACATCGACCAGGCATTCCTCGTCCGCCATTCTCCCCTGGATTCCGGTACTGGCCGGGAATGCGGGACCGCCTTTGACTCCGAGCCCCACCTTCGCGTAGTGCGCGGTCCGCACCCGGTTCAGTTCGCCGTACCATTCGAGCAAGCGGGAAACATAAATCCAGGTTCGCACGACGTCCGGATAAGCCATGCCGTGGGCCTGCAATCCGAGACCCACGTTTGTGAACATCTGTTGTGCCTGCGCGGCGTGGCCGGCGGGCAGGGCTCCGCCGGGTAGCGTGCCGCGCACGGAAGGAAGATGCAGCATCTGGAAGCCTCGTCCGGTCCAGATTCGTCCCCGCCCGGTCACCGGGTTTTCAATGGTCCAGACACATGTCTCGCCGTTGCGCGGCATGATCCCCCAGATCTGCACCCCGCCGAAATCACCTTTGTGCAACGGAATCCCTTCAATCCAAGTTACCGGCACCTCCGCATCCAACCCGTGCCGCCGGTAGGCCGCCGATCGGCGCCGAAGCACGTCCGCTCGCGAGGATGACCGGCCGTAGAGTTTCTCCTGCACCGGCTGGATCTTCCGGCTCGCCATCACCGCCGCGACCTGGCCGAGCACATCGTCCACCGTGCATGCACTGTTTTCGACGGTCGCGGTCACATGATATTCGGTAAACGATTCCCGCTCGGACTCCCTGACTTCCACCCGGCACCCGCCGCGTGCCATGGAAGCCATGGGTTTTGATTCAGCTGTTCTTGCCGCCGGAGCCGGGGCTTCACCCAGCGACACGGTGTGGATTGGGGTTAGGACGGTGTTCATTGAAAGTATCGGAGCCTTGGTCTCAGTCAGCGCGGTGTTTCCGGGCGTCGGATTGGCGCAGTTCTTCCGCCTTGATGCGGGCCTCGAGCACTTCGATGCGCACACGGGCCTTGCCGGCCCATTCGGAGTCGGGCTGCAGGGCGATCACCTGCCGGTATTTCGCGATGATCGCGGATAAGTTTTCTGCGGTCAGTTGCTGCTCCGCCTTCATCGCCTGCTCGAAGGCCGCCTGCGGCTCGGAGGCGGCAGGGGCCAGCGCCGCGATCACCGCCTTGATCGGGTGATGGTTCAACAGCACTTCGGAAAAGACCGCCGCGGCCAGAATGACAACAATGACGGTGATCAAGGTTCTCACTCGATTGTCTCCATTTCATCAGCCAGCGGGGTGATCTGCTCGGGAGCAACCGAGCCTGAACAGGGGCAACCCGGCCTGGTTCAAGGCGTAAATGGCGGGCTTGTTTGATTCGGGCTTCCTCACGGCGTGGATGGCGAGTGCGACACCCGCACCAGCGACAAGAACAGCCACCATCATCCACGGCAGGCGGTGGCTAAGGCACAGGGCGGGAACTGGGGCAGTCACAATTAGTAAAACTGAACGAATGCTTGGTCTGCATTAGCAGAATCTTTTGTAGAAACGGTAGAATACAATTGGGGCGAAAGGCCTTGCTCCAGTGGCGAATGGCCGTTTTTCCGATGCGAAAATATTTCCGTAAACCGTCCTTCAGAAGCGGCTTGCGAAGAAATTTGCCCGTCCCTGTCAGGTGGTGCCAACGGCAAGAACCCCATCCCGGAACCGAAGGGCGTCATTTTTCTGGCCGTAAGATTCTCTTACGCCGTCTTGTTATTGGTCGCCGCTTTTTCCGCCGCAAACTTCGCAGTGGATCGGGGGCAGGTCGCGCTGCGTCAGGTTCACCGCCTGGAGCCGGTCGCGCCGGGCGGCGAAACAACGAGGACAAGGAGAGAAGGGCTCCAGGGCCCAGATATCCGCAAAAACCCGGCCGCGGTCCAGCGCAAGCACGGCCCGCTGGGCGGTTTCGAGCATTGCAAGGGTCGGCGGAACGAACTCGCCCGATTCGCGAAGCCGTTCCATCGCGCCGTTGCCAGGGCGGGTCGGGATCAACGTCACCGCGGTCGCGCCGCACGCAAACGCAAAGATGGCGGACTTCACCACCCACTCTTCTCCCTCGGCCTCATTCATGAAAGGCGGATTCACCAGGATGAATGCCCGCAACGCGATCCGTTCGGCCGCGAGAAATTCCGCGGCCCGGGCGAACTGGGTCAGGTTGAACTTCTTGTTCAGCTTTTCCAACACCTCCGGTTGCGCGGTTTCGAGTCCCATGGCGACCTCGAGCGATCCAGTCAGCAGATCACGCATTTCCCGGGCACGATCACCGACAAGAAGCGGATGAGATTCCACCACCACGTGGCGGGCAAATGCGATCTGGCGGGCGACCGGCGCGTAATCGGCCGGAGGGATGGCCGCGCCATCAAAGAAGCTGCCGCTGTTGTAAAGCTTCACCTGCCCCGGCAAAGATCCGGCTTCCGACCAGGTCCGGACGGCCGATTCCACCTGTCGGGAGATCGCGCCTTGCGGAACAGAATCGCGGGTGGTGTTCTTCCACAAGTCGCACATCACGCAGCGCCAGGGACACTCGCGGTTGGTCAAGAGCACGACGCCGGAATCGGCGACGGCGCCGGATGCCAGGCGCTCTCTTTCAAGGAAGAGGCCGTGGGGCTTGAATGGATCCGGTGCGGCGGGCCGCGGCGGACGTTGCGCGAGAATCCAAGCGGTGCGGCCCCGCACCGGATACACCGGGGCGGGTTCGCTCACTGATAGACCGCGTGATACTGCCGGCGGTAGTCGGACTCCTGAATGCCCAGCCGGCCGCGAAGTCGTTCGACGGGAATGGCCCCGTGCTGGAACCGGCGCTTCGTGAAGACGGGCAGGTCGACACCGAAGTGGGCCTTGATGCCGCGCCGGGCAATTTCGCCCTTGAGCGAGTAAAGGCGGTCAACCGCCATTCCGCTGAGCTCCGCAAAGGGAATGCCCTCGGCGACGGCTATGACGCCCGGCCGGGTGAAGGGACTGAAACCCTCGAAGCCAAAATGTCGGGCGGGGGCGTACGTGCGCGCATAGCTCCGGCTGAGCCCGCCGCTGTAGGTGAGCGAATGCTTGATCCGCCCGACCCCCCAGCCTTCCTGGTAAAGCATCAGATTGTTGACGACGCTGCGGATCGTGAGCTCCGGGTTTTCCTCGATCGGATAGTCCTTCAGATTTTCGTCCCCACCGTCGCCATCGACGAGGAATTTCCATTCCGGATAACGGGCGCGGATGCCGCGGCAAAGCGCCAGTCCCATCGAGGCGCATTCGACGTCAAGCGGCTTGTAGTCTTCGAGGACGCGCAACGTTTCCGCCACGTCGAGCGAGTCCGGGTCGGCCTCGATTGTCTCGAGGAAGAGGCCGAGCCCGAGCCGGTCGAGGAATTCGCGCGCCTGGCCCAGATCGGGACCGTCGCCGAAGTTCAAGGTGAATGCCTTGAGCCGGGCCGGATTCAGGCCGAGCTGGCGCATCACATGGTAGACGGTGACAAAGACGGCGCCGCTGTCGACTCCGCCGGAAAAGCACACACCGACCGGCTCGCGCTCCGGCAAGCCGCGGAGCCATTTCGCCGTCTCGTCCGCGAGGGCGCCGATATAATTCCGGCCGATCACATCCAGGTCGGCCGGGAGGGCGTTGCGGGTGGGCGTGAAGAAGCGCGTGTAGGTGGGATCGGGGTCCGGGCAGCCGATGAGCTGGAGCTCGATCACGTGGTGCGCCGGCACCATGCGCGTGTAGCTGGGGTGAAACTGCCGTTCCAGTCCTTCGTTCCGCAGACACTGGTGGATCGCATCGATCCGGTCGGCGACGATGAGCGCCGGCCCCTCCCGGCGTTTGGCGAGAAAGTAGCGCATCGGCCGGTCGAGCGACCGTGCCATCCGCACGCGCTTACCCTCCCGCGCCACCAAGGCAAAGGAGCCATCGATCTCGCGGATTGAGTCGGCGGAGCCGTGCAAGATGCGCGCGCGCGCCTCCTCAACGTTCATGTTGCGCAGGCGTTGGGTGGTTGGATCGATAAGATCAACGAGTCGTTCGATGTATTCGTCCATGGTGAGCAGGGGTAATTTGGAAGTTAACCGGCGCCGCCGGACCAGATTCGCAACCCAACGCCTCGCCGCGCGGAACGCAATGCGAAACACCC
>JBBIHQ010000024.1:0-44036 GCA_037446975.1 Opitutia bacterium
CCAACTGGTGCATCTGGTGCCGGCGACTGCATCATACGCTCGAGTCCGATGCACCGGTCGCCAAGGCGCTCCACGAAAACTATGTGCTGGTGCTCATCGACGTGAACAGGCGGCACGGAGTCAAACGCAATTACGAGGTCAACGAGCGTTACGGCAATCCGATCCGCGAGGGCCTGCCGGTGCTCGTGGTGCTGGACGCGAACGGGAAGCCACTCGTTACCCAGGAAACCGGTGCGTTGGAAGACGGCAAAGAGGGACACGATCCGGCCAAGGTTCTCGCCTTTTTGGAGAAATGGGCGCCAAAACGCTGAGGTTGCCGGATGCGCCGGGCAAAACACTTCGCCAGGCATGAATCTCGACGGGGTTGATCTTTCCGGCCGGATTCGGAGCCAGCGGCCTCGCAAGACATACCAGCCGCGACCAGCCCAACTATGCGCGTGGGAATCCCGCCTCCTGTAAATCCGAACGCTACCGTGCCAACATCTCCTCAAGGCGGCTCTTCACCGCGGGCCATTCGGCGTCGGTGATGCTGAACATGGCAGTATTGCGAACGAAACCGTGGCTGTAGGTCTGATAATTGCGGAGCATACCCTCAAACACCGCGCCAAGGCGGGAAATGGCCGCGCGCGACCGGGCATTGCGCTCGTCGGTCTTGAGTTGCAGCCTGACGGCGCCGAGCACTTCGAACGCATGTCGCAGCATCAGGAATTTGGCCTCGGTGTTGACCGGGGTGCGCCGGGCTTCCGGTGCGAGCCAAGTCCAACCGATCTCGAGCGTCCGGTGCGCCCGGCGGATATCCAGAAAGCGCGTTGAACCGACCGGAACTCCGTCGCTCCTGCGTATCGTGGCGAATGAAATCTCCTGCCCGGCCGCCTGGGAGACAATCGACTCCTCGATCCATTTTTGCACGTCACCGACGCTGGCGAACTGGGGAACGAGCAAGTAGGTCCAGATTTCGGGGTCACGGCTGGCCGCAAACAAGGCCGCCGCGTGCTGCGGTGCCAGCGGTTCCAGTTGCACGTGGCGGCCGGTGAGCAATACGGGCTGGGGATCGAAGGCTGGCTTCATGCCGCCGAGTTTGCGGACTGCCGCCTCCCGCCCAAGCCTGAATGAGGACGAAACCAGCACAGTGGTCGCTTTTGCCAAATCCCCGTTGTCGGGCTTGCGCCGGCCCGCGTCCAGGGCATTTTGTCCCCATGTCCTTGTTGATCACCGACCGGTCCCTCCTGTGGCTCGGCGCCTTGCTCTACCTTGCCGGTTTCCTCACCGGGATTTTCGGGCTTGCGCGGCGTCAGTTTCCAGCGCGCTTCCGCACCATCCTCAATGCCTTTCTGGTCGCCGGCTGGGGGTTCCAGTGGCTTGGCCTTTACCAACGCGGACTGGCCGCCCATGGCTGTCCGCTGGGGAACACCTTTGAGATCGTCCAGTTTGTGGCCTGGTCGGCGATGCTGGTCTATTTCTTTGTCGGCACCGCCTTCCGGGTGAGCCTCCTCGGCCTCTTCACCGCCGGTTATGCGGCGACCCTGGCGTTCGTTTCGCTGCTCATCCCGCATTGGGATCTGGTACGGGGACAGAAGCTTTTTGGCGAAAATCCCTGGATCGAAGTTCACGCCGCGCTGGCCGTGTTCAGCTACGGCGTGTTTGGCCTGCTGGCGCTGACCTCGTTGATGCAGCTGCTGCAGAACTGGAGCTTGAAGAAAAAACGGCTCAACGGCCTGTTCTGGTTCCTGCCCTCGGTCGTGCAGCTCGAGCAGATCAACTACCGGCTGATCGTGCTCGGGGTGATGCTGCTGACAATTTCCCTTTGTGTCGGCGCCTCGTGGTGGGTGCGGAACACCGACTCGGTCCATCTGCCCAAGCTGATGGTGACCATCGGCGTGTGGCTGGCCTATTTCGCCGTGTTGCTCTTGCGCTGGCGCGGCCGGCTGGTCTCGGTCCGCTTTGCCTGGGTCTGCCTGGTGATGTTCTGCCTGGCCCTGCTTTCGCTCGGGCCGATCAACTCCAACCGTCACGGCTACCAACCGGTCACCCTCTCGCCGCGCTGAACGATGGAAACGCCCACGCCCGTCCTCTTCCTCCTCGGTGCCAGCCATCACACCGCGCCGCTCGCGGTGCGGGAAAAACTTGCGTTGGACGACACCCGCGCCGGCGCGCTCGCCGCCCAGCTGCGGCAGACCGCCGGCATCCGCGAGTTCACTCTCCTCAACACGTGCAACCGGGTCGAGCTTTACGGCGTGGCCCAAAGCCCTGATACCCTCGCCGCTCTTCGGGCCACCTTGTGCGCCATCACCGGCTGCACGCCGGCGGAATTGGATTCAGCGGTCGCCCTCCGGCAGAATCACGACGCCATCGCCCATCTCTTTGCCGTGGCCTCGGGGCTCGACTCCCAGATCGTCGGCGAGACTGAGATACTCGGACAGGTCAAGCAGGCCTACGATGGCGCCCTGGAGCAGCGCTGGACCGGGCCCGTGCTCAATCGAGTTTTCCAAAAAACCTTCCAGGCCGCGAAACACATCCGCACGCACACGGGCATTGGCTCCGGTCAGATCAGCATCGCCACCGTGGCGGTAGATCTCGCCGGGCGCATATTCGGCGAGCTGGCCGGCACCAAGGTCCTCGTGGTCGGCGCCGGCGAAATCGGCCTCAAGACCGTGCAGGCCTTCCAGAGCCGCGGCGCCACGTCGATCACTGTCGCCAGCCGCACCCTCGCCAAGGCCGAGGAGGCGGCGGCGGTCGCCGGCGGCTGGGCGCTCAGCATGGCTGACCTGCCGGATGCCGTGGCCGGCGCAGACGTCATTGCCAGTTCGACTTCTTCGCCGGGCTTCATCCTCACCCGTGATATGGTCGCGGCCGGCATCAAGCGCCGGCCGGCCCGGCCGTTGTTCCTCATCGACCTGGCCCTGCCGCGCGACGTCGATCCAGCCGCCGCGCAGCTTTCCAACGTCTTTCTCTACAATCTCGACGACCTCGCCAAGATCGCCGAGGGAAATCTCGCCCAACGCGAAGCCGAGGTGGCCAAGTGCCGGGCGATCCTTGCTGAGCGTACCGCGGCGCTCTGGCCGCAAGTTGCCCACTCGCTCAACCACGCGCCGCGAGGCTAATCTTTGGCCAGCCACCGCGCCAGCCACTCGGCCGCCGACCCGCTGGTCGGCTGCGTCAGGAGCGCCCGCAATCTCGCAGCTCGGTCCCGGGTCAGCTCGACCCGGGCCGGATTGCCCAGGCACTCGCGCAATTGTTCCGCCAAGGCCGCCGGGGTGGACGCGCCCTGGATGAATTCGGGATACATCGGCTCCTTCAGCAGCAGATTCGCAATGCCGATGTACTCAACCTTGACCAGCCACCGGCCCAGCAGGTAGGTCAGCCAGTCGGTGCGATAGGTAAGCGCACCGGGAATGCCGGCCAGCGCGCAATGCATCGACATGGTGCCGCTAGCCGTCAGCACTGCGGCGGCCGCCACCGGCCCGTCCGCGCAGCCGGTCGCCTGCAACGTGACATTCCCCGGTGGATTCTCGGCCTGCAGCACGGCGAGGATTTCCTGGCTCGGATAAAGCACGACCGCCGTACGCCTCGCGCCGCCCAGGCGAAAGGCCTCCAGCAAAACGGGAAAGATCCGGGCCACCACCTGGCGCCGGCTGCCCGGCAGCAGCAGCACCGGCCCAGCGGGATCGAACGCAACCGGCGCGGCATAGTCTGGCGCCACAAACGGATGGCCGACGAATTCCACCGGCAGTTTCGTGTCCGCATAGCAGGCCGGCTCGAAGGGAAAAATCGCCGCCAGTCCGTCGAGGTGCCGGGCCATCTCAAACCGCCGGCGGGCCCGCGAAGCCCAGATTTGCGGACTGATGTAGTACAGGGTCTTGGTCGGGCCGCCCGCTTTGGCGGAAAATCCCCGGGCAAACATGTCCTTCGCAATGCGCAGGTTCAGGCCGGAGGAATCAACAAAGCACACCGCCCGCGGCCGGTGCACACCCACCCAGCGGACCACTTCAGCAATCAGGGCAAGGTATGGGGCGATCTTCCCCAGCACGGCCAAACCCATGGCTGAGGATACGGTAAGGTCACGCAGCAGTTGCGCTCCCGCCGCCGCCAGCCGCGGCCCTCCCAGCGCACAAACCCTGACGCCGGGATTCTTCGCCCGCAGGCCGCGCAGCATGTTGGCCGCATGCTCGTCACCCGAATGCTCACCCGCAACGATGAGCAGGTCGACGGTACCGGCGGTCGGGGCCGGCAATTCGGTTGGAACGAGCGCGTTGCTCATGCCCGGCCCTTTGGGTGTTGGGTGACATGGATCATAATTGCGGCCCTTTCCGGATCTGCTCCGTGACCGCGATCGCCACCTCAAGCGCCGACTTGCCGAGAGCCCCGCCGACCTTGGGCTGTTCCGCTGCGCGCACACTTTCGACAAAATGCGCCAGCTCAATGGCCAGCGGCTCGCCTTTCTCAATGGGAATCTCGTGGACCGGAATGGAGCTGGCGTCCCCGGCCTTCGCGAGACCGATCTTCAGCTTCACCCCGTAGGCGATGAGATCGCTCTTCTTCACGAGGTGCCCCTTCTGGTTCATGAAATCAAGCGAGAGATAGGCGTTGTCCTGAAACACCCGGATCTCGCGATTCTTTTTCAAGCTCATGCGGCTGGCGCTGAGGTTGGCCACGCAGCCGTTTTCGAATTCAATGCGGGCATTGGCAATATCCTCGGTCTTGGAGAGCACGCTGACCCCGACGCTGTCGATCTTGCGGATGGGCGATTTCACCAGCGCAAGCACGATGCCGATGTCGTGGATCATCAGGTCGAGCACGACGCCGACCTCCGTGCCGCGGGTCTGGTAAGGCGCGAGCCGCTCGGTGGTGATGTATTGCGGCCGATCCGCGTGCTTTTCCAGATAACTCATGACCGGATTGAAATGCTCGATGTGCCCGACCTGCACGAGGCAGCCGGATTTCCGGGCGGCCGAGAGCACCTGCTCCGCCTCCTCCAGGCTGGCACAGAGCGGCTTTTCTATGAGCAGATGGCAGCCCTTCGCCAGCAGCGGCAGCGCAACCTGTGAATGCTTGTCCGTCGGCACCACCACGCTGACCGCGTCACATGCCTCACCCAATTCCTCCAGGGTCGCGAATCGCCGGCAGTGGTGCTTCGTGCAAATTTCCCCGGCGCGCGCGTCGTTGGTCTCGAAGATACCGGTCAGCTCCGCGTGGGGCAGCGTGGCATAGATGCGGGCGTGGTGCTGGCCCAGCGAGCCGACACCGGCGACGCCGCACTTGATCCTGGGGTTAGCCATGCCCCATTTGTCCGTTTTTCAGGGCAAGATGGCGATTCGTTTTTTTTGCGTGGGCGGGATTGTGCGTCACGAGCACCAGGGCCGCGCGCTCCTCGGCGCAGACTTCCAGCAGCAGACCAACAACCTCGTCGCCGGTGCGTTCGTCAAGGTTTCCCGTCGGCTCGTCGGCGAGGATGACCGCCGGCCGGTTCATCAACGCGCGGGCGACCGCCACGCGCTGGCGTTCGCCACCCGACAGCTGGGACGGCAAATGGTGTCCCCGCTCCGCCAGACCGACGCGCCCAAGCAACGCCGACGCCCGGGTACGTTCCGCCGGTCCCGTCCGGCCAACCATCCGCGCAGCCATGAGAATGTTGGCGAAGGCATCGAGTTCGGGAATGAGATAGTAGGACTGGAAAACCATGCCCAAAAATCGCCCGCGACAGGCGGTCAACTCGCCAAGGCTCAGCTCGTGTGCCGGCTCCCCGCCCCAAAAAAGCTGGCCCGCATCGGGCCGGTCGAGCCCGGCGAGGATGTTCAGCAGGGTGCTTTTGCCCGAGCCGGACTCGCCCCGCACGCTGACCGTTTCGCCGGCGCTGATGGCGAGGTCCACGCCCTTCAGCACCTCCAGCGTGCGGTCGCCGCTCGGGTAATTCTTGCGCAAGCCGGAAGCTTGGAGAACGGGATCAGGCATCGGATGTACCTCCGATCCAATTGGCCCCATGCTCCAAATGACTTGGCCGCAGAATGCCACCAAGACTCTCCGGGGCGAACCGGGATAAGTCCCGCGCGCCCATCGGCGTCAGGCGAGTCTCGTTCGCCTCCGGATTTTTGTGCCTCTTTGCGACCATAAAAGTCATTCGCTGCGCAGCGCCTCGACGGGTTTGAGCCGGGCCGCGCGCCAGGCGGGAATCAGCCCGGCCAGTGTCGAGGCCAGCATGGAGAACACAATGATGATGACAACGTCCTTCGTTTCGGTGAATGCCGGCAGCGAGCTGAACTGGTAGAATTTCACGAACGTCTCCTGCCCCATCGTCAACCCGGCGATGAGGTGCACGATGGCGTTGCGGTAATGCAGCAGGCCAAACCCGAGCCCCAGGCCCACGACGGTGCCGCCTACGCCGATGAGCAGACCTTGAAAGCAGAAACACGCCGCCACATGCCGCGCCTTTCCACCCATGGCGCCGAGCAGGCCGATTTCACGGGTCTTGCGGACGACCGTGACGAGCAGCGAGCTGGTGATGGAAAACGCCGCCACCACAATGATGAACGTGAGCAGGAAGAAGATCATGTTCCGTTCGAAGCTGAGGACCGCCTGGAAATCGGCGTTGGATTCAAACCATGACAGCGCGCGGATGTTGGCCGGCAGCACGGCGTTCAGCGCGGCGGCCGTGGCGTCCGGATCGGCGCCAGCCTTGAGCCGCAAGTCGTAACCGTGGACCATCTTCTCCAAGCCGTAGAGATCCTGCATCAGGCGCAGCGAACAGATGACGGTGGAGCTGTCCAGCTGCTGGTGCCCGATCTGGAAGATCCCCGCCACGCGCACGTCCCGCGGCAACAGCACCTCGTTCTGCTTCATCCGCTCCAACATCAGCGGTGAATATAAACTCACCTTGTCGCCGATATCGACGCCGAGAGACTTCGCGAGCAGCGAGCTCAGAATCACGGAGTCGTCGTCGAGATCATCAAGCGAACCGGCGACGAGATAGCGCTCGAGAGGAATCACCTTCTTCATGCGCTCGAGGTCGAATCCCTGGATGGAGGGAAAAGCGGGCCGTCTTTCGTATTCAAGCATCACGACCCCCTGGGCATAAGGGGTGGAAGCCACCACGGCCGGCACGCTGGCAATCGCCTTTTCAAGGGCCGCGGTGGCGTCGATCGGTCCATGCCCCCGAACCTGCACCTCGCCCTGCGTGTCGATGATCATCGCCTTGATCTGGTGGCCGAAGCCGCCCATGACGCTGGTCGACACCAGCATCAACGCCACACCCAGCCCTACCCCGAGCACCGAGATCAGGGTGAAGAAAGGCAGCCGCCGCCCCGACGGGAAAAGCTGCTTCAGCGCAAGGTAGAAAGGCCAGGACATGCGGAACGGTCAGCTATCAGCATTCAGCTGTCAGATTTAGGCAACTCCAGTTCCATGGCTTACCGGGGTGAGAACTGATCGCCAACTGACGACCGCCTTATGGCGCCGCACCGGCGCTGCCGGGCCGGAGCGAGGGAAACAAGATCACGTCGCGAATGCTCTCGGCGCCGGTGAGCAAAATGCAAAGCCGGTCGATGCCCACGCCCATGCCGCCGGCCGGCGGCATGCCGTGTTCCAGCGCGAGCAGGAAGTCCTGGTCGATGTTTTGTTTTTCCTCACCGGCCTGCGCCTCGAACATGGCGCGCTGGACAAACGGGTCGTTCTGTTCCGAGTAGGCCGGCGCGACCTCCATGCCACCGATGCACAATTCGAACACGTCGAGCGTTGTGTCGTCGCCCGGCGTGAGCTTGGCCAGCGGGCAAAGCTCCTTCGGCAGGTGGGTCACGAAGGTCGGCTGGACGAGTGTCGGCTCGATTTTCTTGGAAAAAATCTCGTTGGTGATCTCGTAATCCTCCCACTTGGGATCGATCGCCAGACCCAAAGCCTCAGCCCCGGTGATCTTCTCCGCCTTGCTGCGGTCGAACCAGCCGGGATCGCCGGTGGCGGTGCGGATCAGATCCTTGTATTTTGCCTCGCGCCACTCGCCGGCGAAGTCGATCACTTGGCCGCTGGCCGGGTGCGGAATCTCCATTTTCCCCAGCACCTCACGGCAGAGCGATTGCAGGAGCGACCGGATAAGCTCCATCATCCCGCGATAATCCGAATAGGCCTGGTAAACCTCGAGCATGGTGAATTCGGGGTTGTGCTTCCGGGAGACACCCTCGTTGCGGAAGATGCGGCCGATCTCGTACACCCGATCGTATCCGCCGACGAGCAGGCGTTTCAACCTCAGTTCGAGGGCGATGCGCAGGTAGAAATCGGCCCCGAGGGCATTGTGGTGGGTGGTGAATGGCCGGGCGGCAGCGCCGCCGGCGACACCCTCCAGCACCGGCGTCTCGACTTCGAGAAACTGGCGGCGGCCGAGAAACGCGCGAATATGCGCCACGATGCGGCTCCGCAGCATCAGTCGCGCGCGCGAGTCGGGATTGACGATCAGGTCAAGGTAGCGTTGCCGGTATACCTGCTCGGCATCAGTAAGGCCGTGCCATTTTTCGGGCAACGGACGCAGCGCCTTCGAAACCAGCACATACTTCACCACCCGTACGGTGATCTCACCGGTCTTGGTTTTGAAGAGCGTCCCCTCTGCCCCGATGATGTCGCCGAGATCAAGTTTCTTGAAAGCCGCATAGGCGTCGTCGCCAATCACGTCCTTCTTCAGGTAGAGCTGGACCTGGCCCTGCTGGTCGAGAATCTTTACGAACTGGCTCTTGCCCATGTCGCGAATCACCACCAGCCGGCCCGCGACCTTGACGGCCACGGTGTTGTCGTCGCCCTCGACGTAAAGTTTGACGGCATCGGCCGAGAAATGCGTCTGCTCGCAGCTGGCTCGGAACGGATCCGACCCGGCAGCGCGCATGGCTTCCAGCTTCGCCTGCCGCACGGCAAACTGGTCGTGGGAGATATCCGGAGGAATTTCGCTCATGGAACGGCGCAGATTTGGTTGCCCGGGCGACGGGGGCAAACGGAAAGTGACCCGGCCAAGGTGCCCACCGGCCCGTTTATTCCCCCAGGAGTTTTTCCACCTGGCTATCCGGAATGAAATACATGGCAGCCGGCAGCATGACGAGCCCGAGGGACGTCCAAGGAGAGATCCAGGCGAGCGGCACCGCCGCCGCATGAATCAGGATCGCAATCCGGTTCTTCCGAAGCATGCACCGGTGCAATTCGCTCAGTCTCTTGTCGTCATGGGTCTGGCACGAGATGGCATGGCGCAAGATGTAATAGGAGATGTCGCACGCGATCGCCACCAAGCCATAGAGCGCCACCGCCAGAGAGGTCACATGGTTGTCCCCCAGGTAGGCGGTCACGAACGGCATGAGCGACAGCCAGAAGAGCAGGTTCATGTTCGACCACATGACCGGAGCGTTGATGCGCCGCACGATGTGGATCAGGTGGTGGTGATTCACCCAATAGATGGCGACCGTGATAAAACTGAGCGCGTAGCAGAAAAACACCGGCCAGATCTCGATCAGCCCTTGGAGGCCAGTCGCGTGCGGCACTTTCAACTCCAGCACCATGATCGTGATAATGATGGCGATAACGCCGTCACTGAAGGCCTCAAGCCGCGTGGATTTCATGGCTGCTTTTGTGCCTTACCCGCTGGACGCCGCAAACGGAAATCGAGCCCCGTCAAAAGACTGATTCCGGATTGTCGAAACCCGCCAGCCGGGCTGAACTTCAAGGCGCCTCAGCCGGCCAGATCCAAAAACCGACGCCCTCGAACTTCCAACCGCGTTCCTCGGCCCACGGCCGGTCGGCTTTCCCGATCAGCCACAGATGCCTGTCTTCCTTGGCAAAACGATAAACCGGAATCATCTGTTTCTCGAACTGCGTTGCCGCACCATAGCCAAGGATTCCTTCGTCATGGTACCCGGCTTTCAGGCAATTGGCGATATGCCGCGGGTAAATCGCAAACACCCGGTCATTGCCCTTCTCATTTGAGCGGACCAGTCGGCGGATTCCCACCGTTTCCTGGGTGAGAGTCGGGCACAATAGCCCGATGCCGCTGATTTTCCAGCCATCCACCTGCAGTTTCGTCTCCTCCGCCTGATCCGTTACCAACAGGGTCTCCTGCGAATAGATGTTCAACATCAGCCAGGTTTGCATCGACGGTTCAGCGCGGGCGAAAATCGCACCGAACGAGCATAACCCGATCAGCACCGGCAGTCTGAGGAAGCGGAAAAAATTCATGGTTCGAGCTGAATACATTCAGAGCCATTGGACAAGACCCGCTTTTAGTACAATTGTGCCACGGTCCGAACTGAAACAATTTCCGCCCGTCTTTCCCGGTCCATGACCACCAACGATCTAGCCCGCCAAACCATTGATTGGGGTCGCACGCGATACAACCATGCCTGGAAACAGCAGGAGGAGCTCGTCGCGCGCCGGAACGCGGCCGAAACTGGCGACACCCTCGTCCTGACCGAGCATGAGCCGGTTTACACCCTCGGGGTTCGGCGCGAAGCCGGGCAGCACCTGCTCTGGGACGCTGCTGAATTGCAGCGACGCGGTATTGAAGTGGTGCAGTCCAACCGCGGCGGCGACATAACCTACCACGGTCCGGGGCAGATTGTCGGCTATCCGATTGTGAATCTCGCCGCGCGCCAGGACTTGCACGCATACCTAAGATTTCTTGAGCAAGTGCTGATCAACACGGTCGGCACGTTTGGCCTCGCCGCCGACCGCCGGGCCGGCAAGACGGGCATCTGGCTCGGCTCGCGCAAGATCGCCGCCATCGGGGTGGCCGTAAAAAAATGGACGACCTATCACGGCTTCGCGCTCAATGTGAATACCGACCTCGCGCCCTTCGGCGGCATCGTGCCCTGCGGCATCACCGACGGGACCGTCACGTCGATGGGCCGCGAGCTTGGCCGCGAGCTTGATCTGGCCGGGGTGAAGCGCGTCGTGGCCACCGAGTTCTGGCGGCTGTTCAGGGAATTTATTTCGGCGACAAGCCACGCTGACCGCGTGCAATGACACCGTTTGCCCGTCCAGACCACCGCCAGATGACACCGGAAAACTCGCTTGTGATTCGCGTTCATTCGTATGCAGTCGCTGGAAATCTGACCTGATGACACCCACCAACCGAAAACCCGACTGGCTCCGGGCCAAGCTGCCTTCCGGGCCGGCGTACCAGGCGACGCGCCGGCTGGTGGACGACAACCGACTGCACACGGTCTGCCAGAGCGCGCAGTGTCCGAACATCGGGGAATGCTGGTCGCGCGGGACCGCGACCGTGATGATTCTGGGCAACATCTGCACGCGCTCCTGCAATTTCTGCGCGATCCAGACCGGCCGGCCCACCGAACTCGATCTCGGCGAGCCGGCCCGAGTCGCCGATGCCGTCGCGCGGATGGGCCTGCGCCATTGCGTCATCACTTCAGTCGCGCGGGACGATCTCCAGGATGGCGGCGCCGGAATCTGGGCCGCCACCATTCGCGCAACGAAATACCGGAACCCGCAATGCGCGCTCGAGGTGCTCGTGCCGGATTTCAAGGGAAACCTTGCTCAGGTGGACACCGTGCTCGACGCCAAGCCGGACATTTTCAACCACAACGTCGAAACCGTGGAACGGCTGCAGAAACCGGTGCGGGTGCAGGCGCGCTATGACCGCAGCCGCACGGTGCTCCGTCACGCGAAAAGCCGCGGTTTCACGACCAAGACCGGCATCATGCTCGGCCTCGGCGAACGGCCCGAGGAAGTCGAACAATGCCTGCGCGACATCGCCAGCGACAAGACTGACATTCTCACCATCGGCCAATACCTGCAGCCCACGCAGCAGCACTGGAAAATCGACCGGTGGGTGCCGCCGGAAGAATTTGCCCACTGGAAGAAGTTTGCCCTCGAAGCCGGGCTCGGCGTGGTTGAGAGCGGGCCGTTGATCCGCTCCAGCTACCACGCCGACGAACAGTCGGTGAAATACACGGGGACCGAGCATCTGAACACCGCGCCAACCCTGGCGAATGCCTGAGTTCGGGCGCGTCGCCGCTGACGCGCCGTTCCGACCGGTTCGTGAGTCGCCGCGGATGAGGGGTGATCCACCCTGTCGCCTGCCGCAGACCGTTCACCCGTCTTCCTCAGATTTGCCTCGCCGCAAGTCGCGGCACGGTTAATTTTTCCCGGGCAAAGCAACCTGACATGGAAACCAAGAAACAGATCGTGGAAAACTGGCTGCCGCGTTATACGGGTGTGCCACTCAAGGATTTCGGCCGTTACATCCTGCTGACCAATTTTCAGCAGTACGTGAAGCTCTTCGCCCATTGGCACCGCGTGCCCGTGATGGGCAAGGATCGACCCATGCCCAGCGCGACCGCCGGCGGCATCACCATCATCAACTTCGGCATGGGCAGCGCCACCGCTGCCACCATAATGGACCTGCTCAGCGCCATCAACCCGAAGGCCGTCCTCTTCCTTGGCAAATGCGGCGGCATCAAACACCGCGCCGAGCTCGGCGATCTCATCCTGCCCATCGCCGCCATCCGGGGTGAAGGCACCAGCAATGACTACTTTCCGCCCGAAGTGCCCGCCCTGCCCTCCTTCGCGCTCCAAAAGGCCATTTCCACCACCATTCGCGACCACAAACGCGACTATTGGACCGGCACCGTCTACACGACCAACCGCCGCGTCTGGGAGCATGACGCGGATTTCAAGAAATACCTGAAGAAGATCCGCGCGCTCGCGATCGACATGGAAACGGCCACCATCTTCATCACCGCCTTTGCCAATGAAATGGTCGCCGGGGCCTTGCTGCTCGTCTCGGATCAGCCGATGACGCCGGAGGGTGTCAAGACCGGTGTCAGCGACCAGAAGGTCGACGAACAGCACGTCGCCGCACACATCCGCATTGGCATCGATTCCCTGAAACAGCTCATCAACAAGGGCGTCACGGTCAAACACCTGAAGTTCTGATCCCGGCGGCGGGCCCGATGGTTCCGCCTCACCTGTCAAATGATTGTCCGCATCAAAGGCGCGATTTCAAACTGCTACCTGTTGTTGGGCGACCGGCCCGTGTTGGTGGATACCGGCGCGCCCGGTGATCTCAAAAGAATCCTTGCGACCCTGGGTGCCCATGGCGTCGAACCCAAGCAGCTGGGGCTCATCTTCCTCACCCACGGACACAGCAGCCACGCCGGTTGCGCCGCCGAGTTGCGCCGGCGCAGTGGCGCGCAGGTCGCCCTGCACACCGCCGACGCCGTCCTGGTGCGCCACGGCGAAAATGGCGTGATGGCCGCTGCCTCGCCGTTGGCGCGTTTCATCCGCCCGTTTGTCGACGAGCCGTTTGAGGCGTTCGAGCCCGACCTGATTTTTCGCGACGGCTTTTCGCTTGAGCCTCACGGGGTCAAGGGCCGGGTGCTGGCCACGCCCGGCCACACCATGGGTTCCGCATCCGTTGTGTTGGGTTCCGGCGAGGCCATCATCGGCGACGTCCTGCGCGGCAGCGTGCTCTGGCCGAACAAGGCCAGTCCGCATTTCTTCTGCAACGACCCCGAGTTGAACACCCGTAGCATTGTCCGGTTGGCCCGCGAAGGCTTGCTGCGCTGCCATCCCGGAAGCTTCGGCAGCTTTCCGGGCTCCGAACTCCATCGCTTCCTGGCCACCACCTCGGGTGACGTCATGGAACTCTCCGGCGAGCCGGTGTGAACCGGCTTACGGCAGCACATCCACGCAGAACGGGACAAAGATCTCCTGCCCGTCGATACGCACCTGCCCCCAGATGACATAGCGGCCGGCTTGAGGAATCGTGACCCTGAAAGTCAGCTGCGGTCGCAGTTTGTCCAGCGGTTGGGACAGGTCGGTTTCCTTCGGGTGCAAATGGGCAAAGCCGCTGCGCGCCTCGTCAAAAGCCACCAGGTGCGCAAACGCTCCCATGACCGACTGCAGCACCACGGGCGCCTTCACTGTTCCCTGGTTCTCGACGCTGAAATGCAAATCCGCCGGCTGCCCGGCGCGAAAGTCGGGCGGCACTTCCAGTTCGAAGTTGTAGCCGTCTGCCTGCCAGCTGGTGTTGGGACTGTCCGCTACTTTTGCGACCGTGCCGGGCACGTTGAAATCCACCGAGGCATAAAGACCCCGGGCGGTGGCGACCGGCGTGAAATCGGCGAACACGCGGTAGAGGCCGGGGCGGCCAGGAGCCAGCGTAAAGATCCACTCGCCCGGGTGCCGGCCCGGCTCCGGGTGAACATGCTGGTAGTCGGACAAGGTGGGATCGATCACCATGAGATGGAGTTTGCGGGTGTGGGCGACGAGCAGGTCTTCGGGCGCGATGGGCTTGCCGCTGGCCGTGTGCATCGTGAGGGTGAATTTCGCCGGCTGGTTCAACGCGGGGGGGTGGTCTGACTGGAGCGTGAGCACCACCGGCGATCGGACCTGCACCACGGGAATGAACTGCGGGTTGGCCGGGTCGCAGAAATCCAAGACGCCCTTGCCGGTCACCCGGAAATCCATGTGGTTAAGATTGGTGCCGGTCGGCAGCAGCCGCACCACGACAAAAAGCGCCAGCGCCGCCACGGTGATGAGCATGATCTGGCGGCGCTGCCCGGCGGACAAGTACGGCGGGCGGCCACCCTTGTTCGCGTCCGGCGGCAAAGGTGCCCCATCCAAAAGGCGGTCGAGACTGCTCATTTTTTTCTCAAGTGCCGGATAAAATCCTCCACCAACCAGGTGCCGCCATCCACGCGGAAGGAAATCCGGCCCTGCTCGTTGATCAGCACGGTCGCGAGCGTATGCTTGATCGTCGGGCCCGCAAATTCACGAATTACGCCCAATTGCGCGAGCAACTGCCGGACCGCCGCATCGGGTCCGGTGAGGAAACTGAAGTTGGAGGTGTCTATGCCCCGCACCTCGGCGTATTCCTTCAACACACCGGGAGTATCGTATTCCGGGTCGAGCGAGATGGATACGAGTTCAAAGTTGGCCACCCCCGCCGCACGGGCGGCTTTCTGCAGTTCCATCATCCGGAGCGTGGCCGCCGGACACATGTTGGCGACCGGACAGCGGGTGAAGATGAAGTTCAGCACCACCTGTTTGCCGCGGAAACGACTGGCCGAAACGGTGCGACCCTCCTGGTCGAGCAACGTGAAATCGGGCAGATTCTCGCCGATCTCGCGATACGCCCCCTTGCCGCGCATGACAGTGTCCTGCTCCAGGGCGTTGGTGGCGTCAGCGATGGCGCGAGTCGTTTGGGCATCGTCCGGCCAGATTTTTTCCAGGGAAAGATCGTTCCCGCGCACCACCAACTCGGCCCGGATGTGCTGGCCGGGCTTGGCGTTATCCAGATCACCGCGGCTGACCTTGAATTCCATTGTCATGGCCGGCATGTAGCCTTTGACCTCCTGGTGTGTGACGGTGAGGGTCTTGCGCCCCGGGTTGACCGCGACGATCTCGCCGGTGAGCGGGAAGCGCTTTTCACCCGGTTCGGATGCGATCGCACCACCGGACCCCGCGGCATCCTTCCGGGCGCAACTGGCGGTCACCAAACCGACGCCGGCCGTGAACAAAAATGCAGCAAGCCGCAAAGTGGGCAGTTTACTCCGCTTCATCGCATCCACCCATTCGCCAAAGCGGGGATTTGTCAAAAAGTTTGCTCTGCGCCCTCCTGAAGTCTCACTTCGGATTTCCCGCCTGCCACTTGCTCTGATGAAACGCACCTCCTCCTACCAACCCGGCCTCGCATGGTTCGCCGCGCTCGGCAGCGCCTGGGTGTTTGTTTTGGTGGCGCTCGGAGCCTTCACCACCACCATCGGCGCCGGGATGGCCTTCCCCGACTGGCCGTTATCCGACGGCTCGGTCAACCCGCACGGCTGGCTCACCCAAATCGACCGGTTTGCCGAGCATTCCCACCGGATCTCCGGGACGATGATGGGCCTGATCACGATCATCCTCGCCGTATGGTTGCACCGCAGCGAGGAACGCGCCTGGCTGCGCAAGCTCGGTTGGTGGGCTTTGGTCATCGTTATCCTGCAAGGCGTGCTCGGCGGTACCCGTGTGTTGTTCGACCCGGTGCATGTCCCGGGCTTTGAGATGTCCCTCGGCCAGATGTTGCGCATCCCGCACGGCGTGCTGGCCCAGATATTTGTCTGCATGCTGTTCGCCATTGCCGCCGGCGTGTCGCGTCCGTGGGTGCAAAATTCGCTCGGCGTGGCCGGGCCGAGGGTCCGGCGGCTGGGCGGTTGGTGCGTCGCCTTGATCTTTGTGCAGCTCACCATCGCTGCCACGATGCGCCACAATTATGCCGGTCTCGCCATCCCGACATTCCCGTTTTCCACGGCGGATGGTTCGCTCCTGCCCGCGACGTGGGATTACCGGGTGGCGCTCCAGTTCGCCCACCGGGCCATGGCTGCGGTCGTCGGAGCAGCCGTCCTTATTTACAGTCACTTTCTCTGGCGCGAGAAGTCCCTGGCGCCGGCCCTGCGGGTGGCGAGCCTGCTTATCGTCGGATTGGTCGCCTTGCAGATCAGCCTTGGCGCCCAGATCATCTGGACCAGCCGCAGCGTGATGATGACGACCGGCCACGTGCTGGTTGGCGCATTGACCTTCGCCACCACGTTCGTGGTGGCTTTTTTCACCCATCGCAGCTCGATTGAGCCGACCCGGCCATGATTCAGACCCACGAACAGCTTCCCACCGCCAGCCTGCCCGCGGTCGCGGAATCGGCGAACTGGCGGCATTATCTCGAGTTGACCAAGCCGCGGCTGAGCATGCTTTCAGTTTCGACAGCGATGGTCGGCTATTTGGCGGCCGGACCATACTGGGAATGGTCGCGCACCTTCCTCGTGGTGCTGGGCACGGCGCTGTGCGCGGGCGGCGTGGCCGCGCTGAACCAATGGATGGAAAGTGACCTCGATGCGTTGATGAAACGCACCCAGGATCGGCCGATTCCCCGGGGGATCATCGCGCCCGGCTCGGCGTTCGTACTTGGGTGGGCCCTGTGCATCGCCGGCATGATCGTGCTGTTCAGACTGGTGAATGGCATGTCGGCGTTTCTGGCGTTGGCCACGCTGGTCGCTTATCTCGCCATCTACACGCCGGCCAAGAAATGGTCGCGCTGGTCCACTGAGGTCGGAGCCATCAGCGGAGCGTTGCCGCCAATGATCGGCTGGGCGGCGGCGGGGCGCTCCAACCCGGAGCTCGGCTGGGCCCTTTTCGCGATCCTGTACACATGGCAGATGCCGCATTTCCTCTCCTTGGCGTGGACTTACCGTCAGGACTACGCTGCCGCCCATTTCCCGATGCTTTCGGTGGTGGATCCCACCGGCGTCAAGGTGTCACGCCGGGCGTTCGTGTGGACGGTGCTGCTGGTCGCGGCCAGCGCGATGCCCGCCTTGCTGGGTTATTGTTCGTGGTATTATTTTGCCGGGGCCGTGGCGCTTGGGCTGTGGTTCCTCAAGTCCGCCTTTACCTTCCTGAATCCCGAGCGCCGCGAAACCGAGGCGCGCCGGCTTTTTATCAAGTCCATCGCCTATCTGCCGCTGCTGCTCGCACTCTTGGTGGCCGACCGGATGATTTTCAAACTGTGAAACCATCCGTCGCCACGTGTCCTTTTGCGCCCGCCGAAGAATAACCTGCTGCGGATGCCCGTCCTCAAACTCCGGATTCTCCGTGGGTAAACTCATTTCATGACCGTCTCCGAGATCCCGACCCTCAATGCCGCGCTCAACGCCACCGCCACGGTGCTGATCACGTTCGGTTTTGTTTTCATCAAGCAGGGAAAACGCGAGGCACACCGCGCCGTGATGCTCACCGCCGGAGCCGTCTCGGCGATGTTTCTGGCCGGTTACGTCACGTATCATGCCCTCAGGCACGGTCTGCACACGCCGTTCGGAGGCGAAGGTCCGGCATTGCGCGCCATTTATTTCACGATCCTGTGGACCCATATTCCGCTCGCGGCGCTGATCGCCTACCTGGTGCCGCGCACGTTTCTTCTTGCGCTCAAGGGCGACTACGTCGCCCACCGGCGCTGGGCGCGGTTCACCTTTCCCATCTGGTATTATGTCTCCGTGACGGGTGTGCTCGTCTATTTCTTTCTCTATATCTGGTGGCCGGCGGCGCCGGTTGGCTGACCAGAAAAGAGCCGGGCAGGACGCCCGGCTCGGTGACAGATCGCGGCATCTTCGCCGCCCAACGGTGAATCACTTCACCACCATGACTCCCGTCATGCCCGAGAGAAAATGGGCCGGGAAACTGCAGAGGAAATGATATTCGCCCGGCTCCGTCGGAGCCTTGAATTTGATTTCATCACTCTGCTTCGGCCCGAGGAGCTTGGTGTGGGCGATCACCTGATCGGCCAGCTGGGCAGGGAAGTAATCCGTGGCCGCCGCGGTGACCGCCGCATCAGCGAAGGCCTTCGGATCGGAACCCTTCTTGAGGAGAATCCAATTGTGCGCCATGGCGGCCTTCGGGGTGTTGCCCATGTTCGTCAACGTAACCGTGACGTCCTGACCGGCGTTCACCTCGATGCGGGTCATATTGAATTTCATCGTGTCGTTCGCGGTGAAGTCGAAGCTCCCGGAGGCGGAGGCCGCCGGCGTTGCCGCGGCTGTTTCTTCGTTCTTGCCACAGCCCGCAAGGATCAGGCAGCCGGTCAACAGGGGAATGAGGAGGTTTTTGTTCATAGATAAGTGCACTGATGCACAGCTCCCGTCTGGGCGCAACTCCTCTGCTCTGTGGTCGCGGGCCAGCCGAAATTGACCCGTTCAGCCGTCTTGGCGAGAAGGCCGGGTCCGGCGGACAATGTAAATCGCCGGCAAAGAAGGATCATCTCGGCCCTTTTTTCACCCGCCCGGCGCAAACGCTGTCACCTACGGCAATAGCAAGGATTTAGACATGGTTTTATAGTTGAAATGGCTGATTTTTTGCGAACTGTGACCGCTATTCATCGCACCAGCGCCCACCAGCTGTTGCGCCACTGCCACAAATGACCAGTCCACGCTTCGTTTACCGCAATGTCATGCGATTTGCCACCGCTTTGTCTGCCGGCCTCGGCCTGACATTTTTGTCAGGATGCAGCAAGCTGGCCGAAGTTTTCAACCTGAGCGGTCCACAATCGACGGTGCATGTCGCCGGCCCGGTCGCGCAGTCACAGCAAAACCTCTTCATGGTCACGGTATACGTGACGACCTTCATCTTCATCGTGGTCGGCTCGGTGCTGGCGTATGCCCAGATCAAGTTCCGGGCCAGATCCGAAGCCGACGAGCACGCCGAGCCCCCGCCAGAGACTCATGGCAATCCCCTCGTTGAGATCGGTCTCATCGCCGGCTCGGTCGCCCTGCTCGTCATCATCGCTATTCCCACCCTCCAGGGAATCTGGTTCACCCACGACGTGCCCGAGGCGGAAAAGGGCAATGCCATTGAGATCACCGCCACGGCTTACCAATGGTGGTTCAAGTTCGAATATCCGACGGAAATGGTAAAGCTGCCGAACAACGGGGGCGAGGCGCCGCTGGTTACCGCCAACGAATTGGTCGTGCCGGCCGGCTTTCCCATCCGCGTGCAATTGCGCACGCTCGACGTCATCCACAGTTTTTGGGTACCAAAGCTGGCCGGCAAGGTCGACATGATTCCCAACCGGCCGAATTTCGTCTGGTTCAAGGCGGACAAGCCGGGCTATTTTTACGGCCAATGCGCCGAATATTGCGGCGATTCGCACGCCATCATGCGCTTCCGGGTGGTCGCCATTCCGGCGCCCGAATACGCCAGATGGCTGGAAAACCAGAAACAACCCGCGCGGACGGTGACGGCGGAATCACTGGCCGCCGAGGCCGCCGTGCCCCATGCCCGGTTTGCCAGCATGAAGATGACCGCCGGGGAAGCGCTGTCCGGCTCGCCCGAATTTGACGTCGATCCGCTCGGCGCCTGGCGAAAAATGCAGGAGCCCGAGAAACCCGAGAATCCGCAGCTGATCGCCACGGGCCACCAGTTGTTCGCCAGCAAGACCTGCATGAACTGCCATACGATCCGCGGCCACTTCATGATGACCGGAAATCAACCGACTTATTTCCAGGGCATCGTCGGCCCGGACCTGACCCGCGTCGGCGCCCGCTCGACCATCGCCGCCGGCGTGCTGGAGAACACCCACGACCGCATGCACGCGTGGATCAAGACGCCAAACTACTTCAAACCCGGCAACAAGATGTACAACGGATTCGGCGGCATGACCGGCTACATGAAGCATGGCGACAATGGCGAGCTGATACCCAACATCGTTCTCAACGACCAGGAGATCGACGCGCTCGTCGCCTACCTGCACAGTTTGAAATAAGCCCGGCCGAATCTCCAACCCACCTATTTTATGGCAGAAGCACTGGCTAAGACCGACTTTATCGGCAAGGAGGCGGCCCCGCCCGCCAAGCCCATCACGCTCTTCCGGCGACCCACCGCCACGTCGGGCCTGATCGGCTGGCTGACCACCGTCGACCACAAGAAGATCGGCATGCTCTATGCCGGATTCGCCATCTTGTTTTTCCTGACCGGCGGCATCGAAGCCCTGATGATCCGTACGCAGCTGATTGTGCCCAACAACCACTTCGTCAGCGCGCACTTCTACAACGAGCTGTTCACGATGCACGGCACGACGATGATCTTTCTCGCGGTCATGCCCCTGAACGCGGCGTTCTTCAATCTCCTCATTCCGCTCCAGATCGGCGCGCGCGACGTGGCATTCCCCCGCCTCAACGCCTTCTCGCTTTGGGTCTTCGTGGCCGGGGCCGTGATGCTCAACGTCGGCTGGTTCATGAAGTCGGGCGCGCCGGCCGTGGGCTGGTTCGGTTACGCCCCGCTGACCTCGAAACTCTACACCCCCGACATCTCGACCGACCTTTGGACCATCGGGCTGCAGACTTTGGGCGTGTCTTCCATCGTCGCCTCCCTGAACTTCATCGTTACGATTATCAATTTGCGCGCCCCGGGCCTGACGATGATGCGCCTGCCCGTGTTTTGTTGGATGGCGCTGGTGACGAGTTTCCTGCTGATCCTCGCCATGCCGGCCATCGCCATCGCGCTGGTCGCCGTGATTTTCGACCGCCACTTCGGCACCAACTTCTTTGAAGTTTCCGGTGGCGGTCAGCCGATCCTTTGGCAGCACCTGTTCTGGATCTTCGGCCATCCCGAGGTTTACATCCTCATCTTGCCCCCGATGGGCTATGTTTCGGAAATCCTGCCGACCTTTTCGCGCAAGCCCCTTTTCGGCTATCCGATTGTCGTCTTCTCCGGTGCGGCCATCGGCTTCATCGGCTTTGGCGTCTGGAGCCATCACATGTTCACCACCGGATTGGGCAACGTGGCCACGGCCGCCTTCTCCCTGGCCACCATGGCCATCGCCGTCCCGACCGGCGTCAAGATTTTCAACTGGATCGGCACGTTGTGGGGCGGCCGCATCGTCACCCGCACGCCGATGATGTTCGCCCTCGGCTTCATCTGGATGTTCATGATGGGCGGTTTCTCGGGCATCATGCACTCCGCCGCGCCGGCTGACGCCCAGCAGCAGGACAGCTACTTCGTCGTCGCCCATTTCCACTACGTGCTCATCGGCGGCGCCACTTTCGCGCTGCTGGCCGCCATCCACTACTGGTTTCCGAAGTTCTTCGGCCGGCTGGTGCCGGAGTTCTGGGGCAAGCTTTCGTTCTGGGTCATCTTCATCGGTTTCAACTGCACGTTCTTCCCGATGCATTTCCTCGGCTTGAACGGCATGCCCCGCCGGACTTGGACCTACGATTCCAACATGGGCTGGAACGAGGGGAATCTCATCGCCACCCTGGGTGCCTACACGCTCGGCATCGGCATCTTCACCTATTTCGCCGTCCTCGTTTACACGTTCTTCAAGGGCCAGAAATGCGCCGGCGACCCGTGGGACGCCCGCACGCTGGAATGGAGCATCCCGTCGCCGCCGCCCGACTATAATTTCGCCGCCATTCCCACGGTCCACGCCCGGGACGCCTGGTGGTATGAAAAGACGCACAAGGCGGAGATCGCGCAGGAGAAGGCCACCCACATCAAGGACGAGGCCGCCCACGGCGGCATCCATATGCCGGACCAGTCGTGGTACCCGCTAATCACCGCCTTCGGCCTTGGCTTCGGCATGCTGGCCTTCGCCGCGCTGGGCAATCCCGTGATTCTTTTTGGCCGGGAGATCTTGCCGACGCACTTCCCGCTGGCGCTCACCGGCCTGGCCATTGTGTTTATCGGAGCCTACCTCTGGGCTTTGGAGGGTCCCGGCGGCTATCACATTCACTTGGACGCCGAGGGCAATGCCACCGCGGATCACGGTGACCACCATTAATTCTTCCGCCTCTTTTCATTCATGACCAGCCACGCGGCCGCCGCCACCATCGACCACCACCACGACCCGACGACTTCGACGGGCATTCCAAACAAGAAGCTCATCTGGTGGGCTTTCCTTGCTTCGGACTGCATGTTCTTTGGCGCATTGATCTCGATGCACCTCGTGTACCGGCTAAACCCGCCCCCGGGCAACGCCGTGCCCACCCAGGTCTTCAACATCGAGCTCACCTCCTTCTCGACCTTCATCCTGCTGATGTCGTCGCTCCTCATGGCGCTCGCCGTGAACGCCATCCAACGTGGCAACATCAAGAGCATGCGTACCATGCTGCTTGGCACGATCTTCTTCGGCTCCATCTTCCTGGGCGGCCAGGTTTTCGAGTTCACGCATTTCGTGCACGACAAGCACATGACGATCTCGAACAGCATCTTCGGTTCGACGTTTTTCACGCTGACCGGCACTCACGGCACGCACGTCGCCATCGGCGTCCTGCTGCTTGGCCTGATGTATGTCCGGTCGTTCAAGCCCGCCCGCGGCGGCTACTCGGCCGGCGTATTTGCCCTCAACCTTCTCCACGTGGTCGCCATTGCCGGGGGCACCGCCCTTGCCTTTATTTCGCTGATTCCCGGTGTGCTTGAAATAATCGACGGCGGGGCGACGATCAGCACGTTCCTCAGCTCACACACCCTGCCGCTATGCGGCGAAGCCGTGGCCGCCGCCATCCTCGTCTGGTTCGCCCGCACTTCCGGGCCCACCGAGTTTGGCGAGAAGAATGCCATCGATGTCGAGGCCATCGGCCTCTACTGGCACTTCGTCGATATTGTGTGGATCATCATCTTCACCGCCGTCTACCTTCTCGAATACCTGTGAACGAATAGCGGATGGGCCATGCGCCAAGATCTGCCGCCCTACGCCCACCCGGCCTTCGTCTCCTTCGCTCCTTTCACTTCCTCCCATGTCCGCACCCGCCGCCACCTCTGATCACGGCCACCACGAGCCAAGCAAGTTTCATATCTATATCCAGATCGCCATGATCCTGGCCGTCATCACCGGCACCGAGGTCGTGCTGGTCTACATGCCCATCGTGAAATGGCTCGTGGTCACTGCCCTCGTCATTCTCTCGGCTGTGAAGTTCATGTTCGTCATCTTCTTCTTCATGCATCTGCGGTGGGACAAGGTGTTTTGCACCATCCTGTTCTTCATCGGCCTGTTCCTGGCCGGCGGCACCATGTGGGCTCTGCTTCACCTCTTCGGCGCCGAGGCCAGCAAGCCGCTGACCGCCGCTGCGCTGGAAACGGTGCGTGCAGCGCTGGTTTGACGCCGCCGGGAATCGGGTAACAGTTGTGGGCCGCTCCACATCGGAGCGGCTTTTTTCTGGATGATCGACTGGACCCACTGGCACAATGAACCCATTCTCACGGGTGGGCTGATCTTTCTCGGCTGGCTCTATGCCATTCTGACCGGCCCGCTCCGGATCCATCTCCAGCCCGGTGTTCCCTACCCGCGCCGCCACGCGGTCAAATTCTACGCGGCCTTGGCCTGCTTCTACCTCGCCGTCGGCTCACCGCTCGACCAGGTCGCCGAAAGGTTTCTCCTCAGTGCGCACATGTTTCAGCATCAGTTGCTCATGTATCCGGCCGCGGTCCTTTTCCTCCTCGGTCTGCCCGACTGGCTGGTCCGGCCGGTGACCGGCCAGCCGGCGCTGCGTCCAGTCCTGCGGGTCGTCACGAACCCCATCGTCTGCGGCGTGATTTACGTCTCGGTCATCACCTGCTGGCACTTGCCCTTTCTCTATGATTGGGCCCTGCAAAATCGCGTCGTCCATATTGGCGAGCATTTCATGATGTTCGGCGCGTCGCTCCTTTACTGGTGGCCGCTGTTGAGCCCGTCCAAGGAATTTCCGCCGGCCAAACGCGCCTGGCAGATGCTTTATCTTCCCGCCGTGATCATAGGCCTGGTACCGCTTTTCGCCTATATCACTTTCTCCACCGACGTGCTTTACCCCACCTATGAGTATGCGCCCCGGATCACCGGCCTGTCACCCGCCAGTGACCAGTTGCTCGCCGGCTGCATGATGGAGTTGATCGGCATGCTGGTGGCCTTTATCGCCTACAGCGTCAGTTTCTACCGTTGGTTTCAGGAGGGCGAATCCCGGAACGCAACAAAATAGGGCGGGCTGGCGCCCGCCCCGGGGAAGCAAACCGGCGAACTCAACCGACTGAAACCGGGGCGAGGAGATCGTCAATCGAGTCACTCTCCACATTCACGTCGGCAAACAACCAAGAGGACAGGTAGCGTTCGGCACTGGAAGGAACGATGGCCACGATCTGTTTGCCCTTGTTCTCGGGCCGCTTGGCCAGCTGGAGCGCCGCCCACACCGCAGCACCGGAGGAGATGCCGACGGGAATTCCATCGAGTTTGGCCACCTGCTTGCTGATCGGAGCCGAGTCATCCTCCTTCACCGTCATGACCTCGTCGTAGATCTTGGTGTTCAGCACCGCCGGAACAAACCCGCCACCAATGCCTTGAATCTTGTGCGGACCGGGTTGGCCCCCGGAAAGCACCGCCGAACTGGCGGGTTCGAGGGCGATCATCTTCACCGAAGGTTTGCGCGCCTTGATCACCTCACCGATGCCCGTGATCGTGCCGCCGGTGCCGATGCCGGAGACGATGATGTCCACCTTGCCGTCCGTATCGCGCCAGATTTCCTCGGCGGTCGTCTTGCGATGGATGGCCGGGTTGGCCGGATTGGCGAATTGCTGCAGAATGTAACTGTTGGGAATCTGCTTTTGCAGCTCTTCAGCCTTGGCAATCGCCCCCTTCATGCCCTTTGGCCCTTCCGTGAGAACCAAGCGCGCTCCGAGCACCTTGAGAATCTTGCGCCGCTCGATCGTCATTGTCTCCGGCATGGTCAGAATGAGTTTGAGGCCCTTTGCCGCGGCGACGAAAGCCAAGGCGATGCCGGTGTTGCCGCTGGTGGGCTCGATCAGGACGGTGTCCTTCGTGATCTTGCCGGACCTCAGGGCATCGTCAATCATCGCCGCCCCGATCCGGTCCTTGACGCTGGACAGCGGGTTGAAGAATTCGAGCTTGAGCAGGATTTCCGCTTGGGCCCCGTGGGCGGCGGCGGTGCGGTTGAGGCGCACGAGCGGCGTATTGCCGATGGTTTCAGTGATGTCGTTGTATATCTTGGCCATGGGATTAGCGGGGGTTGGGAAAGGGCGAAAATCTATTCCTGACAACTTTACTGAATTAGCATTAATAGCAAATTACTTTTCCGCCGAAAAGTCTATTTTTCGGTGCCCCAACGGCGGTGCAGGAATTTTTCCCACGGGGAAAACAGCACCTTGTCCGCCACCAATCCGATCAGGACGATCACCAGCATGATTCCAACCACCTGCTCCATTGCATTAAGTTCGCGCCCGTAGTGCAGCAAGTGGCCCAACCCAAACCCGGTCAGGATGGTCACATAGATCTCCGCCGCCATCAACGAACGCCAGGCAAACGCCCAACCCTGTTTCATTCCGCTGACGATGAACGGGAGCGACGCCGGCAGCATTACGGTCACCCAGGTGTGCAAACCCTGTGAACCCATCGTGCGCGCCGCCCGAATGTAGATCGGGTTGACATTTCTGACGCCGGTTTCGGTCGCGAGTATCACCGACCAGAGGGTGCCCATCACCACGACAAACAGCATCGCCTGCTCGGTTTGGCCGAACCACAGCAACGCCAGTGGCACCCAGCAGACACTCGGCAGGCCCTGCAATCCCAAGGCCAGGACCCCCACTGTGTCGCGCAAGGCTTGCACGCGGGCGGTCAGAAAACCCAGCGGCACTCCGGCCACCAGACCGAGAACATATCCCGACAAAAGGCGTTTGACGGTTACCTGCGTGCAAGACCACAAGGTCCCGTCCCTCGCCACGTCCCAAAGGTAGCGTCCCACACTTTCGGGTGACGGGACCAGCACGGGCGACCAGATTTTCGCCTGGTACAGGAAGTGCCAGATCAGGATGAGCCCGACAAAGAAGGTCAGGGCGGTAAGGGTGCGTTTCATTCTGCCGGCTCCTCTTTGCCCAGATGGCCCTTGAGCGCACCCATGATTCTGGTCGCGTGTGCCGCCAGCGCCACGCTGTTGATATCGCGCGGCCGGGGCAGATCGATCTTAAATTCCTCCCGGATGCGGCCGGGGTGGGCCGAAAACAGCACCACGCGATCGCCCAGACACGCCGCTTCCCGTACATTGTGCGTCACAAAGACAATGGTCACCTTCCGTTGCTCCCAGATCTGCTGCAAATCGCCGTAGAGCTGCTCGCGGGTAAGCGCGTCGAGCGCGGCAAACGGCTCGTCCATCAGCAACACCCGTGGATTCGGCGCCAGCGATCTCGCCAATGCCACCCGCTGCTTCATGCCACCCGAAAGTTCGTGGAGACTGGCATGCTGGAACCGCTCAAGTCCCACGAGCTTCAGATAGTATTCCGCGACTTCGCGCCGCTCGGCGCGGCTCAAACCCGGTTTCAACCTTAATCCGTACAGAACGTTGCTCAGGACATCCAGCCACGGGAAGAGAGCTGATTCCTGGAACATCATCATGCGCTCGCGCCCCGGGCGGCGGATCCGCTCCCCGTTGGCGCTGATGGTTCCGCCGTCGGGCAACTCCAGCCCGGCAATCAAATTGAGCAACGTCGATTTGCCACAACCGCTCGGCCCCAAGAGGCAGACGAACTCGCCTTCGGTCACCTGCAAGCTGACCTGGTCGAGCGCCTGGACCACGCCGTGTTTGGCCCGGAATGCCTTGGACACCCGGTCGATGGCCAGCTTGGCCGGCGGCGGGGAGATGACTTCTTCTTGGACGGTCATGGTCGGTTGGAAAAAAGCCGGTCCAGCGGAATGGCGTCGCGAAGAAAACCCGCGCTTTGGGCCTCTCCGACCAGAGCCTCAAACTGCCCTTGCAAGGCTCGGTCGGTGAACCTCAGCCGGTGCCAGGCGTTGATAATTATGGCCTTGGGCATTTCGCGCCTCATCTCCGCGCCCAAGCCGGCGCGCACAATTGTCCGCGCTTCGTCCGGGTGGGCGTTGATCCAGGCGGTAAGTTCAGCGTGGGCGGCGCGGAATTTCTCCACAAGGGCGGGATGCGACCGCAGGAACTTCACGCTGGAAACGAGCACGGTGGTCACCGCATCAGCCTGTTCGAGGAAAATCGTCCCACCCGCCTCCAGCTCGAGGCGCGAAACCCAGGGTTCGACGGTCCAGACGCCACCGAGCCGGCCTTGCTTAAACAAGCCGAGTTGATCGGCATTGGCCGTCGGAACCACCGAAACGTCCCCGCCGGTGATCGTTATGCGGAAGTTTTGTTTCTTCAGCCACGCGCGGGCGGCCACATCCTGGGTGTTGCCGAGCTGCGGGGTCGCGATCGTCTTGCCGCGAAAATCAGCCGGGACCTTTATCCGCCCGTCGCCAGGCACCACCAGCGCCGCGCCACCCTCGGCCGCCCCGGCCAGCACGCGGATTTCGTCGCCCCGGGAGCGGATGTAGGCGTTCAAGGCCGGATTCGGCCCGACGTAGGTCAGGTCGATGGAACCGGCGAAGATGGCCTCCATGGCGCTCGGTCCGGCGTTGAATGAATACCACTCGATGGTGACGTCCGGCCCGAGCCGTTGTTCAAACCAGCCGTTGTTCTCCCGCGTGGTGTGGCTGCCGATCACGCCCTGGGCATGAGTCACATTGGGGAAATAACCGACGCGCAGGGTGACCTTCTCCGCCATGATCAGCCCGGAGCTGAGCAAGAAGAGGGCCGAAAAACAGAATGATTTCATGGCGGTGATACCCCTTGGATCAAAACGAGACTTGAAAACGGGTGAAGAGGGCCGCCTCGTCCTGCCGGAGGATCGGCGCGGCCGAAATGGCGGGCGCACCGGAAGGAAATCCGAATTTAGTCTGGTAGTAGTCCATCCTCAAGAGAACTGCCTTGCTGAGATACCAGTTGACGCCCAAGCCGAAGGAAGTTGCGTCGTCGGCGTTGGCCGCCGTGGAAGCGCAGAGTGGAAAGGCTGCGTCGTCGATTTTCAGCCCGGCGTAGCGCGCAACTATCTCGAACGCACCCCAAGTGCCGTTGGAGAAGTCGAAGTTAGCCCTGGGGGTCAAGCCGGCAAGGGACGAGTCTTCGCCCGTCAGCACATAGCCGGCCGCCAGCTGCCAGGCCTTGTTTTGCAGCCCGGCTTTTAGCCCGGTGGCGCCGGATCGGAGGTTGACGGTGGAAAGCACATATTCGCCGAGGGCGCCGAACGCACCGTTGCGGTAGTCGAACTGGGGCGATACGCGCCAGCTCGCCCCGTCAGCGATCGTGGCCGTATTATAGGAGAAGAATGTCTGCTGGCCGTCCGTCTTGTAGCCGGCGGTCCGGCCGGCCGCGGTTTTTTCGCGGCCCAAATTGCCGGCAACGCCGAACGAAAGCCCCCGCCAAGGTGAACCGGTGTCATTTCTGAAAGGTGAGGCGATTATCCGCGCCACGAGGTCCGGGTCAGTGTCGAAGCTGGTATTCGTCGTATTCGCGCCATCGGCCACTCCGCCGACAACCCCCGCGGAGTAGTTCAAAGCACCGCCGAGCAGGTCGCCGTTTGCCAGAACCCCAAGGTCGTGATTGGGCACGAGATTGGAAACGATGGACCGTTCGCTGAAAAACGTCCATGAATCGGACTGGAGTTGCTCAAGTCCGACGGGTGGTTTGAGCCGACCAACCTTGAATTGCAGTTCCGGGCTGATCGTGAGGCCCATGATGGCATCGACGATTCCAGCGCTGCTGCCGCTGAATTCCGGCACGATCAGAAAGGAGAAATTTCGCGCGAAGGTCCCCTCACTGATGATACGGGCGCGCCGCAGCACGAAGCCATCGTTCATGATGCCTTGGCCGCCATCGCCAAAAAACAGCCGGGAATCAAGCTGCACGAGCCCGCGGAGTTTGATCGAGTTGGCACCGTCGGCCGACGCGAGCGTGAAACCCTTGTCACTGACCGAGACCGTCGGAGCTGGCGGAACGGCCGCAGCCGCCTCGTCCCTGACCTCCTGCATTCGCTCAAGCGCAATGAGCTTCTGTTCCAGCACGTGAATTTCTTCACGCAGCTGTTTGATTTCATCGCCTTGGTCGGCCCGGAGAAGTGTGGGCAGCGTGACCGAAAGAGCCAGGGTCGCAATCGTCGCCCCCCGTTTGCAGGAAAACCCGTTCCTTGTCGGGATGTCGGGATGGCAATTGTGAGCGTGGCTGCCTGGTGGATGTCTTCCTGTCATATGGCGTAATCTCCCAAGAGTTGATGGATGACGCCCTCGGTGGGGCTGATCGTCGGGGCGCCCGGCCCGGTTTTTTTGCGGGCCGAAGCGGTAGTATCTGCAACCGGCGCACTGAACGGCAAGGACCGGCCGCTGGTGATCATTTTGCGCGTGGTAACTTCGACCACGTCGGCGAGCGTGTAGCGGTCAAGGATGGCGGCGATGGCGTTGCGCACGTCAAGCATCAGCATTCGCAGGCCGCAATGTTCCGGATCCGGGCAATTGCAGGGTTCATAGGCGGTCTGACTGACACACCCGATCGGGGCCAGCGGCCCGTCAATCAGGCGCACAATCTCTCCGACGGCTATCCGGGCGGCGGGCCGGGCCAGCCGGTAGCCACCAAGCTTGCCGCGTTCGCTCGCCACATAGCCGGCCTCGCGAAGCTGCTGCATGATCTGCTCAAGAAACTTCACGGGCATGTCTTCCGCCTTGGCCAGCTCGGTAACCCGAACGAGCGACCTCCCGACCTTGGCGGCAATGCCAAGGTTGATCAGGGACCGGAGGGCGTATTCACCTCGCTTGGAGAGTTTCATAGGCTATTATGTAATACTACATTATATTAGTATGATTTGAATCAAGCTCTATTGCATGGATTTGTCATAAATCTCCGTTGAAACCTAGAGCCTCAACCTCAAACCGTCGTAGGATAGCAATACGCCGGACGGAAGCCTTTTGCTCCACTCCGTGTAGTCAATCCGGTGGGTCAGGTGAGTGAGGTAGCTCGTTGGTGCGCCAATTTCTGCCGCGGCGGCACAAGCTTCTTCAATGTTCATATGCGTCGGGTGTGGCTCGACCCGCAGCCCATCGAGTACAACCACATTCGCATCCCTTGCCATGGTCACGGCTTCAGGGGTCATGCGTTTGCAGTCGTTATAGTACGCGAATTTCTTGCCGGAGGATTTCTCCTCAAAGATCAGACCGAGGGTATTGATGCCTCCATGGGGCAACAATGTGGACCTGATGGTGCCCTGCGGCAGTTCGAGTGCCGGCGGCATCTGCAACAGCCTGAAGGCCGCATATCCCGGCGAGACCGGTCGGTCTGCGACGGCATAGGGAAAGACCGACCGCACGCGATTCATGCCCTCATCTGTTGTATAAACCGGCAAGGCTGTGCCGCCGAGCAGATCGCAGAAACGCCGCAGGTCGTCCATGCCGTTGATGTGGTCGGCGTGCCCGTGCGTAAGGATGAAGAAATCCATCCGGGTGATGTTCTCGCGCAGACACTGAAGCCGGAACTCAGGCGCCGCATCCACCTGAACGTGCAGTCCGTCCATGACCACGTGAATGCAGGAGCGGCTGCGATGATTGCGCTGGTCAGCCGAGGCGCAGACCGCGCAGCTGCAGGCGATCATTGGCACGCCCTGCGAGGTGCCCGTGCCCATGAAGATCACTTCCATATCAGCCCAAAGGAATCAGGGCATGGCGCCGAACGAAAGAACAGAAAAGCACCCCGCCCGCTTGACGACCACGCCATCCGTCCGGTTCACAGCCGTGAAGCCGGAACTCCCCGCCGCCCAACCGCCCAACGGAGGATTGCCAGCAGCACGAGCGCCGCCGTGAACCCGCCTCCGGTTGATCCTCCGCCACCGCCACTGGAGGAACCGCCTGGACTTGGAGTTGGCGTTGACGGCGTGGGCGTGGGAACTGGCGTGGTCGGAGTCGAATTCTTGCTCAGCGAGATCACCGTGGCCGAGTAAGACGCGAAGGTTACGGCCAAGGTTGACCCGCTGACGTTGATGGTCGAGGCCGCTATATCCGCAGAACCTGCGCCGCCGGGTTTGGCGGCATCATCCTGGGGCTTGCCATACGAATAAACCGTCGCGGTCGCTCCTGGGGTGAATCCCGTCAGGGCGACGCTGGCGTTCAGGGCGTTGACCGGATCTTTATTGATGATCAGCAGGCACAGCGTGTCCTCAATGCTGTGGACGGCATAAACCGAAAGCAGGTTGCTGCTGCTCGTGGCGCGCACCACGGTATCTCCGCCGCGTGCAAAGTGCGACAGCAGTTTCATTACATAATAGGTCGGATATGGATCGTAATATGTTGCCGAACCAAAACTGGAAGGGGTTGAAATCACTCCGTAGTCACCGTAATTGCGCCAACCGTAGAGCGAACTGCTGTTGTTGTTGGTGTTGTCCGGGCCGTTACGCAGATCCCACCAGAGGAGCGAGTTGAACTCAGTCTGCAACAGATTGGCGGTGCTATCCGCCAGGTAAAGGCCGTCGACCAGGCTTGTCGTCTGTTTGCCGGTATTCGAATAGACGGAATTGTTCTCGGTGACGACAAGTTCGACTCCCGCACCGGCAGCCCCAAGATAATCGGTCAGTTGTTTGCGGAGGTCAGCCGCATCGGCCGGCCATGTCGCGGCTCGTTGGAGCAGCCCGGCATCCGTCTCCTGACCCGGTGCCTGCTCGTAACGGTGATAAATCAGGGAGTCGGGCGTGACCCCGAGCGCCTTCAAGCGGGTGAGCATGACGGGAGTCCAGCCGTTGTGCGTGATGCCGGTATTCGGATTGGTGACCGGGTGCGACGTGTTGTTGACGGAGGAGTCCTCGCCGGTGACCGCGACAACACCGATCTTGATGCTGGGATCGACCGCCTTCATCTTCGCCATGTAGGCAGCGGCCCGGGTAGCATAGGTATAAGGATCGTGCGGCACCGTCTGCTGATCTGTCTCCCAGGTACCGTAACATTCGTTGCCGATCTCCCAATACTTGAGACTCAGCGGACTCGAACGGTTCGCCCGCAGGAAATTGCGGCCATCGTTTGTTGCGAGCGGTGCGGAGTTACGGAGGCTGGACCAGTAACCCGCCGTCTTCCAGTCAAAGCCGTTGGCGTCGACGCCGATCGGCACGTCCGCCGCGGTGTTTTGAAGTGTCGAGCTGGCATTTGCATAGGCAACCCAACCGGCAGCTTCCTCCGGGGTGCCCGTGCCGTAGTTGACCGTGACAAAGGCCTGAACATTCAAACTCGTGATTAGATTGGCAAATCCATCGAAGCCCGTGGCCCAGGTCCACGTGTTCGCGAGAGAGGTATTTGTCAGCCAATGGTATTCGTCCGAGAGTGAGCCGCCCGGCACGCGCACCGCGCGGAGGTCGATCGCCTTCAGCAGCGAAATCGTCTGGGCCGAACTCGCCTGCGGATCCCAAATGACGACATTCAAGCCAAATACCCGCTCGTCGACTGTGCGCACGGGTTGCGAGGCATCGATGGCGAGATTGACCGTCTGCGCCAAAGCGGCAGCGGGCAGGGCGAGACACAGGAACACACGTAACAAGTTCAGGCAGGAGCGGGCCATGGTGTAATCAGCAACAAAATATACACCAATTCAAATCGAAAGCCAGACAAGCCATCAACCAGCCGGTCTCCACAAAGCGCCGCGCGCCTGGACAGTCGCCGTACCTCCCATCCTTGGCCGCGCTCAGACCACTTCCCGATACACATCCGGATGAGGTTTAGTGATCACAGCAGCATTCACCAGCATGCCCGCGTCGGCGATAACCGCCCGGCCGGCCGCCACGGCGGTTTGCACGGCGGAAATGTCGCCAATCATGGTGACAAACGCCTTGCCCCCAAGCGCCATCGCCACCCGCACTTCGAACAACTGGACCGGCGCGCTCTTGGCGGCGGCATCCGCTGCCCTGATCAGCGTAGCGACGTTGAATGACTCGAGGATGCCGAGCGCGCCGTCCGGCGGCGCCACCGAGGTGCGGCCCAGAGCCGCGATCACGTCAGGATGGATGTTGGTGATGACAAAGCTGTCGATCAGGCAGCCGGTCGCGGCGTCGCACCCCGCTGCGATGGCACTCTGCACGGCCGACGGTTCCCCGGCGATCAGCACCATGTATTTTCCCGAGCAGATTGAGCGCGACAGCACCAACCGCACCGTGCCGGCCTTCAATGCCGCGTCCGCCACCAGGAATCCGGCCACGACACTGGAGAGTTCAACCAAGCCGATAGATTTTTCCGTCATGGGATTAGGAGCGGTTGAGGGTGATCGTTACGGCCGTGATCTCGCCCACGGTCCCCGCAAACGGGGCGTGGATCATCGCGCCAAGGGTTCTTTCCGGCACTGCACCCAGCGGCTGGCCGGCCGCGACCGATTCGCCCGCCCGCACCAGCGGCGAACAGGCCGAGCCGGCGCCTTGCCTGAGCGGCAACGCCACCCGGCTGGGCGAGAGAACGGTGCTCTGCCAGGGCGCGGGATGGTCGTATTGGGCAAGGTTGAGTTTTTTCATCAAGGTCTTGATCGGCAACCGGCGACCTTCGCGCATCGGATGCGGCTTGACGGCGATGGGACCCGACCACTTCAGGTTCAACTTCTTCATTTCCATCTTGGACTGGTCGCACGCCTCTTTCGGGAAAAGCTCCTCGGGACAGGCGTAAAGGGTGCAGAGTCCGCACGCACAGCACATCGCCGCCCACTCGTTCCAGTGAGCCGCGCCGGTCGCCGTGAAGGCGAGACTGCGCATCACCTGGTGTGGCTCGACCGCATATCCAAGCAGGTAGCGCGGACAAAGCTCCGTGCAATAGCGGCACTGGTCGCACGCGGACTTGCCGATGGCGTTCTGCACGGCGGCGGGCCTGAGCTTGCGTCCGATCACATGATGGTTGCGCGCCAGCACGATGGCACCGCCCGTCGTCTTGCTGACCGGGCGGTCGAGTTCGTCCGTGGTCTCGCCCATCATCATGCCGCCGATGGCCAGCACCGGATCGGCCACCGTTGCCCCGCCCGCCGCCGCGATGCATTCGCGCAGACTGGTGCCCAGCGGCACGGTGATGGTCTGCGGCATGCGCACGGCACCGGCGATAGTGAGGGTTTTGTGGGTGACCGGGCGGCCGTCGGAGGCCGCGGCGACGTTGACGAAGGTCTCCACATTGCAGACGACGACCCCGACATTGAGCGGAATGCCACCCGGCGGAATGAGTCGTCCGGTGACCTCGTGGACCAGATCATATTCGTCTCCGGCCGGATAGTAGTCGCCCAGCAACTGCACTCGCACCGCGGTACCCTGGCAGACGGACTCGACCGCGGCGACCGCGCGCCTGTTTTTGGCCTTGATGCCCACGACGCCGGTGCCGGCCCCCACCGCCTCCATCGCCAACTGGATGCCCTTCACCATTTCCTCGGCCTGGTGTTCCATGACGGCGGCGTCCTTGTGCAGGAGCGGTTCGCACTCGGCGCCATTGGCAATGACGGTGTCGGCCTTCGCGGCAAGTTTGACGTGTGTTGGAAAACCGCCACCGCCTGCGCCGACCACTCCAGCCAGCCTCACCTGCTCGACGAGATTCATGGGAAAGACCGCAACCTTGGGCCGCGACCTTCGCACTCACAATTCAAAACCACCCGGCCGGCAAGAGACCGGCAGCAATCCGCAAGCTAGGCTCGGATCTGGATGGAATCTGGCAGAGTGCCGGTCGGCATTGGGATACTGGCAGTCAACTGTCCGGTGCCGCCACGGGCGATGACTCCGGCGCCACCGGCCGCATTCCCAAAGCCAGCAATTCAGACACGACCGCTTGATTCTCGGTACGCGCAAAATAGTCGCCGATCGCCCGTGCGGTGGTCTCTCCGATGCCAGGGTTCGCCAGACCGTCGTTTCGCGGCGCGCCCTCGCGATTGAGGCCGGCGAGTGCCTCAAGGCTGCCAAAGTGCCGGGCCAGGTCATTTGCCGCAGCCGTGCCTACTCCGGGAATCCCGAGCCCGGCGATGGCTCTCCACAACTCCACCTTCTTGCTCCGCTCAATTGCCGTGAGCAAACGGTCGGAAGATTGTTCACCAGCGCCCAAGGCCAGCAGGTCCTCGCGGCGCAACCGGTAGAGATCAGCAACCGAATTCACGCAGCCTTTGTCCACAAGTTTGTCCGCCATTGCCGGTCCGAGTCCTGCGATGCCGACACCAGCCTTCGAGGCGAAATGCTCGACCCGGCGCTTTACCTGTGCGGGACAGCGGTAGTTCGGGCAACGCACCGCGGCTTCGCCGGCAGTCTTGACCACGGCGGTTCCGCAGCTCGGACAGAAATCCGGAAACAAAAAGGGAACGACTTCCCTTGTGCGGCTGGCTAGATTCACCCCGCCAATCGCCGGAATGACTTCGCCTGCCTTTTCGACATAGACGAAATCGCCCACACGAATGTCCCGGCGCGCAATCTCATCGCGATTGAAGAGCGAAGCGCGCTTCACGTATGACCCGCCCACCAGCACCGGCGCCAGTTCGGCCACCGGAGTAAGCACGCCTGTCCGACCCACTTGAAGCGTAATGGCCCGGAGTCGGGTCTCGGCACGCTCCGGCACGAACTTATAGGCGATGGCCCAGAGTGGCGCCTGCGCGGTCGCGCCCGCCTGTTTCTGCAATGCGGCTGAATTCAATTTCACCACGGCTCCGTCAGTGGGAAAAGGAAACCCGGCCCGCTCCCGGCCCACCGCCTGCACCGCGTGCCACATGGCATCGGCGCCTTTGACCACCCGGGGCGCCTCAATCGTCGGCAGTCCCCAGGCACGCAATTGCTGCAGCAAAGCCAGTTGGGATTTGGGAAGACCGGCCACCGGTTCCCAGGCCCCATGTCCGTAAAATACTATCGCCAGCCGGCGCCGCGCAACCTCCCTCGCATTAAGCTGCTTCAGCGTGCCGGCCGCGAGGTTTCGCGGATGGGCAAAAGGTGCTTCGCCCGCACTTTCCCGCTCACGGTTGATCCGGGCAAACTCAGCGTAAGGCAGATGGATTTCGCCGCGCAACTCCACCACCTCCGGCACCGGATTCGCCACGCCCTCCGGTGTCAGGGTGCGCAGGACGGTCGGCAGCGAGCGGATTGTGAGCGCATTGGCGGTGACATCGTCGCCCTCCATGCCATTGCCGCGCGTGACCGCTCGCACCAGCTTCCCTTTCTCATACGTCACACTGATGGCGATACCGTCGAACTTCGGTTCCACCACATACTCCAGGTCGTCGCGCGCGAGCTGGCGCCTCAGCCGCGCGTCGAACGCCCGCAGCTCGGCCTCCGTGTAGCTCTTGTTCAGACTCAGCATCCGTTCGTGATGGCGGTAGGTTGGAAATTGCCCCGAGCGATCATCGCCGACGCCGGCAGGAGCCGCGCTGTCCCGCGCGGCCCCGGGAAACGCCAGCTCCAGCGCCGCGAGCTCGCGCTTGAGCTGATCGTAGGCGCTGTCGCTGATCACCGGGGCGGATTTTTTGAAATAAAGCTCGTCGTGCCAGGCGATCTCGGTGCGCAAGGCATCGATCCGCTCGGCCGCCTCGGCCGGACTCAGGCGTTTGGCTTCATCCACTGCCGGGTTGTCCGCTGAACCCGCCGCCAGTGAAACAAGCGCCGTTGGTCCAGATATCACCCAGCTCACCAAAACAAAGCGGCCGATCAGCATCAGCCAGCGAATCAAACCGGAATTCTTTTGCGGGGCCATATTGCATTGTCTCCGAAATGCGCCCCCGGCCCCGGGCTGTTGTTAACGCACCATCATTCCTAGGCTCCGAGGATCAGCGCGTCAAGAAGACGGTCGGCACGGGCGATCTTGATTCGGAAGGTGGTCTCTAAATGTTTTTCAGGAACCGCCGCACATCGTCGTGGTCGCCAACCAGCAGCAAGCTGGCCGTGCTGCCTTCAAGTTTGAACATGATGCGTGTGTCCCTCCCGGCCCTGAACTCACAATAACCTCCCTTCAGCCGGCGTATGCCCAGCCCACTGTGCAGATGAGGTTTGCCCATTGCCTCGACCAACAGAGCCACGGACTGCTCCACCTGTTGCTGCCGCTCAGCCGGTAATGCCCGAGCCCCCGATCGGAAACGAGAGGAGAACTCAATCTCTAATGGCGGCACGGAAGTCACCCTTGTATTTGGTGATCCGCCCGGCCCGGCGGTCTTGTTTCAGTTCTGCATCCACTCGCTTCACGAAAGCCTTCAACTCTGTCTGGGTCACACCATACTCACGCTTGGCGTAGTCGGAATCCTCGGCGAACACGCGTACCGGGCGCAGAGCGATGACCTTGTCCCCGCACAGGATGCCGATGTCCTCGCCCGCGGAGGCGCGCTTGAGCCAGTGGGTGAGATTGGCCCGGGCCTTGGTCGGCGATAGCGTCGTCATATCGTCTTAATAAAGCCGTTATCGGGCATGAAGCAATCATGCTTTTTGACGATGGATGGTCACGGATTGGGATGAATCAGGCCTGGAGCCGCGGGCGCCTCGCCGCGGATTGGGCAACACGCTGCAGGCTGGGTCGCCCGTGCGCCAAGCTGCTCATACTGCCACTGTGCCACTGCAGGCCTGCCGCCAGCTTCACCAAGTTAGCTCCAGATATCACCCTGCCACTCTCCGCGCATTCCTTGTCCTCGGTGGTTCAATCCGCGGCCCGGCCACCAGCTACAAACCACAAAGCCAGACCCCATTTCAGCCGCCCATATGTCTTCTACTTTTTTAGGACACCAATTTCCTGAAGAAGCGTTTTGAATTTTTCAGACGCTTCATCCTTTTTCGACAACGTCTCTTCGACTAATTTTTCCGCTTCCTTCTGCTTCTTCGAATTGAGGAGCGCAGTGACTAAGAGCGCCTTTCTTTCCGGAGTAGGGATTGTCGCGACAGCCGCTTCAGCCCACATGAGCGCATTGGCGTGATCGGATAGTCGTTGAGCAAGCTCTGCTCCGACGCTGTAGAGAATCGCGACACTTTCAGGAGTCACGCCTCCCGTCGTCATCGCAACGCCGCCTTCTGCCTTCTTTGAATCCTCGTAAACCTTGATCCCAGCTTTCGCCGAATCGTAGGCTGACTCGAATCTCTGGGCTTTATATTCTGCGATCATTCGGTCGAAGTATTCTTTTAGCACTGATGGCTCGCCCGTAATCATCCCACCCATGCGAGTGCGCCCATCAGGGAGACGATAAATTTCTGACGTCTTCTCCTCGAGAAGCTTCAGCTTCTCGTCCGCCTTCTTATTTTCTTCTCGTAGTCCATCTAGGAGCCGCTTCGCATCTGCCGATGCTTGTGCGACTAGATCAAGCGTGGCAGCTTGTGCTTCGACGCGCTGCCGTATAACAGAGATTTCCTTTGCATCAGTCGTGGCCTGCTGGGCGGCCGCTTTGAGAGTGGCAACCTTTCCGAATGTGATTTCGATCGCCCTTTCGTGAAACGTGAGAGCAAGGCCAGCCACGATAGAAAAAATGACGAGCGTCACACCACCTCCGCCTAGCGACTTATCGTGAGCGACAAACCAGCCAGCACATGTGAGCGAATTCACGATAATGAGAACACCGATGAGTTGGAGAATTTGCATAGATTCCTTGGAATTTAATATTTCTGCACAAAGAAAAGGCGCTTTCCCGTCGGGGAAAGCGCCTCGAAGTTTTAGATGAGACGGTGAAGTCTCGGGTTCATCGGACTTAGTAGTCCATGCCGCCCATGCCGCCGCCGCCGTGACCACCGGGGGCCGGAGCTTCCTTCTTCTCCGGGAGGTCCGTGATGATGCATTCGGTGGTGAGGAGCAGGCCGGCAATCGAGGCCGCGTTCTGCAGCGCGGTGCGGGTGACCTTCGTCGGGTCCACCACACCGGCCTTCACGAGGTCCTCGTATTTGTCGGTCGCGACATTGTAACCGAGGTTGCCCTTGGCCGCGATGACTTCCTTGACGACCACCCCGCCGTCGACGCCGGCATTGGCGCACAGGGCGCGAATGGGGTGTTCGACCGCACGGCGCACGATCTGGGCGCCGAAAGCCTCGTCACCCTCGAGCTTGAGGGATTCGATGGCTTTGATGGTGCGGATCAGGGCGACGCCGCCGCCGGCGACAATCCCCTCTTCCACGGCCGCACGGGTCGCATGGAGGGCGTCTTCGACGCGGGCCTTCTTCTCCTTCATCTCGACCTCGGTGGAGGCGCCGACATTGATGACGGCGATGCCACCAGCGAGCTTGGCGAGGCGCTCCTGGAGCTTCTCGCGGTCGTAGTCGGAGGTGGTCTCGTCGATCTGCCGGCGGAGCTGCTTGACGCGGCCCTGGATTTCGGACGACTTGCCGCCGCCTTCGACGATGGTCGTGTTCTCCTTGTCGACGGTGATGCGCTTGGCCTTGCCGAGGTCGGCGAGCGTGAGGTTCTCGAGCTTGAGGCCAAGGTCCTCGGTGATGCACTTGCCCCCGGTGAGAATGGCGATGTCCTCGAGCATGGCCTTGCGGCGGTCGCCAAAGCCGGGGGCCTTGACGGCGCACACATTGAGCGTGCCGCGAATCTTGTTCACCACGAGGGCCGCGAGGGCCTCGCCTTCGACCTCTTCCGCAATGATGAGGAGGGGCTTGCCGCTCTTGGCGATGGTCTGCAACAGCGGGAGCATTTCCTGCAGGTTGGAGATCTTCTTCTCGTGGATGAGCACATGGGCGTCCTCGAGGACGACCTCCTGGCTTTCCGCGTTGGTGACGAAGTAAGGCGACAGGTAGCCCTTGTCGAACTGCATGCCCTCGACAACCTCAAGGGTCGTCTCGATGGACTTGGCCTCTTCGACGGTGATGGTGCCGTCCTTGCCGACCTTGTCCATGGCATCGGCGATGATATTGCCGATCGTCTCGTCCCAGTTGGCGGAGACGGTGGCGACCTGGCGGATTTCCTCGCGGTCATTGACCTTCTTGGAAACACGGGCGAGTTCGGCCACGGCGGCCTCGACGGCCTTGTCGATGCCGCGCTTGAGGTAGACCGGGTTGGCGCCGGCGGTGACGTTCTTCAGACCCTCGCGATAGATGCCCTCGGCGAGCAGCGTGGCGGTGGTGGTGCCGTCGCCCGCGCTGTCGCTGGTCTTGGAGGCGACCTCCTTGACCATCTGGGCGCCCATGTTCTCGTAGGGATCGGGAAGCTCGATTTCCTTGGCGACGGTGACGCCGTCCTTGGTGACGGTCGGCGAACCGAATTTCTTGTCGATCACGACGTTGCGGCCCTTGGGCCCCAGCGTGACCTTGACGGCGCGGGAGAGAAGCTCGACGCCGCGAAGTATTTTCTGACGAGCGGTCTCGTCGAAGAGGAGTTGTTTGGCTGCCATAATGATTATCTAGTTTGAAGTTTTGGTTGAGAGTTGGGAGTTGAGCGACCGCTCAGCCGATAATGCCGAGAATGTCGTCTTCGCGGACCAGAGTGAATTTCTGTTCCTCGATCTTCACCTCGGTGCCGCCGTATTTGGAGATGAGCACGCGGTCGCCGACCTTCACCTCGAAGGGCTGCACCTTGCCGTCTTCATCCTTCTTGCCGGTGCCCAAGGCGATGACCTTGGCCTCCTGCGGCTTTTCCTTGGCGCTGTCCGGGATGATGATCCCGCCGCGAACCTGTTCTTTTTCCTCGATGTGCTGCACGAGCACGCGATCACCGATGGGTTTGATATTTACTTTAGCCATATTGGTTTTGTGTGGGTTGAGTTGGACGTATTTTGGGATTAAAGACGCGAACCCGTTTCCGGACGGAACCGGGTTCACGGTAAAGTTTATTTCTTCTCGTCGTCGACGATCTCGACATCGGCGTCGACCACCTTGCCTTCCTGGGCGCCGGCCTTCTTCGCCGCCTTCGGCTCGGATGCGGCGCCGCTGTCAGCCGGACCAGGCGCGCCTTCGGCCGCGGCCCCGGCCGCACCCGCAGCCTGCGCCTGCTGGTACAGCTCGGCGCCAATCTTCGAAAGTTTTTCGAGCGCGGCCTTCATGCGGTCCGTATCGTTGCTTTCGAGATCTTTCTTCGCGTCGGCGATGGCGGTCTCGAACTTGCCCTTCAGCTCGGCGGCGATCTTGTCGCCGCTCTCCTTGAGGGTTTTCTCCAGCTGGTAAATCGTGGTGTCGAGCTGGTTCTTGGCCTCGACCGCCTCCTTGCGCTTGCGATCGGACTCGGCATTGAGCTCGGCCTCCTTCGTCATCCTCTCGACCTCGTCCTTGGAAAGGCCCGAAGAACCCTGGATGGTGATCTTCTGATCCTTGCCCGTGCCAAGATCCTTGGCGGTGACATGCAGGATGCCGTTGGCATCGATGTCGAAGGTGACTTCGATCTGTGGCGCACCGCGTGGCGCCGGGGGAATGCCGTCGAGTTTGAACGTTCCGAGCGTCTTGTTGTCGCGCGCCATCGGGCGCTCGCCTTGGAGGACGACGATCTCGACGCCAGGCTGGTTGTCGCTGTAGGTGGAGAAAATCTGCGCCTTCTTGGTCGGAATCGTGGTGTTGCGCGGGATCATCGGCGTGGCGATGTCACCAGCCGTCATGATGCCGAGCGTCAGCGGGGTCACGTCGAGCAGCAGCACGTCGCGCACGTCGCCCTTGAGCACGCCACCCTGGATCGCCGCGCCAATGGCCACGACTTCGTCGGGATTGACACCCTGATGCGGCGGTTTGCCACCAAGCGTGTGGGCGATCTCCACGACTTTCGGCATGCGGGTCATGCCGCCGACAAGCACAAGCTCATCGATGTTGGCCGCGGTGACCCCGGCGTCCTTGATGCAATTCTTGAACGGCTGCAGGCAGCGCTCGAACAGCGCATCGCATATCTGCTCCATCTTGGCGCGGGTGAGCTGCACGTTGAGGTGCTTCGGGCCCGACGCATCCGCCGTGATGAACGGCAGGTTGATGTCGTAGGTGGTGGCCGACGAGAGCGCGATCTTGGCTTTCTCAGCCTCTTCCTTCAGGCGCTGGAGCGCCATCGGATCTTTGCGGAGGTCGATGCCGTTTTCCTTCTTAAATGTGTCGACGAGCCAGCCGATGATGGTGTCGTCCCAGTTATCGCCACCGAGGTGGGTGTCGCCGTTGGTGGCCTTGACCTCGAACACGCCGTCGCCGATCTCGAGCACGGACACGTCGAACGTGCCGCCGCCCAAATCGAACACGGCTATTTTCTCGTCCTTCTTCTTGTCCAAACCGTAGGCGAGCGAGGCGGCCGTGGGCTCGTTGATGATGCGCAACACCTCCAGGCCGGCGATCTTGCCGGCGTCCTTGGTGGCCTGGCGTTGGGCGTCGTTGAAATAGGCGGGCACCGTGATGACAGCCTGCGTGATCTTGTCGCCCAGGTAAGCCTCGGCGTCAGCCTTCATCTTGCCGAGCACAAAAGCGGCGATCTGCTGCGGAGCGAACTGCTCGGTCTTGTCGCCCACCTGGACCTCGATGTAGGCGTCGCCATTCTTGCCGGAAACCACCTTATAGGGGAGGTTTTTGGCTTCCTCGGTGACCTCGGTGAATTTGCGCCCGATGAGGCGCTTGGCGGAAAACACCGTGTTTTTCGGATTGGTCACCGCCTGACGTTTTGCGGCCTGACCGACCACTCGTTCGCCGGTCTTTGTGAATGCCACAACGGATGGTGTGGTGCGGGCACCCTCTGCGTTCGGAATGACGACCGGTTCGCCACCCTCCATGACCGACATACACGAGTTGGTTGTGCCCAGATCAATGCCGAGAATTCTGCTCATGCGCCGTATTCTAGCAATGGCCGTGCCTCGTGCCGGGATGTTTTGGGGAACGTTGACAATCTGATGGTTAGATATTTTTTGTCCCGGCCTATTGCTGCGGTAGTACTGATTTCTATGCCACCGTGGCACATGATTCTCCAGTCTGTGTCACACTGTGCCAGTCACGGATGCCGCCGAGGAGTTCCCGAAAAGCCCGACCCAGTTGAGAGATTGCGGTCGCCACCCCAAGCGGGCCACCGGCACCGAAACCGCGCGGTTGTTTTTCCGGCAAACGCACTTACCTTTCCGATCATGGAGACATTGCTCGTGCCCGAAACCGTGCCGGTAATGACGTTGCCCGACACCGTTTTTTTCCCTCAGGCGCTCCTGCCACTCCACATATTCGAACCACGTTATCAGGAAATGCTGCGCGACGTGCTCGCCAGCAACCGTCTGTTCGCCGTCGCCCGGTTGAACAATGCCCGTCCGCTCAACGCCAAGCGACCGGAGCCGCCGCACCGGATCGCATCGGTCGGCATCATCCGGGCCTGCCAGAAGAGTGAAAACGACACTTCAAACCTGCTGCTCCAAGGCATTTGCCGGGTCGAGGTGAAGGAGATCATCCGGGAACGGCCCTACCGCATCATTGCCGTGCAGCCGATCACGACCATTGCCGGCACCCACCACGCCGAGTTGGAGGCGCTTCGTCTCGAAGTTATGCGCCTGCTCAACCTCCGGCGCCGGCTCGGCACCCCCGCGCCGAAAGGCATGACCCGCTTCCTCGAGAGCATCGATGACGTGGACACGTTCGCCGACATCGCCGTTTTCAATCTTTGTGACGACAGCGTCATCAAACAACAGCTCCTTGAAACCTTCGAGACCCGCCGGCGGCTCCAGCTTTTTGCGGCCTCGCTCAAAGCTGAAATCGAAGCCCAGCGCCTCCGGCGCAAACTTCAAGGCGAGCTCGCCGACGAACATATCGCCGACAACTGAGCAGGAGGCGCTCCCCGGCCGGCCGGACGACGGGCGAAAATATGGAGCCGCTTGTCGGACTCG
>JBBIHQ010000025.1:0-43169 GCA_037446975.1 Opitutia bacterium
CCGACAACGGGCGCCACTTCCGCCGCCCGGCCTCCACGCCGGGCGGCTTTTTTGTCCGTGCACCTTTGCCTCGGTTTCGCAGAGTGAAAGCCGAGGCCAATCGGCCTGGCGCAGGTCCGTTGGACGACCTCCGGGATGCCAGGAGGCCACAACGGGGTGGCGCTTTGCTCTTATCTCACCTGCCCGGAGCCGCGGACGACGTATTTGTAAGAGGTTAGTTCCTCGAGACCCATGGGCCCGCGGGCATGCAATTTGTCGGTGCTGATGCCGATCTCCGCGCCAAAGCCGAATTCGTCGCCGTCGTTGAAACGCGTCGAGGCATTCCAAAGCACCACGGCGCTGTCCACCGCGGCGAGAAATTTCTCTGCGACGCCCGCGTCGGCCGTCACAATGGTATCGGTGTGGTGCGAGCCATGGCTCTCGATGTGCGATATGGCCGAGGCGCAATCGTCGACGACCTTGATCGCCAGAATCAGATCGAGGAACTCGGTGCGGAAATCCTCCGGGGTCGCCGTGGCGACCAGCGTTGGGTGGCGCGTGACAAGTTCGCCCAAAGCCTCACGGGCTCTGTCATCCACGCGGAGGCGGACCCCCGCTTCAAGCAGACTGCGGCCCGCCCGCTGGAGAAACGGCGCGGCGACCGCACGATGCACCAGCAGGGTTTCAATGGCGTTGCACACCCCGGGGCGGGAGACTTTCGCATTGATCGCGAGCTTTTCCGCCATCGCGAGGTCGGCAGCCTGGTCCACATAGAGGGCGCAAATGCCGTCGAAGTGCTTGATGACCGGTACGCGCGCGTGGCGCACCACGGTTTCAATCAAACCGCGACCACCCCGTGGTATTAGCAGGTCGATCACGCCGACGGCTTCGCCAAGGAGACGCACGACATCGCGGTCGGTCACAGGGACAAGCTGCACGGCGGCGGCGGGCAGGCCGGCTTTGGCGAGTCCGCGCGCCAGCGCGCCGGCGATGGCCAGATTGGAACGCAGGGCTTCCGAACCGCCGCGCAGGATGACGGCATTGCCACTTTTCAGGCAGAGTCCGGCCGCGTCGCACGTCACGTTGGGCCGCGACTCGTAGACGAAGCCGATGACGCCAAGGGGCACCCGCACCTTGGCAAACTTCAACCCGTTCGGTTGGGTCCATTCGCGAATCACCTGGCCGACCGGGTGGGGGAGCGAAGCGACTTTGCGCAAACCGGCGGCGCACGCGGCGACGCGCATCGGGTCGAGCGTCAGCCGGTCCACCAGCGCGGAAGTCTGGCCGGCCGCCTTGGCAGCGGCGACATCCGCGGCGTTGGCATTCAAAATGTCCATCTGGGCGGCGACGACTTCGGCGGCCATCGACTGGAGCGCGGCGTCGATGCGCGCCGGCGGCGTGCCGGCGAGAACCCGGGCGGCAGTGCGGGCCTGCTTTCCCAAGCGAGCGATGATGGATGCCGGATCTTCCATGGCGGATCAGCGGGCTGCCCTTTGGCGGGCTGGAGCCGGCCCGCTGGCGGTCCCCGGCTGCCGGTCCGGTTGTATCCGTCCGGGCTCCCAGGATCCGTCCGGGCGGGCCGCCCGGTGGTCGAAACCGAGAAAGAGAAATCTGCCGATCAGGTTCATCGAGCCGGAAAATATGTGCCGGTACGTTTGCCGGCGACAATGGCGTATAACAGGCCGGGTTTGCGGCCGCTGGCGATATTGACGGGAATGCCCGCCTTCACCGCGAGCTGCGCGGCTTGAAGCTTCGTGACCATGCCGCCGGTCGAAATGCGACCCTTGTCCGATCGCACGAGCCCGGATACTTCGTTGAAATCATGCACCAGCGGGACGATCCGGCCGGCGGAATCCTGCAGGCCGTCGACGCTGGTGAGAATGACAAGCAGGTTGGCATCGACCAGAATTGCGACCTCGGCTGAAAGCCGGTCATTGTCACCAAAATTGAGTTCCTCGACAGCGACGGAGTCGTTTTCATTGATGACCGGCACGACGTTGCGTTGCGAAAGGAGGTGGGCGAGGGTGTTCCGTGCGTTATCGTGGCGGGTACGGCTGTCGAGATCGTTGTGCGTCAGCAACAATTGGGCAACAGCCAGACCCTGCCGGGCAAAGGCGTTGGCGTAGGCATGCATGAGCTGCGATTGGCCGACGGCGGCGCACGCCTGCCGGGCGGCCAGATCCTTGGGACGCGCCGACAATCCCAGCGCAGCCAGGCCCGCCGCCACCGCCCCGCTGGAGACGATCACGCATTGATGTCCGGACCGGACCAGCGTGCCGACCTCGCGGGCCAGCCGTGAAATCTGCCGCGGGCTCAGGCCGATGCCCTCCGCAGTCGACAGAATGCCGGAACCGAACTTGAGCACGATGCGTTGGGAGCGTTTTGCCATGGATTTGTCAGCGTAGCCGGAGACGTCCGCGCAACAAGCCGGAATCACAATGGGCTCCGGTCTTTCGCCCGGGCCGGGTCCAGCTATGACACGTTTTCGTCCCCGGCCAGAAAGCTATGACACGTCGCCACCTTGTCTCACCCGTACCGGGCGGCGTCTTATCCGACCAACACAAAATTAGAGGATTCCCTTCATGAACACTTATTCCGCCCCCTGCCTGCCGCCTGCCGCCAGATCGACCAATGGAGGTGCTTACCTGACGGAGGCCATGGTGGGGATGCAACAATTGTCCCGCGGCGCGTTGACGCCGGCTGCTTGAGATGGAAGCATCATGCCCGCCATTCTCATGCCGACCGTTGCCGCTTCACCGCGTATTTTTGATCTCGCGTTGCCCGATCTCGCGCTGGCGCGTGGCGGAATAGTCCGCCAGCACCGGGTCCGCGGCTGGTGGTGGAGCCGCGAAGGCGACACCCCGGAATCGCTGCAGCCGGAGATTCCGACCGTGTTGCTGGTGCATGCCCTGACTGGCAGCGCGCACGCCGGCGGGCCCGATGGTTGGTGGGATCCGCTGATCGGGCCGGGACGCGCGCTCGATCCGGCGCAATACCGGATTCTTTGCTTCAACAATCTGGGGTCCTGCTACGGCAGCAGCGGACCCGGGGTGACCGGGTTTCCTGAGGCTGAGGATCTCCAGCTGACCAGCCTGGACATTTCACGCGCCTTGTTGCTGGCGCTGGACAAACTCTGCATCAAGCACGTGCATCTCACGACCGGTGGTTCGCTGGGCGGGATGGTCACGCTTTCACTGGCGGCGCTGGACCCCGAGCGATTTGAGCGGCTGTTGCCGCTGGCCACCAGCGTGGCTTCCAGCGCCTGGGTCGTCGGCTGGAACCATGTGGCGCGGCAGATTCTGCGACTCGACCCCGGCTATCCGGACAAGGTCGGCCGCGGCCTTGAACTGGCCCGCCAGCTGGCGATGCTGACCTATCGTGCCGAACCCGGGCTTGATGCGCGCCAGCCGCGGCCAACCGTCTCGCGGCCGGGCGAAACCGGCTACCCGGTCCAAGGCTACCTCGAACATCAGGGCGGAAAACTACGCAACCGTTTTGACGCCCGGGCCTACGAATTGCAGCTGACCGCGATGGATCATCATGATTTGGGGCAGCCGCTCCCCGGTGACACCAGACCGGCCATCAGCCGCGTGCGTGCCTCGGCGATGGTGGTTGACGTGGATACCGACCAGCTTTTCACCCTCGCCCAGACGGAGACGCTGGCGCGGCATTTGCGGGACGCGGGCGCACGGGTGGAGCGTGCGACTGTGCGCAGCATCCACGGGCACGATGCTTTTTTGATGGAATGGGAGACACTCGGGCCTATCGTGACGCGGGCGTTGCATCTGCAGGCGCCGGAATAAATGAGCGAAAACTGGCAGGTTTATAAATTCGGGGGATCGTCCCTCGGTACTACCGGGCGTCTGCCCAAGGTGCTCGAACTGATTGTCGCTGCGCCCCGGCCGCTGGCGCTCGTCGTATCAGCGATCGGCGACAGTACCGACTGGCTCATCCTGGCCGCCCGCTCCGCGGAGGAGGGCGAGATCAGCCATGCCCGCCGGCAACTTACCCAGGTGCGGGAATTCGCCACCGCGACTGCACGCCACGTGCTCGGCAGTCAGGGTCAGAAAGGCTTCAAGCACGATCTGGATGAAATCCTCACCCCGGTCGAGCGCCTGCTTTCGGGCATCGAACTCACGCGCGAATGTTCGCCCCGGACACTTGATTCGGTCATTTGCGTGGGGGAGCGTATCTCGGTTGCCATGCTGGCTCGCGCTTTGACGGAAAGAAACGTTCCGGCAATTCCGGTTGACGCCCGTGACTTCGTGGTGACGGACAGCGTTTATGGGATGGCGACCGTGGACAAGGCGGAGACGGCGGCCCGATTTGCCGCCATGCAGGCCAAATGGGCCGGCAGCGTGCCAATCGTCACGGGCTTCATCGGTCGGACGCGCGATGGGCAGACCACCACGCTGGGTCGCAACGGCTCGGATTACACGGCGACCCTGCTCGCCGGACTGCTCAAAGCGAGTGCGGTGACCGTGTGGACCGACGTGCTCGGCGTGATGACCGCCGACCCCGCATTGGTGCGCGAGGCATCACCGGTCGACCGGCTGTCGTACGACGAAGCGCTGGAACTGGCCTATTTCGGCACGCGGATGTTCCACCCGCGCACCATCATTCCACTCCGGGAATGCGGCGCGGCGCTGGTCATACGCAGCACGACCCAGCCCGACGCACCCGGCACCCGCATTGATGCCACGGGCAATCCCGATCCCAACCGGCCGACTTGCGTGACGAGCTTGGAGCGGCTGACCCTGCTGGGCGTGCAGTCACGGCGGACCGGTCTCGGGCGGCCGTTGGGCGGCCGAATTCTTGCGGCGCTCAGCGAAGCCGGCGTGAGAGTGTGGATGACCACTGAATCCACGCTCGGCCAGTCGTTCTCCGTCGTTATCCCCCAAATGGACGAGGCTAGCGCCCGCAGGAGCGTGGCCGAGGTGCTGGCACCAGAGCTGCAGTCGGGCGACTTGCGGATTGAACCGGTTTTGTCACCCGTGAGCCTGGTGACACTGGTGGGCGAAAACATGGCCGGCCGACCCAACGTGGCGGGGAAATTCCTGAATGCGATCGGCGCGGCAGGCATCGCGGTGCGCGCGGTGGCGCAAGGCGCGTCGGCCCGCAGCATTTCGTGCGTGGTGGATGCCGATCAGACGGCGACGGCGGTGCGCACGGTGCACGGCGCCTTCAATCTGGCCCACACCGAGATCAACGCCTTGCTGCTCGGCAAGGGGGTGGTGGGCAGCAGCCTGTTGAAGCAGATTGAGCGGCAGAACAAAACGCTCGGACGCGAGCACGATGTGCAGGTCCGCCTCGTGGGCATCGGTTCGAGCGGCGGGGCGCTGTTTGAACCGGACGGGCTGCCGCCGGCCGAGGCGATCGCCCGTCTGCAGAACGCCCTCGCAAACGGGAAGATTGTTAGCGATGTAACCTCGCTGTTGGAAAAGCTTGCCCGGTTGCCCAATCCCGTGCTGGTCGACTGCTCGGCGGCGCCAGGCATGGAAAAAATCTACCGGGCGGCGTTCGCGCTCGGCATCAACGTGGTGTCCGCCAACAAACAGCCGCTGGCGCTGCCCCAGTCCGAGCGCGATGCGCTGCGGGACGAGGCCCGGCGGCATTTCCGCGCCTACCATTACGAGACAACCGTCGGGGCGGCACTGCCTGTCATCGAGACGTTGAAGAATCTCGTGCGGACGGGCGATCATGTCGTCACCATCGAGGGCGCCTTTTCCGGCACGCTCGGATTCCTGTGCGACCAGCTGGTCCAGGGCGAACCGCTCTCGATCGCGGTGCGCAAAGCGAAGGAACTGGGCTACACGGAGCCGCACCCGCGCGATGACCTGTCCGGCCTCGATGTGGCGCGCAAGGCGATCATCCTCGCCCGCGAACTGGGCCTGCAGGTCGATCTGACCGATGTCGTGCTGGAGCCCTTTGTGCCGGCGGAGAACTTGCGCGAAGACGATCCGGAGAAATTCCTGCAATCGCTGGCCAGTCTTGACGCCGCGGTGGCGGCGCGGGTGGCGGCCTGCAAGGCGCAGGGCCGGCTGCCGCGCTATCTCGCGCGGATTACGCCGGGCGCCGTCGGACCGAAAGTGTCGGTCGGTCCGGTGGAGGTTGAGGCCTCGCACCCCGCGGCGGCCTTGCGTGGCGCAGAGGCATTTGTCGCGTTTCACACCGAGCGTTACCACGAGTACCCGATGGTGGTGCGCGGAGCGGGCGCCGGCGGCGAGGTCACGGCGGCCGGTGTGCTGGCGGACATTTTACGGCTGGCTCAGAATATCAGGGGCCGGCGGTAAGCACCGGTGCTGGTTGCCGGTCCGACAAGTTCAGAACCCGAGCCCGTGGCGGGAGAAAGGTGCGTCGGCCCTGGCCATTTGGGTTCAAGGATTACAACTGCTGGTGTCAAGGATCCTTCTTCAACCCTTGGGCTATCCTGGCGCTGTTCTTGGGCAAGCGTGGCCAATTCCAATACCGACGGATCGCAAAGCCCTTCTCCGCCGCTACCGGTATTAGAAAAATGCATTTGGTCACCGAGCATGATGACGCACGCACTGAAAGCAGGGAGCATTGGATCGGAAATGCGCAATTTCGGTCCTCTCTCGGCCGGTGAATCGGCGTTCCAAAACCATGTCTTGGCCTCTTTGTCGCTGAACTCTTTTTTGGTCTCCATGAATTCTGTGAAATATTCAGCGGGCGGACTTGAGATAAGTTCTGCGTTCCTGCATCCGGCAAATACCTGCCGGCGGAGGGTTTGCGCCGCTCATAAAACGGGCTTATGTCATAAAATTAAGACTAGTGTTGACACGCATTGGGTCGATTAACAGCTTCACCGCCGTTCCCGCATGAATATCAACGTCGCCCTCGTCGCACTTATTACCGTCGTCCTGGCCATTCTGGCCGCGGACACGAATACCAATGGGCGGCTCGCTGAAGCCACTAGCTCCTAAGAGAAAAGAAACTCGAAACCAGGAAGCCGCCCCCCAAAAGGGCGGTTTTTTTATTTTACGCATATGACGCAAACTTTTTACACGCATATCTCGCGCGCCTGCGAATATTTCGCTAACATCGGTTGACCATTATCCCCATGGACTCAGGCAAACGTTTCAGTCAAGTCGTCACCGACGGCCCCAACCGCGCTCCCGCACGGGCCATGATGAAAGCCATCGGCTTCACCGATGCTGATCTGGCCAAACCGTTGATCGGCATCGCCAACACCTGGACCGAAATCGGGCCCTGCAATTTTCACCTCCGCGCCCTGGCTGAACACGTGAAGGCGGGCGTCCGCGCCGCCGGCGGAACACCCTTGGAGTTCAACACGGTCTCCATCTCCGACGGCATCACGATGGGCACCGAGGGAATGAAGACTTCGCTCATCAGTCGCGAACTCATCGCCGACTCGATCGAGCTCGTCGCTCGCGGCAACAGCCTCGACGGCCTGGTCTGCCTCTCCGGCTGCGACAAGACCAATCCCGGCGTCATGATGGCGCTGGGCCGTCTCGACATTCCTGGACTGGCGCTCTACGGCGGCTCGATCGACCACGGCCACCTCCACGGCAAGGCGCTCACGGTGCAGGACGTGTTTGAGGCGGTCGGCGCGTTCAACGCCGGCAAGATCGACCAAAAGGAGTTCCTCGCCGTCGAAAACGCCGCCTGTCCGACGGCCGGCTCGTGCGGTGGCCAGTTCACTGCCAACACCATGTCGACCGTCATGGAGGCCATCGGCATATCGCCGGTCGGCCTCAACGGCATTCCCGCCACGGCCGAAGCCAAGAACAAGGCGGCGTTTCGCTGCGGCGAACTGGTGATGAATCTTGTCCGGCAGAATTTGAAGCCGTCGCAAATCATGACGCGCCCGGCATTTGAAAATGCCATCGCCTCGGTCGCGGCCTCGGGAGGCTCGACCAACGCCGTGCTGCACCTGCTCGCCCTGGCGCACGAAATGAACATCCCGCTCAAGATCGATGAGTTCGACGCCATCAGCGCCAAGACCCCGACCATCGCGACGCTCAAGCCCGGCGGGCTCTACACCGCGGTCGAGATGCATAACGCTGGTGGCATTTCGTTGCTCCTCCGCCGGCTGTTCGAGGGCGGTTACCTCAAGGGTGACTGCCTGACGGTTACGACCCGTTCGCTCGGAGACGAAGTTCGAGCGGCACCGGAGACGGCCGGTCAGCAGGTGATCCGTCCGACCGACAAGCCCTTCAAGCCCAGCGGTGGTTTGGTGATCCTGCGCGGCAATCTCGCCGAAGAGGGCTGCGTGCTCAAGCTGGCCGGCACGGCAATCAAGCATTTCAAGGGGCCGGCGCGCGTCTTCAACAACGAGGAGGCCGCCATGGCGGCGGCCGACTCCCAGCAGATCAAGCCGGGCGACGTTGTTGTCATTCGTTATGAAGGGCCCAAGGGCGGCCCGGGGATGCGCGAAATGCTCGGCGTCACGGCGGCGCTCGCCGGCGCCGGCATGTCCGACAGCGTCGCGCTGCTCACGGACGGCCGTTTCTCGGGTGCCACGCGCGGATTTTCCATCGGTCACGTGGCCCCCGAGGCTTGTGTCGGCGGGCTCATCGCGTTCGTCCGCGAAGGCGATATGATCGAGATCGACGTGCCAACCCGCCGGCTGCAGGTCGACATTCCGGCTGCCGAACTGGCCAAGCGCAGAGCGGGCTGGGCCCCGCCGGCCCCACGTTACCAGCGTGGCGTCATGGCCAAATATGCCAACAGTGTTTCCTCCGCCGCAGTGGGCGCCGTCACCGAATAGCCTAATTTCAACCACCAAAATCCAAGGGACATCATGAAACTCACCGGAGCAGAAATCATTTGGGAATGCTTACAGAAGGAAGGCGTCGACGTTGTGTTCGGCTATCCGGGCGGTGCCATTCTGCCGGCCTACGATGCGATGACCAAGTATCCGAAGATCCACCACGTGCTGGTGCGCCATGAACAGGGCGCCACGCACATGGCCGACGGGTATGCCCGCGCCAGCGGCAAGGTCGGCGTCGCCATCGCGACCTCGGGTCCCGGTGCGACCAACATGGTCACCGGCATTGCCACCGCGATGATGGATTCCTCGCCCATTGTGTGCATAACCGGGCAGGTCGGTTCGAGGGCCATCGGGACCGACGCGTTTCAGGAAACGGACGTTACCGGGGTGACGCTGCCGGTAACCAAGCACAATTACCTGGTGACCAAGCCGGGCGACATCGCCCGCGCGATCCGCGAGGCGTTTTACATCGCGAAGAGCGGCCGACCCGGCCCAGTATTGGTGGATATCACGAAGGACGCGCAGCAGATGACCGCGGAGTTCGACTGGGAGGGTGCCGCGCCGCGCCTGCCCGGCTACCGGCCCAGCTACCACGCCCCGGCGTCCGAATTCACGCGGGCGGCCGAGCTCATCAATTCCGCCAAACGTCCGTTGATCCTGGCCGGCCAGGGAATTCTCAAATCTGGCGCGGCCGCCGAGGTGCTCCAATTGGCCCAGACCGCCGGCATCCCGATCACCACCACCTTGCTCGGCATCGGCGCCATTCCGTCATCGTCGCCGCTCAATCTCGGCATGATGGGCATGCACGGCGAGTCCTGGGTCAACCAGGCGATCCAGCAGGCCGACCTGCTCATCGCCCTCGGCATGCGGTTCGATGACCGCGTGACGGGGAACCTCAAGACCTACGCGCTCAACGCCCAGAAGATCCACGTCGATATCGACCCCAGTGAGATCAACAAGAACGTGCCGGTCGACGTCGCCCTCATCGGCGACCTGCGGGAAGTGCTGGGGGTGATCAGGCCGCAGATCAAGAAGGCGGAGCGCGCCGACTGGTGGGCCACCATCAATGCCAACCGCGGCGATGCCGCCGTGCGCGACATCCAGAGCCTGCCCGACAGCGGCCACCTTTACGCCGCGCATGTCATCAACGACCTCTGGCGCCTTACGCAGAAGCGCGACACCATCGTCGTGACCGACGTCGGCCAGCACCAGATGTGGGAGGCCCAGTATTACCGCCACGAGAAACCCCGGTCGCTCATCACCTCAGGCGGTCTTGGCACGATGGGCTTCGCGCTTCCCGCGGCCATCGGGGCGAAATTCGCGTGCCCGGAAAAGGACGTCTGGGTGGTCTGCGGCGACGGCGGGTTCCAGATGACCAGCTCTGAGCTGGCCACCGCCGAGCAGGAGGGCATCAAGGTCAACGTGGCCATCATCAACAACGCCTTCCTCGGCATGGTGCGGCAATGGCAGGAGTTCTTCTACGACAAACGTTACGCCGCCACGCCGATGACCGGCCCGGATTTCGTCAAGCTCGCGGAGGCCTACCGGCTGAAAGGACTGCGATGCAACCAGCGCGGCGACGTGAAGTCGACCGTCGACCAGACCCTCGCGGACAAGCGAACGGTGGTCATCGATTTTGTCGTGGAAAAGGAAGATACGGTCTTCCCGATGGTGCCCGCCGGCGCCGATCTCGACAAAATGATTCGGCGCCCGAAGCAGGACGTGATGCTGGAGTCCGGGTCGGACAAGGACTGGGAAATGCCGGCCGCATCCGCTGCCTTGGTTGGAGCGAAGGTCGCCTCCAACGGCCACGCCAAACCCGCCAAGAAACCCGCTCGCGGCGCTGCGCCGAAAGTGGCAAAATCAGCCCGCCGCTAACCGATTCCTCCCATGGCCAAACATACCCTCATCGCCTACGTGGAAGACGTGCCCGGCGTGCTCAACCGCGTCGCGTCACTCTTCCGGCGTCGCAATTTCAACATCGACTCACTGACCGTCGGCCGCACGGAGCAGCCGGGTGTGTCGCGGCTCACCGTCGTGGTCGACGCGACCGAGGCTGGCGCCCGCATTGTCGAGGCCAACCTCTACAAGCTCGTCAACGTGCTGCGGGTGGATGATCTCACCCACAAACCGGCGCTGATGCGCGAACTCGGTCTGGTGAAGGTGAAGGTCACCCCGCAGACCCGCAGCGAAGTGCTGCAGCTTGTCGAGGTCTTCCGGGCGCGGGTGGTGGACGTGGACGAACAGACCCTGGTGATCGAAGTCACCGGCACGCCGGAGAAGATCGGCAAATTTGAACTCGTGCTCCACCCCTACGGCGTGGTCGAGATCGTCCGTACCGGCGCCGTCGCAATGGCCCGCGGCCACGAGCTGATGTCCGCCGCGCCACCGCTGGTGCGCACGGCGGTGGGCGCCGACGCCGCGCACGATCCTGCCGGCCTTTCCATGTCCGTCTAACGGCCAATCTACCACCATCCAGTCCCCTCCTTAACATGGCTAAAATATACTATGACAATGATGCCGACCTCGCCTTCGTGCGGGCGCGGCGCACCGCAATCATCGGCTTTGGCTCGCAGGGCCATGCCCACGCACTCAACCTCAAGGAAAGCGGGGTCAGTGTCTGCGTCGGACTCCATCCCTTGAGCAAATCGCGGGCGAAAGCCGAGGCGGCCGGCCTCACGGTCGGCACGGTGGCCGAAGCCACGCGCTGGGCCGACATCATCATGATTCTCGCGCCCGACACGGCGCAGGCGGCGATCTACAAGAACGAAATCGCCCCGCATCTCACCGCGGGCAAGATGCTGATGTTCGCGCACGGCTTCAACATCCGCTTCGATTGCATCAAGCCGCCGGCCAACGTTGACGTTGCGATGGTCGCCCCCAAGGGCCCCGGCCACCGCGTGCGCGAAGTCTACAAGGAGGGCGGCGGCGTGCCGGCGTTGATTGCCATCCACCAGGATGCGACCGGCCAGGCAAAGCACATCGCGCTGTCCTATGCCAAGGGCATCGGCGGCACCCGGGCCGGTGTGCTCGAGACCACGTTCTCCGAGGAAACCGAGACGGATCTTTTTGGCGAGCAGGCTGTGCTGTGCGGCGGCGCCTCCGAGCTGGTCAAGGCCGGTTTCCAGACCCTCGTTGACGCGGGCTACCAGCCCGAGATTGCCTACTTCGAATGTCTGCACGAGCTGAAGCTCATTGTGGACCTGATGTATCGCGGCGGCCTGAACTATATGCGATACTCCGTCAGTGACACGGCGGAGTGGGGCGACTACGTTTCCGGGCCGCGGGTCGTCACCGCCGAGACCAAGGCGGCGATGAAGCAGATCCTCACCGAGATCCAAAACGGCAAGTTTGCCAAGGACTGGATTGCCGAGAACGAAACCGGCCGGCCGAAGTTCAACAAGATCCGCGCCAGCGAGCGCGACCAGAAGCTCGAAAAGGTCGGCGCCGAACTGCGGGCCATGATGCCGTTCCTCCAGCCCGTCACCATCAAACCAGGCGATTGATTCCTTCCTCCCATGAAATCCGACTACGTCCGCATCTTTGACACCAGCCTTCGCGACGGCGAGCAAGCTCCCGGCGCCAGCATGACCTCGGCGGAGAAGCTGGAGGTTGCCCGGGCGCTGGCCCGACTGGGGGTGGACGTGATCGAGGCCGGATTTCCCGCGGCGTCGCCCGACGATCTGGCGGCGGTGCAGTCGATTGCCGCCGAAGTGGGGCGGGCGCCGGTCGAGGGCCGCCCGCAGGCCGAGCCGCCGGTCATCTGCGGTCTGGCGCGCTGCACCCGGCCGGATATCGAGGCGGCGTGGAACGGCGTCAAAGGGGCCAGACATCCGCGCATCCACACGTTTCTCGCGTCGAGCGACATCCACCTCCAGCACAAGCTCCGCATGTCGCGGGCGGAAATGTCCGCGCGCGCGGTCGAGATGGTGACCTTTGCCCGGACGCTTTGCCCGGACGTCGAATTCTCGCCCGAAGACGCCGGACGCAGCGACCCGGAATTTCTTTATGAGGTGCTGGCGGCCGTCATCAAGGCGGGCGCCACGACGCTCAACATTCCGGACACTGTCGGCTACACCATGCCCGACGAGTTCGGCGCGTTGATCGCGGGCATCGTCAAGAACACGCCGGGGGTCCAGGATGTGGTGGTCTCCGTGCATTGCCATGACGATCTCGGCATGGCGGTGGCGAACTCGCTGGCCGGCCTCCGCGCCGGCGCCCGCCAGGCGGAAGTGACCATCAACGGGATCGGTGAGCGCGCGGGCAATGCATCGCTGGAGGAAGTGGTCATGGCCATCCGCACGCGCGGCGAGAAGATCGGCCTGCGCACCGGCATTGACGCGACGCAGCTCTGCCGCACCAGCAGGCTTGTCTCCCGCAGCACCAGCTACCCGGTGCCGCCGAACAAGTCCATCGTTGGTGCCAACGCGTTTGCGCATGAGTCGGGCATCCACCAGGACGGCATGATCAAGAACGCGCAGACCTATGAGATCATGCGGCCCGAGGATGTGGGTGCGACGCAGACCCTGCTCGTGCTCGGCAAGCATTCGGGGCGCGCAGCCTTTTCGAAACGATTGGCGGAACTCGGCTATCCGCTCGAGGGTGATGCACTGCTCAAGGCGTTCAACGAGTTCAAGAAGCTGGCCGACCGGAAAAAGGCGGTGCACGACGCCGATTTGGTCACGCTGGCCTCCGATGAGCGGCAAACCGCGCCCGAATTCTGGGCCCTGGAAAATCTCCAGGTGGTCTGCGGGACGACTGGTCTGCCCACCGCCACGGTCCGCCTCCGTGATCCGGATGGCAGAACCCATGTCTTTGCCGCCATCGGTACCGGACCCGTCGACGCCACCTACAAGGCGATCGATGCCATCGTCAAAGTGCCGGTTACGTTGTTGGAATTCGGCATCAACGGAGTCACCGAGGGCATCGACGCCCTGGCGGAGGCCTCGGTGCGGGTGCGGCACGACGACCAGCGGTCCAGTCATGGCCATGGGGCTGACACCGATATCGTGGTGGCAAGCGCCAAAGCCTACATCGCCTCCCTCAACCATGTGCTGTCCCGCCAGTCAACCGGCCCGGCCCAGCATCCGCAGAAGACCACTGTTCCCACGGAAATATCCACATGAGTCAGTCACCCAAAACCCTCTTCCAGAAAATCTGGGATTCGCACGTCGTGGCCGAAGAGCCCGGCGCTCCCGCCGTCCTCTACATCGACCTGCATCTGGTGCACGAGGTCACCTCTCCGCAGGCCTTTTCGGTGCTCAAGGAGCGTGGCCTGAAGGTCCGCCGGCCCGATCGCACCGTCGCGACGATGGATCACTCCATCCCGACCAAGGGCGGGTACGAGGCGGCGGACGAGATGGGCCGCATCCAGTTACGCCTGCTTGAAGCCAATGCGCAGGCCAACGGTGTCCGCATCTACGGGCTCAACTCCGTGCAGCGTGGAATTGTCCACGTCATCGGGCCGGAACAGGGCTTCACCCAGCCCGGCATGACCATCGTGTGTGGCGACAGTCACACCTCGACCCACGGGGCATTTGGCTCGCTCGGCTTTGGCATCGGGACCAGCGAGGTCGGCCATGTGCTGGCCACCCAATGCCTGTTGCAGCGCAAGGCGCGGACTTGCGAAGTGCGCGTGGACGGCGCGCTGCGTCCGGGGGTTACGGCCAAGGACATAATTCTTGCCGTGCTGGCCAAAATCGGCGTCGGCGGCGGGACCGGCCATGTGTTTGAGTACACCGGCTCGGCCATCCGTGCGCTCGACATGGAAGGCCGCATGACGGTCTGCAACATGTCGATCGAGGGTGGGGCGCGGGCCGGCATGGTGGCGCCCGACGAGAAGACTTTCAACTTCGTGGCCGGCCGCGAGTTCGCGCCCAAGGGCGTCGCCTGGGACAAGGCGGTCGCCCGCTGGCGCACCTTGCCGACCGACGCCGGCGCAACCTACGACAAGACCGTCACCCTTGATGCCGGCCGTCTCGAACCCATGGTCACCTTCGGGACCAATCCCGGCCAGGGAGTCGCCATCACGCAGCCGCTGCCGAAGCCGTCGAGTCTGGCCGATGCCGCCGAGCGCGCCGGTCTGGAGAAATCGCTCGCCTACATGAAATTCGAGGCGGGCAAACCCATCCTCGGCCAGCCGGTGGACGTGGTCTTCCTCGGTTCCTGCACCAATTCCCGACTGGTGGACCTCCGGGCCGCTGCGCAGTTGCTGCGCGGTCGCAAGGTCGCCAAGTCGGTGCGAATGATGGTGGTCCCGGGTTCGCAGTCGGTGAAGCAAGCGGCTGAGGCCGAGGGGCTGGACAAGATCTTCAAGGAGGCCGGCGCCGACTGGCGCGAAGCCGGTTGCTCGATGTGCATCGCGATGAACGGCGACCAGCTCTCACCCGGCCAGCTGGCCGTCTCCACTTCCAATCGCAACTTCGAGGGCCGGCAAGGCAAGGGCGGGCGCACGGTGCTGGCTTCGCCGCTGACGGCGGTCGCCACGGCGGTCGCCGGCAGGATCGCCGACCCGCGGGCGCTGCTCAACGGAGGTCAATCATGAGCGCACCCAAATTCACCACTCTCACCGCCCGCTGCGTCGTGTTGTCCAACACGGACGTGGATACCGATCAGATCATTCCCGCCCGTTTCCTCAAGGTCACGGACAAGCTGGGCCTGGGAGAAAAACTTTTTTGCGACTGGCGCTATCTGGACGATGGTTCACCCAATCCGAAATTCATCCTGAACCAGCCGGAAGCGAAGGGGGCCAAGATTCTTGTGGCCGGCAATAATTTCGGTTGCGGCTCATCCCGCGAGCACGCGCCTTGGGCGTTGGTCGGTTGGGGCTTTCACGTGGTCATCTCCCCGATGTTCGCGGATATCTTCAAGGGAAATTCGCTCAAGAACGGCCTGATCCCGGTGGTCGTGGAACCCGCGGCCCATGCGGCGCTGCTCGCGGCCCGAGCCAAGGATCAGGACCTGGCGGTTACGATCGATCTGCTCACGACGGCCGTGAGCTGGCCCGGCCAGCCGCCGCTCAAATTCCCGATCGATCCGTTCTCGCGCACCTGCCTGCTCGAAGGCGTGGACGAACTCGGCTACCTGCAAAAATTCACCAGGCAGACGGAAGCCTACGAAGCCAGCCATGCCTAAGAAGAGCGTCCGCCCCTTTGTCGAGGTATTCGATACCACGCTGCGCGACGGCGCGCAGACGGAGGGCATATCGTATTCGGTGGACGACAAGCTGCGCATAGCGCGCAAGCTGGACGAACTTGGCGTGGCCTACATCGAGGGCGGCTGGCCGGGTTCCAACCCCAAGGATGCGGTTTTCTTCGAGCGGGCTCGGGGGGAGTGCTGGGCCCACGCCAAGATCGTGGCGTTCGGTGCGACCCGCCGGGCCAGCCTGAAGCCGGCGGACGACGCAAGCGTCCGCGCGTTGGTCGAGGCGGGGACCGAAGTCTGCGCGATCTTCGGCAAGTCCTCGGTGCTCCAGGTGAAGGAGGTCCTGCGCACCACACTCGAGGAGAACCTCAAGATGATCGGCGATACGGTCGCCTACTTGCGCGCGCAGGGAAAACGGGTGATCTACGACGCAGAGCATTTCTTTGACGGTTACCGGCTGGATGCCGCCTACGCGCTGAAGACACTGCAGGCGGCGGTTCGCGGGGGCGCCGAGACAATCGTCCTGTGCGATACCAACGGAGGATCGTTGCCCTGGCAGGTGGAGTCGGCCGTGCAGGATGTCATCGCCAAGCTGGGCAAGGTGCCGGTGGGCATTCACGCTCACGACGACACCGGCTGCGGCGTCGCCAACACCGTGGCTGCGGTCCGTGCCGGTGCCCGGCATGTGCAGGGCACCATCAACGGATACGGCGAGCGTTGCGGCAACGCCAACCTCTGTGTCGTCATTCCCAATCTTGAGCTGAAACTCAATTTGCGGGCGCTGCCGGAAGGCGCCCTCCCGCACCTGCATGAGGTGGCGCGTTTCGTGGCCGAGGTCGCGAACCTGGCCCCCAATGTGCACATGGCGTATGTCGGCGACAGTGCTTTTGCCCATAAAGCGGGAGTGCATGTGTCCGCGATGCAGCGACATCCCGACGCCTACCAGCACATCGACCCGGCCGTGGTCGGCAACCAGATGCGCGTGGTGGTCAGCGAGCTTTCCGGCCGGGCCAACGTGGTCTCCAAGGCGAGCGAGCTGGGCCTGCAGGACCTCGATGCCGCCACGGGCGCCAAGGTGGTCGAACTCGTCAAGACCAAGGAGCATCAGGGCTTTTCGTTTGAGGCGGCGGAAGCGAGCGTGGCGTTGCTGGTCCGCCGGCTTTCGCCGGAGTACATTCCGCCGTTTTCGCTGCTCGATTATCGGGTGATGGTCAGCCGCCACGGTGAACGTGGCATGGCGGATGCCACGATAAAGTTGCAGATCGGGGAACACGAAGCCCATACCGCGGCGGAGGGCAGCGGACCGGTGCACGCCTTCGACAAGGCGCTCCGCAAGGCGCTCCAGCCTCATTTCCCGCTGGTGAAGAACATCCAGCTGGCCGATTACAAGGTGCGCATCCTGAATTCCAACGGCGGCACGGCGGCCGTCACCCGGGTGCTGATCGACTGGCACGACGGCGTGCGTCGCTGGAGCACGGTGGGCGCGGGGCCCAACATCCTGGAAGCAACGTGGCTGGCCTTGGCGGACGGCTTCGAATACGCGGTGGCGGAGCAAGCCGTCTCAAAAGCAGAGATCATTTCATGAAAGCGCATATCGCACTCACGCCCGGCGACGGCATTGGTCCCGAGGTGGTCAATGAAGCCCGGATTGTCCTCGAAGCCGTGGCCAAACTGCAGGGGCACGATTTTAGATTTACCGAGCATTTGCTGGGTGGCTGCGCGATAGACGCCACGGGGAATGCCATGCCGGACGCGACGCTCGCCGCCTGCCAGTCAGCCGACGCCGTGCTGCTCGGCGCGGTCGGCGGCCCGAAATGGGACGATCCACAGGCAAAGGTCCGGCCGGAGCAGGGTCTGCTCGCGATTCGCAAGGCGCTCGGTCTGTATGCCAATGTCCGTCCGGTGCGGCCTTACCCGGCCTTGGCGGCACTTTCGCCGCTAAAACCCGAACGCGTCGCGGGCGTGGATTTTGTCGTTATTCGCGAGCTGACCGGCGGACTTTATTTCGGCACGCCCAAGGGCCGCACCCAGACGCCGGAAGGCGAGCGCGCCGTCGACACGCTCGTGTACACCGAAATGGAGATCCGCCGGATCGTGAAGCTTGCTTTTCAGATGGCGCAAAAGCGTCGCAAACTCGTGACCTCGGTCGACAAGGCCAACGTCTTGGAGTCGTCCCGGCTTTGGCGCAAGGTAGCCATCGAGACCGGCCGCGAATATCCAGACGTGAAGTTGGAGCACCAGCTTGTCGATTCCTGCGCCATGCGCCTGATCACCCATGCCGCGCAGTTCGACGTCATTGTGACCGAAAACATGTTCGGCGACATCCTGACCGACGAGGCGGCGGTGCTCGCGGGCTCGCTTGGCGTCCTGCCCAGCGCTTCGCTTGGGGCCGGCCGTCTCGGGCTTTACGAGCCAATCCACGGCTCCGCACCCGACATTGCGGGCAGGGGAATTGCCAATCCGGTCGGAACAATTCTGTCGGCGGCGATGTTGCTGCGGCATTCGCTGGGATTGGAAAAAGAGGCGGCGGCGGTGGAGGCGGCGGTGGCGCAGGCCCTCGCAGCCGGCAAACATACGGCCGATCTGGCCGCCAAACTCCCGTTGACCACCACCCAGATGGGTCAGGCCGTCCGCGAGCGGCTTGGCGCCAGCTGATCAATCCTCAATCTCCATTATTCCAATGCCCACCTCGACCAAAAAGCCGCTCGACACCACGCGTTTCATTGCCCGACACGTGGCCGGGCTGCGCCGTTCCGGCATCCGCGACTTTTTCGAACTGGTCGCCAAGACCGACGGCGTGATCTCGCTCGGCATCGGGGAGCCGGATTTTGACACCCCGCAACCTATCCGTGACGCCGTGACGACGGCGATGAACACCGGCAAGACGCATTATACCTCGAACATGGGACTGCCGGCGCTGCGCGCGGAGATCAGTCGTTACGCCGAAGGGCATTTCAAAGTCAGCTACCGGCCGGACGACGAGATCCTTGTGACGGTCGGGGTGTCCGAGGGGTTGGACCTGACTTTGCGCTCCCTGCTGAATCCCGGAGACAAGGTGATGTACCACCAGCCATGCTACGTTTCCTACGCCCCTTCGGTTGACCTGGTGCATGCGATCGGCGTGCCGGTGGCGACAGATGCGGCCAGCTTGTTCTCGCTCGATGCCCCGGCGCTGGTGGCGGCCTGGCAGCCCGGCTGCAAACTGCTGCTGCTGAATCTGCCCTGCAACCCGACGGGCGGCGTATGTTCACGCGCCCAACTGGAACGCATTGCCAAGTTTGCCATCGAAAAGGACCTGATCGTCGTCAGCGACGAGATCTACTCGGAATTGGTGTTCGAGGGTACGCATACCAGCATCGCTAGCCTGCCCGGCATGCGGGAGAGGACGATATTGCTGCACGGTTTTTCCAAGGCTTTTGCGATGACCGGATTTCGGCTCGGTTACGCCTGCGGGCCTGCGCCGCTGATCGAGGCGATGATGAAGGTGCATCAATACTCGATGCTTTGCGCGCCCAGCATAAGTCAGGAGGGTGCGCTCGCCGCGCTGCGGCTCGGTGACGATGCCACGAAATTCATGCGCGACCGGTATCGGGAGCGGCGCGACCTGTTTGTCGGACGAATCAACGCCGCGGGCCTGGCGTGCCATCTGCCACGCGGATCTTTTTATGCCTTTCCCTCGGTGACGTCCACCGGACTCGATGAAGGCGAGTTTGCCCGCCGGTTGTTGACTGAGCAAAAGGTGGCGGTCGTTCCGGGAACGGCATTTGGTGACGCCGGCCGGGGCCATGTCCGTGCATGCTTCACGGCGAACGAGGCAAAACTTACCGCGGCCTGCGATTGCATCGAGAGACTCTTGGGGTCCTTGAGTCCTGCGGAGTCGGCTTAGGCTGGCGAAGAAGTCACGGACAACCCGCGCCGGTCAACGGCGGGGCGAACGGGCGGGAGATTGCCGGTCGCTCGCGACGGTCGTGAGATCAAATAGCGGCCTCACCGCGTTCGTCCGTCCGGATCCGCACGACGTCCTCGAGCGGCAGGACGAAGATCTTGCCGTCGCCGATCTTCCCGGTCTTGGCGCCCTTGGCGATCGCCTCGACCACTTTCCCGGCCTTTTCCGCGGGCACCGCGAGTTCGATCTTCACCTTCGGCAGGAAGTCCACCGTGTATTCGCTCCCGCGATAGGATTCGGTGTGGCCTTTCTGTCGGCCGAAACCCTTAACCTCGGTCACGGTCATGCCCTCGATGCCGACTTGGGAGAGGGCTTCTTTCACTTCGTCGAGCTTGAACGGTTTGATGATGGCGATGATGAGTTTCATGGAAGAGAGGTGTCCGGGTGGCTCAGAAATTGACTTCTAGAATGCCGCCTTCGCCGCCGTGAACGAGATTAATTTTGCCGTTGTCACCCGAACATGAAAAGGCCGGCTTCTAGTGCAGAAGCCGGCCGTCAAACAGAACTGAGCTAAGGGTGGTGCGATCAGATGGCGGCGTCACCGCGCTCATCCGTCCGGATCCTCAGCACGTCCTCAAGCGGCAGGACGAAGATTTTGCCGTCACCGATCTTGCCCGTCTTGGCACCCTTGGAGATCGCCTCGACCACCTTGCCCACCTGTTCGGCGGGTACGGCGAGCTCGATTTTGACCTTGGGCAGGAAATCCACCGTGTATTCGCTGCCACGGTAGATCTCGGTGTGGCCTTTTTGACGGCCGAAGCCTTTGACTTCGGTGACCGTCATACCCTCGATGCCGACTTGGGAGAGGGCTTCCTTCACCTCGTCGAGCTTGAAGGGCTTGATAATGGCAATGATGAGTTTCATGGGTGATATTCTAAAACTGCGTTAAGCGTATGATGTGATTGTGAGTTGGTTTAGCTGAATCAGTTGGCGGAACCGGTTGAAGCCTCCATCCGACTCTCCTTCATCCGGTGGCGGAGCTGCTTGGAAAGCACCCAGCCGTATCCTAGGACCAGACCGGCCGACACCCACCACTGCGTCCCATCGGCAAAAAGCAAGGGGCAGACCAGCTGTACCAGAATCAGCGCGAGCAGAAGGTAGGCGACCCGCGCTCCCGAGCCCGGCATCAGCGACCAGCCGTTCTTGAGCTGGCCGCTCTGCTCGCGCCGCTCGTTATGACGAAGGGCGGCCTGCTGCAGGATGCCAAAGGCGAGGCCGATGCCCCCGCCGGCCACCAGGCCGGCGAGGTCGCGGATGAGATCAACTAGATGAATTTGCATGGGACGGGCGGTTTAATGGGCTACGGGGGTCTCGGAGTTCTTGTCCATCACCATGCCACCGTAGCCGGGCACGCCCATCTCAGGCACATCGAGACCTTCGATTTCGACTTCCAGCGAGACGCGGTTTCCAACGAACATTTCGGCGATGTAATAGACAATGATCGAAAGCACGGAGAGGGTCACGAAGCACGTGACCACACCGATCACTTCAGCCCAGAACTGGCTCATGCCGCCACCGTAGAAGAGCCCCGTGACGTTACCGGCGACTCCGTTCCAGCCGTCGCCATAGGTGCCATCCGCAAACAGCCCGATGGAAAGACAGCCCCAGGCACCGTTGACACCGTGGACCGAGATGGCACCGACCGCATCATCGATCTTGATCTTGTCGAAAAAGAAGACGGCCTCGACCACCAGGATGCCAGAGATAATGCCGATGATCGCCGCACCACCGGCGCTGACAAAGGCGCAGGGAGCGGTGATGGCGACGAGGCCGGCGAGCATCCCGTTGCACATCATGGACGGATCGGGCTTCTTGGTCTTGAACCACCACATATAGAGCGTGGTGGCCAGTGCCGCCGTGGCGGAGGCGATCATCGTATTGACCGCCACGACCGCGATGCGGAGGTCGGTGCCGGCGAGCGTCGAGCCCGGGTTGAAGCCGAACCAACCGAAGGCCAGGATAAAGGTGCCAAGCATCACCATCGGGATGCTATGCGGCATGATCGGGTGGACGAGTTTGCCGGCCTTGTCATATTTGCCGTGCCGCGGACCAATGAGCCAAGCGAAGATGAAAGCAATTACGCCGCCTTGCATGTGCACGACCGAGGATCCGGCGAAGTCGACGTGACCATGACCGAGCCCGAAGTTGGTGCCAAGCTGCGCGAGCCAGCCGCCGCCCCAGACCCAGTTGCCGAAGAGCGGATACATGATGGTTCCGATGCAAGCACCGTAGATCATGAACGCGGAGAATCTCCAGCGCTCGGCGGCCGCCCCGGTCGGGATCGTCGCGGTCGTGTCCATGAATACCATCTGGAACAGGAAAAGCGCAAAGGCCGCGGTGTCGTAACCCGCGCCCTGCAGCAGGAATCCCTTCATGCCGAGGATGCCGAAATCCTTGCCGAACAGGTGCCAGGTGACCTCGTGGTTGAGTCCGGCATACCCGCCCATGGTACCGATGGCGCCGAGGCCACCAAACATGAAGGCGAAACCGCAGACGTAGAATCCAAGCATGCCCAAAGGATAGATCATGAAATTCATTGCCATGGTGTGGCTTGAATTTTTCGCCCGACACAGTCCTGTTTCGACGAGGGCGAAGCCCGCCTGCATGAACATGACGAGGAAACCTGTGACCAGCGTCCACATGAAGTTGATCGCGACCCGGTTGTGACCAACCCCGTCAGCGAGTTTCACCGCGAGCGGCTCCATGGCGGCCTGCTTGGTGTAGTCGTCCGACGCTTTTTTCGCGTCGTCGTAGGCCTTCTTTTTATTAGGGTCCTTCGCGTCATCCGCACTCAGCTCGGCTGGGGCGGAGACGACAAAACCAGGCACGTCGGCCGCGACGCCGGTGGCGGTACCGGCGGGATCCGGCTTGGGATCATCCGCCAACAATTTCGTGACATTAAGGCCAAATAACAGCGCAAGCCCTGTCAAAGCCACGCGCAAGGACCGCAAACCAGGCGAGTATCGGGTTATCATAGAGAGGTTGAATGTATCGGAGTTGAACTAGGCAGGTGATGGTTACCAAGACGGCGAAGTTGAGCACGCCGTATGCCAACTGATGACGCATGACACTTTGCCAGGTGATTCAGATCCAACCGCCGCTGCCCAGAGTGTTTACGAACTGAAAAATTCTGGAGGTCATGAGTGAAATGATCCTCGTGCCGGTGGTGAAAGACTCGGCTTCCAGACACCGCGCCGATGCCATCCGTTGATTTCGTCAGACCGGCAGACGCAGATGAGACGGCTGGTTGGCTCGAGAATCGGCGGCGGTAGGATGGATTGCAGATCGGGCAGGATCTGGCATTCGTCTGGCGATTCCGCGAGTGTGGTGCCGGAAAAGGCCCGGGACATCGAAACTCGATTCAAGGTGCGTGCGGAAAAACAGGCTGCGTGGATTTTCGAGTCCCATGCCGCCAATCAAGAGCCGATATCCTGCCGAAAACGCCGGGTGACGCTTGGGACATCGCAAGGTTGCGCGCCGGCCGGCACGATCCCTGCGTCAGGGCGGGACCTCTCTTATGGTTATCGCATCTGCGGCTTTCATTACCGGCAGTTCCCCTTGGTTGATTTTGCCATTTGGACTGCTGCTTCTGCTCATCGCGGTCATGCCGCTGTCACCCGCCGCAGCCAAGGCCTGGTGGGAACACAATTATGCCACGGTGGCCGTGACGCTGGCGGCGCTCGTTGTCCTGCTCTATTTATGGCAGATTCCCCACGGGTCGGAGCGCGTTGCTCATACCGGGAGGGAATACCTGTCATTTATCATCCTGATTGGTTCGCTCTTTGTCGTCGCGGGCGGGATCCATCTGCAGGTCAAGGGTGAGGCCACGCCGGCCGTCAACGTGCTTTTCCTGTTCATCGGTGCTTTGCTGGCCAATGTCGTCGGCACCACCGGTGCTTCAATGGTTCTGATCCGGCCCTATATCCGGATGAACAAGATTCGCAGCAGTGCCTTCCATATCGTATTCTTCATTTTTCTTGTTTCCAACGTCGGTGGCGCGCTTACGCCCATCGGCGATCCGCCGCTCTTTCTCGGTTATTTGCGCGGCGTGCCGTTTTTCTGGCTGACGGTTCATGCCGTGCTGCCGTGGTTCGTCACGGTCGGCGCCCTCCTGACGGTATTCTACTTCTTCGACCGGCGCTCATTTCGGCACGCTCCGCCCAAGATTCGCGCTGAAATCGCGGGTGCCCATGAAACCTGGCGGTTCGAGGGGAAAATCAACGTGCTCTTCCTCGCGGTCATCATCGGGGCCGTTTTCGCGCCGGAAACGGGCTTTGTCCGCGAACTTCTCATGATCGCCGCCGCGGCGGCGTCATACTGGCTCACACCCAAGATCGTGCATGAAGAGAATCATTTTAGTTTTGGTCCGATCAAGGAAGTGGCGTTCCTCTTCGTGGGCATTTTCGCCACCATGATGCCGGCGTTGGATTACCTTGAGCAGCACGGGCAGGAGTTCGCCTTCACCAAACCGGTCCACTATTATTTTTCAGCCGGGGCGCTTTCCTCGGTGCTCGATAACGCTCCCACGTATGTGAATTTCCTCAAACTGGCGGAAGTCCGTTCCGGCCCGGACGGGACGGGAGCCCGGACTCCTGGCGGGACCGCCGTCAGCGAGGAGGAAAGTGTGCGCGGGTTGCTTGCCCATTCCCCGTTGCTGGTGGTTGCCGTCAGCCTTGGCGCGGTCTTTTTCGGGGCGATGACCTATATCGGGAACGGCCCCAATTTCATGGTCAAATCGATCGCCACCAGCTCCGGCGTCCATACGCCCAGCTTCTTTGCTTATATCCTGAAGTACAGTCTGCCGGTGTTGTTGCCGATCCTTGCCGCGGCAGCCTGGTTGTTTCTGTAACGGAGCCGTTTTCCACTCTGTTCAAAGCCGGGAGACAGCGGGGTGGAGGCTCAGGCCGGACGCAAAAAAACCGCGCCGGAAAGTGGCGCGGTTGCAGGCTGATCCTCGTGAAGGCTATTTCTCGACCAACGGTGGCGGAGGCGGCGGGAGTGCGATCGAGCTCTCCTCCAGTTTCTTGCCGACAATTGCGATCTCACGCTGGATCTCAATCTCTGCATTGCGACGGTTGATTTTTCTCATCTCAACCTCCTTGTCCAAGTCGAAAGTCTCGCGATTGAGATCCTCCTTCTGGGTCCGCGTCTGGGAAAGCTGGATTTCGAGGTCGGCTGCCTCTTTCGCCAGTTTGTCGCCTTCGGAGGTGTATTTGCCGGTTTCGTCCCGTAGGGCCTTCATGGCATCCTCGTAATCGCGCTCTTTTTTCTCTTCTTTGGCCCGATCAGCTGCGTCGCGCTCTTCCTGGCGTTTCTGGGCTTCCGCCACGGATTTGGCTTCGATCTCGTCCTTGCGCGCCTTTTCCTCGGCCTTCTTGGCGGCGTCTGCCTGGAGGGCGGCTGCTTCCTTGGCCTGCATTTCCTTGCGGGCGCCGGTATAGAAGAAGGCGAACACGGCGAGCAGGACGACGGGAACGATAAGGTATGACTTGTTCATTTGGGTCGGGAATAGGGCGGTTTAACCTTTCTTGGCGGCGGCGGCGGCGGCAGCGGCGGCGGCGGCCTTCTTCTTCTCGGCATCAGCGATCTTGTCCAGCAGGTCGTAATAATACTTAACGTTGGCTTCCGCCTGTTTCACGTAGGTTTGAAGAAAGACATCTTCATTGGCCAAATTCTTCTTGTTTTCCGCGATCTTGGCCGTGACCGCCTTGACCTCCTCTAGATCCTTCTTCAGCCGGGCAACTTGGTCGCGAAGCTTGTTCCGCTCATCGTAAGCGTGTTGGCGGCGATCTTCTGCGTCCTGACGGGCCGTTTTTTTGGCTTCTTCGATCCGGTCCCGCTCCTCGCGCTTCTTCTTGTTCCTTTCCTGGGCCACAATGGCGTCGTTGATGGCCTTCTCGCGGTTTTTGATGTCCTGCTGTGCCTTCGCTTTCTTTTCGTCTTCCGCCTTTTGCTTGGCTTCCATGATCTTCTGGTCGTAGGTCTTGGTGAAGTTCAGGTAGAAACCGGAAAAGACCAAGATACCCAGGAGGGGAAAAATAAAATAGGCTTTTTTCATGATCGGGTGCTGAGTGTGTTTAAAGCTGGATTACATTTTGTTTTTCTTGGCCTCGCGGTCCTTGAGGATGTCCTCGATCGCCCGGACCATATTCTTGCCGTCCTTGGCGTTTTCCGGAAATTCCTCGGCCTTTTTGGCTGCCGCGATGGCCACATCGTACTTTTTCACTTCGTAAGCGACATATGCCAGAAAGATGTAGGCTTGGCCGGGCTTGGTCAGTTCACCCTTGTCAACGGCAGCTTGAGCGTGGGGGAGAGCCTCGTCCGGCTTGTCCAAGGCGTGATATGCTTGCGCAATCATTAGCTCGACCTGTCCGGACTTTGGAAACGCCCTCGCGGCGTCCTTCAGTGCCTCGATGCCCTTGAGTGGACGTTCGAGTTGCTGGTAGGAAAGAGCCAGCAGTTCCCAGTTCTTCAGGTCGCGCTCGATGCCACCATCCTTGAGGTCGGTTTCGAGCAACTCGGCGGCCTTTTCATACTGGCCGATATTGAAGTAAAGGCCGATGAGATTGTAATTGTCCTTGGGGGTCTTCAAATGCCCCCGCGCTTGGGCACGTTCAAAAGCAAGGATGGCCCGGGTCGTCTGGTCGGTGCTGACGTAAAGGGCCGCCAGCTGCTGCCAGAAAGTGGCCGAATCGGGCTTCAGGGTGATCAACAACTCCAGGATTTCCGCCGCCTCGGCATTTCGATTCAGCTGCTGCAGGCAGGCAAACTTGAACATATACAGCGCTTCCTTGGGCCGGGAAGAAAGGAGCATTCCCTTGTCGACCTCAACCATCGTGCGCTTGATGAGCTCGAGATCGGGATGGTCCGGATTCTGGACCGCCCGGCTGTAAAGCAACTGGGCGTAGAACAATTCGTTTTCTACCGTCGGTTTCTTCGTGGTCGCCGCCCACCGGGCCATGTATTTCTCGGCCTTGTCATAATCGGCGATGGCCACCGTGGAGTTCTTGGTCTGCATCGCCTCCTGCACGTAGAGCTGGGCGAGGAAATAGACCAAGTCGTGGGTGACCCGTTCATCAAAATAGGTCGGCGTATTTGCGTCGGACAGAGCGAGACCGCGCTCGATCGGTTCGATGGAGTGGGCGAAATCACCCTTCTGCAGGAGGGTCTGCGCTTTGATCTGATAAAGCAGGGCCAAGTCATAACTGCCGGGCGCGGTCTTGGCGATTTGCGCATCCAGAACCGCGAGGGCTCCTTCGTAATTGGCCGGTTTGGCCTCAACGAAAGTGCGGTACTTCGCCAGTGCGTCACCGGTGTCGTCGGTGGGGGCGTAGTCGCGGACCGGGGTCGTGGGTTCCTGTGCCGGGGCGGTTGCCATCAGCAGGGCCGCGCCGAGAAGGGCCAGCAGGGGGCGAATGGTCTTGGGAAAGGGGGTCAACATGGCAGTCCGGTCGGAATTCAGAGGGGGGCTTAGTCGTTGAGTTTGAACTCAAGAGGTTGGGAGGCGCGGGTGTTCACCGCCCGACCGCCCTTGCGTCCGGGTTTGAACTTCCATTTATAGACGGCCTGGACGGCCGGCACCTCAAATTCACGATGGGAGGACTTTACCACCCGGGCATCAACCACGTCGCCGTTGTAGTTGATGATGAATTCAACCAGCACCTCGCCGCTGATACCGGCGCGCTGCATTTCATACGGGTAAACAGGTTGGCCTTGGATCCGAGCCACCGGCTTTTGATCAAGATCATTCACATTGAATAAATCCTTGATGCCTTGGCCGAAATTGGCACCCGGCCGGTTGACCGGAATGGTGATGGCCCCCTTGGACGGAGTAAGGCCCGGCGGAGGCGGCGGCGTCAGGGGCTGGGTAAAGGCGGTGACCGGCACTACGGTCGGCATGTCGACCAAGCTCGGCGGTGCGATCTGGTTTTGGACGGGCTCGTCGTTGAGCTCCTCAACCTTTTCTTCCTTCTCCTCGTCAAGCGGTGGCATCTCAAACTGCACCAAGGCTTCCTTGGCCTCGGCGGCTTTGTGTACCCGCACCGCCTTGCCATTGAAGCCAAAGAGCATGGCGACGTGCAGTGCAACCGAGATAACCAGGCCGATAATGAGGTCTTTGTTCATGGTCGGTTAGATCACTTGCCGGTCGGGCGAGTGCGGGTTTCAACGGAAAACTTGAGGATGCCGGCTTTGCGCACTTGATCGAGCACGGCGACCGTCGCGCCGAAGCGGGCCTTTTCGTCGCCGGCGATCAGAATGCGGGGATCTTCCGTCTGGGTCTTGTAATAGGCGATGCGCGAGGGCACCTCGTTCATGTCGATCAGCTCGCGATTCCAGAAAATGGCGCCGTCGCCGGATACCTGGATGGTCACGCTGTCGTCCTTGGGCTTTTCTTGCGAAGGCGGTGCCGCGACCGGCAGATCTACCGGGACGGACTGGATGCGATTGAGGGAAAGCGTGAACAGCACAAAGGTCGCAAGCAGAAAGAAGATAACGTCAATGAGCGGAATGATCTCAATGCGCGCCTTCTTGCGAACCGGGATTTTGATTTTGACTCCGTCCATGATGGGGCTGGTTTCCGTATATCGTAGGTAAACGCGCGAGATGCTGGTTTATTAGGCCCTGGAAGCGCGTCAGTGGATGCGGGTTTCAATATACACCTTGGTGAAGCCGGCTTTGCGGGCTTCGTCGAAGACGTAGACCGCCTGGGCAAAGAACGCCCGTTCGTCACCATTGATCAGGATTCGGCCGTCCGGCTCGTCGCGATGAAACTGTTGCAGGCGCAGCAGGAAGTCGTCGAGCGTCACCAGGTCTTTGTTCCAAGCGATCGTGCCTTCGTCGGTGACGCTGATGGTCGCAGTGCCGGCCGGATCGCGCGGGATGCTCGTTTCGGAAACCGGCAACTGGACGCTGATCCCGTTGGACTTGTTGAGGGAAAGCGTGAACAGGACGAATGTCGCGAGCAGAAAGAAGATAACGTCAATGAGAGGGATAATCTCAATGCGGGCTCTCTTTATGCCATTAGGGCCTGTGCCACCGCCACCACCGTGCATGACAGTAAGTGTTTAAAGGTTAAAGTCTAGGGAAGGGCAGCCGCGCTCAGTGGGCGGCTGCGCTTTCGGACTTGTTGATGATGATCTCGAGCGAGTTGGAGGCGTCCTCGACCTCGTGTCGGGCCTGATCCAGACGGGCATTGAGGTAGTTGAAAGGAAACAGACCGGAGACGGCGATCAAGAGACCGCAAGCGGTGGCGATCAGCGCCTCGGCGACACCACCAGTAATCTGTCCGGCCGCGGCGGCGATGTCGCCGCCCTGCAGCGAGGCAAAGGTGGCCATCATGCCGGTCACCGTGCCGAGCAGGCCAAGCAACGGGGCGGCGGTGATGCAGGTGTCGAGCGTGGGCAGGCCCTGGCTGAAGCGCTGCATTTCCTGATTGGCCGCACGAGTAAAGGCGTTGCCGAGGGAGTGTTCCTTGTGGGTGATGGCGTAGACGAGGATGCGGGCGACGTAATCCTGGCTTTTCTTGCCCATCTCCACTGCGCCTTCGATGTCGTTGGCTTCGACCTTTTCCAGCATCTTCTCGACGACCTCGGGCTGGCGGCGGCTGTTTTCCCGGAAGAGGAAGATCAACCGTTCAGTCACGACGGTGACGAGCAGGAACGAAACAACTAGAATCGGCCACATCATGAAACGGCCGGCATGGAACAATTCCATAAACGTCTTGTTCATGAGAATCTCGAGCGCGAGGGGCATATGTACTGGGATCATAGTGCGATAGGGTGATTAAGTTTATCGTGAGACTGTTGAACTTGAGAGAAAAGACCGAAACGAGTGACGCAAAAGATGCAGGTTACCTGCCAGATTCGACAAGAAGCATACCGGGTAATTGGAGCCTAGGGCGCGTGGAACGGTTAAGCAGGGGCAAATTGAGGTGATCACCAATCGGTGGGGCAAAGGGCTTGGTGTTAATAACACCGTGCAGTATTGAAATACTTCATGACTGAGTAGTTTCCAGAAGGCAAATGTTGCTGAGAACAACTTTGGGGTGTCAATGCGCTTTCTTGGGCCGTGCAAAAAAAAACGGCGCAGAAATTGAGGAAATCCTGTGCAGAAATTGTTGGCTGCCCGACTAGGACTCGAACCTAGACAAAACGAGTCAGAGTCGTTTGTGCTACCATTACACCATCGGGCAGTGAACAACTTGGAATTTGCGCTGCGGGCCGGGCCGCGGGTCCGCGGGTTGCGATCGAGCGGCCGAAGCTGGAGCCGGCGATGGGATTCGAACCCGCAACCGCCTGTTTACAAAACAGGTGCTCTACCATTGAGCTACGCCGGCGTGGCGCGCAGGGCGCAAAAAATGAATGTGACTGGCAAACAACGCAGTTTGGTGGCTCCCCGGGGACTCGAACCCCGAACCAATTGATTAAGAGTCAACTGCTCTACCATTGAGCTAGGAAGCCGGCAAACGAGGAGTGGGCAAACGTTATTATCGGCTGGGGCTTGTCAACCCCATTTGCGGAGCGCGACGATCGGCGTGCTCCGCTCGGGAAATCTCGGCTAACTGACACCGGCCGGCGCGATTCCGCCCGTCCATCCCGGTGCGGCCAACTCGTGCAACAGCCGCAACCCGGGCGCAGCAGCCAGCAGGCGTGGCACCACGTTGATCAGGGCGGCGATCGTTGCCTCGTCACCGGCAACTCCTCCGTGCACCACGACGTTCAAATCCGGCTGGCCCTTGATCAGGATTACGTCCTGCGGTTCAGTTGCGTCGAGGTACATTTTGATATCGAGCACGATCTTCTCCACGCCGGCCTGCAAGCCTGCGGCTCGCTGGTGAATACCGCAGGTTTGCCCCGCCGCCACGTTGAAAAACTTGGTGTGGATGTCTCGGGCCGCGATCACCGGCTCGCCAAACCCGGTGAGAGTGTCCAATTTCCAACCCATCGCGTGGGCCAGCAAGGCGGCCGATTCGCCGAGGCCGGCGTGACCGGCTTGACCCGATTGCAGCAAGCGGCCGAATACAACCGGGTCCTGGCCGCTGCCTATTTTTGCCTGCAAGGGTTGTCGGCGCGTGGTGGCGTTCACGATGCGGTCGACCCGGATGCTCTCAACGGCCCGGCAAACGCCGGTCAGACATATCGGGAGCAAATCCATCACGAAGCCGGGATTCACGCCGGTGGCTACCAGGCGGGCCTTGGTGTGCCGGCACAACACATCCATTTCCTGGGCCAGCGCCGGGGACTTCAATGCCGGGAAGATAAGCTCCTCGCATGTGGATGCCACCGCCAGACCCAACTCCAAGGCCGGGCGGATTTGCCGCCACAGGTCGGCGGCTTTCGATGAAGCAGTGTGCAGAATGACCTCGGGCTGGGTATCACGAAAGAGATCCTCCAATGTCCGGCTTACGCTCAGCCCGTCAAGTCCGCCCAGGCCCGTGACGTCGACCAGGGAACGTCCGGCTTTGTTCGGGTCGTTGTCGACGGCGCCGACCACTTCTAGCCAGGGCTGGCCGGCGGCCAGTTTGAGCGATTCAATCCCGATCGGGCCCAAGCCAAACTGCGCGATCCTGATCTTGTTCATTTGGTCCGATAGAGCCGTGGTCGATGAACAATGTAAAGCCCGCCGCCGCTGCCTGTAGGAGGCTGCGCGAATGCGGGTTAGGCGATTTGCGCCACCGGCTGCCATATTGTCGGACAAAATACTTGCCAACGACGGGCGGGTCCTCTGTTTTCCTCCGCTCTACTCATGCAAAAGACCAAAAAGTCCGTTGCCAAGCGCTTCAAGATATCCGGTACGGGTAAGTTGATCCGCCGCACGCCCGGCTTCCGTCACCTGCTGGCTGCCAAGAGCACGAAGTCCAAACGACGTGCCTCGCGCGACAAGCTCGTGGCTCCCGGCCATGCGGCGCCGCTCCTCCGCTGTCTTCCGACCGGCCTCCGTTAAGCTGTTGCGCCCAACCACAACCCAGCCAGGCGGGTGAATCCCAACGAGACGACCCGCCGGCCCTAAACCCACCCACCTAACATGCCTCGTGTCACAAACTCCCCCGCGTCGCGCAAGCGGCGCAAGAAAGTGCTGAAATATGCCCGGGGCTATTTCGGCAGCAAATCCAAGCTGTTCCGCTACGCCAAGGAAGCGGTCCAGCATGCCTGGCAATACGCCTATATCGACCGCAAGAAGAAGAAGGCCAACATGCGCGGCCTTTGGATCGTGCGCCTGAATGCCGCGTGTCGCGAGGCCGGCATCAGCTACAGCCGCTTTATCGAGGGCCTCAAGGCCGCCAACATCCAGCTCGACCGTCGTCAGCTCTCGGAGATCGCGATCGCCGACGCCGTGGCGTTTGCGAGCCTGATCAAACAAGCCCAGGGCGCGTTGAAGGCCAAAGCCGCCAAAGCCTAGGCTATAGACGCGAGCCGCTGGAGGCTCGCCTTCTGGTCACAAGACCATTTTCTGAAGGACGGGCCCCGCGGGTCCCGTCCTTCTCATTTTGAGACCTCTGCCTGCACAGATCATCCTTGGCGTTGTCGCCCTGAACGACGGCCCCTGCCATGAACAAGGGGCCTAATACCCCGGCTGAAACTTGTTTCGCCACGCCGGTGATCTGTGTTTAATCCCTTCCCCTTCGATGCAAGACACGCTTTCCGCCCTCCTCGTCAAAGCCTCGGCCGAACTGGCCGCCCTGCGTTCGCGGGCAGATTTTGAAGCGGCCAAGGCCCGGTATGTCGGGCCTCACGGCGAGCTAACGGCGCTGATGAAGCAAATGGGTGCGGTACCCAAGGAGCAGCGACCGGCGATGGGCAAGCTCGTGAATGAAGCGAAGGCCCGGCTGCAGGTGCAGCTCGATGCCACGCTCGCCCGCATTGGCGAAGCCGAGATTGCCGCCCAACTCGGGCCGGTCATCGATCCGACGCTGCCTTCGCCCGACCGGGGTCCGGGCACCTCACATCCACTCACCCAAGTGCGCGAGGAGATGTGCCGGATCCTGCGCAAAGCCGGTTTCACCGTCGTTGAGGGTCCGGAGGTCGAAACGGAGTATTACTGTTTCGACGCGCTGAACACGCCCGCCGACCATCCCGCGCGCGATGCGCAGGACACGTTTTATTTTCCGGAGCGGTCCCGCTTCGCCGGCATTGCCAAGAAGGGGCCCGGGGAAAAATATCTGTTGCGGACCCACACGTCGTCCGTGCAGATCCGCACGATGCTCAAGGGACCGCCGCCCATTCGGGTGGTGTCGCCGGGCCGGGTCTACCGTCGCGATACCTCGGATGCGACCCACAGCGCCAATTTCCACCAGATCGAGTGCCTGTACGTTGACCGGGAGGTCACGGTTCGCGACCTGAAGGCGCTGCTCGATTACATTTTTGCCTCACTTCTCGGCCAAGACACCAAGACGCGTTTCCGGCCGCACTATTTCGGCTACACCGAGCCGAGTTTTGAGGTGGACCTTTCGGCCCGGCATCTGCCCAAGGTCAACAAAGAATGGATCGAGATCGGCGGCTGCGGCATGGTGGATCCGGTGGTGTTCGAAGGGGTCGGCTACGACCCTGCCATCTGGACCGGGTACGCGTTTGGCATGGGCCTCGAGCGCCTCGCGATGCTCATGTATGGCATCGATGACATACGTTATTTCTACCAGAACGATCTCCGCTTCCTGAAGCAATTCGCATGAAGCCGTTGATCAAACGCCCGCGCGGAATCAAGACACGTCTGGTTGCTTCGTATTCCGGGCTCCATTTCTTCCCTCAATGAAAATCAGCCGCAACTGGCTCCGCCAATACGTCCAGATTTACGCTTCAGCGGACGAGCTGAAGCGGGCGATCACTTTTCTCGGATTTGAGGTCGAGGGCGTGACCAACACCGGCCTGCCGCCGCTCGAGCTGGTGGTCGTCGGTGAGATCAAGACGCGCGACAAGCACCCCAATGCGGACAAGTTATCCGTCTGCACGGTCGACGTCGGCCCGGCGCACGGCGGCGTGCGCACGATTGTCTGCGGCGCGCCTAATTGCGATGCCGGACAACGGGTGCCGGTGGCGCTGCCGGGCGCCGTGCTGCCGGGCGATTTCAAGATCAAGCAGTCGAAGATCCGCGGCCAGCAATCTGACGGCATGATGTGTGCCCCGGACGAACTCGGTCTGGGCGACGATCATGCCGGGCTGTTGTTGCTCGATCCGGCGGCGCTCGTTGGAGCACCGCTCAACCAGGTCCTGCCCGAAGGCGACACGGTTTTCGACATTGAGGTCACGCCCAACCGGCCCGACGCGCTCTGTCACATGGGGATCGCCCGGGAATTGGCGGCGTGGCTCAAATACGATGTTCAATTCCCGGAGATCAAGTTTCGCGGCGACACCGATGGATTGTTGCGCCCCGATATCATCACCGACATCCGGGTCGATGCGCCGGAGGACTGTCCGCTCTATGTCGGAATTGCGGTGGTGGGAGTGAAGGTGGGACCGAGTCCGGTTTGGATGCAGGAGCGTTTGAAGGCCGTCGGCCTGCGCCCGATCAACAACTTGGTCGACGCGGGCAACTTCGTCATGCTTGAGCTTGGCCAGCCCCTCCATGTTTTTGACGCCAAGAAGATTGGCGGCCGTAGAATTGTAGTCCGTCGCGCCGCCGACGGGGAGAAGCTGGTCACCCTCGACGGCAAAGAGCGCGCTTTGAACAGTCGCATGCTGGTGATTGCTGACGAGACCGGACCGATGGTCGTTGCCGGCATCATGGGAGGCGCCAGCGCCGAGGTGGATGCGGGCACGACCGACATTGTGCTGGAAGCCGCCTATTTCCGCCCGCAATCCATCCGCTGGACCTCGCGGAAGCTCGCGCTCGCATCCGATTCATCCTACCGATTTGAGCGCGGAGTCGACCCGCACAGCACGCTTGAGGCGGCTTACCGGGCCGTCGATCTGATCCTGCAGACTGCTGGCGGCACGGTCGTCGGCCCGGTCTTCAAGGTGGGCGGGGACCGCCCGTGGGAGCGGGAAATAACCGTCGCCCCGGATTTTGTCCGCGCGCGGCTGGGGTTTCATCTCAACGATGAGGACATCCGCCACGCGCTCGAGGCGCTAAATCTGACGATCGCGGGCGAGAAACTGAATGCCGGCGGCTTCGAGTGGACGGTCAAGATCCCGAGTTACCGCTCCGATCTCGACCGGCCCATCGATTTGGTTGAGGAAGTGCTGCGGATCTACGGGACCGACCGGATTCCGCCCGCAGCTTGCACCGGTCCGGCACTTGTTGATGGCGATGACGATCCCATCGTGGTTTTCAACCGTCGGGTCACCGGTTACCTTGTCGGTCAGCATTTCCACGAAGTCGTCAATTACACCCTGCGCTCTCAGCAGGAGCTGGCGACCTGGGTCTCCGCCGCCTCGGCGGAGGAACTTGCCTTGTCCAATCCGTTTGCCGACGACCAGTCGCATCTGCGACCGACCCTGGTGCTTGGCATGCTCGAGTCACTCAAGCTGAACCAGTCGCGTGGCGTCGCCGCCGCGCGCCTTTTCGAGACGGGCCGCGTTTTCATGGAACTGAATGGCACGGTGCACGAATGCGTCGGCGCGGCCGTCCTGCTTTGCCACAACCCGAAGGAGCGGGCATGGCTCGGGCGGCCCGAGCCCGATTTCTATGCGGTGAAACGCCACATGGAAATTCTCGCGCAACTGGCGGGTCTCGACTTGAGCGGCGGCGGATTGGTGCCGGTGCACGGCGCCTTCTGGGGCTGGCAGGAAGGACATTCCGCGGCCGCCGGCGAAATGAAGGACGGTTGGACCGCGCGTTTTGGCCTGCTCAACCTCGCGATGGTTCGCGCCGCCGGAGTCGAGGGCAAGGTTTGGGCGGGTATGTTCGCCATATTGCCGGACAAGCTCCGGAGCGCCACGGAGCATGCCCGCTTCCAGCCGATCAGCTTGTTTCCGGCGGCATTGCGGGATATCGCCTTGGTGGTCGACGAGTCACGTCAGGCTGCTGAGGTTCGCGCGACGTTGTGGCAGGTGGCGCAGGCGGCAACCAACAACGCATTCGCCGTGGAGACCGTCGAGGTTTTCGATGTGTACCACGGCAAGGGGCTGCCGGAGGGGAAAAAGAGCCTGGCCTTCGCCCTCTCCTTTCGCTCGGTCGATCGCACGCTGACCGATGGTGAGGTCAACGCCGCATTCACGAAGCTCCGGCAGGCGATTGTCGCCGACGGGACCATGACGGTGCGGGATTGAGCAGCCCTCGCTGGAGCTGTCGCCATGGCGACGGACCGGGGTGTCTACGCGACCACCAACGACAGCAGAAATTTTCGCACGTCGGCCGCCACGGCGGCCGACAAATTGGAAACCGCGAGGCAAAACAGCCAGCGAACTTCCTCGTCCTGCGCCTCGTTGAGCGGATGCGTCTGGGTGCCGTCGGTGGTTTTTTCCAAGGTCTTCAGCTTGAGTTTAAGAACCGGCCGGGCGCCGTCTTTGTGGTCATTCGACCCGGGCTTCTCTACCCCATAGGTCGAGAGTTCAGTCAGGCCGGCCCTCCAGCGCACACCGTAGTCATTCATCCTGAAATCGAAACTGATCACCTCGGCCCCCGCGGATTGGCGCCACACCGTGAGCAAAGCCGAGTTCTTGCCGCCGTATTGCTCCTTGTGGTGGCCGGAGCGGTCAGGCGCGGCCTCGACCGGCACCAGCGAAGTGCCGATCATGATCGGTTCAAGCAGCTGGTAGTACGCTTTCTCCGTGTCCGGGTCGGGAAAGTTGAACAACAAACCGCACACCGCATGCAGCGAGTAGCAGCGGAAATGAGCGACGGTGCACGGCAGTTCGAGCTGGTAACTGCCAAGGCTGAGCTTCAGCCGGCAAGCATCGTCGGGGAATGCCACCGCCGCCAGACTGAGATGGACGTTTGCTCCCGTTGACGAAAGGTCGATCAAGGTTCCCGGCCACTCCTTCCAGGCGATGCTATTGGTCTTGGTGCTCACCTTGCCGTTGACGCCGATGCTGGGTCTGGTGCCGGTGCCAAGTTTGACTCCAGCCCGGCCGCTTTTGTCGATCAGCGCAAGTGCCGCTTTGAGCGGAAAGGTCGGACTGATTACGAACCGGGTCCCTTTGCGTTTGTTGGCATCGGAAACGGCCTTTCTTCCACTGGTCGAAATCTGTTTGGCGATCTGCACGCCAGAGCGTTGTGCTAAAGAAGCGGACGATTCAAGGCTACACATAGGTAAACGGAATTTTTAATCCGAGTTACCCCGGCGTCAAGACCGGCGGCCCGATCAACTGGTCGGGATCCCATCCGTGCAGACCACCGGGTGTCTTGGCGTTTGGCCGGCCGGCGCTGCAAGATTGTTGCCGGCTCCAAGCCCGTCCTGCGCCAAGCAGGCATTCAATCAACGGACGATGATCTATATCGCTGTTGGGCGTTCTGGCCTCGCGCCCGGCGCCGACCTGACCGGGTTTGCCTCAAGCCACCAGAGTGGCCAGAAACTTGCGGATCTCCGTCGGCACGGCTTTGGCGATGTTCGGTACCGCGAGGCAAAACAGCCAGCGCACTTCTTCGTTCTGCGCCTCGGTGAGGTGGACGAAAGGCGAGGCTGTCTTCCGGCCGGTCGCGCTGATCTTGAACATGCCATAACCTTCGACTTCCGTCATGCCTTCGCTCCAGCGCACCCCGTAGTCGTTCATGCGAAAGTCGAAACTGTGCACTGCACTGCCGGGCGCCGGGCGCCAGACGTTGAGTTGGGCGGCGCCCGTGCCGCGGAATTGTTCTTTGTAGAGGCCCTCGGTGTCCTGTTTCACTTTCTTGGCGTCCACCGGGACGAGCGAGGCCCCGATTGCCACCGGCTCCAGGAGCTGTTGGTACGCTTTCTGGTTCTCGAAGTCGGGGAAGACAAAAGCGAAGCCACCGAGGGCGTATTGCGGATAATGCCGGAAGTGCGCGATCGTGCCGGGTATCTCCAGGCGGTAGTTGTCGAGCGAAAGCTTGAACCGGCAGGACTCGCCGCGGATCCCGATGGCGGCCGAATGCAGTTGGATGCTGGCGCCGGTTGCCGACAGATTTACGAGGCGGCCGGCCCAATCTTGTCCACGGTCGTCGTTCAGGACCGGTTTGCCCTCGCCGTCGTGCCCGATTAGAGTGACCACGGCCTTGAACGGAAAACGTTGGCCAACGGCATGACGCTCGACTTGCCGTTTGTCGGCCGGCCCGACGGCTTCCTTGCTGAAATTGAGGATGCGTTTGAAGAGGAGCACAAGTGACTTGTAGACTTGTAACCTGATCGGCTCAAGCTCGCAGAAGGCCCAGGTAAATTTCGCAATTTTCACCTTCAGCCGAAACCAGCCGTGTCGATGATGCAGGCCACCTGAAAGATTGCCGGGACGGACCGAAGTTCGGACCGGCCGGCGGCTCTCCCGCCAGGCCGCGCCGGGCGCCGCAGCAGAAAGCCAGCCGCCCTGCCGGGCGAGTCGCTAAGCCACCAGCTTGGCGAGAAGTTTGCGGATGTCCGGTGGCACTGCCTTGGCCAGGTTCGGTACCGCCAGGCAATAGAGCCAACGAACCTCGATCTGCTGGGCCTCGGTCAGCCTGACGACGGTCGTGGGCGTGGACCTCTTGTCGGGCGGAGCACCGTAGCTCTCCACTCCGGCCATGCCTTCACGCCAGCGGACACCATAATCGTTCATGCCAAAATCGAACTTGTGCACCGGGCCGCCCCGGGTACGTCGCCAAATCGTGAGCGATGCCGCCGTGGGGCTCTTGTACTGTTCCTTGTGCAAATCCGCGGTGTCCTGTTTCACCCGGCTGGCTTCCACCGGAGCCAACGAGGCGGCGATTGAAACTGGTTCCAGCAGTTGCATGTAGGCCTTCCGGGTCTCGAAATCAGGAAAGGTAAATGAAAACCCGCACAACCGGTATTGGGGGTACGCCCGGCAATAGGCGAGGGTGCCGGGGATGGTGAGCAGGTAGTCGTTGCGGCTGAAACTCAGCCGGCAGCGTCCGCCCCGGGCCCCGGGTGCGGCCGAGTGCAACTGGATGCTCGCCCCGCTTGCCGACAGGTTGACCAATCGCCCGGCCCAATCCACTCCCGCCTGATCATTCTGGACCGATCGGCCTTCACTGTCGTGACCGATGATCGCCAGGACGGTCTTGAAAGGGAAAGGATGCCCGACCACGTAGCGCCGGGCCTTTCGCTTGTCACTGGCCCAGCCGCCAAAGCCGGTAAAACTCAGGATCTTTTTGAACAGCAGCACGGGCGGCACGATAGCCGCCAGGCGCGTCGGCTCAAGTCTGCACCACGCCCGCTTCGCGGATTTTTCATCGGGTTTCGGCCGGAGCGGACACTGTGCGACCACCGGCCATGTGTTTTGCCGGTTGCCAAGCCTGGCTTCCCCCGCCTGTTTGATGGGTGCTTTTCAGCTCCTCCATGAAACAGACGTCGGACATCAACCTTGAGTATGTGGCGAACCTTGCCCGCATCGCCCTGACCGATGCCGAAAATGTGAAATTCTCCCAGCAACTGGGCGAAATTCTGCATTACGTCGAAAAGCTGAAGCAAGTGGATGTATCTGGCGTCGAGCCGATGGCCCATGCCTCGCCGGTGTTCAATGTCTGGGCCGCCGACGCCGCCGAACCCGGCTTGCCGGTCGGGGCGGCGCTGCGGAACGCCCCGGTGCAAAGGGACAATCTGATCGTTATGCCGAGAGTGGTGGAGTAAGGCGATGGCTGCGGAACTTTTCTTCAAACCGGTGGCCGAACTGGCCGCACTGCTCACGGCAAAGAAGATCTCGTCGGTCGAGCTGGTGCAGGCCTTTGCGGACCGCACCAAAGCTCTGGACGGCCGGGTAAAGGCTTTCAATTCCTTCGACGAGCCAGGGGCGCTGAAACTGGCGGCCGAGTCCGATGCCCGCCGGGCCGGAGGGCAGGCGCGGGGTGCGCTGGATGGCATCCCGGTCGGATTGAAGGATGTGATCGCCGTCGAGGGCCAGCCGTTGACCTGCTCGAGCCGGATGCTGGCAGATTACGTGTCACCTTACGACGCCACCGCCACCCGGCGGCTGAAAGGCGCCGGGGCGATTCCCTGGGGCCGGCTGAATCTGGACGAATTTGCGATGGGATCCTCCACGGAGAATTCCGCCTTTGGCCCGACCTCGAATCCGTGGGATCTGGCGCGCGTGCCGGGCGGCAGTTCCGGCGGAGCGGCGGCGGCCGTGGCGGCCGGTGAGGCTCCGGTCTCGCTCGGTTCGGACACCGGCGGTTCGATCCGTCAACCGGCGGCGATGTGCGGCATCGTCGGGCTCAAGCCGACTTATGGTCTGGTCTCCCGTTTCGGTCTCGCGGCGTTTGCCTCTTCGCTCGATCAGATCGGAACGCTGGCCCATACCGTGGAGGACGCGGCGCTCGTCCTCGGTGCCATCGCGGGCCACGACCCCCGCGACTCGACTTCTTTCCGCACGGAGATTCCCGATTACCGCGCGACGCTCCGACAGCGCCATGGTCCCTGGCGGTTGGGGGTGCCGAAGGAATTTTTCGGTGCCGGGCTGGATCCGGAAATCGAGGCGGCGGTCAAAGGCGCCATAGAATACTACCGCAGGACGGGCTGCGAGATCCGCGAGGTGTCCATGCCGTTCACTTCGGAATACGCCGTGGCCGCCTATTATATCATCGCGACGGCCGAGGCTTCTTCCAACCTGGCCCGCTACGACGGCGTCCGTTACGGTCATCGTTCCCCGGCGGCGACGAACGCCGTTGATCTCTATTTCAAATCGCGCGGCGAGGGTTTTGGCGAGGAGGTGAAACGGCGGATCATCCTCGGCACCTACGTGCTGAGCAGCGGCTATTACGACGCCTATTACCTGCGCGCCCAGAAGGTCCGCACTCTCATCCGCGATGAGTTTCGCCGGGTTTTCCAGGATTGCGACGCGCTCGTGTCGCCGACCTCGCCCACGGCGGCGTTCAAGATCGGCGAAAAGGTTTCCGATCCGCTGGCGATGTATCTGAACGACATCTACACGATCGGCGTGAACCTCGCGGGCCTGCCGGGCATCTCCATCCCGTGCGGGTTCACGGGCGCGAAACTGCCCATCGGTCTGCAGATCATCGGGCAGCCGTTTCAGGAGGCAGAATTGCTGGCGATCGCCCGATCCTACGAGCAAGGCCACGACTGGCACTCCCGGCGTCCTGATTTGTGACACAGAGAGCATGGAGACTTCACGGAGGACACAGAGATGGATGAACAGGTAAATGCTCTAACTGAACAGGTGATTGGAGCAGCAATTGAGGTTCACCGTCAACTTGGGCCGGGCCTGCTGGAATCTGCTTATCAGCGTGCGCTCGCACATGAGTTTAGTCTGCGGAAAATAGTTTTTGAACCGCAGAAATCATGTCCGATCAAGTATAAGGACTTGGAGATTGATGATGCCTACCGCCTGGATTTCCTGGTGAACGGGTCGGTCGTCGTGGAGCTCAAGACTGTTGATGCACAATTGGAGGTGCATGATGCCCAAGTACTGACTTACCTTAAGTTCACCGGCTGCCATATCGGTCTACTATTCAATTTTCGTTCAACCATGCTGACCAAGGGTCTGCGTCGCTTGGCTCTGTGAGCTCTGTGTAACCTCTTGCTTTCTCTGTGTCCCAATCTTCATCCAACTACCAAGCGGTCATCGGACTCGAGGTCCACATCCAGCTCAAGACGGCGTCGAAGATGTTCACGCGCGTCGCGGCGGGCTACGGCGAACCGGAGAACACCCTGACCGATCCGGTGGTGCTGGCGCTGCCGGGCGCGCTGCCGGTCCTGAACAAGGAAGCCCTCGACAAGATCATCAAGACTGGTCTCATGCTCGGCGGCACCATCGCGCCGGTGTGCAAGTGGGACCGGAAGAATTACTTTTATCCGGACTCGCCCAAGAATTATCAGATTTCCCAATACGACCAGCCCATCTGCGTCGGTGGCTCGGTCGAGATTGAGCTGCCCGGCGCGGCGCGCAATGTGCTGGGCGAGCACAAGCGGATTCCGCTGACGCGCATCCACCTTGAAGAGGACGTGGGCAAGCTCAACCACGGGGCCGGCGAGTCGCTCGTGGATTTCAACCGGGCGGGCACGCCGTTGATGGAAATTGTGACCGAGCCGGCAATGCACAGCGCGGACGAGGCGTTCGCCTTTCTTACCGCGCTCAAGACCGTCGTCCAGCAGGGCGGCATCTCGGATTGCGACATGGAGAAGGGCCAGCTTCGGTGCGACGCCAACATTTCCATCCGGCCGGTGGGCGAGGCGAAGCTTGGCACCAAGGTGGAGTTGAAAAACCTCAATTCGATCTCGTTTGTGCGGGACGGCATCGCCCACGAGGTCCGCCGGCAGATCGCGGTCGTGGCGGGCGGCGGCCTGATTGCGCAGGAGACGCGCGATTACGACGGCCAGACCGGGGTCTCGCAGTCGTTGCGCTCAAAGGAAATGGCGCACGATTACCGCTACTTTCCCGATCCCGATCTCATGCCCGTGAAGGTGGACGAGGGCTGGCTGGACCAGATCCGCGCCACGATGCCCGAACTGCCCTTTGACCGGCAGCGCCGTTTTTTCGCCCAATATCAGCTGCCGTACACCATCACAGCCGTGCTGGTGCCGGAGCGCGAACTCAGCGACTATTTTGAGGAAACAGCCCGGCTTTGCGGCAATCCCGTGGTGGCGGCCAACTGGATCGCCAACGACCTGCTGCGCGAATTGGCGGCCGCCGGGATTTCACTTTCCGACAGCAATGTCCGGCCGACGCACCTTGCGGCATTGGTCCGGCTCGTCGATTCCGGTGTCATTTCCAGCAGCATCGCCCGGGAGGTTTTCAGCGCGATGTTCCAATCCGGGGAGCTGCCCGGTATCATTGTCGAGCGCAAGGGCCTGAGGCAATCCACCGACACGGTTGAGCTGGAAAAATGGATCTCGGAGGCCATCGCCGCGAATCCGAAGGCGGCGGCGGAGTTCAAGGCGGGCAATGAGAAGGCGCTCAATGCCATCAAGGGCGCGGTCATGAAAGCCTCGCAGGGCAAGGCGAACCCGAAGCTGGTCGACGAGATCGTGCGAAGACAGATCGGCTAGCCGGCTTTCCGGAATTCACAGCGCTCCGAATTGTAGTGCCGGAACGGTCGTGGCCAACGGGTAAGCCCGGCTTGCGTGTTCGACCTTCAATGAGACCGCACTCCCGGTCGTATTCTGGTTGGCTGAGTTTCAATCCGCGCCCCGCTCCGAGGAGCGGGGCGATTCCGTACCCGGACGCCAAGAATACTGCCACAGCGGGTTTCAATCCGCGCCCCGCTCCGAGGAGCGGGGCGATGCGTGCGCACCGGATTGATGAGATCACCGAAGGGTTTCAATCCGCGCCCCGCTCCGAGGAGCGG